>CAYPFM010000002.1:0-240253 GCA_964410185.1 uncultured Candidatus Saccharibacteria bacterium | reverse complement strand
TTGGATCATCTTCCTGGATGGAAAAAGTTCTATTAAGGAACTCGAGCCCCAGCCAAGCATAAGCACTTTGTATAGAGTGCTTTTTTTGCTCGTGCTTGCAAACGAATTATGCATATAGTTTCATGTTTGAATGGCAATAGAGAAGTTTGGTTCCATTAGTGAAATTCCTGACCTTGTTCCCGAGGAGTTGCTCAAGCCTTTTGATAGAGAGGATTTGAGAGTACCACGCGAGACTGAGCATGTTAGTCACTTCACCTCACCCATAGAAGTGGGATATATCTTGTTTACTGCTGGAGGGTTCTTTCATCCATACAAGAATCGACTTGAGTTTCATGCCATGCAAAATGAAGTCGCTGCTGACTTTCTTGACCAAAGTTGGATGAACCACACTGGCAGGGCTGTAGTTAGAGCAGCACTAGACCCAGATAGATACGTGCCAATCGATATGTTTGCCGTATATCAAAATGAAGAGGGATCTGCTCGCTTCCCGAGTGCTAATGAGCACGACTTTTACAAACACTTCGCCCGAACGTGGGGAGTTCTGGCGAATCGAGAATAGCCTTCCTGGGAACAATTCATCCCTCTGCCGTCCATACTGGCAATATGCTTGAACTATCTGTTAAAATAGTACTGTTCTAATGAAAACAAAAATCAAAAATAGAGGTCTGACTGCGCTCCGTTTTGGAGCGGGCTTGTTAGTTATCGTCTTGCTGGTTCAGTTGGCAGTGCCAGCGCACCATCCACGTTCGCAAAAGGTGGCTGTTTCTGGCCATGTAGCACAAAATCTACCTCCAGCAGGGAAGGCGGTGAGTCCTGCGGCGCCCGCCCCAGCACCGGCACCAGCTCCCGCCCAGACAACACCACCAACCCCCAAGAAAGTCGCTACCCCCAAAACGGTTAGTAGCGCAAAGCCCGTACCAGTTGTTACACCCGCGCCCGAGAGCAGTGTCAATGGCCTTGCGCCGGTTCCTGCGGCGACAACACCAGGTAGTGGCGACTCAACCCAAACAGCCAGCAACCCACCCGCAACCACCAGCAGCTATACCTCAACCAACTGGGCTGGCTGGATGTCGACAGTCGGAACCTTTACGAGCGTCTCGGGCTCATGGACGGCCCCGCGAGTTAGTGGTAATGGACGATCGACTTCCGCGGACGCCACCTGGATTGGCATTGGCGGCGTCAGTAGCAATGACCTCATTCAAGTTGGAACTATGAACAGCGTCTCGGCCGGTGGGAGAGTAACCACCTGGGCGTTTTACGAACTACTGCCGGCCTTTGCACAGACAATCAGCACGGTTAGCGTCGCGCCTGGCGATAGCTTGTCAGCGTCAGTCAGCGAAGTCTCACCAGGGCAGTGGACCATCAGCTTAACCAACAATACCAACGGACAATCGTTTACGCAGACCTTCGCCTACGCTTCTTCGCGCTCTTCGGCCGAGTGGATTCAGGAAGACCCAAGTAATGCTCAGGATCAGCTGGTGCCGCTCGATAATTTTGGCACAGCCACGTTCACGAATGGTATGACCACCTCATCTGGCGTCAGTCGTAACATATTAAACAGTCTGGCCGTACCAATTACCTTGGTAAATAATGCTGGCCAAGCCCTGGTCACAACCTCATCGCTCAGTGGCGGTGGCAGCAGTTTTAGCGTCACGCACAACTAGCGTCGTATTAGGCGCTGAACCCTTCGGTCTTAGGCAGCTGCGCCTTAACCTGATCATAGGTGACACGAGGCTCATCAAAAACTGGACGAATGTGGTCGTTAGCCGGATGTTGGAGGCCGCTTGGCGCAAATTTAACATTAACAGCTGCAAGAACGTTTTGGTGATTATCAACCATAAATGTTCCCAGTGGCACATTGAGGTCGCAGCTTGTTCCGCCGCACTGCCGTTGCTCAAAAACACCTTGTTTTAGGTGGTCGGTGTCATGAGCAACCTGTTCCCAGCTCCAAACTTCGTCACCAATCTCAAGCTCTCCGAGCGAGCCGTGTCCAATACTAATAATGCTGGCAATGGTGGGGTCCTCTGTGGCTTTCAGAATGTCCCAGCTTGTCGGATTAATGACTACTTCAGGCATGCCGCCTTCCTTGCGAATTAAGTCAGCAATCGCAAAGGCTTCTTTACGAAAAATGCGAGTATCTTTATTGTGTCGATATCGGTCGCTGTTTGGTAGGGCGCAGACAATTGCTGTCACGCCTTTCTCTGCGGGGAGACTTAGCTCTCCGCTGGTGCGCAAATCATCCCAGTGCCTGAGTGCCCGGTTGTATCGGTCTCTATCTCCTGCCACGTCAGTGTTCTCCTTGGCCAATACTATAAAAGTTGCTGTACTTGTTGTCAATTTCATAGCAATTGCTAGTTGTGGCGATATTCGAGAGTTTGTACTACAGTAAGCTTCATGACACACCGTGATGTAATCCATGATTTGGAGGCACTAGCTGACCCCGAACGAGCAATGAACTCGGCCCGCTTCTTTAAAACTGGTAAGGGCCAGTACGGAGAAGGTGACCATTTTATTGGGATCACCGTCCCACAGCTACGAAAGGTCGCACGGGCCTATAAACAGCTACCACTCGACGAAATCGTTAAGCTGCTCCATTCGGCGGTGCACGAGTACCGACTAACCGCGCTAATCATCATGGTGGGGCAGTACAAGCGAGGCACCCAAGCCGAACAGGCCAAGATTTACAAAACTTACTTAGCCAATACAAAATGGATCAATAACTGGGACCTGGTTGATTCGTCAGCCGGTTATATTGTCGGCCCACAGCTAGGCACCAACTATGCGGCCACGCTTGCAAAGCTCGCCAAGTCCGCCGATCTTTGGGAGCGCCGTATCGCCATGTTAGCTTGTTTTTACACCATCCAACAAGGTGACCCTGAACCGGCATTTTATGTTATCGAGTTCCTAAAACATGATGAACACGACCTGATTCAAAAGGCCGTCGGCTGGATGCTGCGAGAAATTGGCAAACGCTGCGGCAGAGATGTACTGCACGATTGGCTTTTGCGTGACAATCAGTACCAGCAGCTACCACGAACCACCTTGCGCTATGCCATCGAACACTACCCACAGGCTGAGCGAAAAGCCTTTTTACAAGGTGTGGCCCAATAAAGTAGAATAGAACCAAATAGTAATCGTAAAAGGATTTGTATGAAAAAGAACCAGCCGTCCGACTCAACCCTAGTATTTATCAAGATTTCTCGTGGCATTACCTACTTTGTGTACGGCTATGCATTGGTCGCCAGCACCTTTTTAGGTATTGCCTTTGTGCTGCTGCTCTTTGGCGCCAACCAAGCCACGCCATTCGTACAGTTTATCTACAAGACCGCCGCTGAGTTCGGACAGCCCTTCCGTGGCATCTTCCCAACCCATCCAGTCGGTGAGACCGGCTACTTTAGCTCCTCAGCACTCTTTGCGATCATCATGTACCTCATCATGGCAGCTGCTTTGCACTCGTTGATTGCCTACATTACCGCCAAGATGGTAGCCCACGAAGAGGAGCTGCAAAAAGCCCTCGACGAAGCCGAAGCCGACAAAGCCTAGACTGTCTCGACGCCGACGAAGCGTTCCAGAATTTCGGCATGCACGCGCGCAAAGTGCTGAATTGCCTCAGTTCCGCCGGGAGAAACGACGTTGTGCGGCGCCTGTTCTGGCGAAAGTGGCACTAAAAGACCTGAGGTTGGCGCTTCTTCGACAGTCGCCAAGAATGGAAAGTATTGGCGATGGTGCGCGTAAGGGAACCAACTGTTACCAAGATCCTCGATATACGGTCCTGGCTTACTAGCGTACGGGATTTCGTGGACCTGACTACGCGGAATGTGCAATCCAAAGCGCTTCCTCAGTCGGTACGCGACAAATGATGCGACCGGCTGTTCTCGCTGCATGCTGGCGAGCTCTGTAGTTGGAAAGCCCGAGGGGCGATTGCCAGTGGTAACCGAATATACATCGCCAGTCTCGGCCGATCGAATACAGATGACAGCCGTTGGCATAACTTGGTCGGCCAACAGTTTTTCACGATATTTAGCGGTGTTGCGCTCTAACAGGGGTTCAAATTCAGAATCAGCCATATTCAAGAATACTATCTCACAACTGTATATTTTATGCAAACTGGCGCCTATGGCATGCTACAATTTAAAGGCACTAAACATAAGGAGGAAACATGAGGGGACCAATAGACTACATTGTCGTCGGCTTCGAAGGCAATAAATTTGATGGCAGTATTCTAAAAGCACTTAGTGACGCGATTGATAAAAAGATTATTAGCCTCGTCGCCTTAGCGGTTGTCAGCAAAGACGCCGAAGGCACCGTCAGCACTTTAGACATTGCGGAACTTGGTGATGAATACCTGACCGAATTCACTCAAACCTACAAGCCAAGCAACGATTTGATCAACAGCGAGGATACTGACGAAGTTGCTGACCTAATCGAGAACAATTGCACGGCTGGTTTGCTGGCCATTGAACATCTTTGGGCAAAGCCGCTCAAGGAAGCGCTCATCAACGCCAACGGTGTCTTGATTGCCGAGGGACGCATTCACCCCGACGCTAACCTAGAACTTAACCAAGAGGAGGCCTAAAATGCCCGGATTACTACGAGGAGTTGCCCGTACAGCAGTTATCGCCGGTACTGCTACGGCTGTATCAAATAATGTCAGTCGCCGACAGGCACAGCGCTGGCAGGCTGAGCAGCCACAAGAAGCTGCCCCAGAGCCAGTAGCAGCTGCACCTGCAATGTCGAACGAAGACCAAATCAAAGAGCTGCAACAACTAGCTCAACTCAAAGATCAAGGCATCCTGACTCAAGAAGAGTTTGATGCTAAGAAGAAGCAGATTCTCGGACTCTAGTTTCCAAATTCGTACTGACGCTTTAGGTAGCCGTCGTACGTAGAGGTTCGATTACACTGAGCCGCATTCTGGCAGACGCCGCCGTCAAAAGCAGCATACGCCAAGAATGCGGCTTCTTTTTGTGTCAGATCCTCCCCAAACACGTTCTGTTGGCGATCGCGAACAGGGTAGCCCAGATACTTTCGGAAGGGAATAGTGACTTTATTTTCAAATTGTCTTTGCTCGTACTGCTCGTAGGCAAGGACGGTAAAGCGACCGACCGCCCGGTGGTCGCTGTGGTCAGGAAACTCATGCCCGACCACATCTGCCTGGGTGCGAATTTCGCTTGGTTGATAGGTTTGCATCAGTGTAGTGAGGGCGTTCGTCAGCTGATGGGCACTATAGTCGGACTGGTTGGTAACAGTCCGGATACTCGGTACCTGACCATAACTGAGTTGTTCGAGACTTTCGTGATTGGAACTACTAAAGCCCTGGCCGCGCATATTACCATCCGGCAAACGCATAAAAATCAGGCTGATGCGGGGGTTGTTCTTAGGGTTTGCGACGGTGATATAAGCCTTGTCGGCAAGCTTGACAACCCGTTGTACCCACAAGGCATTTTCTTCGCCGATCATCTTGGAATAGGCGGCTTCGGAGCCTTGCTCGCGTGACAACCAGTAGAACTCGTTGCTACCGGCATCTCCGGCCGTTACATAGACCGTGCGTACACAGTGGCCAGCTCTGATGTCGCGTGACACGTCTGGATTCATAAATAACAAATCGTCATCTTCGTGAGCGACAATGTTCATAACCGAGAAACCAGTACAAGTTGTATTCGGCAATTGGTCAATGGCAATTGGCACCACGGTGGCTGGCGGCTTGGCGGCAGCATTGATGGCCGGCGAACTTTGGCGAGCACCCTTGTCATAAAAGAGCAGCACTTCCTTGGGATTTTCTAGCGTTCCAGCGATGACAGCACTGGCATTCGGGCGACCATATGCTGTTACGGCCTGATCCAAGGTACAGGTCGGATAATCGGTCAAGCTTTTATCAAGCGAAAGTAGGTAGGCAAAACGTGTTTTTTGTAGGTCTGGTTGCCAGGCTTGGCTGCTCAGAACTTCCCTTGGCTGCAAGCACGTTGCCAACGGTAGTACATTAAGCGTGGTCTTCGATGCTTGCTTGGTAGGGATGACTCGCCAGTAATCGCCAGCCAGTACGTCAACCGGATGGTAGGTGAGCGCCTGGGCGATTAAAGAGTTACGGTCATTGGTTTCTTTAAGTGCCTTGGCTTGATGCTGGTAGGTCGTGATGGCAAAGAGACAACCGAGCCCGATGCTTACCAACAAAACCGCCCCAACGGCAAAGATACGCTGCGGTGCCCATTCTTTTTGGCGTGCGTAAGCGGCCAGGGCCACAAACAAGGCAAATAGGCTGATGGTCAGGTAACGAGCATCAACAGCATAGTAGTGGTCGGTGACAATAAAGGCCCCAACCGCCGCCAGCGTCGTCCACATCAACAGTAGTGTCAGCTTTGATACCCAGTCCTCTGGGTAGGTGTGTTTGCCCCGAGGAAGTATGCTAAAGAGCACTTGTTTCACAGCCGCAAACAAGGCCACCAAGAACACGGTGGCGTTGGTGATAAAACTGAAGCCACCAACGTTGAATAGGCGACTGGCTAACAGATGAGGAACCTGACGTAGAACGGTCCCGTCGTATGCAGGGTTGGCACCAAAGTTGCTGGCCAGACCTAGAACCGCGTAAATCAAGCCCAAGGCCAGCCCTTGAGGACTGCGTTGTAAACCATAAAGTACCGAAGCAGAGCTGGAGACGCCGGCCACGCCATAGTGCGCGATCGCCCAGATAACCACGCCAGCCAGTAAGCCCCCAAAAACAGTCGCCAAAAGCCATTTTACAGTTAGCTGGGTCAGCTTCCAGCGACGCGTAAATGCGTAGGTTAGTATTGCCAACAGCGCGCCACCAGCACTCAGCGTCAAAAACAACTGATCGCTGGCCATAACCAGTCCAAAGCAAAGGACAGCCAACCAGAAGCCAAAACTCTTAACCTCATGCCAGCGGATAACCAGCAGCAATCCAGCAATGTAGAGGATGTACTCGATGTTTCTGGTGGCGAGCATTGCCATGTTGAGCGGCAGTAGCGCTCCAGCATATGGCTGCGCTGGGATAGCCAACAGAACTGATGCTAGTGCCAGGCAGAGCGTACCAAATGCCAGTGGGCGTCTATCGACGGCGTACAAAAGCAGGGCGAATAAACCGACCGACAGTAACGTAACAAACGTCGTGAAACCAATTAGCGCCGCGCCGTGGGTACCAAACGCATGAATTAACCAAAAAACCGGCCACTTCAGAAGAAAGCTGTGTTGACCAGGGAGGAGCGACTTATGAAAGGTGTTGGCATTCTCAAAAAGATAACTATTAACCAGCTGGTCGGCATTACTCTGCTGCAAACGCGCGCTCAGTGTTGCCCACAGCGTTGTGGTCAGGAGCAGTATGACCAACGAACAACCGGCATACACCCGACTAAACCTAACCGAAAGATACCACTTAGGCGTCTTGGCAACAGTTTTTTTGGATTGATTTTTTTTGGGCTGGACCTTTTTGGCTTGAGTAGGCGTCTTTTTAACCGGCTTGGCTGCTGGTTTTTTTGAAACCGGCTTTTTGGCAGCAGTTGGCTTGGGTTTGGTGTTTGCTTTAGTCTTTTTGCTTGTGGCCATGTGGAGTTTGTTTAATGCCTACCGAGGCTTTGTAATCAATGACGTAGAGTGGGCGCTGTTTACTCTGATTATGCAACAGGGAAATATAGAGTGACAAGATACCCTGAGAAAGTAAAATGATACCAACCAAGAACAGAATCAATATGCCCAACATTGCTGTACCGGTGAAGCCCCAGTTGAGCGGATCATTCAAAATGAGCTGCTCGAAGAAAACAGTTACTCCGAGCACAAAAGACAGTGTCGTAATTATCAGCCCTAGATAGCCGAAAAGGTATAGGGGCGTACGGGTCAGTGAAACAAAGCTGTTAACCGCAAGAATCATAAGTTTACGTTGGCTGTAGGCGGCCTGTCCGTGTTGGCGTGGTTGCGGCCGAAAGACAATAATCTGTCGTTTAAAACCCAACCAATCAATTAAGCCACGGGTAATTCGGTCGGTTTCAGTTAATTGCAAAAAGGCCGTCTGTACGCACTTATCAATTAAACGAAAGTCGGTTGAACCAGGAATAAGTTTTTGTTCCGATAGGCGATTGAAAATTTTGTAAAATATCCGTGATTGAAAATTCTTCCAGGTCGATACCGAGCCGCTGCCATCCCTCACGCCAACCACCACCTGGGCGCCATTGCGCCAAGCTTCTACAAAGTCAGGAATCAGTTCGGGTGGGTGCTGGCCATCACCGTCAATAGTGATGATGGCGTCGCCCTTGGCCTCGGCCAGGCCGGCAGAGAGGGCATTTTCCTTACCAAAGTTACGAGACAAACTAATCAGGCGAGTTTTTGCATCTTCACCGCATAACTGAGCAACAACTTCCGTAGTCTGATCGGTACTGCCATCATTGACATAAATAACTTCGTAATCGGCCACCTGCGCAGTCGTTATCGCTTGCAGAAGACTGTCCTGAAAGTCCACTAAGCCAGCCGCTTCGTTATAGACCGGCACAACAATAGAAAGTAGTGAATCTGAGTTGTTACTCATTTGTGCTTAAGTATAGCAAAAAGATGACCAGATTACACCTTGGGGTCATCCACCCTCAAGAAGAATAGGTTATAGGGGTCAGATGGCCTATAATACCCTGTTATGCTCATCAATGTAGAAATCTCTGAAAAGTCCTTTGGCGACAAAGTCCTTTATCACGATCTGAACTTCGAAATTCAGGATGGTGAGAAGGTTGGTTTGATTGGTCGTAACGGCACCGGCAAATCGACGCTCCTCCACCTGATTACTGGGGAAGACACCGACTTTGAAGGTGAAGTAACAATTAAGCGAGGCACCGTGGTTATCAGCAGCCGCCAGGAGCATTACGGGCACGAAGCCAAGACTGTCTTGGAATATATCCAGGGTGACCTGCCGGAGTATGCCGAGCTGACCCATATCATTGATACCTATCCCGACACCATGGGAAGTAATCCCAAAAAACTACAAGAATTTTCTGATGCTCTGGAGCGTTTTGGACACCTCGATTACTACCAGATCGAAGACGAAATCCAGCAGGCTTTTGAGCAATACCAAATTGACCCTAGCAAGATGCACATGCCAGTCGGCTCCTTGAGCGGTGGCCAGAAGCGCATGATTGAATTGATTAAAGTCCAGCGGAGCCGTGGGCATATCGCACTTATTGACGAACCAACCAACCACATGGACTATGTAGCCAAAACCGCCTTTGTGAAGTGGTTGCGAGCTGCCCAAGAGGCCGTGCTGGTCATCACCCACGACCGCGACGTCCTCAGTGAGGTTGATCGCATTATCGAAATCCGCGACGGCCGTTGCTACAGCTTCCGTGGCAACTACGAAGCCTACCTTAAGAACAACACCAACCAAATTACCAACCAGGTTAACGAGTATGATCTGTCACAGCGTCGCATTATCAACCTAGAAGAAGATGTCGTTCGTTTCCGTCGGCTCAAAGAAAAAGCCCGAACCCCTGGTACAATTCGCCGCTTCAAATCACAGGAGCTGAAAGCCCAAGAAGAAATTAATCGACTGCGCAACACCGTTAAACCGTCATTTTGGATCGATCAAGAATCAGCCGCTGGTATGAACGATAAGCTAACGGCATCCTACGACAAACACAAAACCAAAAACATCAAGGTGACCACCCGCAAAAAGGAAGACGGTATTGGTGGCCGCAAGCTGGTCCAAGCTACCAAGGTCAGCCTCGGTTACGACGGCAAGCCCTTGTTCGATAACCTGAGTTTTATCGTTAACGAAGGTGAGCGCCTACGTCTCCATGGTCGTAATGGAGCCGGTAAATCAACGCTGGTTCAGGCCATCATGGCGCAAGTCACCGGCGAGAAGCTCCAGTCGCAGTGTTTTGCTGGTGAAATTGAAGTTGAGAAAGAGATTAAGATTGGTCTGTACGAGCAGGAAATTAACCCGCGCTATCTAACCATGACTCTAAACGAAGCCATTGAACAAATCCTGGACGAAAAGAAGCTGCCAATCAATCCCCAAAAGGTAAAACAGCTCCTAAGCGACTACCTGTTCAATCCCGCCTCGGACGGCTTGATGCCAGTCGAGAAGCTCAGTGGCGGCCAAAAAGCTCGCTTGCAGCTTATCGCCATGTTGGTTGACGATCCACAGATACTGATTTTGGACGAGCCGACAAACCACCTCGACCTACCGAGTATCGAGGAATTGGAAAACGCCATGAAAACCTACCACGGCGCCATCATCTACATCTCTCACGACAGCTTCTTTGCGAAGAAGATGGGTGGCGAGACGTTGCTCATTCCGTAGATTGAGACTGTGGCTAGGGTGGGTGGTAAAAGCGTTAGTAGCATCATTTTGCTAAATAGGCTATTGTATGTTTTATGCCACTAGATATCTTAACTGGTGAACTTACGCCCGAACCATACGTCATCCCCGAAGAAGAAGTTGATATGCAATATCGCTACGTTTGTGATCTTGCGCCGGGCGAAAACAGCTACCTCGACCTGCATGCCCTTTGGGCCGACCCACATACTGGTGAGTTGCACATTGACGGAACCTACCCAGTGGTGAGCGAAGATGAAGTCACCCAAGCTGGCTATAACCTGGCCGAACTGGCCCGCGTTGTCGCTATATACAAAGACGATGACTATCACTACGTCGTCGACATTGCTCACGTCCAAGAGGCAGCTCGAGCTTCGGGTGAACCTCGCTATCGGATTAGGGACGTTTCGGCTGCCGCGCTACAAGAGCAGCGCGAACGGTCAGAACCTGCCGCGGCCCTCATTCAGGACAGCCTCAGCCTGGAATTATTTTGTGGTTTGTTGCAGGATTTGCACGGTCCTGACGCTGTACTGTCCGATATTCAGCTCTAAACCACGTATACTATAGTCATGGAACCACTGGCGGAGCGGATGCGACCTCAAACTTTGGCCGATGTTATCGGGCAAGAGCACTTGGTCAGTAGCGGCAAAATCATTCGCGAGATTATCGAGCAAAAACAACCCACCAGCCTAATTCTATGGGGGCCGCCCGGCAGTGGCAAAACAACCTTAGCGCGCATCATCGCCAAAGAAACAGGCGCCGAATTTATTGAGTTGAGCGCCGTCACAGCCAGCAAGGCCGATGTCACGCGGGTGATCGACCATGCCAAGGGCAACCAACGTCTCAAACTCCAAACCATACTGTTCGTAGACGAGATCCATCGCTTCAATAAAGCTCAGCAAGATACCTTTCTGCCTCACGTCGAAAACGGCACCATCATACTAATTGGTGCCACCACCGAGAACCCAAGCTTCGAGGTTATTAATCCCTTGCTAAGCCGGAGTCGCGTGTTGGTACTGGAGCCATTATCCAAGGCCGACATCATCAAGATTATTCAGAAGACCGCAAAACGAGAACAACTCAATGCCAAGAAATTGCCGAAGGCGAGTATAGACTTGCTGGCCGAACTATCTGGTGGAGATGCCAGGGTGGCCCTTGGCAACCTCGAGTTAGCCATGCAGCTGGCGCATAATGCCATCACGCCCGAAGTAGTCGAGACGGCCGCCCAAAAACGAGTGCCTGGCTATGACAAAAAGGGCGAGAACCACTACAACATCATTAGTGCCTTTATTAAGTCAATGCGCGGCAGCGATGCCAATGCCAGCCTGTACTACTTAGCTCGGATGTTACAGGCCGGCGAAGACCCTAAGTTTGTGGCCCGCCGAATGGTTATCTTCGCCAGTGAAGATGTTGGTATCGCGGCTTCACCGGCGCTCAACCTGGCTGTGGCCACCTTTCAGGCTGTCGAACGCATTGGTATGCCCGAGTGTCAGTACAATTTATTTCACTGCGCGCTGGTGTTGGCTAAATGCGAAAAGTCTCGCACTGTCGCCGACGCCATGACCAAAGCGCAGTCTGCCGCCCGCGACTTTCCGGATGCGGCCGTACCATTGCATCTGCGCAACGCGCCCACCCAACTGATGAAAGATTTAGGCTACCAAAAGGGAACCAAGTGGGAAGCCGGTTTTAAGCATCCGGAGGGGTTTTTGCCCGACGAATTAAGCGACCTGAAGGTGCTCTAGGCCCAAGTGGCCAGGATCTTTTTGGTTTTGGCTTCAGCCAAGCCAGTGTAATACTTCTCGGGTGCTTCTATAATCTGTTTTTCCTTGGCACTAAACTGCTGCCAATACGGTGCCGCAACTTTGTTGCTAGCTACCACTCCTGCCAATGGTTTGTGCTGTGCTAGCGCCGTGTGGGCTAATTCTTTGGCCAATTCGTGGGCTTGGGTGTGGCCGTACTTTTCAAATAGCAAGTAGAGTGGCTCCGCGGCAATCGCGCCACCGGTGAGGCTCAGATTACGTTGCATACTGTCGCTGTTAACTTCGAGCTTGCCCATAATTTTGTTGAGGCGGGTCGCCATTGAGGCCACACTGGCCGGCGCGATAGCGTAGAAGCGGCTGGAGGCTGAGTCGGTCAGGTCACGCTGGTGTTCGCTCGACAAGTTCTGGTTGGCGTTAATCGTTTGGGCAACAACCTGTTTGGACATACTAATGACGTTCTCAAAGTTCCAGGGATTGCGTTTGTGCGCCATGGTCGAGGAGCCGGTTTGGCCTTTTTCGAAACGCTCTTGAACCTCGGCAATTTCGGTTCGCTGCAGGTGACGCATATCGTGACTCAAGTTGGCCATAATGCCGGCCACGACCGCCAGTTCGTCGGCTAGGCGCACCATGGCTTCGGGCGGAACAATCTGGTTTGAATACTCAGCCGGCTTGAGGCCGAGTTTTGCCAATAGTTCTTTCTCGAACTTGAAAGGATCATCGACAAAAAGACTTAGTGCGTTGTAAGCACCGACAGCACCAGAAAACTTACCCACCAACATGTCGCTCAGGTCTTGCAGCGCCGCGGTAGAGGCGCCGAGACGACTGACATACTCAGCCAGCGCAAAGCCAAAAGTAATCGGCACAGCGTGTTGGCCGTGGGTTCGCCCGATCTGAGTGGTGGCCGCATGTTCCTGGCTAAGCTTGGCAATAGTGTGGCGCAAGGTAACTAAGCGGGGTACAACCAGTTGTTGAATGGTGTCACGCATTTGCAGGGCGGCAGCCGTCGAGACAATATCGTAGGAAGTTGCCCCAAAATGCACAAATGGTTGTGCTGCCGGGCTAATCTGCTGCTTGATGCAATTTACTAGAGCCTTAATGTCGTGCTTGGTGGTCTGTTCTTCTACATAAACATCCGCGGCCTTGACCTTTCGGGCGGCGGCTTCGATTTCGTCAGCAATCGCCGCTGTACAAACCTTAAAATCGGCCAGAGTTTGAGCGAGAGCGGCTTCCACATAGGCCTGGTAGGCAATCCGGCTTTCCTCGGATAGATGTTGGGCGGTTTCGGCATCGTAATAGCGGCCGTCCAGAGGATCAATGGCTGAAAGACTAAGCTGTGTCGCCACCTTGGGCAGACGAATTGGTTTAAAGGCCACTACAGTTTCTCCAGCGCTTTTGTAACGTTGGCTTCGATACGCTTTTGAATGTCATCACTGCTGTCTTTCACGAATGTTTTACCAGTAATCTGTTCGTATAATTCAATGTAATGTTGGCTGACCGACGCGACAAATTCATCGGTCATTTCGGGCACGACTTGGCCGTCCTTACCCTGAAAGCCATTATCCATCAGCCATTCGCGGACAAATTCCTTAGAAAGATGATGCGGTGGCGTTTGATGATTCTGCAAGTAGGCTTGGTAGCTGTCCTCATAAAAGTAGCGTGATGAGTCGGGCGTGTGGATCTCGTCGATGACGTAAATTTTGCCGTCCTTCTTACCAAATTCGTACTTGGTATCTGCTAAGAATAGGCCTTGCTGTTTGGCCATGGCTTGTCCGCGAGCAAAGAGAGCGCGCGCCAGGCGAGACAGTTCGTCAAACTCCTCTTGGGTTGCCAGGCCAGTTTTGACGATGTCTTGGGCTGATATATCTTCGTCATGACCTTCGTCGGCTTTGGTGGACGGGGTAATGATTGGCTCAGGAAAGATGTCGTATTCCTGCATGCCCTCTGGTAGAGTTACGCCGCAAAGTTGTCGTTCGCCGGCTTTGTATTGCCGCCAGGAGTAGCCGACCAAACAGCCGCGGATTACCATCTCAATCTTGAATGGCTCGCACTTGAGGCCGATGGAAACGTTGGGGTCGGGAGTTGAGGTCAGCCAGTTGGGCGCGATGTCCGTGGTGGCTTGTAAAAAGTGATCAGCAATTTGATTGAGGACTTGGCCCTTGTAGGGAATGGCTCGAGGCAAGATGACGTCAAAGGCCGAGATACGGTCGGTGACGATGGCGACCATGAAGTCGTCATTGATGGTGTAGACGTCGCGGACTTTGCCATGATAGACGGCGGTTTGGCCCGGAAAAGTAAAGTTGGTCTCTGGAATCGTCTGCATCATTACGGTTTATTGTACCATGCAGCAAATTTGACCAAGATGGGTTATTATATGCTAAATGCGAAATGTTAAAACCATCGGCATTGTGGGGGGTGGGCAACTCGGACGCATGCTGACGCTCGCCGCCAAGCCGCTCGGTTTTAACGTCGTGGTGCTTGAATCGGCCAAAAACTGCCCGGCAGCCCAGGTAGGGGCCCAACAAATCGTTGGTGGTTTGTATGACAAAAAGGCGTTGCGGCAGCTGGCGCGGGCCTGTGATGTGGTCACTGTCGAAATCGAACACTTAGACACGGCCAGCCTGCAAAAAATCGCCGACAGCGGGAAGCCAGTGCATCCCGCCCCAGCGACCATCGCCATGATTCAGGACAAATTCCTGCAAAAAGAATTCCTAACCAAGGCTGGCGTGGCCGTCGCACCATACCTACCGATTCACGACCTGGGCGCCGGTTTTGTGGCCCTGGATGACTTTGGTGGCAGCATGATTCTTAAAGCTCGCTATGGTGCCTATGATGGTCGCGGTAACTTCGTCATCAAAAACACCAAGGAACTACGCAAGACCATGAAGCACTTCGCGCCCGACCAGCTGTACGCCGAAAAGTTGTTGCCCTTTAAAAAAGAGTTGTCGGTTATCGTGGCCCGCGATACCAAGGGACGAACCAAGTTCTATCCAGTGGTCGAGCTGATCCACGAACGCAGCATTTGTTTGGAGACCTTGGCCCCCGCCAGCATTAGTAAACCAGCCTATAAGAATGCCACCAAGTTGGCGAAGCGTGTTGCCAAGCATCTGCAAGGAGCAGGCGTCTTTGCCATCGAGATGTTCCTGCTCAAAGACGATGAAGTAGTGGTGAATGAAATCGCTCCGCGCGTCCATAATTCCGGTCACTACAGTATCGAAGGCTGCGTCACCTCGCAATTCGAACAGCATATTCGGGCCATTACCGGCCTGCCTTTGGGCGATACCAGTTTAGTAGCTCCCGCCGCGTCGATGGTTAACATTTTGGGCACTCGCAACAGCGATGCCGAGCCAGATTTTAGCAAAGCGCTGGTCCGGGCCGATACGCATATTCACTGGTATGGCAAAACACCTGTTAAAATTGATCGTAAGATGGGTCATATTACCAGCACCGGTAAGAACACCCGCCAGGCCAGCAAGCGCGCTAATCAAGCCAGAAAGGGAATTGCAGTATGAGCAAAACAGAAGCACCAGTCGTTGGAGTAATCATGGGGTCAAAATCAGACCTCGACATCATGCAAGGTGCCCCCGATGCGCTTGATTTATTCAAAATTCCGTACGAAGTCCGTTTCATTTCGGCTCACCGTACACCAGAACTGATGCGCGAGTACGCGATGAGCGCGCGTGAGCGGGGCATTCGCTTAATTATCGCTGGAGCCGGTGGCTCGGCCCACCTCCCGGGCATGACCGCTGTTATGGCCGAAGTTCCTGTGCTGGCCGTGCCGGTTAAGCGTGACAACCACGATCACGAGGCGCTCTGGTCCAACATCAAAATGCCCAAAGGTGCGCCACTGGCCGTCTTCCCGGAAAACGGTGCCTACAATGCCGGTTTATTCGCCGTTGAGCTGCTGGCCATGAATAATGACGCTCTTCATGCCGAATACCAGGCCTTCCGCGCCCAAATGGCCAGTGACGTCGTGAAACTTGATGCTGCCGTCCAGCAAGATTGGCGCAGCCAGATACCGGAGTAACCTATGACGGAATTGCCTGAGCTGACACTTCCTGTCGAACACCCGGCCAATCCGGCCGACTTTGAGGGGGCCAAGCTGTTCAGCTCAGACTTTGACGGTACGCAGTGTCAGAGTTTTGAACCTTCGCCCGGTGGCATTGGTGTCAACGAAGCCTACCGAAAAAGTATTCGTGATATCTATGGCGCACCAGCCCTTGCCGCCTATATTGCCAGCGGCGAGCACAACAACCGCACGCCAATTGAAATTGCCGCCAGTCTGGTATCGAAGGCCAAGGACGTACGAATCTTTGAGCAAATCACCGTCATGACGCAGCTGGACTACGCGCCTGCCGACATCATAAAATCACTGAGCAACCTTAACGCGGCTGCCAACGGCAGATACCGCAGCAAGCTCGATCCCGAAGAACTAGAAGCCATTACTAAGTTACTGACTGACGTGAAGCTGGAATACTTACTGAGTCAGGTTGGTTTGCCGTTTGAAGATGGCGATCGTTGGCCACGCCCAACCAATGGCTATCTCGCTTTTAGCGCCCAGCTCGAAGCCGCCCGGACAGATGGGGAACAAATCACAACGGCTACCATCTCGGCTGGTCACCATGAGTTTATTCATCGAGTCTACGAACTCTGGCAGGTGCCGCCGCCAGACATACTTATTAGCACGGAGTTACTCGGTCAACTTGGCCTCATGCGGGTCTGCACGCCAGCCGAACTATCCAAGCCGTCGCCGCTCCTGATGGATATCGCTCGGCAGCAGTGGCTGCGGAACTACGATCTACCGCACGACTTTGAACACCAAAACCAGGTTCTCTACGTTGGCGATGACTGCCATAAAGATGGTGGCTTGGCTCGCAATAGTGACGTCGATTTTATTCACATTAATCCCGACGACACGCAAGAGGGTTGGCAGTCAGCCGCAGAGTACTTAGGCATTGGCGCCTTTGCAGGTAGAACGGCGGTTAATCATGCCCAGTAATTGGTTTGTGCTAACGGGTGGACCCTCTAGTGGCAAAACTACGTTACTTGAGCTATTCGAGCAACAGGGTCATAGAACAATTCCCGAAGCTGCTCGTTTGGTAATTGATGACGGACTGGCACGTGGGTTAACCATCAAGCAAATTCGGCGCGACGAGAAGCGGTTTCAGGATGATGTGCTGGCACGCAA
This sequence comes from uncultured Candidatus Saccharibacteria bacterium, assembly GCA_964410185.1. Taxonomy (GTDB): domain Bacteria; phylum Patescibacteriota; class Saccharimonadia; order Saccharimonadales; family JAUPVS01; genus JAUPVS01. The sequence goes on along the minus strand of CAYPFM010000002.1, from coordinate 223,004 downwards.
GATCGACATCGAGGCTGGCCTTAAACCTGGGCAAGTGACCTTTTTAGATCGAGGTATGCATGACTCCTTGGCCTACTACACGTCACTAGGCTGGAAGCCAACGCTAGCAATGCAAAAAGCCCTCCAAGCCGCCCGCTACCAGACGGTTTTCTTGTTAGAGCCGTTGCCGACGTTTGAGCAAGATTACGCCCGCACCGAAGACGCCGCCTTCACCCACAAGATCACCGAGCTACTGCACGACGCCTACAGTCAGTACGGTATGACGCCCATCCGCGTGCCGGTTTTGAGCCCCAATGAACGGGCCCAGTTCATTCTTCAGCATGCCAACCTAGCCTAAACCAGGACTGTTGCCAGCTTGTGGCAGCATGGTATGATAAACGTAAGAGTTCGTGTAATTGAGGGGAAGCAACGCGTATGCAAATGGGGGCATTGAGTGGTCAGTTAACTGAGAAGTGCGCGGTTTTTGGACTATTTAGCCCGAACGACGAAGCAGCTCGTGTAACCTTTTACGGGTTATGGGCGTTGCAGCATCGCGGACAAGAGGGTTCAGGCATCGTGACGAGTGACGGCAGTGCGTTGTATCGACATGCCGAAGCTGGCTTGGTAGCCAATGTCTACCATGACGACAACATTCAAGCGCTCAAGGGTCATATTGCCATCGGCCACAATCGCTACGCTACATCTGGTGGTGCTGGCGATTTTTATAATCAGCCTTTCCTGAATCAACCACAGCAGTTCGCCTTGGCTCACAACGGCAATCTACCAGATGTTAGCAAACTCAAGTCCTTCTTAAAGAAGCGTGGCGTGTCGGTTGATCTGCACAACGACACCCGCTTAATGGAATCAGCCATTGCCGAATACATGTCCGACGGCTTAAGCCTGCAAGAAGCAATTATCGAAGCCTATCCGTTGTTTACAGGCGTCTTTTCGTCAGTAGCCATGGACAAAGACAAGCTGATTGCCTTCCGCGACGAATGCGGCATCCGCCCCCTGTCGATTGGCGTACTCGAGGACAGTTATGTGATTGCTTCCGAAACCTGTGCCTTTGACACCATCGGCGCCACCTTCTTGCGTGACGTAAAGCCAGGTGAGCTCGTTGTGATTGATGAATCCGGCATTACCTCCCACCAGGTTGTTAAAGCCAATCCTAAGCTCGATGTCTTTGAGTTGGTGTACTTTGCCCGACCGGACAGCATCATCAACGGACAGCGCGTTAACAAGGTACGCCAGAATCTGGGACACGAAATGGCGCAAGAGTTCGATGTCGAAGCTGATGTCATCATCCCGGTGCCCGATTCTTCAATTCCGGCCGCCCTGGGCTATTCACAGTCCAGCGGCATTCCCTTTGATATGGGCCTTATTAAGAATCGCTACATCCACCGCACCTTTATTCAGCCAACCGCGGAGCTGCGTAAACGACACATTAAGATGAAGCTCAACCCAATCGTCGAGAGCATCAAAGACAAGCGCATTATTTTGGTTGATGATTCAATTGTGCGTGGCACGACCATGCGCCAAGTGGTACGTATCTTGCGCGATGCCGGCGCCAAAGAAATTCACCTGATGATTAGTTCACCCCCAGTCTTGTACCCCGACTTTTATGGTATCAACACGCCTGAGCAAGACGATTTAATCGCCGCCCGCATGTCCAACGACGAAATCTGTGATTACATGGGTGCCGACAGCCTACACTACCTGTCCATCAGGGGCATGGTGCGCGCCACGGGCTTGCCACAAGACCAACTATCGATGTCGTGCTTTGACGGAATCTATCCAATCGCCATTGGCGACCAAGCCAAAACCTTTAGTAAAGTCCACGAACACAAACAAAACCCAACGCCGTTTACAGCTCAACAAGTTGAGGCACTGGCCTAGGCACTTGGCATGAACCGACCAGTTATTGCCATTCTGGCGTCTGGGGAGGGGACTACTGCCGAAGCCTTCATCCGAGCCAGTGCAGCCGGCCAAATTGAACCGGTGGTTGGCCTGGTTATTGCCAGCAACCCCAAGGCCGGCATCTTACAACGCGTCGCCAACCTCAATAACGAACTCGGGCTGAGTATTCAAACCCTCGTGATTGGTCGTTCAACCCACCCACCCAGCGATAGTGAAACGCTTAGTCCCGGACAACAATCCAAGGCCGAAGAACAAGCACTCCTCGAAGTCTTACGAGCAGGACGGTATGCCGCCATCGTTTTGATGGGATACATGAAGAAGATTGGCCCAACGCTGGTACACGAGTTTGGGTGGCGTAACGACTACACCAGTCCCTACCAAGCCACGATGCTTAACACCCACCCAGGCCTGCTCCCGGCCACCGAGGGACTGTTTGGCGTCCACGTCCAAGAACGCGTCCTGGAAGTAGGGCTTAAAGAAGCGGGGCAAACGCTCCATGTCGTGGCCGAAGGCTATGACGACGGCCCGGTCGTAGCAGAAAATATGGTGCCCGTACTAGAAGGGGATACCCCGGACAGCTTGTTTGATCGGGTTCGAGCCGTCGAACGCGAAAAACTACCCGTTGATGTGGCTGAATTTATCAAGAAAGGAGCCCAGTAATGGCAAAGGTTTTAGTGATTGGAAGTGGCGGGCGAGAGCATGCTCTGGCCTGGAAACTGGCCCAGTCGAAGCAAGTCGATAAGGTGTTTGTGGCGCCTGGTAACGGCGGTACGGCCACGATTGCCGAGAATGTGCCGATTGGCTTTACTGATGCCGCCGCGCTCCTGGCCTTCGCCCAAACCAATAACATCGACCTGACGGTGATTGGGCAAGAAGCCGCCAGTGCCGCTGGCGTCGTCGACGTCTTTCGCGAAGCTGGACTAGCCGTTTTTGGACCCGACAAAGCTGGCGCCCAGATTGAATCGTCCAAAGCGTTCTCGAAACTACTTATGCAGGACCAAAACATCCCAACGGCGGCCTTCCAGAACTTTGAAGATCCAGTTGCGGCCATGGACTATATCAAAACTCGGTCGCTCCCAATCGTAGTTAAGGCCAGCGGTCTAGCCGAAGGTAAGGGTGTCGTGATCGCCCAAAACCTTGAGGAAGCCCAAGCGGCCATCGACAACATCATGGTCAACAAGGTGTTTGGCGACTCCGGTAACACCGTCGTGATTGAAGATTTTCTGCAGGGCCAAGAAGTATCCATGCACGCACTCTGTGACGGTAAGCAAGCAGTTTTGTTCCCGGCTTCTCAGGACCACAAGCAGGTTTTTGATGGCGACAAAGGTCCTAACACCGGTGGTATGGGCGTGTTTGCACCCGTGCCCTGGGTGACTGCCGACCACTTGGCAACCGTCAAGGATACGGTCGTCCAGCCAGCACTCAAAGGTATGCAAGCCAAGAAGGCCGATTTCACCGGCTGTCTGTATCCTGGCCTAATGATTGATGGCGACAACGTTAATGTGGTTGAGTTCAACGCCCGCTTTGGCGACCCCGAAGCTGAAACCTATATGCGCCTATTTGATGGTGACCTCTATGCAACACTACTGGCTTGCACCAAGGGTGAGCTCGATCCTTCGGGTGTGGCCTGGAAGGATGGTACGGCTATATCCGTGGCCGTGGCTTCCCAGGGCTACCCTGGCAACTATCAGAAAGGCTTTACTATTACCGGAATTGAAGAGGCTGAAAGCCAGCCCGACATCGTCATCTTCCAGGCCGGAACCGTCCAAGAAGACGGCGTCACCAAAACCGCCGGCGGCCGCGTCCTCTATGTGACTGCTCACGGAACTGATATTGACGACGCCCGACACAAAGCCTACCAAGCCATCAAAGCCATTCATTTTGACGGTATGCAGTTCCGCACCGACATCGGCCTCAGGCCCAGCCCAAATGTTGTACTTTAGACTGTTTGCGAAGCAGCCCATACCCATTAAACTAAGAACATAAAGGCGGGAGATTGAGTGAATAAACCAGCAACCACCTATGCTCAAGTTGGGGTCGACATCGACACCGAAGCTCAAGCCGCCAAAATCTTGTACAACGCCTCTAAGCAAACCTGGACCAACCGCAAGGGCGCCCTCGGTGAAGTTATTGTGCCATATGACGATTTCGCCGGTCTCCGGTTTGTCCGTGTCGATAAGCTCCCCGCCGGCACGGTAATGTACGGTGGCTCTGATGGCGTTGCCACCAAGGCCGAACTGGCCGAGCGCGCCGGCAAATACGACACCTTAGCTTACGACTTGATGGCCATGGTCTGTGATGACGCTGTGGTACGCGGTGGCGTGCCGGTACTAGTAAAGAGCGTTCTGGATGTTAACACCCTTGGCGCCGACGCCAGCCGCCTGCCATACATCGAACAACTGGCCAAAGGCTACGTGGCCGCCGCAAAAGAAGCCAACGTCGCCATCATTAATGGCGAGCTGGCCCAGCTGAACGACCGCATTGGCCACATGGACGAGTTCCGCCTAGAATGGAGCGCCGACCTCACTTGGTTCGCGCATGAGTCACGTTTAATTACTGGTTACGATGTTGCAGCCGGCGACAGCATTGTTTCAATGCGCGAGACGGGTCTGCGCTGCAATGGCATTTCGTTGGTGCGCAAGCTCTTAAAAGACGAGTACGGTGAGCATTGGGAAACAGCCAAACTGAACGGTAAGAAAATTATCGACCTGGCCCTGCAACCCTCGCAAATTTACTCCGCGGCCGTAGTAGAGATGTTTGGCGGCTATGACCTGTCGCAAAAGCCCAAAGCTGCCCTACACGCCGTCGCTCACATCAGTGGTGGTGGCATCCCAGAAAAGCTCGGTCGCAATCTGAGTGCTTCCGGCTTAGGTGCGGTCATCGACAACCCATTCCCACCGTGCGAGCTGATGCTGCACTGCCAAGCGCTGGGTAATGTCAGCGATGAAGAAGCCTACCGCACCTGGAACATGGGCAATGGCATGCTAATTGTCACACCTAATCCTGAGGCTGTCATCGCCGTCGCCAAGGCCCACGGAATTGAAGCCCAAACCGCCGGCATCATTACCGACAAACCGGGTATCACTATTGCCAATCAAGGATTTTTCGCCGCTAAGCAGCCAAAGGTGAAGTTCTAAATGCAGACCTACACCGGCATCAACGCGCTTTCGGACTTCCAACAAAAAAAACTGCTGCAACAATTCAAAACCGCCGGAGAAAAAATTTCCGGCATCACGGCAGAATATATTCACTTCGTTGACTTTGAGGGCCACCTTTCTTCCGAAACTAATGCCCAGCTACAAGAACTACTTACCTATGGCGAACCATTCCCGGGTGCCAACAAGTCGCGTCAACTGATTGTCGTCCCACGACTGGGCACCATTTCACCCTGGTCATCCAAGGCCACCGACATTGCCCGTAACTCCGGTCTCAGCCAGGTCAAACGCATCGAGCGCGGTGTCGTCTACTACATCGATGCGACCCAGCCGTTCAACAAAGAGGTGGTTGGCAATCTGCTTCATGACCGCATGACGGAAGTGATTCTGCCAAGCTTGAAGGCCGCCGCAAAGCTATTCAACCAAGCCCAACCAAAACGACTCGAAACCGTCGACGTGCTTGGTGATGACGGCGCAAAAAACCTCGCCGCCGCCAATCTTCGTCTAGGACTGGCTTTAGCAGATGATGAGGTGAGCTATCTCTGCTCGGCCTACCAGCAGTTGGGCCGCAACCCGACTGATGTTGAGCTGATGATGTTCGGCGTCGTCAACAGTGAACACTGCCGCCACAAAATCTTTAATGCCGACTGGCACATCGACGGCAAGAAGCAGCCCAAGAGTTTGTTCAAGATGATTCGTAACACCTATGAAAAATCTTCCACCGACATTTTGTCGGCTTACTCCGACAACGCCGCCATACTGAAGGGCGAGCCAGTCGACCAGCTACAGCCGGATGTTTCGACTCACCAATATGGCTATACCACTAAAGCCGACAACATTGTTATTAAGGTCGAGACACACAATCATCCCACCGCCATCGCGCCATTCCCGGGCGCGGCGACAGGTTCGGGAGGAGAAATCCGTGATGAGGGCGCCACGGGGCGGGGCGCAAAACCAAAGATGGGTCTGAGCGGCTTTAATGTTTCGAATCTAAATCTGCCTGGTAATGGACGGCCATGGGAAAAGCCTTACGGCAAACCCTCCGGCATCGCCAGCCCGCTGGACATCATGATTGAGGGACCTTTGGGTGGTGCAGCTTTTAATAATGAGTTTGGGCGCCCGAACGTGCTGGGCTACTTCCGCACCTTTGAGCAGGCGCACAATCAAGAAGTTTGGGGCTATCACAAGCCGTTAATGATCGCCGGTGGCATCGGCACCATCGATGACGACAATGTCGAAAAGGGCACTTTACATGATGGCGTTCAGCTTGTCGTCTTAGGTGGTCCATCGATGTTAATCGGCTTGGGTGGTGGCGCCGCGTCCAGTATGCAGAAAGGTGACAGTGATGAAAGTCTCGATTTTGCTTCCGTCCAACGTGGCAACGCCGAAATGCAGCGCCGTGTTCAGGAGGTAATTTCAGCCATGGCCTCTTTGGGTAAACAGAATCCGATTATCTCGATTCACGATGTTGGCGCTGGTGGACTGTCCAACGCCTTGCCGGAATTGGTGCATGATTCCGGCCTGGGTGCACAGTTTGAGCTACGGGCCATTCACAATGCAGACATCGGCATGTCTCCGCTGGAAATCTGGTGTGATGAAGCTCAAGAACGGTATGTTCTGGGACTTGATACAAAAGATCTGCCGCAGCTAGAAGCCATCTGTCAGCGCGAACGCTGCCCAATCGCCGTAGTTGGTACCGCCACTAAAGAAGAGCGCCTGGTGTTGCACGATGAACTCTTCAACAATAACCCGATTGATCTACCAATGGATGTACTGTTCGGTAAGCCACCCAAGATGAATCGCCGCATAGAGCGCAAGCAGGTGGAGCACGACGAGCTTGACCTTAAAAACATTCGTTTTTCTGAGGCCGTCAAGCGAGTCCTGCAACTACCCGCGGTCGGCAGCAAAAAGTTCCTCATCACCATTGGTGATCGCAACGTCGGTGGCCTGACCGTCCGTGATCAGATGGTCGGACCGTGGCAGGTGCCGGTCAGCGATGTGGCCGTCTCGGCCAGTGGTTTTGGCAGCAAGAGTGGTGAGGCCATGAGTATGGGCGAACGCAGCCCGATTGCCTTGATCGACGCCGCGGCTTCGGCGCGCATGGCCGTTGCTGAGGCAGTTACGAACATGGCTGCCGCTTCCATCGGCAAACTGTCCGACATCAAACTATCAGCCAACTGGATGGCCGCTGCCGGCTATGGTCAAGAAGACGAACATCTATTTGATGCCGTCAAAGCAGTTGGCGAAGACTTCTGCCCAGATCTGGGCCTGACCATACCAGTAGGCAAAGACTCCCTAAGCATGCGTACCAAGTGGCAAGATGGTGGCACCGACATGTCCGTCACCTCACCATTGTCATTGGTGATTACCGGCTTTAGTCCTGTCAACAATGTCAGCAAAACACTGACCCCAGAGTTGGCCGTCGACGAAGCGAGCTCTTTACTCTTGATCGACCTCGCCAACGGCAAGCAACGACTGGGCGGTTCGGCTTTAGCCCAAGTCTATGGACAGGTCGGTAATGAAACGCCCGATGCCGAGGCCAAACCACTCGCAAACTTCTTCACCACCATCCAAAGCCTGAAAGCCAAGGATTTACTTTTGGCCTACCACGACCGCTCTGATGGCGGCCTGTTGGTGACACTAGCAGAGATGGCTTTCGCCAGCCGCTGCGGCCTTGCCATTGATGTCGGCGCCCTACCAGGCGACAATCTGCACAAACTGTTTAACGAAGAGCTTGGCGTGGTTGTGCAGGTACGCGACAAAGACGTGGCCACCGTAACCAGCGCCCTGACTAAAGCCCTGGGCAAGAGCTCGGTCTACAAGATTGGCAAACCACGAGCCGAACAACAAATTGTGTTCAGCAATAAGAATACGGTTGTGTATCAGCAAGACCGGGCCCAGCTCGAAACCTGGTGGTCCGAAACGAGCTACCAGATTCAACGCCTCCGCGACAACCCCCATGGTGCCGACCAGGAGTATAAACTCATTAGTGATGCGTCCTTTACGGGAGTCTTTGCCGCTAACGAACCAACGCTTGCCAAAACCGCCTACAAAACCCGACCCAAAGTTGGAATCTTCCGCGAGCAGGGAATTAACGGCCAGGTCGAAATGGCCGCCGCCTTTGATACGGCTGGCTTTACGGCCATCGACCTACACCTTAATGATGTCATTGCCAATCCAGCCATCCTCCAAGAGCTAGCTGGCTTGGTAGCTTGTGGCGGCTTTTCGTACGGCGATGTTTTGGGGGCTGGCGAGGGCTGGGCCAAATCAATCCTTTTCAACCCGACACTGCGCCAGGCCTTCTACGACTTCTTCCATCGCCCCGACACCTTTAGTCTGGGCGTCTGCAATGGCTGTCAGATGCTGAGTAATTTGTCGGAGCTGATTCCGGGCGCGCAAAGTTGGCCAAAGTTCTTAACCAACACCTCGGAACGCTTTGAAGCCCGGCTGGTAACGGTCACCGTCAATGACAGCCCTTCGATTTTCTTCACAGACATGCAAACGGCCTGTTTGCCGGTTCCGGTGGCTCATGGCGAAGGACGAGCCGCCTACAGCGCCAAAGCCGCCCGACAGGCCATCGCTGACGGCCTGGTGGCCATTCAGTACGTTGGCTCCAAGGCACAGCCAACCGCCAATTACCCACAGAACCCCAACGGCAGCCCACTGGGCATTGGTGGCCTCACCACTCCAGACGGCCGCGTCACCATCATGATGCCTCATCCCGAACGAGCCTTTTTGACCCAGCAGTTATCTTGGCACCCAGCAAACTGGGAAGCTCAGTCGCCATGGTTGCGGATGTTCCAAAACGCCCGGCACTGGGCAGAGAAGCAAAGCAAGTAAGGAGTAGTTATGCCGAACGCACTAATTTCTGTATATGACAAAACCGGTATCGTTGAGTTCGCCAAGGGTTTGGCCGAAGAAGGTTTTACACTCTACGCCTCGGGTGGTACGTGTAAGGCCATCAGCGAAGCCAAGATTCCCGTGACTGACGTAGCCGACCTAACTGGCTTTGGTGCCATTCTCGATCACCGTGTCGTCACCCTTCATCCTAACGTCCATGCGGGTATTTTGGCCGATCTTTCTAAACCCGAACATCTCAAAACCTTACAAGAAATGAAGATTCCGGTCTTTGAGCTGGTGTGTGTTGATATGTATCCTTTGGAGTCCGAGATCGCCAACGCCAAGGCTACGGCACAATCGATTATCGAAAAGATTGATATCGGCGGGCCAACCATGATTAACGGCGCTGCCAAGTCGGGTCGCATCGTCCTAACCGTTGCCGAACAGCGCCAAGCTACCCTGGATTGGCTCAAGGCTGGCAAGCCAAACGAAGCCGAGTACATCGCCAGCTTAGCGGCGCGCGCCTTTTACGAAACCAACCGCTACTACCAACCAATCGTTCGTCACACCAACCAAACAGATGTCAGCGCCTTTATCGCGCGTAAGGATTCGGCCACGAAGTACGGCGAAAATCCACAACAGGCCGACGCCGCCTTTTATGCCGATAATCGTGTTAATCCTGACCCGCTCGGTCTCGACCAGTTTGAGCACATTCAGGGGATGACCAAAAGCTACATCAATATGACCGATGTCGACCGACTATTGCAAACCATCACCCACGTCGCGGCTGGATTTGAGCGTAATTTTGGTGAAGTCCCAGCCATGGCCGTTGGCGTCAAGCACGGCAATGCCTGTGGCGCGGCCGTTGCCAAAACCCACGTTGAAGCCGCTAAGTTAATGTTAGAAGGCGATGAACGGGCGATTTTTGGCGGCGTCATCATGATTAACGGCACCATTGATAAAGCCGTGGCAGATGCCTTAATGAATCATCTTATGCCCGAAGGGCGCAAACGAATGCTCGATGGGCTGGTTGGCGCCTCGGTAACAGACGAAGCTTTGGAGCTACTAAACCGCGCCAAGCTGCGCGTCATCGTCAACCCGGCGCTAGCCGACCTCACCGAAGCCTCGCTCGACACCAAACGACGATCACGCCCCGTGCGTGGCGGCACCCTGGAGCAGCCAAATTACACCTTTGTACATGACTTATCGGCCAGCCATATGGAAATTATCGGCAAAGTCAGCAGCCAACAAAAGCGTGATGCCATTCTCGCCTGGGCGGTGGGGAGCACCAGCAATAGCAACACAATTACACTGGTTAAGAATGGGCAATTAATTGGTAACGGCGTTGGTCAACAAGACCGTATCGGCGCCGGTCAGTTGGCCGTCTCGCGCACCACCACGGCCATGCCAGCCTTCGCTACCAAGGGCGACAAACTGATTCTGACCATCACCTTAGACAAACAAAAGTTGGCCGGGGCAGTGGCCTACAGCGACAGTTTCTTCCCATTCCCCGATGGTCCGACCATTCTGGCCGAGGCCGGCATTAGCGCCATTCTTACTTCCAGCGGCTCGTTGGGTGACGATAAGGTCAAGGCAGCCATGAAGACGGCCGGCGTGAGCTTAATGATGGCACCCGACACTGCAGTGCGCGGCTTCTACAGCCACTAGACTATTTTTTCTTACGAGTAGCGGCTTTGGTCTTGTCAACAGTTTTGGGTTTGCTCACAGTAACAGCCGACTTGGCGGTGCGCTTGGCAGCGAGCTTGAGACCATAACGGACAGCCAACGGAACCAGCGCCAAAAGAACACCAGCTACAATCAGCCAGTAGGCTTGTTGATTAAAGATCGCCACAAACGAATCATAGAGATTACCGACCACTACGCGCATATTTGGACTATTAATGTTGGCGAGTACCGGTGGGCGAACCAATGGACCAACTAGTAGACACAGCAAGCCAGCAACAACCAAAGCTGAGCCCTGAATAAGAGCGACCTTGTAGTACTGGCGTCGATCACGCAGGTACGGGTAGGCCAGCAAGGCAAGCGCGCCGACTGCGCAAAGTGGGCCCATCCACAAGAAGACGAGGCCGTAGTTGTAAAAACTTGGAACGTTCTCGGCATTCAGCAAGACAAGTTCATCCGGCAAGGCGCTGACGCGTTCGCTGGCGTTTTCGGTGTTAGCACCCCTTGAATCGGCGACGGTCAGTAGCTTTTCGACGGTGTTCTTAACACCCGACAGGTCGAGGGAAATCGACTTTTGGTTGTTCGATGTCATGTAGACCTGCAGTTTGCCCACGGCCTTTTCGAGCACAGCGTTGAACTGGCTCGTACCCAGCAGACCACTCACTAGCTTGGTTGCGGTGCCACCAATAACACTCTTAATTGTTGGCTTGTCGGCCAAGGCACGGTCGACAACTTCCTGAGCCAACGCTTGACGACTCGATTCGGAGGTCAACGATGTCACAGCTGTGGTAGTGAAGGTATTCGTATCAAAAATTGCCCGATTCGCCCAAATGGCGGTATTAGCCACAAAAAGCAATAACGCAGCGATGACTGCCGTCAGGATAACTTGGTGCATGAACTTTATTTTTGGCATGATAACTCCTTATATTACCTATACTATACCATAATTGTTGACTAGTCCTATTCTCAATTATTTCTCAGTTACAGTGGGGTACAATAAGTGGTATGAAGTTATTAGTTGTCGAAGACGAGCACAAGATAGCCAACGCCATTAAACAAGGGCTCGAACAAGAGTCCTACGCTGTTGACGTGGCCTACGACGGCGACCAGGGTCTGGCTAACGCCCTTAATGAATCGTATGACCTGATGATTCTCGACCGCATGTTGCCCGGTTCCGCGGACGGCATCAGTATTTGCAAACAAGTCCGCCAAAAGGGTATTCACACCCCGATTTTGATGTTAACCGCCAAAGACCAGATCGGCGATCGGGTTGTAGGCCTGGATAGTGGTGCCGATGACTACCTCATTAAACCCTTTGCTTTCGAAGAACTACTGGCTCGCATTCGCGCACTCTTGCGACGACCAAAAGATACTGCCAGCCCAATTTTGCGAGTCAAAGATTTATCACTCGACCCGGCGAGCTTTACCGTCAAACGCCATGACAAAATCATCACCTTATCTAAGCGTGAGTTTGCCCTGTTGGAATACTTGATGCGCAACAAGGGCCGAATTCTTTCCAAACAAAACATCATTAACCATGTCTGGGATTTTGACGCCGACGTTTTGCCCAACACGGTTGAGGTCTACATGGGGTACTTACGGCAGAAAATCGATAAACCATTTAAAGGCGTTGCTTTGATACATACGGTGCGTGGCTTCGGCTATCGCCTCGGGGACCAAAAAGAGTGAAAACCCTGATTCAATCAGCGGTCTTTAAGATGACCATGTACTATCTGGCCATGATTGTTGGGCTGAGCCTGGGCTTTAGCCTCTTTTTGTATCACGTCTCGAGCAACGAGCTTGACCGCGGCCTCCGACGACCAGGCTACACCAGTAACCTATTCAGCCAGGAGTTCGAGCAGTTCCGTCAAGATCGCATGGATGAAGCCCACGCCAATCTTATCTTCAACTTGTTCATCTTTAATCTGTTCATTTTGCTAGCTGGCGGTGTAGTTAGCTACGTTCTGGCGCAACGAACCTTGCAGCCAATTGAAGAGGCGATGGAATCACAAAGTCGTTTTACGGCCGACGCCTCGCACGAACTGCGGACGCCGCTCACCGCCATGCAAACCGAGATCGAAGTCGCGCTGCGCAAACGCGATCTTACAGCCGCCCAAGCCAAGGAATTACTTCAGAGCAACCTCGAAGAAGTCAGTAAACTGCGCGCCCTGTCCGAAAACCTCCTCAAGCTGGCTCGCAATGGTGACCAGGCGCTGAATCTAGAGGCCGTTTCGTTAGAGGATATTTCCATCGAAGCCATGAGCAATGTCGTCAAAGCTGCCCAGGCTAAAAAGATGGTCTTTGAAAACAACGTCAAACCACTCAAGGTCCAAGCCGACAAGGTCGCTTTGGCCGAAGTGCTCAAAGTTCTGCTTGATAATGCCATCAAGTACAGCTCCCAGGCTGGGGAAGTCATTTTAGCCAGCCATCAAGAAGGTCACAACGCCATCCTTACCGTCACCGACAAAGGGCAGGGAATTAGTAAGACCGACCTGCCGCACATCTTTGACCGCTTTTATCGGAGCGATCAGTCACGCACTAAGATTCAAACCGAAGGTTATGGCCTGGGCCTATCGATTGCCAAGCAACTGCTGGAGTTACAAGGCGGCACAATTTCAGTCAAAAGCGAACAGGGCAAAGGCTCAACTTTCTCGATCAGCTTACCGCTAGCGGGGTAATTACTTCTTGGCTGCTGGCTTTTTCTCGGCAGCAGCGGCAACGTCAGCAGGCTTTTTGCCTAGGAAGTACTTGCGAACCTGAAAGATGAAGTACAGGCTCACCGTCGTCATTAACACATTCCAGATCAGACCAAAGATAGCGCCAGCACCAAAGTTTGTCAGGGCGTTAAAAACGTCATAAGCAAAGAAGAAGAGAGAGCTGTAGAAAATCAGATTCCAACCACTCTTTTCCATGCGCTTCAACTTTGGCGTCGCCACACCCAACAAGACGGTGTAACCAATCAAAACCAACAGCGAGATCCAAGCAAAGAAAACGTAAACACCAGCACCGACAGCGCTGCCCAAAACGGAAGCAAAGCCCAGCAATGGCAATAGCGCGAGGCAGGTGAAGATACCAAAGATAAGGCCAATCAAAGCAAATACCCAAGCATAGGTCGCAATCCACTTGCGGGCACCTTCAGGCAGTTGGAAAGGGGCGTTTTTAACCAACGCTTCGTTTAACTTAGTTTCGAGTGACTCGAGTGATGAGGCCATTAGTATCTCCTTAGAACGGTTATGTATTACTCAAATCATACTGCCGTGCACCAAAGTAATGCAAGTACTTTATACTAGAGGGTAGCATGAGTGATTTTCAGGAGGCCTTTCGGCAACTCAATTCCGCCCAACAACAAGCCGTCAAAACAATTGACGGTCCAGTTATGGTAATCGCCGGTCCTGGCACCGGTAAAACACAGCTACTGAGCACACGGGTGGCACGGATTTTGCAGGAGCCCGGCGTGAACCCGAACAACATCCTCTGTTTAACTTTTACCGACAACGCTGCCCGCAACATGCGCGAGCGTCTGGCGCGACAGATTGGCGAAGCCGCCTATCACGTTGGCATTTACACCTTCCACGGCTTTGGAACCGAAATCATTCAACGCTACCCCGAGTACTTTAGCGAGCACCCACTCGTTAAACCGGTTGAGGAATTGGGAGCGTTCGAAATTCTGTCTGACGTCTTTGCAACCCTGCCACACAGCAACGCCCTGCAAAAAAAACTTGATAACGAATTCTTCTATCTGAACTCGGCTCGTGCGGCGATTAGCTGGCTGAAGCAGGCTGGCATTACTCCCGAGCAACTCACCGCGATTACGCACGCCAACCAAGAATTTGTCGCGTTCGCCGAACCACTGGTCGAACCAGTCTTTGCCGAAACCCCAAGCGCCAAACAATTACCACACTATCGGGCTCTTTTAGAAAAGTTGTCTGACTACAACCCAAAGTCGGCCGATCGCTCGCTGGCTGACCTTTTTATTGCTGAACTTGCCACCGCCGTCGAACAGGTCGACCCGACTAAGCGTTTCGCAACCAGCGTAACGGCCTGGCGCAATAAATGGCTGGTTCAGAACGACCACAAGAAGTGGATCCTTAAAGATCGACGTAGCACCAAAACGCTGGCGGCGCTGACAACTATTTACAGCCGCTACCAGGCCGCGTTGGCAAGCAAGGGGCTGTATTCGTACGACGACATGATCCTGCGCGCCAGCCAAGCGTTGGAACTTGAGCCCGAGTTACGCTTTACCCTACAAGAGCAATACCAGTACATCTTGGTGGACGAGTACCAGGACACCAACGGCGCCCAAAACAAGCTACTCGACCTGCTGTGCGACAACCCCGTCAATGAACAGCGCCCTAACATTATGGTAGTCGGTGACGATGACCAAGGTATCTTTCGGTTCCAGGGCGCCGAACTATCAATCATGGTCGACTTTGCGCAAAAGTGGCGGAACGTTCAACAAATTGTATTAACCAAGAATTACCGTTCCGGGCAACCCTTGCTGGACTTGGCTCGACAAGTTATCACCCAGGGTGACGACCGTCTCGAAAACCGCTTACCCGACATTTCCAAACAACTCAGTAGCGGCCTTCAACCGGCACCCAAAGTCGAAATTAGCCGCTACCAGACTGTTTCGGAGCTTGATCAGTACGCCCAGGTAGCCGACTCAATCGCCAAACAAATCAAGCAGGGAGCCAAGCCGAGTAGTATCGCCGTCATCGCACCCAAGCACGCCTACCTACGTGCCCTGGTACCATATCTGCTCGATCGTGGCGTACCGGTTAACTACGAAAAACGCGAACATATCCTAACTCAGCCGCACGTGGCTGAAGTCATACAACTGGCGCAACTTGTTCAGGCCGCCGCCGACCGGCGTTGGCAAGAGGTTGATGTCCTCCTTCCCAAGGTGTTGGCTGCCGAATACTGGCAGCTTGACCCGCTGGTTTTATGGAACCTGTCCATCGAGGCCTACAAATCAAAACAACTTTGGTTAGAAGTCATGGCAAACCACGCTGATCCAACGATTCGAGGCTTTGCCCAAGCGCTACCGGCGCTCAGCCAGCAGGCGCTTGGCAAGCCACTTGACGTCATGTTTGATCTATTACTCGGTAACCAGGAAGTGGTGCCAGGTTGGCGCGTTCCGTATCGCCAGTATTACTTTAGTCAGGAGCGCCTCCAAACGCACAGCCAGGATTACTTCAGCCTACTAGGACAATTGACCACTTTACGCGAGAAGTTGCGTGAATATCGACCAGGGCAACCACTCACCCTAAGCAATCTGCTCGAGTTTGTTGAGCTCTACCAGCAGAGCGGCCTCAATTTGCTTGACACCAATCCACACAGCACCAGCAGCGACGCCGTCGAGCTGGTGAGCGCGCACAAGGCTAAAGGAATGGAGTGGGACAGTGTCTACCTACTCGCCGTCCATAATGACGTCTGGGGCATCAAGACCCGTCATAATAGCTACCGCTTTGGCCTACCGACCAACCTGGCCTGGATTAAGCCAGGTCGGGAAAGTAATGATGATCATCTGCGACTGTTTTATGTCGCGCTTACGCGAGCCCGCCAACGACTTACTCTCATGAGTTACGGCCAGACATTAGCCGGTAAGAGTACCGAACCAGTCAGCTGGCTCAACGAGGCGGTTCTGGGGCTGCCGCCAATTACAATGGTGCCACCGGCTAAAACTGCCGACTTAGTGCGCACCCAAGAAATCCACTGGGAGATAACCTCTCCACAAAAGCAGTCCTTAGCCGACAGCCTGCGCCACACACTGCAAAACTATCAGCTCAGCGCCACACACTTAAATAGCTTCCTCGATGTCAAATACGCCGGTCCACAACACTTCTTCATGCGCCATTTGCTGCACTTCCCAGAAGCCTTTACGGCCAGTTCGGTCTACGGCTCCGCCATTCACGAAACTCTCCACTACATGCACGCCCAGCACGCCCGCCACCTCAAACTCCCCAGCTTGGGCATGGTCCAGAAAGTCTTTGCTGATAATCTGTTGTCGTCGAGTCTCAGCGAGGCCGACAAGCAACTACTGCTGGATAGGGGCAAGACCGCACTGGAAGATTTCTACCCCGAGGCAAAAACATCCTTCAAGCCAAATGACCGCAGCGAGTACAACTTTGCAAAAGAGGGCGTCGTGCTCGGCGAAGCACGACTGACCGGCAAAATCGATGTTATGCGTGAGCTTGATACCAATCAGCTGGCGATTATCGACTACAAAACCAGTCGTCCTTTGACGAGTTGGCACCCCAGCCCCGATCGGCGCCGAACCGCCCATCTCTACCAGCAACAACTGGTCTTTTATAAGTTGCTCGTTAACGGCTCGGCCCACTTTAAACAATACGACGTCAGTCAGCTCGGGCTACAGTTTGTCGAGCCTGACGAAGATGGCGTCATACACCAACTCAATTACGTACCTAAGGCAGAAGATGTGGCGCGCATTGAAAAACTGGTGGCGGTGGTCTGGCAACATATTATGCAGCTCGACTTCCCGGACACCAGTTTGTATTCTGCCGACCTCAAAGGCATTAAGCAGTTTGAGGACGACCTGTTAAACGGAACTATTTAGTCTTTTTTGTAGAACGCTTCTTGGCAGGAGCGGCCATGGCGACAGCCTTCGTCATATCAGCACGAGGCGCCAAAACATACAAGTATAGGTTGGTACCAACGATACCACCAACAAGTGGTCCAGCAACATACGCCCAGCTCCAGTTGCGAACACCCAAGGCGATAGCCGGGTTACCGATACCATTTGAGCCAAGTGAAGCAATCAAGGTACCAACAAAGATAGCACCTGCCACAGTGGCCGCAAAGGCCCAACCATCAATTTCGTGATAAACAGCCGCGGCTACACCGGCTGCGATGACAAAACCGGCAATCATTTCAGCCACAAACACATTCCAAGCGAACGTCTGTGGTGTGGTTGGCAATGGCTGTTTGGTCAGGTAGGTGTAAAGCCACCAAGCAAAGGCACCACCGGCAAACTGCGCGGCAATATAAGCGACAGCCTTGGTGGTAGGAATGCGGCGGCTTGACCACAGACCCAACGTAACTGCTGGGTTAAATTGCGCACCAGAAGTGCGAGCCAGTAGCATCGAAGCACCAATGAAGGCGATGGCGACACCTGAACTTAGAAAGTATGAATAACCAACACCTGATTTACCAACGGCCAGCAAGACTGACGTTAGAATGGCTACGCCGAGAAACTCCGCTAAGACCATACCTAAAATTCTTCGCTTCATGATACCCTCACTCCTTGTTATATATGTTTATAGCATAGTACGAAAACGCAAAAATGGCCAGTTTGATTAGCGGCGCGTCTTGCGACGGCGCAAGTTGGCAACCTGCAAACGAACCGCATGGCGGTCGATTAAGTCTTGCGCCTGCTCGAGCGTCACCTGATCTTTGGCATCGGCTTGCATCGACTTGGCTTTCTCGAAGGCCTTTTGAGCCTCTTGCTCGTTGATCTCATCTTCGCGGTCGGCTTCATCAACCAAGACGCGCACAATACCTTCGACAATTTCGATAACCCCACCGTTGCTGGCGTAGTATTCCCACTTGGCTTCCGGGTCGCTGGCGCCGCGCTTAACCGTTATAACCCCTGGCACAGCCACACTCACCAGTGGCGCGTGATTGGTAAAAACACCAATCTCACCATCTGGGGTAGGCAGGCGCACTTCGTAGACTTCTTCGTCTAGTTTAGTACCTTCGAGGGTTACGAGTTGAAAGCGTAGCACTTATTTTACGTCCTTAATCGAGCCCTTCATATAGAAGGCGTCTTCGGGCTTATCATCATGCTTACCATCAAGGATTTCGCGGAAGCCGGCAATAGTGTCCTTCAATGGAACGTACTGACCCTTGTTACCGGTAAAGTCTTCGGCCACAAAGAACGGCTGGGTCAGGAAGCGCTGGATGCGACGAGCGCGACCAACGGTCTTCTTATCTTCGTCAGACAATTCCTCCATACCCAAGATGGCAATGATGTCCTGCAAGTCCTTATAACGCTGCAAGACACGCTGGACCTCGCGGGCCACGTTATAGTGTTCTTCACCGACGATCTCGGCATCAAGAATGGTAGAAGAAGAATCGAGTGGGTCCACGGCTGGGTACAGACCAAGCTCGGTCAGGGCGCGGTTTAGCACGATAGTGGAGTCGAGGTGAGCAAACACGGTTGCTGGGGCTGGGTCAGTTGGGTCATCGGCAGGCACGTAGACGGCCTGGACAGAGGTAATCGAGCCCTTATGGGTTGAGGTAATCCGTTCCTGCAAACCACCCATTTCCTGGGCCAAAGTTGGCTGGTAACCGACAGCCGATGGCAGGCGACCTAAGAGAGCTGACACTTCGGCACCGGCCTGAGTAAAGCGGAAGATGTTGTCAACGAACAAGAGGGTGTCTTTACCTTGGTCACGGAAACCTTCGGCAATCGACAAGCCGCTTAAAGCCACACGCAAACGGGCGCCGGGTGGTTCGTTCATCTGGCCAAAGACCAAAGAGGTCTTATCGAGCACGCCGGAGTCCTTCATTTCGTGGTAGAGGTCGTTACCTTCGCGAGTACGCTCACCGACACCGGCAAACACCGAGTAACCACTGTGGAACTTAGCAATGTTGTTAATCAGCTCCTGGATGAGGACGGTTTTACCAACACCAGCACCACCGAACAGACCAACCTTACCACCCTTAGTGATAGGAGCGATCAAGTCAATAACCTTCATACCGGTTTCCAGAATTTCGACGCTACCAGACTGCTCGGCCAGGGTAGGGGGAGCGCGGTGAATTGGGGCACGGACCTTAAATTCGCCACCTTTACCGTCGATTGGGTCACCAATCACGTTAAACATGCGGCCGAGGGTTTTTTCGCCAACTGGCACGCTAATTGGGGCACCGGTGTCGATAACCTTAGCATTACGCTCAACGCCATCAGTCGAACCGAGGGCAATCGCCCGTACTGATGTCTCGCTGAGGTGCTGAGCAACCTCGAGCACAAGGGTGTGACCGTCGTGCTTCACTTCCAATGCATTATAAATTGCTGGTAGCTGGTCGTCAGGGAAGCTGACATCCACCACCACGCCAACAATTTGGGTGATCTTTCCATTGGTTCCGGTTTTTACTGCTGTTGCCATGCTGTCTCCATTTCTTGAATTTGTTGTGTTGCGATTGCACGTTGCTCATCTGTTAATAATTCATCAATAATTGATGTCTCGGCCACAAGTTGTCGGACTCGACGCATGTAATCAGCACTAACCTGATCAAATACCGCCTCGGCCACCTCGCTGGCTACGAGCATTGGTAGGCGAGTTTTGCCATCCTGAACAACGGCAAATCCGGTCCTCATCACATCGTCGTGATATGTCGGTGAGTTTGGGTCAAGCGCGACTGAAGCCGTTTCTTCTTCGCCAACCTCCGTCGCAACCAATCTCTCTTGTCTGCGAGCAATCAGTGCGGCTAAAAAGTCTTGTTCTTGGCCGACTGCAATAACATGCTCCTGGGCCTCTTCAGCTGTAGCTTCTCGCACCTTTGTCGTGTCAACGCCTGCTGTGTCGCCAAAAATGACGACATCTGCTGGAAGTCCTTCGACATACTGCTCAACGCTTTCTGTCGATGCACCCGGGTTCTGTGGGAAGCCACGCACCGCTAGGCCAACCTGACTAATCTTGAATATAAAGCTACTGGCAGCTTTTGCCACATTGGGATCACTTGCGTCCTGGGTATATAGAACTGCTACTCTTTCACCGATTACGTCACTCATGCGATTGCCTCCGCCCCACCGGTTATTTCTGCTATTTCTTGGGTAATACTGGCTTGCCTTGCACTATTAAAGGCCAGGGTCAGGTCATCGATAATTTCAGTCGCGTTGTCACTGGCGTTCTTCATGGCCAGCATCCGCATAGAGTGTTCGCTGGCAAAGCTTTCCAGAATGGCCTGGCTGAGCTGGGCCTCGATCAGACGCAGGGTGACATTATCCAAAACCGCCCGCACTGATGGCTCAAAAATCGCCTTTTCCAGGTCCGGCTCGATCTCAATATCTTGGAAGGCGGCGGGTAGCAGGCGCTGAACTTCAACTTCTTGGCGCAAGCTGGTCTTGTAGTCAGTGTAGATGATATCAACCGCGTCAACGGTGCGGTCAGCAAACTTGTCGACAAGAGTGTTAAGAATCGGACGAATGTCATTGGCGGTAGGGTGCTCGGCAAAATGCTCGTAAACGGCCACGACTTCAAGATTTTGTAACTTTGCCGCAAAGCGGGCAGCTTGCCGACCAATGACGATGGCCTGGCTGATAATGCCCATTTCTTGGTCTTCTTGTAAGGCCCTGGCAAACGCCTTCATAATGTTGCTGTTGTAAGCACCGGCTAGCGTTCGATCACTGGCAATCACCACGTGCAAGCGAGTCTTAATCTTACGTTGCTTGAACAGTGGGTGCTGCTCAACATCAGTCAATTGACGCAGACGAGTCAGAATTTCGCGAGCCACATTGCGGAAGTCACGCGATTTGTAGGCGCTTTCTTGGGCGCGGCGCATCTTGCTGGCCGACACCAATTCCATGGCCTTGGTGATTTGCTTGGTGTTCTTAATTGAACCCATGCGACGCTTGAGGAGTTGGGTACTAGCCATTGGCGGCCTCCGCTTCCATAGAATGATTAACGACAATTGCGTCCAGGAAAGGCACTAATCCACCTGTCAGATGATCAACTTTATCCGTCATTTCAATTCCGGTGAGTGCAATCGCATATTCAATACATGCATTGGAGACTTCTTTTACTGCATCTGCATAATCGAAGGGGTCGGCCACTGATTCGCCGAGCACTCGTTGTACACCACCCTGTCGCATAGCACCCCACAAGACTGCCAGCGCATCAACTGGCACACCTTCGTAACCAGGCACCGCTTCCGGGCGCAGCGAACTATTGCGCCAGTGGGCTTTAGCTCGCCATAAATCAAGTTCGTTGGGCGGAGCAAGCTGACTAATCCGGTCGGCGATTATGGGCATTGTTAGGCCTTTGCTTCCTCTTTGGGCTTTTCGGCATGATAACTCTTGGCCACCTGTTCGGCAGCTTTAATGATCAGGTCTTTGGTCTTGTCGGATGGCTTGTCGCCCTTGTCCAGCTCGGTCATTTCCTTGCGGTTGCTAGAGTGCAGGCGAGTCAGTAAGGCTTTTTCAGCATCTTTAATCTTTTCAACGGGAACATGGTCAAAGGCGCCGTTGGTAGTCGCCATCAAGGCGGCCGTTTGTTCCCAGACACTCATTGGTGAGAACTGTGGTTGCTTGAGCAATTCAGTCAAGCGCTGACCGCGGCTAATGCGCTGCTTGGTTTCGCTATCGAGGTCGGTTGAGAACTGGGCAAAAGCGGCCAATTCGCGGAACTGGGCCAGGCTCAGACGCAAGGTTCCAGCCACCGACTTCACAGCCTTGGTTTGGGCCGAGCCACCCACACGTGAGACCGACAAACCAACCGAAATAGCCGGGCGAATACCTTGGTAGAACAAGCTGGTTTCCATAAAGATCTGACCGTCGGTGATGGAAATAACGTTGGTTGGGATGTAGGCACTAATATCACCGGCCTGAGTTTCGATGATTGGCAGGGCGGTTAGGGAACCGGCACCTTTTTCGTCGGACAACTTAGCGGAACGCTCCAAGAGGCGGGAGTGCAGGTAGAAGACGTCACCTGGGTAGGCTTCACGGCCCGGTGGGCGGCGCAGCAATAGTGACATCTGGCGATAGGCGGCGGCGTGTTTGGTTAAATCATCATAAATTATCAGCGCGTGCTGGCTGTTATCGCGGAAGTATTCGCCCATGGCGGTACCGGCGTAAGGTGCCAAGTACTGCAGGGAAGCAGGGTCTGAGGCGCTGGTGGCGATCACGATGGTTTGATCCATCACACCTTCGCGCTTGAGGCGCTCAATCATACGAGCAACCTTAGACAGCTTCTGACCAACGGCGACGTAGATGTTAATCACACCAGTACCTTGTTGGTGCTGGTTGATCATGGTGTCGATAGCAATGGCAGTTTTACCAGTTTGGCGGTCACCAATAATCAACTCACGCTGGCCACGACCGATTGGTACCATGCCGTCGATGGCCATAATACCGGTCATCAGTGGTTCATGGACAGATTTGCGATCCAAAACACCGGGGGCAGCTTTTTCTACCAAACCAGTGTGACGAGTCTTGATTGGACCCTTGTCGTCGAGTGGGCGGCCAAGCGGGTCAACCACGCGACCAATCAGTTCTGGACCGACCGGAACTTCCAAAACCTTACCAGTCAAACGAGCTTTGGCACCGGCCTTCACCAGCGTGTCTTCACCCAAAATAACCGTACCGATTTCGTCTTCCATCAGGTTCAAGGCAAAGGCCGTGACGGTTGAGCCATCGGTGGTTTCAATCTCAAGCATTTCGTTAAAACCACAGCCACTTAGGCCATAAATCCAGGCGATACCATCACCAATGCGGGTGACCACACCAACGGTTTCAAAGTCGCCGGTGCGCTTTAGGTCTTCGATGGCCGCGCGTACGTCGGCACCAAGTTCTTTGATAGAAATGTTTGACATAGTGTTTCCTTAAATCCTCATACTGGTTAGTTGGTTGAGCTTACCGCGAGCTGTCTCATCAAGCTGCTTGTCGGGCGTCTGAATCTTAATGCCACTGAGCACTTCCGGGCGCACCTGTTGCTGGTAGACCAGCTCCTTGGCGTCGGGGTACTCGGTTTGCAGTAGTTTTTCGACTTGCTGCTTTACTCCCGAACTTAATGGGAAAGCTGTAGTAAGTTGGGCTTCGATAACACCGTTTTTGGCGCGTTCCGTCATGACGTCGCGCATGATGGCATCGAGTTCCTTGGTTTGGTGTTGGCTGACCAAATAAGCCGCGATTGCCTGAGCCAACGCTTTTTTATCCTTGGTCGTAGCGACTAGGTTGGCGATGGCGGCGGCGATTTCGGTTCGTTTGGTTTTAGCCACTAGTTTGCTTCCTGTAGAATCTTCTCAATTAGTTTACCGTCACTGGTGGCGGAAACTTTTTCTTTAATAACGGCACCTGTAGCGCTGGCTACTAGCTGGACCATTTCTTTCTTGAGCTCGGTCTTGGCCCGTTCGATGTCTTCGCCAATGCGGTTGTGGGCGTCGGCCATCAGGGCGTCGGCTTTGCGCTTAGCGTCATCTTCGGCCTTCTTAATAATCGCGCCGGCTTCGGACTGGCCACCGGCTATAATCTTGTCGGCGTCTTTGCGAGCCTGCTGCAACAATTTTTCGACTTCTTCATCCAGATGGCTCTTTTCTTTTTCCATCTCGATACCGAGCAAAACACCCTTATCGATGGTCTTGCGACGATCTTCGAGCGTTTTCACAATCTTGCCGAGCGCGAACTTCTTGATCAGGAAGAACAGGATCAAAAAGGTGACAGCCTGCGCCAAAATAGCTAGCGGGTCAATACCCAATGCCGCGATACCTTGCGGTTCGGCGGCTGCCTCAGACGCGAATCGCGCTGTGACTAGTAATGTTGGTAGTAGTGCTATCACCTTAATGAGTCCTTTCTAGAGCTACTTAAGCAAGAACGCGCCCAATAGGAAGGCGAGCAATGCGGTTACTTCGATCATGGCTGCGATGATCACGATTTGGCTAGCAGCCTTACCAGCTTCTGGGTTACGACCCAAAGCCTTCATGTAGTTTGAACCAACCAATGCCAAGCCAATAGCGGCGGCGGCAAAAGCGATCCCGAGCATAACGCCCTTAGAGATTGCCATCATACTTTCGGCATCTGCAAAAATTTGAACCATAATTTTAACTCCTTGTTATCCCTTATATTGTAACTCTTCCGTAGAAGAGATGGTTCCACACTTACACACCAGAACTACCCGCCGGTTCGACCTTATTTGACGGTTCGGACTGATGATCGGAGTGAGCGGGGCCGTGGTCGTCGGCATGGCTAATCGCCAATCCGAGGTAGGTGCCGGCCAGCACGGTAAAGACATAGGCTTGAATGAATGCCACCAAGCCTTCGAACATGAAAATCGGAATAACAGCCAGTGGGGTGCGCCCCTCGGCCAGAATCAACGATGTGAAAACAGTAACCAGAATTTCGCCGACGGCCGTGTTGAGGAATAAACGCAAACTAAGACTCAAGATGCGGGTAAACTCACCAAAGACCTCTAGAACACCGATAAACATATTGATAGGATTGCCTGGTTTGTTGGTGAAGTAATGCTGGGCATGGCCCTTAAGACCCTGCTCTTTAATACTGAGGTACTGCACCATGACGATGGCAATCACAGCCAAGGCAATCGTACCGTTCAGGTCGGCGGTGAAGGGTCGAAACAAAGCCGTGTGAACGCCGGCTTCACCATTGTGATAGACAGCCTCACCAACCCAAGGCAGTAATTCAAACAAGTTCGAGAAGATAATAAAGATGAAATAAACCCCAAAATACGGGGCAAACTTGGCGGCTTTCTCGCGACTACCAAAGGCGCCCTCCAGCAAGTTAATAATAAACTCCACCATGTACTCAATACTGTTGCGGAAGAAGCCTTTTTTGGGGCGGAAGGTAATCAGTTTGTTGGCCCAGACCATCATCAATACAATAGCCACCGAACAAATGAAGCCGTACAAGATTGAGTTCGTCACATGCAGCGGACCGATGTCAAACAGCGGCTCAGCTCGAAGGCTGACATGAATGTCGGCAGCGGCAAAAATCGAGCGAAACACTAGAACTGACCCCCATAGGGCAGTACAGTCGTCGTCGTATCGGCGGCGTTGTGTCTCTTCATCTGACAGCAAGTATAACAGGAGTGAGCTAAGTGCTGCAAGAGGTGCTATAATAATTACTATGACTACACCTAGCGCAACCAACCAACCAAATATCACCATATATAGCGCCACTTGGTGTGCTTTCTGCCATGCTGCCAAGGATTATCTCGACAAGCTTGGCGTCACCTACACCGACAAAGATATCGAGCAAGATCCAGCCAATGCTCAGGCCGTTGTCCAAAAGTCCGGCCAGATGGGTATCCCAGTTCTCGATATTGATGGCACAATCATTGTCGGCTTCGACCGACCTAAAATTGACGCGGCCCTGGCGGCCGGGTCACCAAAGCCGGCGGAATAATCATGACCATGGGAGAACGCGACGACCCCCCACAAGAACCAGCGGTCGAGCAATTGTTCCAAAATCTCGGCCTCGAAGCGCCGCCTATTAATTCGCAGGTGTTTTTGGAGAATAACTTTTTTAACCAGGCCTTCCGTGAGCCATCGGCCGCCCTCAATACCGTCCAGCTCACCAACCATACCCCCGAATCCGTACTCCTGACCGAGCTACTCGCAACTGTTCACAAAGAGATCTCAAAAGAAGAGCTGTCGGCCTACATCGAAACGCAGAGCGAAGCCTACCACGTCTGGCGAGGCGCTCGACAAAATGAAGGCAAGTGGCCGCAAGCAGTCAACTTCATCCAACAGTCACTACCCAAAGAGGCTGAAGTTAACCGGATATTCTCGGCCGCCCGAGAGTTCATTGGAGATAAGTTCGATACCATCTACGACGACCTATTGGACCGCACCGAGTTACTGGGCGTCTTTTTGGCGGCCTTCTACAGCGACGACGAGGTTGATGACGGTCAACATACCGTTCACAAGCTTTTTAAATAAGTTGTTATCAGGCATAATATCGCCATGGCCTTTGAGGATTTTAAACAAAAACAAGCGGTAGTTATCGTCTATACCGGTGAAAGTAAAGGGAAGACCAGTGCCAGCATGGGTTTGATGACCCGTGCGCTCGGCACCGACTGGACAGTGGCCTTCATTCAATTCATCAAGCACTGGGAAGTTGGCGAACATCGCTTTATTGCCAAAATTCAACCCATATTTGGTGATAAACTGTACTTCTTTAAGGGCGGGAAGGGCTTTTATAACGCCGGCGAAATTAGCGCCAAAGGGGTTAGTGAAGCCGAGCATAAGCAAGCCGCCCAAGAAACCTATGATCAAGCCTACCAATGCGCCACCAGCGGCAAGTTCCAGCTGGTTGTCTGCGACGAAATCAATAACGCCGTCAATAACGGACTCCTTACCAAGGCGCAGCTGAAAAAGCTCATTAAAGATCGCGCCAAGGGCACCAGTCTATGCCTAACGGGCCGCAATTTCCCTGAAGAATTCATCGAGTTGGTCGACATCGCTACCAACATGACCAAGCTCAAACACCACTTCGACGACAAGTTTTTGGCTAATAAGGGTATCGACTACTAGTTCACTAGCCCCGAAGCGGCGCTGTCAAGGCAATGCGGGCCAGCTCAGCGTAGGGCGTTCGCTTACTGCCATCCAGCTTTTGTTGCTCATAGAACATATAGTCGTACATATCTACCCGTTGCCGCCAATTATCGAGGCCACGATAGACCTGTTCTGTGGCCGGAAACTCATTATTCACCGCTATATCGTGCAACTCTTTGTGGGTATGAACCTCGTAAATATCAACGTCAATCCCAGCCGTCACAACCAGCGTGTCATCGCGTACTTGCGAGTGACCCTCGAACATGGTCAAGCAATCATCGCACGGATGGAGGGTAGCCGTTGGCATATGCGTGACTTCTTCGATTTTGGCGCGATCAGTTGTGGCTACCACCGCAATGCCAAGCACACGAGTAAAGCCGGCTTTTTGCGCCTTGTTGAGTGCTTTCTTTTCGGCACAAACTTTTTCCTTACCACGACTCGCCTTAAGGTTACCGCTAAAAAAGACATCCGTTTCTTGGGTAGCTGGTTGTAGGGCAAATACGGCTGCCCCGACCAAGAAGTTTCGATAGGAATGGGCTTCGTTACCTGCCGCAAAACGGGCCCCATCAATCATATATGGCACCGAGCTTACAAATAGGTGATACGGATCGAACCGAGGATTTCCTTCGAGGGATAAACCGCCAACTTTCATACGCTTATAATACCACTTTTTGAGCTTTTGTTCAATTCTTCTTGCGGTCAATGAGTTGGGGGCGTAATCTTAAGACATGCCAAAACTCTACCTGATGATGGGGTACCCCGGTGCCGGCAAAACCACCGCCGCCCAGGTTATCCAACAGTTGACTGACGCGGTCCATATCTCATCCGACAAAATGCGTTTAGAAATCGCCCCTAAGCCGGTCTTTAGTCCTGCCGAACACGAGCTGTTGTACCGAAAGCTCAACCAGACGACCGAAGAGCTACTTACCGAAGGCAAAGATGTTGTCTATGATGCCAACCTCAACCGCCGCCAACACCGACAAGAAAAATACGACATCTGTCGTCGCACCGGCGCCGAACCAGTTTTGTTGTGGGTGCAAACCCCTAAGACTTTAGCCAAAGAGCGGGCGGTCAACGAAAACCGTGCCCATCTGGTACCACAGAACGAAACCGCCAGTGAGATGTTCGATCGTATTGCCGATATCATCGAACCTCCAACAGAAGATGAGAAACCAATCATTATTGACGGCACCAAAATCAATCAAGACTACATTCGTTCATTACTTTTTAATAAGTAGCTCGTAAACTAGTAGTATGAGCCAAAAGAAACTAATTGGATTGGTTGTGACGCTGTTAATTGCGGCAATAATACCGTTAGCGGCAAAATACCTACAAAAGATGCAGCCAGCCACACCCCCCGGCTACTACAGTGTCAAACAATTTATCGACGGCGACACTATCGAAGTCGACATGAATGGCACCAAAGAAAAGGTGCGCTTGATTGGTGTCGATACGCCCGAAACCCACGACCCGCGCAAGCAAGTGCAATGTTTTGGGGTCGCGGCGGCGGCATTTACCAAACAACAGATTGGCAGCAATCCGGTCCGGCTCGAGCAAGACCCCACCAATACCAACCGAGACCGCTATAATCGCTTGTTGCGCTATGTCTACACTCCGGACGGCCGGCTGATTAATGCCGAGATTATTAAACAGGGTTACGGCTTTGCCTACGTCAGTTTTCCGTTTACCAGGCTAGAGGAGTTTAAGGGGTATCAAAAACAAGCGCAGTCTCAAAACCTAGGACTGTGGGGCAGTTGCACTCCGACCGCCAACAAGTACGGCGGCTACACCTCCAATAACGCCAATTAGACGACTTGACGCCGTTTGTGCACTGGCTCTTCGACTTCGGTACTGAACAGTAGGCGCTTAAGCGACAAGCGCTTCGTAACTGGGTTATAGACACGACGCACCACCTTAAAAATTGGCGCTAGTGGGAAGTAGACCATGATCGGGACCTTTAGTAAGACGCTGTGGACGCCATGGCTGTTGTAGGTGTGTTCGTAAACCTTGAGGTAGCTGTGCAGGGTTTTAGTGCTCGACTCGACGATGCGCAGGGAAGTGCCAACCACCATCTGGGGGTCAAAGCGAATTGAGTAGTGAAGCCGCTGCAAGTGAATGGCGATATCCAGGTCTTCGTGAATGGTTTTGTCCTGACAGAGTTTTGGCGCCACCGCTAACCAGGCACTACGCCGAATGGCCATGTTGGCACCGGCCAAGAACTGGGCATTTTTGGAGAATCGGTCGAGCTCACCGCGCACAAAGGCTTCGATGGCCTGACCAAACTGCTGGGCCGGCATGTCGTAGTAGTAAAACGGTCCACTAACGGCGGCGAGGCGAGGATGTTCGGTAAAATTGTGCTGGATTTGTTCAATCCAGTCGGTATCGGCCTTGCAGTCGGCGTCAAGTCGGGCGATTATATCTCCCTTACCACTGTTAAAACCGGTCGTACGAGCTGCCAGGATGCCTGGCTTCTTCTCTTTAATCAGCTTAACCGAGCCATACGAAGAGACGATTTTTGCCGTATCATCGGTCGACCCATTGTCGACAACAATAATCTCATACGGTGGAACGCTTTGGCGTAGCAAAGAATCTATGCAGGAGCCGATATACTTTGCCTCGTTATGCGCTGGTACGAATACCGAAACTCGGAGAGTTGATTTATTCATTCGTTACCTCCATTTTAACAGAAAGCGCGGCCAGCGCACTAGCCATAGTGCTCAGTAGCCCAATCTGTTATACTACTGAGCTATAAGGCTTATGGTAAATGTCAACTAAGAAGAAACCGAAAACCAAATCTAATCGACCGTTTTACCGGCGACAGTGGGGTGCCAACGAAGCCCGTTATCGCACCCGGCTATTGCACCATTTCGAGAAGTTGGCAGTCCTGAAGCCCAGCTTTTGGTGGCATCAACTCCGTATCTGGCAAAAAATCCTTGCCATCCTGATTGCTATCATTATGTTTTTTACCGGTGTTATGTATGGTATTGCCCGCTGGTACATCTACACACACCAGAACCAACCAATTCAGCTCGGCGCTACCTTCATACCAGAATACGCCCGGTACTATGGTTTGGATCCGCAAGATACCTTGCATGCCCTTATCTACGACGCCGGGTTACGCCACATTCGGCTAGTCAGCTACTGGAACGATATCGAACCCACCAAAGGCAACTTCAACTTTGATGAGCTCGACTGGCAGTTCAAGATGGCTGAGGCCAGCAAAACCAAGGTGTCGTTGGCGCTGGGCTTGCGGCAACCACGCTGGCCAGAGTGTCATATGCCCGATTGGGCCGCTCAAACACCCAAAGACCAGTGGTCACAAGACCTCAAAGTGGCCATGGGCAAGGTGATTGAGCGCTATAAAGACAGTCCGGCCCTCGAATCGTATCAGCTCGAAAACGAGTATTTCTTAAAGGTCTTTGGCATTTGTCCTGACTTTACTCGCGAACGCCTGGTCGACGAGTACAATTTCGTCAAGCAAGCCGACCCCAACCATCCAGTCGTGGTCAGTCGCAGCAACAACGCGATTGGTATTCCAATTTACGCGCCCAAACCAGATATTTCTGGCGTCTCTGTCTACAAACGCGTCTGGGACAAAACCTTGACCCGTCGCTACTACGAATTTCCTTTCCCAGCCTGGTTCTACGCCTTCTTGGCTGGAGCCGGCAAAATCGTCAACGGCAACGACATGATCATTCACGAGCTACAAGCCGAACCATGGCTGCCTGAAGGCTACAACATGCTCACCGCTCCAGTCAGCGAACAAGATAAGTCTCTTAGCCCAGAACGCTTAAAAGACCGGATTGATTTCGCCGAAGCCACCGGCCTAAAAACTATCGACCTGTGGGGCGCCGAGTGGTGGTACTGGCGTAAAACTACCGGTCACGATGATCGGCTCTGGAATGTCGTCAAAGATGCCGTTAAAAAGAACCAAAACGCCAACACTTACCGAGAATTATAAGCAGTTATCCGGTACAATACTGGCATGAAGAAGAAAAAGCCAGCCACCGGCAAAATTCAGAATCGTCGCGCCCGCTTTGATTACGAGCTTGGCGATGATTTTGTGGTGGGCATGGTTCTGAATGGTCGCGAGACCAAAGCCCTCAGAATGGGGCACGGTCATTTACGGGGTTCATTTGTAAATGTTAAGGACGGTGAATTGTGGCTGGTTAACGCCACCATCACCAGCGTACCAGGGGTCAGCCTGGACGAAAACGAGCAAGTACGCAGCCGCAAGCTGCTCGCCAAAAAGCGCGAAATCAGCGCCCTCATGGCCGCCAAAGACCAGGGTCGCACCATAGTTCCCACCGAAGTCCTAACGCGTGGACGCTATATTAAACTACGCATTGCTATTGGTAAAGGTAAGAAAAACTACGACAAACGCCAGGCGCTCAAACAGCGTGACGAAAAACGATCGATCCGACAGTTGGATAGCTAATTGACCACCGAAATTAGTTTGCGCTTGTGCTTGTTCTGTGTTATTATATCGGGAAATGCTTATGATCGATAACCCCGAACAATTTGGTGAGAACGAATTGGATAAACTGGTTGCACGTAACCAGTCGCAGGTTCAGGCCGACAGGGAAGCCAAGCTGGCCGAACACCGCCTCAACAACGCACAACAAGCCGCTGCCTTGCGCGCGCTGCACGGCGCCGGTATTGAGCTTGATATTGATCTTCGCGGTAAGGGAGCAGTCATTACGCAGGACGCGGGGGATTCCGAATCCGCAGTGATTTTTGGTGACTACCTGCCGCCGTTGACGCCAATCAAAAAGGCCAACGTCGAGATCAGCGGATACCTTTTCCCCGAATTTACCACCAAAACAAAGCCATCCGTGGAAGTCGATATCGACGCCTTCAACGCCGGCCTGCAAGAAATCGTCAACAGATACAGTCAGACACCGCATCAGCGCTATCAGCAACCGCAACAACAGAGTCGCTTTGCACGCTTTCGTGAACGGTTTAGTGAACGACTCCATAGCTCGACAATGCCGGTGCGTAAAGCAGTTGGCGCCGTCGCCCTAGCTGGCCTGGCGCTCATGGGCGGGGCGCTGGCCACACAAGGCGGCAGCGGCGATACCCAACCGATTACCCAAGCCCCAACCACAGCCACGACCGTATTTGAAGCACCGACCACCACCAGCACTATCACCGTAAAACAACCCGAAGCCGCTCTGCCAATCGACCTGTCCAACCAAGAGACCGCCGACGCACTGGGTCAGCTCATTGCCGGCAATGAGGTTGTTCGTCAACGGATGGGTCCCAACGCCACCGAAGCCGAAATCCAGGCTGCCCAAATCCGAACCCTCGACTACGCAGTCGCCCTCACGGCTGCCCAAGCCTAATAACACGACTTCATATTTACATTTACAGAGTAAATCGCTAGAATAAGCGAGTCCTTTACACAATTAAATAATCCCGGGTAGCTCAATGGTGGAGCAAGAAGCTGTTAACTTCGAGGTTGTCGGTTCGAATCCGACCCCGGGAGCCAAATGTCCAGAAATGACCGCAGTGTCATTGCTGGACATTTTGATTTCTGGGATGGACTTGAATCAAGACAACCCTGACAGCTTGCTGGCAGGAGGTTGTCGGTGCGGTCGGCAAGGCCACGCACAGGAATTCATTCCGAGCATGGCTGCAGCCAGGTGGTTACCCGGCCCCGGGAGCCAAATCTCGAACTGGATTAACAGAGATGAAAATCTCCGTTAATATTTTGGGTTACCCGTAGCGGACGATTTTTGAACTGTTTTGCTATGATTAAGCAATGGCCTACTTAGTAATTGCGTATCCAAATCTGAGCGAACCCGACTATGACTGGCTTCAAAGTATTCGCAAGAAGCATGACCAGCAATTTGACCTAGTCAAGCCTCATGTCACACTAGTTTTTGGCACTGAAAAGTTGAGTCAGAATGAGTTTATTGAACACGTTCAAAACAGCCTGACTGCCTTTAGCTCATTTCCCATCATCCTTGATTCAACAAAGGTCGTTGGAAACGATTCAAAAGACCTGTTTCATGCCTTTCTCGTCCCATCGAATGGATTCAATGAAGTCAAACAGCTGCACGACGTGTTATACCAAGGTGCTCTAGAAAGTGAATTGCGATCTGACATACCATTCATACCCCATCTTACAATTGGCTCCGGCAGCAAAAGAGAAATGACCGCGCTCGTTGAACAAATCGGTCAGAACTTTTCTATTAATGGCAACTTAGACAGAGTAAGTATTATTGAATTTGACGGAACTGCGGTCAAAGACACAGCCGAAGTATCGCTTCCATAGTTCCGAAGTACACCCACTAGCGAGAGCCAAACATAACCAATACATAAGACTCCTCCTCAAGTTGTTTGTTATGATGTTCTAGATGGATATACTGGACATTCTCGATAAAGACGAAAACCCATTACACAAAACTGCAACATATGATGAAGTTAGGCAGAATGGACTTTGGACACGGGGCGTTCATGTAATCTTATATACACCCTCAAAAAAGATCGTCATGCAAAAACGCAGTGATCGATTAGATTATCATCCCGGTGAAATCGAAGTGTCCGTCGGTGGCAGTGTAAAAGCTGGAGAGACACCCGAACAAGCAATTATTCGTGAAACCAAGGAAGAGACCGGCATAGTCCTGTCTGCAGGAGACCTAAAATTTGTTGGCAAAATGAAGTTCAACCATAGCTACAAAAAACATGGCCGCAAGTACTACATGAAGGCCTTTATTTATTCCTACTCCGCACAGATCCCCGAGGATACTGAATTTAAGCCCCAGGATGATGAGGCCCAATTGCTGTTCTTGTTGCCGCTGCGGCATGTCAAGCGGTCGGTTAGAAAGCACTATGTTTTGCACTTTGGCAGGCTGACATCAATGTATAGTTATTGGCTCTACCTACTGCGCTCGATTGAATAGCTCGCAGCACCGGCACTGCGGTGAACCTCGTTTTACAGATGCCTGTTTATATATGTCCGAAATTCTGGCCTGTATTATTCAAGAACAACAAGCCGTATGAGATTCCTTGATGCAGAAGCTGTCATAGCGGTCATCCCGAGTTAACAAAATATGAGACCAATTCGAGGTCCTTCTTGCTACAATAACAAAATGAAGAAAAACCTGCTGTTGATCCTTTCTACCGTGCTTCTTTCTTGCGCAATTCTATACCTCTCAAGAGGCTGGCTGCGGATGACCGTTGCGCCGCGTGCAGTCGAAGCAGTGTATGGCAATTCCGCCCAAATAACGTACCAAAACGAAGCTCGTAAACTGCAAGATCCGCTGAAGTTGCTGGGCTACCAAGATTCTCAGCCCGTTATAGCTGGGACCGGCTGTCACACCGTGTTCGCCAGTGGCTTCAAGATACAAGTGTTCTGTAGTTACACGGATAATCTTAGCCGGGATATTCCTACGGGTAGCGCGGAAAAGCAGGCTCTAGCAGCGAACGCCGCCAAGCTCCAGGCCCTCCTGCAAACCAACGGCTGGCAAGGGGAGTACTCCAATGATGGGCAGCCCTACACTTCCTTAGTGAAGCTTGTTAGCAGCCTGAACGACGGCATCGACTATCAGTCCGACGCCACCTACCAAAAGCAAATTGGCAAAGTTGAGTGCATGTTCGGCAATACCACCGCCTTTAGCAGCCCCGATCCAGCCAAAATGAACACTGGAGTTTACTGCTCGCGCGTTTTTAATCTTTTTGGCAAACCAATAATGTAGTGAGCAGGAACCCTCCGCATTTAATACTTGTGTGATAGATATCACCCTACTAAGATGCCTACATGGCCCTTTCAGAAACGAGCGTGGAGTTCGCGCAGCCACCTGTCGAGACCGGTCTTGCGGAAGTGGCAGCAGTAGAGGCTAACACCAAGCGACGATGGCCGCTTAAAGTAGCCGCACTTGGCATGTCCGGGCTTTTAGCTACGGGGATGTTTAATGCTGAGCGGCTTGCTGCCTACGGCCAACTCGCACAGGCTAACATCGAGCACGTTCTTGGCGAAGCACCGGATCCAACTTCCTTTGAATACCTTGAGGAGTACGAAGTCGGCAATGGCCTATTCATGAACGAGACAACCGGCGACTATGCGCAGGTTTGGGCACATTCCCAGGCTCTATCGGCTCTGCACATCGTCTCACTGACACCTGGGCATGAAGCAGAGTATGGGGCTAAATTTAGGTCTAGCCTTGGCGCAACTGATAGCTATTGGGATGATGGCGCGGGCACCAACCAGCCAGGCTACAACGCAAGCATCAACAGCACGAACTTTGGCAAACCTGAACGCTATGTTGACGACAATCTGTGGATGGGCTTGATTCATATCCAAGCCTATAATGCCGATGGAGACCCGAACCAGCTCAAACGAGCCGAGCAAATATTCGACTTAGCCTACCAGGAATGGGACAAGCAACAAGGTGGTATCTTCTGGCAGGTCCAATGGCTTGACGCCAAAAATCACAGCAGGGCAATGGTTTCTAATGCTCCGGCCGTACAGTTGGGTGCGGCCTTATATCAACACACCGGCAACCCGGCCTACTTACCCAAGATTGAGGAAATCTTCAGTTGGATGCTTGAACGCAAGGATCAAGCGGTGGGCGTCTTCCATGACAATATGCGCGCTGATCAAACCTACGACACCAGTAAATACACCTATGTCCAGGGGGTTGCCGCAGGTGCAATGGCTGACATGAGCCAGCTAATGCCCGACAAGTACTCCTTGCAAACCGCCGTAGACTTTTCTAACCTGGCCCTCGATCGGCTCAACCAGGGAGCCTTGCTCCATAACCCCGCGTTCGACGCCATTTTCTTCAGAAACTTACTCAAAATAGCTGACCTCAACCAGGATCCAGTTTTCACCAAAAGAGTACTGAGCACCTTGCAGGGAACAGTCGACAAGATGCCGCAATACCCCAGCGAACTGCTTGAGCTAGACGGCATGATTCAGCTGCGGGCGATGCTACTGGTGCCGGCGGCTGAATACTCCAAGCTGTTTTAGTACAACCAACATTTGTTTAGGTGCTTAACTAGGCCAAAATGCTACTATGGATATAGTGGCTAAACGTATTCCAAAAGGGAGGCACAAATTATGAAGATTGACGCAACAACCAGGCTCGCAATCGAGGGCAGTACCCAGCCGCTGACACCGACGCCCGTCGTTGGGGAACCGGGGCAAGAATACCCGAGCGAGCTCATTCATAAGTCTGAGCCATTAGCACCTGAAGAAATTCGGGTCACCGTCTTGGGTAGTGGCGATCCCTTCGTCAAAATTGGCCAGTCATCCGCCTCTATCCTTATTGAAGTCGGTAATCAAGAAAAAGATATGTTCTTCTTTGACCTCGGTTCTGGAGCCCTAGCCAACTTTAACGCCCTCGAATTGCCCGTAACCTCTACGACCAAGCTGTTTATTACCCACCTACACGCCGATCACATTGGTGATGTACCGACATTAATATGGAGCAGCGCCAAGGCTGGACGTCGGGACCCCGTAGAGATTTGGGGTCCAGCCAGCGACAACCAAAAGTATGGTACAAAACACTTTGCGCAACACCTCGAGGAAGCTTTTGCCTGGGACACCGAATCGATGGCGGGCCACCCCGGCCAATCGGGTGCCCACACCATAACCACCGAAGTACCATACGATAAAACTGAGGTGGTTTATGAGCGTAACGGAGTAAAAATAACTTCTTTCCCAGTAATTCACTTACATTTTGGTGCCGTCGGCTACAAGCTAGAATACGCCGGTCGCAGCGTCGTATTTTCTGGCGATACCAGGCCTTGCACTACAGTTATTGAAGCCGCCAAGGGTGCCGATTTACTCATACACGAAACCTTCCCAACAGCCAGTACGTACGCTGTAAAAGCCAGCGTACCGGTGGCCTTTGCCGAGCAAATTGTTAATGGCGTTCACACCAGCCCCGCCATGGCCGGCAAAATCTTTAAACAATCCGGTGCCCGCATGTCCGTTATGTGGCACTTTGCTGTCGACCACGACACCGTGCGACCAGCCTTCGACGAAATGCGCGAGCAGTACGATGGGCCGGTTACCATCGCCCAAGACCTTACTTCATTTAATATCACCAAAGAGGCAGTCGTCACTCGTCAGTCCAAAGTTAACCCCGTAGCCTGGCCAGTCGTTGGCCAGTCGCACATCACTGGGCCGCCAGCCACGGCACCATTAACCCCACCACAACTCTGGGAAGACATCCTTTTTAAAGACTAGACTACTGCTTGATAAGTGCTTCAATCTGCGGGTAGTACGCCAACCATTGTGGCGGGTCACTTACAGGAGCGAGTTGATACTGCCATTAAGTTGGTTTGGGTCTAGCTTGCTGTCGATTGGTGCCGCGTCGAGTGCTTTGATGGACTGGCTCACGTCAGCCTTGGACTGAATCTTGGTGGGCATGGTGACCTGAGAGGAAACGACAGTCGTCTTAGTCGCAGTTGGCTTTTTGAACACTTTTACGCTGATAAAACCGATGAAGACAACGACAACTGCGATTAAAATTAATTCGAGTGCGGCGAAGCCATGTTGGTTGTTACTACGTTTCATCTTAGTTGCCCGCCTTTGCGTCTTCTAAGGCTCGTAAGACAGCCTTAACAGCTTCTTTGTAGGCCAGCAAGTCCGTTTTGGCTTGCTTGGTTGCCACCTTGAATTTAGCAAGGTTGGTTGCCACCGTATTCTGACTACAGTCCAGGTTTGGGCTCAGGCCATTCAGCACAGTTACCGAGGCAGCAGCCTTGGCTTTGGCCGCCTGTGCAGCAGCGACAAGCTGGTCGAAGTTAGCAACGGTAACGTTTTGATCTTTTTGGTAGCCGATAGCTAGATTAAGGGCAGTGTCGATTTTGGTCTGAAAGCTAGTACTATTGGTTGCCAGACCACCCAGCTTGGTTTCAAGGCCTTGTTCAGCCGCTTGGCAGGCCTTTTGTCGATCGGAGTCAGTGTGCTTATCATGAACTTTGAGCAAGGAGGCAACTTCTAGCTTGGCCTCGGTTTCAAGACCATCTTCTTGAGTAGATTTGGCTTTGTCGTCAGCTTCTTGCTCAACTTTGGTTACTTGTTTCTGCCGCTCAGTCTTCGTTGTGTCGCTTGAGTTCTCGTGCGTGGTCGTTTGAGTTGTTGAGTCATCGGGTGCAGTGGTAGCTGCTTGTGTGGTTGTGGTATTATCGTCACTTCCGCTCGTACCGTCCCTGGCCAAGACCGGCACGCTAAATAGGCCTAAGGCAAAGAGCATTGCCACCAGGCTGACTACAATTTTTCTTTTCATCATTTTGAGTTCCTTTTTTTTGTTGTGTAACCGTAACCATTATTTTAACAACTTACAGTGGTTTTTGTCCAGGTATCTCAACAATAGCCCTAGTTTTTGAACGCTACTAGCTTGATGTCTTCGATAAGCGGTCGAAAATTATCAGCGGCTTGGGTAACCGAGTAGCGCCGTTCGGTGCCGCAAGCCTGGCAGCTCTAGCTAATACAAAGCCAGGGCATGAGGAGTGATTAGCGGCCGTTTTTTGCTATAATAAAACAGATGAGTCAAGCCAATACACCCGATGTACGTGACCTAATTCTCAGCCAAGATCGCGTCAAACAAGATGTAGGCGACTTCTTGGCGAAGTACTTTGCTGACAATGTCACCCACAGCGATCAGCTGGACGAGCAATATGGCGATCTGTGGCGGGCCATGGAGTCGCTGGCAATGGTCGGTGGTAAACGGCTGCGCCCGTATTTCTTGGTACTGACCTATCTTGCCTATGGCGGCGCCGACTACGAGCAAGTTTTACCAGTGGCGGCCGCGCAGGAACTACTGCATGTTAGCTTGCTGATACACGACGACATTATTGATAAAGACTATGTTCGCTATGGCCAGGACAATGTGGCCGGGCTGATGAAGAAGTCGTATAGCAAGCGGGGGGCTGGCCGTAACGCCGAGCATTTTGGTAACAGCGCCGCCATCTTGGCGGGTGATCTTTTGCTGTCTGGCGCCTACCAGCTCATCGCCAGCAGCCAGCTCAATGACGCGCAAAAAGCCCAAGCCACGGCAAAGCTGGGCGAATCGATCTTTTTGGTTGGTGGTGGCGAACTACTCGACACCGAGTCTTCTTTACTAGCCTGGGGAAGCGGGAAAGCACTCAAAATTGCCGACCTCAAAACGGCACGATACTCCTTTGTCGGCCCGATGGTCACTGGCGCGCTACTGGCTAATGCTGGCAAGCCAGATGTTGGCCTGATTGAAGAGATGGGCATTGCTTTGGGCATCGCCTTCCAGCTGGCCGATGATCTACTTGGTATTTACGGTGACTCCAAAGTTACCGGCAAAACCACTGTCGGCGACATTCGCGAGGGCAAGCGCACCTACTTAATGGAGCAGGCGATTGCCCGAGCCAACAAGGCCGATTTGGCCAAGCTACAAAAGCTGCTAGGCAACCCCAAGGTTACCCAAACGCAAGCCAAGCAGGTTCAGGCCATCTTGGAACGCTGCGGGGCCAAAGCTGACTGCCTAGCCCAAATCGAGCTGTACGCCGCTCAAGCCACCAGCATGCTCGAGTGTCTGGCTATGTCCGACGCCGCCAAGGACGCCTTCCGCCAGATCATCCAAAAGGCCACCAAGCGAGTCAAGTAATGGACTTGTACTTATCCACCTCTCGGGCTGGTAGTCGTCTGTTTACCAACGCCTACTCCAGTTCATTTGGCCTGGCTAGTCGGCTCTTCAGCAAATCCATCCGCCAGCACATCTACGACATTTACGGCTTAACCCGGATTGCCGACGAGATTGTTGACACCTACCACGGGCCACATGCCGAGGCCATGCTCAATGAGCTTGAAGCCGAAACCTACCGCGCCATGGAACGAGGCTACAGCGCCAACCCCATCGTGCACGCCTTCCAAGCCACCGCCCGCCAATTTGGTATCACCCAAGCATTGCTCAAACCATTCTTTGCCAGTATGCGGACCGACCTGACTAAAAAGTCCTTTACGGCCAGCCAATACCAGGCCTACATTTACGGTTCCGCCGAAGTGGTTGGCTTAATGTGCTTGCGGGTATTTTGTAATGGTGACGATGCGCGTTACGACTCTCTAAAAGATGGCGCCAGTAAATTGGGAGCCGCCTACCAAAAGGTAAACTTTTTGCGTGACATCGCCGAAGACTACAAAGAGTTGGGCCGCTGCTACTTTCCGGGCGTGACGTTTGAGGGTCTTGATGAAAAGCAAAAAGCGGCCATCATTACAGATATCGAGGCCGATTTTGCCGCCGCCGTTCCGGCCATTCGCCAACTCCCACCCGGTGCCCGCCGAGCCGTCACTGCCAGCTATCGCTATTACACCGCCTTACTGACTAAGCTCAAGGACACGCCGATCGACGTGATTAAAACCAAGCGGGTGCGCATCAAGAACTCGTACAAATTACTACTCCTGACCAAGCCGGGGTCGGTGTGAAGACGGCCGTTATTATTGGTGCCGGCGTTGGTGGTCTGGCCTTAGCAAACATTCTGGCCAAAGCCGGGCTGCAAGTAAGCGTGTATGAAAAGAATAGTCAGCCGGGCGGGCGGGCCGGGCGTTTTGACGCCCGGGGGTTTCGGTTTGATACCGGCCCGTCGTGGTACCTTATGCCCGAAGTGTTTGAACAATACTACCGACTGCTGGGTGAGGACGTCACGCAACAACTTGATTTAATTCGTCTTAAGCCGGGTTACAAAATTACCTACCAGGATGGCACCACGCTAGCCATCCAGGGTAACCTAAAGCACGACCGCCAGACCTTTGAGTCCATCCAAAAGGGCAGTGGACAGGCCTTGGACGACTACCTCACCAAGTCGCAGCAAATCTACAATATCGCCACTCGCTACTTTTTGTATAACAACTTTACGTCGCCCAAAAACGTTGTGGCCAAAGAAGTCCTTGCGGCTGGCCCCAAGATGTTGGCTATGGCTAAAAAGACCTTGCACCAAAATGTCGAAGCCTCGATTACCAATCCTAAGCTACAAAAGGTCATGGAATACCACGCCGTCTTTTTGGGTACCTCGCCGTTCAAGGCACCAGCCATTTATTCTTTAATGAGTCACCTCGACTTTAGCCAAGGCGTCTACTACCCGCAGGGCGGGCTATACAAGATTATTGAGTCGTTGGTCAAGATTGGTACAAAACTGGGCGTTCAGTACCACTACAATAGCCCAACCACCCAGATTATCACCAAAGCAGGGGTGGCTACTGGCATTAAACTCGCCAATGGCAGCAAGGTTATGGCCGACTTGGTTGTGTCCAACGCCGACCTACATTTTACTGAAACTCAGTTGCTTCCTAAACACCTACAAACCTACCCCGAACAATACTGGCAAAAACGCACCAACGGGCCGTCGGCCGTCTTGTTGTACTTGGGCGTTAAGGGTGAGCTGAAAGGCTTTGAGCACCACAACCTGTTCTTTAGCGATCAGTGGCAGACCAGCTTTAGTCAGATTTTTGACAAGCAGGAATGGCCGGAGCCAGCGTCGCTGTACGTCTGCGTGCCCAGCAAAACTGATCCGTCGGTAGCACCAAAAGGTTACGAAAATATGTTCGTGTTGGTGCCCGGGCCAGCCGTCGAAAAGCTCGGCAAAGCGGGGCTCGACAAACTCGCCGATCAATATATTGAACAGATTGCCCAGATGAGCAACACGCCCGACCTGGCCAAACGGATCGTCTTTAAGCGCACCTACGGTCCATCTGA
The DNA here is from genome assembly GCA_964410185.1 of uncultured Candidatus Saccharibacteria bacterium. Lineage (GTDB taxonomy): Bacteria > Patescibacteriota > Saccharimonadia > Saccharimonadales > JAUPVS01 > JAUPVS01. Next base: position 181,504 of record CAYPFM010000002.1, on the reverse strand, counting down.
ATTTAGCCATGATTTTAATGCTTGGCAGGGAACCGCCCTGGGCCTGTCGCACACCCTGCGCCAAAGCGCCGTCTTCCGCCCCCGCAACAAGAGCAAGAAAGTGAAGAACTTGTACTACGTCGGAGCGAGCACTGTGCCAGGCATTGGCATCCCGATGTGCCTAATTGGCGCCGAACTGGTCTACAAACGCCTGGTTGGTGACAAAACCAGCGGCCCACTGGGGGGAATACAACCGCTATGATGCACTACGCCTATCTAGGCAGTTTGCTGGCGGTAATCGCAATATTGCTGGTGGCTGATTGGCGCCTGCGGCTAGCCTTTTTCTACGACTGGCAACGAACCGCCAAAACCCTGGCCACGGCGGTGGGGTTCTTCTTGGTCTGGGACATCCTGGGGGTGGCGCTCAAGATATTCTTCCCAGGCAACTCACCATACGCCTTGCATGTCATGCTGCTGCCACGCGTGCCGCTCGAGGAACTATTCTTCTTATCCATGTTCACCTACGTGACATTATTACTCTGGAGGGGCTGTGTTCACCTATATCGCGCTTGATGTCGCCGTACTGGCCGGGCTTGGCTTGGTCTGTCTGCTGTGGCCGCAAAAGCTGGCCTGGCGACCAATTGTAACCATCCTGGCAGTTTTACTCATGATGACGGCCGTCTTTGATAGCTTGATTGTCGGCACACACATCGTCGCCTACGATAGCCTCAAAATTATTGGTTTCTACGTCGGCCGGGCACCAATCGAAGATTTTGCTTACACGCTGGCCGCGGTAGTTCTGATACCATATTTATGGAAACGCTATGCTAACAAAGATTAAATATCTCTTCGTAACGTCACGGCCGATATCGTGGATCAATACGGCCTACCCGTTTGCCGGCGGCTATTTTATGACCACCCGAACGGTCGATGCCACCCTTGTCGTTGGCACCGTCTTCTTCTTAATTCCGTATAACCTGTTGATGTACGGTGTGAATGACGTCTTTGACTACGAGTCGGATATGCTCAATCCGCGCAAGGGCGGGGTAGAGGGCGCTAAGCTGGCCAAGTCGACCCACAAGCTTACCTTGGTGGCTTCGGTGTCGCTGTGTATACCATTCTTGATATTTTTGTTCGCCCAAAGCACGGCCGTCGGCTCGGCCGTGCTGGCCTTTGTAATGTTCATGGTACTCGCCTACAGCCTGCCCAAACTGCGCTTTAAAGAACGGCCGTTTATCGACTCGATGACCTCCAGCATCCACTTTGTTGGGCCGCTGGTCTACGCACTGACGTTTAGTCATTATCAACCAGCCTATGCCGTCATGGTCGGGTCGTTCTTTTTGTGGGGAATGGCCAGTCACGCCTTTGGCGCTGTTCAGGACATCACGTCCGATAAGGCCGCTGGCATTGGTTCAATTGCGACCGTCATTGGCGCCAAACAAACGGTCCGCTTTGCGGCCGTCCTGTACGCCGCATCTGGCCTGATCATGCTGTACTTTGGCTGGTTAGGGCTGATCGTTGGAGCGGTCAATCTTTGCTACATCGCTAACATTTGGCCATATATTAGTGTTACCGAAAAGGACGCTGCCACCTCTAACGCCGCCTGGAAGCGCTTCATCAAGATTAACTGGTTCGCCGGCTTTGTGGTGACGATGGCCTTGCTGTACGTCTATTTGCTATAATTCCGCATATGAAAACGCAACAATTGTCCCAAGGCGTGGTCCACAAAATCCCGGCCGACTTACGTGCCGCGCTTATGGCGGACGAACAAGCCCAGGAGCTATGGGAAGATATTACGCCTCTGGCTAGAAATGAGTGGATTTGCTGGGTTGAGACCTGCAAAAAGCCAGAGACACGCAAGAACCACGTGGAACGCGTACCCCAAGAACTGCTCACCGGCAAGCGGCGACCGTGTTGCTGGGTAGGCTGCATGCACCGTACCAAGCAAACAGCCTAACAAGCCAGGGCTCGGCCAATTTTCTCGGTGGTCGGTCCGATATTTGTTATGCTTAACTGATGAATGCGCTCCACCTTGGTACCCTGTTTTTGTTTGGCTTTGTGGCTGGCATGGTCAACGCCGTCGCGGGTGGGGGAGCGTTGTTGCTTTATCCGTTACTCCTGAGCCTTGGAATCCCGCCGATTAGCGCCAATGCCACCTTTAGTTTTGTAACCTGTCCTGGTCAAGCCAGTTCGGCCTTTGGCTACCGAAAATACCTTGCAAAGCTTCCGCGCCGATACTACTTACTACTCATACCAGCCGTGCTGGGCGGGATGCTCGGCGCAGTCATGCTTGGCCGCACCACCGACCGTACTTTCGAATATATCGTGCCCTGGTTCATGTTGTCGGCCACCGTCCTATTGGCGTTCCAGCCGGCACTACACAAATGGCTCTACTCACGCAAAGCCAAAAAGTTAGAAAAGCGTTTTCATGGCGTGTTTTTTTCGATCATTTTTATCTGCATGTTCGTTTTGGCGGTCTATGGCGGTTACTTTGGGGCTGGCCTTGGAATCATTATGCTGGCCTTTTTGGGGCTCAGCGAGTTAACCAATATCTATCAGATGAGTGGGCTCAAAAACCTCATCGGAACCGCCATTAGCTTTACGACCGTGCTGTACTTTGTGCACATCGGACTGATCGCTTGGTCGGTGTTACCAGCCTTGTTGGTTGGTAGCGTCCTTGGCGGCTGGTTTGGTGCCGCCTACAGCACCAAGTTACCAACCAAAGTCATCCGCCGAATCGTCGTAATAATCGGTTTGCTGGTTACGGTCGGTCTCTTCGCCAAACAGTACTGGTTCTAGGTTACTGAACTTGCAATAACTGAACATCAATAATGAGCATGGAGTTCGGCGGGACGCCGCTCTGACCTTGCGCACCGTAGGCCAGAGCAGCCGGAATAATCATACGGCGGACGCCATTTACTTTCATGCCAAAAACACCTTGCTCCCAGCCGGGGATAACCGAGTGATCACCAAGCGTAAAGACGAAGGGCTGCAGCTTACCGCCAGGCTTGTCCAGTTTACTCTCGTCAACCAGCGTACCGTTGGTTAACCAGACCTTGTAAATAACGGCGGCTTTTTTGCCAGCCACAAGTTCCGCGCCAGTACCGACCTGCAAGTCGGAGTAGAGCGTCGTTTTACTGTCTTTATACTGCTCGTACTGACCAAAGCTTTCCGGACCGGCGGTGGATGAGGTGGCCGGCTTGCTGGAGCTTGAAGTTCCAGTTTGCTGATTAGCGGAGCTGCTAATTTCGGTACCGCCACCCAAACCGGTATTATTGCCAACACTCAAAGAAGTGCCCGAATTACTGGCGGCCTGCAGGGTACCGGCCGTCGAGCTGGTAGGCGCCGGGACGACAATTTTTGCCTGTGGCTTTCGGCTGGCTCGCCAAAAACCGTAGCCCACTACCGCAACGGTAAACAACAAAAAACCCGTGCAAACAATGGCAATTTTTGTTCCTTTTCGCATTACGGCTATTGTAAGACAAAGCCAGCGTGAAGTATATTGACTTTTTCGATGCTTTCTTTCATAAGTAGTTCTTGGTGAAAGCCACGTTCTTGGCTTTGATTCATCCCTAAAAAACAGTATAGTCAAGACGTGACAAGCACTGTTTCAGGCAAAATTAATCGCTTCTTCAGTGGCTACCCAACGCAACAGGCACGTAAGGGGCAGTTGCTCATTCTGGCTAACGAAGATCCGGAGCACGTCTACCATCTTTTGGAAGGCGAAGTTCGCGAATACAGCGTTTCTGCGCGGGGTGACGAAATTGTCGTTAACCGGTTCCGAGCCGGTAGTTTTTTCCCGATGTCATGGGCGATTAATAAGACGCCCAACCCGCACTTCTTTGAATCCATAACACCCCTGAGCTACCAGGCTGCGCCCCCCAAAGCGGTGGTCGCCTTTATTAAGGAGAATCCGGATGTCATGTACGACCTCCTGAGCCGTGTCTACAAAGGCACGAGTGGCATTCTGGGCCGAATGGTCCGCCTGATGGGGAGCACCGCCGAGCAACGAGTCCTCTACGAGCTCATCCTGCAAGCCAACCGACTGGGCGAAAATCGCACCAAAAACGGCTGCTTTGTGAAGATGAACGAAAGTGAGCTCGCAACCCATACCGGTCTCAGTCGTGAGACCATCAACCGCGAGATGCGCAAGCTCATCGCCGAAGACTTGGTAAGTGCTAGTCGACAGGGCATTCTCATCAAAGATCTGGCCAAACTGCAAGCTCGTTTAATCTAAGTGATTAATATCACAAAGTGCCTGTGGGATATCTCGCAGTCCTGGTTATGTTTATCAACTATGCTAGGTATGTAAATAGCAGATGGGAGAACGATATGGTCAAAATTACACCTCGCAACTATGAAAGCTTCAAGGATGATTACGAAGACGTCCAACCGGAGTGGCAGCAGCGCGCCGCCCGACTGCAAGCCCGCCGCTGGCGCAAGCTTAAGCATCAGCTGGTTTGACACCGCCCGAACCCAAGCACTACACTAAGCTCATGTTTACGTTACCAGCCCTCGATTTTGAATACGATGCCCTCGGCAAGTATGTCAGCAAGGCCATCATGGAGATGCATCATACCAAACATCACCAAATTTACGTTGATAAACTCAATGCCACCATTGACCAGGCACCGGAACTAAAAGACAAATCAATTGTTGAATTATTAAGCAACCTGGACGCAGCTCCCGAGCACGTCCGCAACGCTCTCCGTAACTTCGGTGGCGGACACTACAACCACTCGCTGTTTTGGCAATTTTTGACACCCGATAATGGCGGCGAACCAACCGGCAAATTGGCCGAAGACATTGTGGCCAAATACGGCTCCTTTCAAGCCTATATGGATGAGTTTACCAAGACATCGTTAGGTATCTTTGGAGCTGGTTGGGCTTGGCTGATGCCAGACCTGTCTATCACGACCACGCCAAACCAAGACACGCCGATCAATTTTGGCCAGCCCGAACCGATTTTGGGTCTCGATGTCTGGGAGCATGCTTACTACCTCGATTATACCTATAATCGAGCCGATTATGTGGCCGCCTGGTGGCACATCGCCAACTGGCAAACTGCCTCTGAACGTTACGGCAAATAGTAGTTTTCAATAATATAGCCTTTAGCGGTAAAATTTGTTATAACTATAAGCAGTAATTTGTGAATTGGAACGAGCAGCTCTGTATGGCGAAACAAAACCCCCTGCAACACATCCTCAATAAGCCGCTAAGCCGTAAGGAGTTCTTACAGCATGTCGGTTTAATGTTCTTGGCGTTGTTCGGTATCACCAAGGTTATGGAGCACTTGTTACAGTCACAGAATCAGTCATCGCATAAGGCCACCGGTACCCGCTGGGGTGGCGGAAAGTTCGGGGTCTAAGCGCCTATGCCTACCCCCCAACGATTACCGATTGTAAACAGCGATGATGGCGCCTGGGGTGACATCATTAATCAGTACCTCAAAAAGGAACATTACGATGATGGCACCGATAATGCCGTTAACGGAGGTCACCAAAAGATAACCGTTCGCGCCGGTACGACTGCCGCCGGAACGGCACCAATTAAACTGACCTCTGGTAGCCTCATGACTGCGCCTGAAGCCGGCGCGATTGAATTCTTAACTGATCGTTTTTACGTCACCCAAACCACCAGCACCACCCGCAAGGTGTTAGCGGCTTTTGACGACACCTCTGGAGCCACCGGTGATATCTACTACCGCGATGCCAGTGGTTATTTTGTGCGTTTAGGGATAGGTGGAACTGGCCAAGTTCTTACTGTCGCGAGCGGCCTACCAAGCTGGGGGCAGGGTATCTACGCAACCTCTACCAAGACTGGCACCAGCTATACCATCACTAACACCGATACGGTTATCATTGCGGACGCCAGCAGCAACAACGTCACCATCACGCTGCCGGCAGCTTCTGGCTCGCCGGGCTATCGTTTTTACGTCAAGCGCAAGGACGCCAGCGGCAACACGGTCACCATCGCTCGTTCCGGTGGCGATACCATTGACGGTGCTACCTCACACACCTTAGATCTACAATACACGTCGGCAACAGTCGTCTCCGACGGCAGTAACTGGTATATTATCTAGATATGGCATACACACCTGGGCTAAACGGAGGGCGAATTAACGCGACCATCGGCGGCAACACCGCTGGTGCCGGTGCGCTAGCCTCTACTGGTACCGTAACGCTGGCTGGCGGCAACAATATTACGCTATCCCAGAACGGAAACGCCATTACCGTTTCCGGTATGGCGCCGACTATCGGCGTGAGCGGCAACCTTACCTTTGGTACCCTAAACACCATTAGCTCCAACGAAGCTCGTTTTTACTTCAACAACCTCTACGTATCGCAAAGCTCCAATACTATTTCGGTAAATGCTCCTAGCCTATACGCCTTAAGTGCCGGCATGTCGGGCGGCAACACCTCTGGTGATGGTAATTTTCTGGCCAACAAAAGCCTCTACCTTGCCGGCGGCAACAACATTACCCTGTCTAACGCCACCGGTACCGACGCCTTGTTTGGCTCTTGGCAAACTGTTAGCATCAGCGGCCCGAACATGTTCCGTGGCGGCGTCAGCAACATTGGCAACAGCGTTGGAACCAGCGGCACGGCCAGTAACCAGATAGTTTTTGCTGGTGGCAACAACGTCACCCTGAGCCAATCAACCGGGGCTGGAGGGAACACCATCACTGTTTCGGCCGCTAACCAAACCGTCCAAACCCAGAACCTCATGACCGTCAACGGCACCCAGGGCGCTGTGTCGATTTCTGGTGGCAATAATGTCACCGTCGGCAACAACGCCTCAACCATCACTATTTCGGCCGCTAACCAAACCGTCCAAACCCAGAACCTCCACAACGTTACACTCAGCGGTAACACTGCTGGTGTCATGGCTCAGATTAGTTCCGGCACGTTGTCTTTGGCCGGTGGCAACAACATTACGCTGTCACAGAACGGTAACGCCGTCACGATTTCTGGTGGCGCCGGTGGAGCTGGCGTGGTTCTTTCTGGTAGCAACAACAGCATCACTAGTGGAACGGCCAGCTTTGTAAACGCCAACGGTGTCAGTTGGAGTTTTAACGGCCAGAATATCTCGGGCAGCGTCAACACTTCCTACCTCGGCTCTAACGCCAGCACCAACTATGTGCAAGCCACGGCTGGCTTTAATGGCACCAATGCTTCGGGCACGATTGCTTCCAACTCAATCTCCGTATCGGTGGCAGCGCAGAGCAACCAGACAGTTGGCTTGTATGCCAACAGTAATACGACCCAGAGTACATCAGCCACCGTTGATGCCCGGTCATTGTCGTTTGCAGGGGCTGGCATTGCCTCGGTTGGCGCCAGCAACGGCAGTGTCGTCATTTCCGTTCCTGCAGGCGGTGGTGCGGCTGACGGATACAACTCCGCACAATTCACCAACTCGACCGCCGATAGCACCATGCCAATTCTCTGGGCCGGTAACTCCAACGGGTCGGGCAACATAACCATGGGGCTGACCGGCTCTACGGTTACCGCTTCAGCACCTGCTGGTGGTGGTGGCAATGTCCTCGACTTCTATCAGAATATGGATCGCGGTACTTCGGCCTCGCTGGCAACTGCCCATCGCACACTGATGCTGCAACGGTTCAATCAAGAAAACAATGAATTTGGCCATGACATAACTGCCAATACTTTCTTACTTAATATGACAGCCAACATGACGGCAACATCTCTTAGCAGCTCGCATAGCATTACCGTCAGCCTGGGTATCTATCTCGACGAAAGTACTCGGCTGACTCTTATCAACTCGGCAACAACAACCTGGGGTTTTACGGCTGCTACCAGTAATACCGCCAACTATCATGGCCCGCGCTGGCTGTCGTTCGTGTCCAGCCAATGGTCAAGTGCCCCTAATTTTTCCTCTGGTAACGACTACGTTGTGGGGGTTATCTTCAACTCTTCCAACTATGGGCCACCCATGTCGTACATCGGCCAGAACTTTATGCACTCACTCCAACGGAGTGGCAGTATTGGCACGACCGTAGCAACCAACACCTCGTTAGCGCACGGTAACTACTGGAACGCCATGTTTACTGCCACCCGGTCAAGCATGCCGGCTACTATCGCTTCAAACGCTGTTAACCGCAACAACGCCACAGCCATTTTTATGCCGCATATGATTCTTAATAACCGCTACTCGGGAACCTTCTAGGTCCTCGTTCTTCCCCTTATGCTTGGGGTTTGATGCTTGTTGCGGCTATAATGGTTCTGAACTGTTAATACTTATTGAGGGATGATGACAAAACCACAGATTTTAGTACCTAATGATACTGGTATCCATAACGCCAGCGACTACGTTGACCGTCTCGAAAAGGCCAAAAGTTATCGCGACTTGTCAACCATTATTGTCTGCCCAACCCGGGGTATGATTTCGGCACGCATCGTCCAGAACTGGCAGGGTCTGATTAAACCAATGAATCAGAAAGTTATTGGGCCCATCTTTATGGAGGGCATGGAAGTCGGCGAAGCCTATAATAGCGTTATTAAAATGATCCTCGAAAACCCCGAACTGAGTAAGTTCAAGTTCATCCTAACCCTTGAAGAAGACAACGCTCCACCAGCCGATGGCCTCATGAAACTATACGAGTCAATTGATGACTATGACGCAGTTGGTGGTCTCTACTGGACTAAAGGCGAGACCGGGCAGCCAATGTGCTATGGCAACCCTGAAGTCATGCCAATGAATTTCATCCCACAGGTCCCGCCGCCAGATACCATTACGCCCTGCAACGGCCTGGGAATGGGTTTCACGCTTTTCCGCATGGAAATGCTCAAAGACAAGCGCTTTGACTACGGACACTGGTTTAAAACCAAGCAAGAAGTCGTTCCTGGTGGTGGCACTCAAATGATGACGCAAGATCTGTGGTTTTTCCAAAAGGCACGCGATATGGGCTACAAAGTGGCCTGTGATTCGCGGGTTAAAGTCGGTCACTATGATGCAGCTACACAGATAATGTGGTAAACGGGAAGATTAAGGGAGAAATTATGCCAACCAAAAAACCAGTCAAGAAGACTTTAAAGACTAAAGCACTAAATGATAAAAGGGCGCCCGTTAAGCGCACCCCAAAGGAACTTCCGATATTGAAGCTATCACTTGGCGGTGGCGACAATGTGCCGGAAGGATTCCAGGGTGTAGACATTGTTAAAACCAAGTCAACCACATACGTACAGGACTTGATGAAATTTCCTTGGAAGCAATTCAAAGACAATTCAGTAGATGAGATTGAATGCAGCAACTTCGTGGAACACATTCCACATGGTGACAGCCGTCACGATCCATTCTTCCAGTTCTTTGACGAAATCTACCGCATTCTCAAACCAGCCGAGTTTGATCCGAATAACCCCAACATTCCAATTAAGGGCTTTGCCACCATCGTCTGTCCTTACTACAGCAGTATGCGGGCTTGGCAGGATCCAACCCACCAACGTGCCATCAGCGAAGCTAGTTTTCTGTATGTCAACAAACAGTGGCGCATCGATAACAAGCTTGACCACTACCCAGTAAGTTGCGACTTTGATTTTAGCTACGGCTACTCAATTACCCCCAACTGGCAAAACCGCAGCGAAGAGGCGCGTGCTTTTGCTATTCAGCATTACATCAACGTTGTTACCGACATTTCAGTCACCTTGATTAAGCGAGGTTAGCCGAGCATGAAGCGGGGGTTGTGGGCAACCGGCATTGTTACAGCGTTACTTTTGGTAGCGCCGTTAACGGCACAGGCCAAAGCACCGACTGGCCTGCAGGTAACGCCGCTCCGTTCATACCCCGTCCAAAACCCAGGTACCATCACTGACGGCAGCCTCACGCTAACCAATTACACTGACAGCCCGCAGCAAGTTCTACTAAGTACCGAGACGTTTAAAACTACTGGGGAAGACTACCGCTATTCGTTTGGCAGTAATGACGCCACCAGCTGGGTGCAATACGCCGAACCGGTCATTGATCTGGCGCCCAAGCAAACCAAGGTCGCCAAGTACACCATTGTCATTCCGACTAATGCGGCTCCGGGCGGGAAGTACCTGGCGCTTATCACCAGCTTAGCGCCACCGGCTGGCAATCAGAGGATTACCGAGATCCGTCGGATCGCTTCATTGGTCTACCTGCAAGTGAATGGCAAGGTCACCAAAACCAGTCAGCTGCTCAGCTTTGACGTGCCACACCTTACTTCTAAGCCCAGCTTTATCGCTCACGTGCGCATCGATAACGGTGGCAATACCCACTTTCAGTCACGAGTTGGCTTTTATGTACAGCGCTGGCCGCTGCCCGGAGAGGGGAAGTATGTCACTCAATTACAGGGATTTGTTTTGCCAGGAACCGTTCGTCAGCTTAGCACTGAGGTGTTTTTGCCGCGTAGCCCGGGCGTCTATAAGGTCACAGCCGATTACTCGCCGCCACAGGGGGGTGTCAACCACATCTCGCACAACATCATCTATCTACCACTGTGGTTCCTGGGCGTCGTGGTTGTCTTTTTGCTTGGCTTGATCGTGCTGATTATTCGTTTCTGGCGCAGCAAACCACTGGACAAAATCAAGAACCGCAAGTCTACATAGTCTGCGGCACGGCAGTGTAAACAACAGTAGTAGAGTAGTTGCCGGCGGGCTTGGCGTTATCTACTTTGACACCATAGGTAACAGCTGTGACGTCGCCCGAGCTAAACGGACCGGTGGCATTCTTGATTAATACTTGGCTGGTGGTCATACCAACGAAGTTGCTGCTGGCGTCGGTGTTATAGCCCCAGGTGTCAACCGCCAGCGATCCAGCCACCACATTGCCGCTGGCCGGAATATTATAGGCGCCGTTCGACATATTAGTGCTAGACAACGAATTAATATACAGCTGATACCCAACCACGTCGGTTGAAGTGATCGTCACGTTATTCGTAGCCGTGCCCAAGGTGCCTGAGTCGGTAGGTGTTATCGAAATTGCAACATTTCCGCTGGTACTTATGGTAAGACTGGTGGCCGAGCCGTAGGGAACATTCGCGCCATACTTGCCGGTGCCAAAAGGCTGGGCGACGGCAACCGAAGGGGAGAGGCAATTTATCCACAGGTTTGCGGTCAATACTATCAATAATATAGCCACTCGTCCCAATTTAGTATTTGCTCTCATGCCACTTATGTTACACTATGCTTATGTATAAACAACAGATAATTGGGAGTAATATGAAGAAGTACCTACAAAAACTAAGTTACACGCTAACCGCGTTCATGATGCTATTTACAGTCAGTCTCATGGCTTACACCAGCACTGTATCGGCGCTACCTATTACTGGACGTAAAGTAACTATTGGTTCGTCGGTCGCTTCGGCCTCTACAACCTATACCTTCGACTTTACCGTCCCATCCAGCACTGTCATTAAGTCCTTCCAGGCCCAAGCTTGTGATACCGCCTCTGGTACTTGTACGCAAGCTGGTAGCGCCAGTGGTTTCTCTGGATCAAGTGCAACCGTGCCATCGCAGCCAGTCAACCTCGGTGATGCCTCAGGTTGGACGGTTACTACGAACGCAACTGCATTGAAGATTGCAAAATCAGGTAACGTTGCTGCACCAACCGGTGCACAGACCGTATCTTTTGCTACCGTCACCAACCCAAGTGCCAGCAACTCAACCTTCTTCCTCCGCTTAACAACCTATTCTGACGCAACCTGGACTACCCCTATTGACACTGGTGTTGTTGCCGCTTCGACAGCTGGTCAAATCACCGTCACCGCAAGCGTTGATGAAACACTGACCTTCACCCTGGCTAGCGCAACCGTTGGTCTTGGAACACTGACTACTGGTACTACAGGTAGCGGCACATCAACCATGACTGCTGCAACCAACGGTGGCACCGGCTACGCCATTACGGTTAATGGTACAACTTTGACTTCAGGTGCCAACACTATCCCAGCACTGGCCTCACAAACCGCATCTTCTCAAGGTACCAGTCAGTTTGGCATTAACCTACTAGCTAACACCACGCCGAGCGTTGGTGCGGCCGTATCAGGAGCCGGTTCAGGTACCGTAAACTCAAACTACAACACCACCAACCAGTTCCGTTTCGTCACTGGTGACACCGTCGCCTCTGCAGCCAGCTCAACGAACTCGAACACCTACACAACGAGCTACATCGCTAACATCAGCGCCACCCAAAAGGCTGGTGCATACTCAACCGCACTAACTTACATTGCAACCGCAACATTCTAGTTCTTTGCTCCTGGGCTCTGTGCTATAATTCCAGTTAATATGGGTATATTAGGAGGAAGCGTGCACAAACGCATTGCAAACATATTACTGGCAGTCGTCGCGATCTTTTCGGTGGCAATCATCCCGATGCTCAGCACGGGCATCGCACATGCTGCCGATACCTCACAAGGTCTACAGGTTTCACCCGTTATTGTCGATCTGAACAGCGAAAAGGGCGGCAACTACACACTCAAGCTCACCATTACCAACGTTACCGTTAATCCGCTTGAGGTTACCGCTACAACTAATGATTTCGTATCGGCCGACGATTCCGGCAACCCCAAGATTCTTACCGACACAAGTGCGCCTGAGGGTACCTACTCGTTACGTAGCTGGGTCGGGCCGATTGCGCCACTGACGCTCCAACCAAAACAGAGTCAAACCATTACCGTGGCCGTGAATGTGCCCGCCAATGCTGAGTCTGGTGGTCACTACGGGGTTATCCGCTTTAGTGGTGTGTCGCCTAAGGGGCAAGCCCAGGTTACTTTGAATGCTAGCGTTGGAACCTTGTTACTGGCGCGTGTGGCCGGTAATATTACCGAGAAGCTTACGGTCAAAGATATGTTCACCGAGCAAAAAGGCAAGCGCGGCGGGCTTTTTGCGAGCGGACCAGTCAATATCGTTACCCAGGTCAGCAACACCGGCAACGTACACGTTAAGCCCGTTGGCACAATGACCATTAAAGATACTTTTGGTAAGACGGTTGGTTCATACCCATTTGGCAGCAACATCAAGAACGTTTTGCCAGGCGGAACCCGACGCTACGACCAAACCTTTGATAAGAAGTTCCTGTTTGGACGCTACACTGCGCATGTTGAAGCTGGCTACGGCACAACTGGTGGCGTGCTGATTGGCGACACGACCTTTTGGATTATCCCAATCAAGTTAATTGCTTTTGCCGTTATCTTCGCCGTCCTCTTTATCCTCATCTTCAGACGGCTCCTCAAGCGCTACAATCGGCGAGTTGTCCGAAAAGCGAACAGTAAACCTAAAGAACAATAGTTTCACTGAAAACGATGGGTAGGGCCAAACTTCTCGCGCGCGGCTTTCTGGCCGTAGGGTTGCTGATTACCATTGTGGGCTGCCTGCCCACACCAAAGGCTCACGCCGTCGTGATTACGCAGAGCGGGAATGTGAACGTAACCGCCCTGGTTTTGCCGACCGTCCCAACCGAAGCGGCCATCATTGACCAGCCGCAGGATGGGATCCACCGTAGCACCACGCCATTAGTCGTCATAGGCCGCTGTGGGGCTGATCTGCTCGTCCGCATCTTTGATAATGGCATCTTGGCCGGTTCGGTGACCTGCGCGCCCGATTCGACCTTTACGGCCAACATCACGCTCGTTTCGGGCAAGAATGTCCTGACTAGCTTCAACTACGATGCCTTCGATCAGGCCGGTCCAAGTTCACCGAGCGTGACCGTCTACGTCGACTTACCGACACCTGTAATACCAGGCACCAAGCCAGCAAAACCCATCAGCCAGGAGCAGGAACTGCTCAACGAGCTGTTCGGCTCCACTGCGCGAGACTCATTACCTGCTGGAGTTAGCGAAGCCGGCCAAGGTGACAGCCAGCATGTTTTTGAAGGCACCTTCATTGAGCCAATCGCCAAGCTTCTTGACGTAACCACGCCGGTCGTTTCACCAACCATCAATCAAGCTGTCAACATGGCTGCCAGCGGCATCTTCTTGATTGCCATTGTCGCCATTGGCGCATTACTGCTCTTATAGCCTAGGGGTCAAGATCGACATTGGTGGTCACCACAATGTGGTGCGGATCGCTGGCTTTGGCGGTTGACTTGGTCTTCACGCCAGAGTGGGGCTTGCCCTTTTCTTCGCCTGGTGCAAACTGTAGCTTCGAGATTGGCACAGTCTTGAAGAAGATGTAGAACATCATTCCTAGTGATGATATCAACAGTAGCCCACAGAACAAAACAACATAGGGAAGGACTGTAGAGATCAAATGGTGGGTGTAGTTCTTGGGCGCCTGATATTCAACCTTCCACTGACGGCCCGCAAAGGTGATCTTGTCCGTTCGGCTCATGCCGTTGGAATGATCATTCCATTTAGCGGTCGAATAGAGCATGTTGGGCTTTTTGGAGTCGGTGACATCAATCACCCTGGCGCTCACCACTCCAAGAGTCGTCTCGTCGATAACCGTCGAGAAGAAATTGTTGCTGTGTACCGCCGCAACCACGTACCCAGCCGTCGCACCTTCGCGATTAAGTGCCAGGGCGATGAACATTCCCTTATTGCCATCAGTAAAGTTTGTTTCGCCGGAAGCAGCCGGTAAACCAGTATCTTGAGCCAACTGATAGACGGCGCGCCTATCAGGAGTTGAGTAGACATCGAAACCATTCGGCTTGAGGTTATCGGTCGCGCCAACCGCCAACGCTCCCAAGGCATAAACTCCACGGCTACCAGCCGGGCTGACCGTATAGCTGGGGCCAATTTCCGGTTGCTGCCGCTTTTGAGCCACAAACTGGTCAACGCTTGCCGCCGGTACGAGCTGGATATAGGAGATGCTGTTAAGACCGTTTAACCGGTTGAAGATGTCCTGATTGCGGTAATAACCAGTCCACTCGGCAGATGTCACAACATTACTGTTCAGAATAAAGGCCCGGCCACCATACAGTGCGTTGCTGTACCCCTCAAGGTTGTTCTGGAGGTGATTACTGATAATGTGACTATCCCAAGCAAACTGGTTAGCATTCTTTTGTCGTACCGCACTGGCTGCAACCTGGCTCAGCCACAGCGTACCAATGGCAATGGCAATCAATATCAAAAAAGATACAATGCTGAGCAACTTGAATTTGGGGCGGAGCAGTCTTGTTTCCACAGGTATCTTTGGTTAGTGTTAGTATCTTTACATATTATAGCAAACGTTAAGCATTTTGGGGTTCTCAAGTGCTTATGGTTGGACTATACTGTGGATAGTCATGTGCGGGCTGGCCAACTTGTTGGACTTCCTCCGTACAGACTTACATTCGGCAACCAAACCTTTAGTCATCTAATCGTCCCTGGGCGCCTCATATCTAAACAAATTAGTTTCCTCGGTGCTACAAAAGTCGTCAAAACGGTGACTGCTTTTAGCCAGGCAACTCCACTCCAAAACCCGTTAACTGTTCTTAATAATTATCAAGAATATTACAGGAGTTTAGATATGGAATTAATCAATAGCATCGTTAACGTTACTTCTTTCAGCTTTCACCGTGGCCGCGAGTTCCGCAGCTTCCCTCGAGAAATTGAGTTTGGCACCACTCGCTGCACTTTTAAGGATGGCTTTCAGTACTTGGTAAAGAGTGGCGAACGCGTCGTCCGCTTGTTCGACATGACCGATGGGACAACGACGTACCGGTTGAGGAATGAGAATGATGAGTGGATGTTAGTTGGTACTCGGCCTGCTTGCTAGGTTTTGTACAAAGCTTCGCATTGCGGCTTCGGCCTGCGGCCTGCAGATGCAATGCTTAGCTTCATACAAAACCAGCAGCGGGCAAGTCCCGGGCTGAATTTGCTATACTTGGGGAATGGACTATTGCCCAGGTTGCGGGACTAAGCTTCAGGTTCGCCAGGAAAGGCTTGTTTGGTTTTGCCCAGGTTGCAGGCGCCATCACTATGCTAATCCTATCCCGGTAATCGATGCGCTGTTTGTAGATAATCATGGCAAGATCTTACTGGGACGAAGAAACCAAGAACCCGAAAAGGGCAAACTGAACTTGCCCGGCGGCTTTGTGGATATGGGAGAAACCCTAGAAGAAGCTTTGCAACGAGAAATTCAAGAGGAGCTTGGTATGAAGCCTTCGGAATACGGCGCTTTTAGTTATGGTGGCAGTCGACTTATCTTTCATAAGCAAGAGGGTAACGAAAGACAGCTGGTCGGCGTGATTATGCGTGCTAGGCTCGCTCATCGTGATTTTGCCCCCAACGATGAGGTCAGTGAATATGTTTGGCGTGATACTGCCAGCCTGAAAGCAGACGAACTTACCACTCAAGCCGAATACGATCACATCATGACGGCTTTACAGACAAATAACTAGGGTTTACGGGCAATCATATTAACCTTGTGGTAGCTGGTTGGCACGTCGCCCAGATTGATAATCCCGGGAGGCGTCCAGGCTTCGGAGTACTCTAGAATCTCCCAGTCTTTGTATTGCTCCTTTAGTTCGCCCGGCTTGAGCAGGTATTTCTGGCTACCATAGGGATTACCCTTCATAAAGTCACCGGTATTTTTACTGGTGTAGGCGGAAATAACATTGCAACCGCCTGTGTTCGTCAGGTTTTGCATCTTGGTAACAGCTTGCTTTGCTTCTTGGTACTCTAAGAAGTGAAGAACCATGGCACAAACGACGGCATCAAACTTTGCGTCAACAGGAAAGGATTTGATGTCGTCCTGGATGACTTGAACAACTACATTGGCGTGTGTGGCCTTGTTTATGATTTCGTCACAATACTCTGTAACTGGCTCGGCTGCGGTAACAACAAAACCCTGTTGTGCAAAATAGATTGCATGGCGACCATGCCCAGCACCCAAGTCTAGCAGGGACCCTGACTGAAGGTACTTCATCAACGCCGTTATATACGAGTTTGGTTGAGTTCTATCGACGATAATGGGCTTGTTCAAGCGACTCTTTTCTCGAGCGTCATAATTCTGGCTTCGTGATTAGTGAGCTGGCGGCTATGCAGGCCTGATGTTCTAACGGCTTCGTCCAGAGTTTGCTCAATGTGTGGAATTCGGGCAACGAGCGGTTTCATCTCTGCCACATCTTTCTGAAGAATGCTAACGGCTTCGACTAAGAAGTCGAACTTCCCGTTCATGTCTTCAAGTAAGAATTCAACTCGCTCCATGCTGTTCATGCTTAGTATTTTAGAGTCCTCAACCATACATAGCAATTATTATTAACTTTTAATTAACTCTGCCGGGGCTACTACGCATGGCTTTCTGCTATTATGAAACTAATATGTTAAAAAAGCTGGCTCGTACTTCGTATCGTCACCGTTGGATCGTTTTGGCCATCTGGGTCGCTATACTGGTGGGCATTAACTTTGCCGCGACGCACTACGGTGATAACTTTAGTAGCCAGTTCCGCACCAGTAAGACCGACTCGCAGCAGGCGGTCGACATTCTCCAGCAACGTTTCCCAGCTTTGGCGGGCGGCACCGGGCAGATCGTCTTTAAAGTGCCTACCGGCGCTACCGATATGAACATCCAAATGGACATGGATTACATCTTTGCCGAGGTTCTCAAGGTGCCGCATGTCTCTGGCATTGTCAGTCCGTTTACGCCGGCCGGGGCGCAGCAGGTCAGTCGAGATGGGCAAATCGCCTATGCCCAGATTCAATTCGACCAGTCGGGGGAGGCGATACCGCAGAGCAGCGTCAAGCAGATCCGTGACATTGTCGCCAGTAACCAAATCAAGGGAGTCGAGATCGAACTCGGTGGCGACATCTTCCAAACGCAAATGAAGCCGGGTAACAGCGAGCTGTACGGTATTATTGCGGCTATCTTCATCCTGTTAATTAGCTTTGGTTCGGTGTTAGCAATGGGACTACCAATTACCATGGCCTTGTTCGGTATCGGCATTGGCGTAGCCTTTGTGAAGCTGCTGTCGCACTTTATTGCCTTGCCAGACATTACCATCGAGCTGGCCAGCATGATTGGCATCGGGGTGGGAATTGATTACGCGCTGTTTATTGTGACGCGTTACCGCCAGAACCTCGAGGAAGGACGTGACCCCGAACAGGCTGTCGTGAAGGCCATTGATACAGCCGGTCGGTCGGTGCTGTTTGCTGGCACAACCGTGGTGATTTCGTTGCTTGGTATGGTGCTGATCGGCGTCAGCTTTATTAGTGGTATGGGGATTGGCTCGGCCACGGTTGTCCTCATAACCATGCTGGCTTCGATCACCTTGTTGCCAGCCATTCTGGGCTTTGTTGGCCTCAAGATCGACAGTTTGCGACTGCCGCATTTTGGCAAGACCAAAACCAAGGAGCACAGCGTCTGGTATCGTTGGAGTCGGTTCCTGCAGCGCAATCCGTGGCCGGCCATGGTGCTCAGCCTCGGCTTTTTGCTCATCCTGACCATACCGTTGTTTTCAATGCGGCTGGGTTCGTCCGATGCCAGTAGTCGTCCCACCAGCGATACCACCCGCCGAGCCTACGACTTAATCGGGCAGGGCTTTGGCGTTGGTGCCAACGGTCCACTGTTGCTAGTGGCCGAGCTACCAGCCGGGCAAGCCAATCAAAGTATGGCCGAGCTCACCGAGTTCAAGGCCAAGTTAGCGGCTATGCCGGGCGTACAATCGGTCTCGCCAGCCGTGCCCAACCAACAAATGACAGCCGCAGTCATGCAAGTCATTCCTACTACCTCGCCACAAGACCAAGCCACCAGCCAGTTGATAAAGTCAATCCGCCAGGTAGCACCGGCCAACGTGCACGTTGGCGGTATTACCGCCAGTTTCGATGACCTGGCCGACCTCCTCCAAAGCCGCCTGCCGCTATTTATTGGCATCGTCTTGGTACTCAGCTTCATCCTTTTATTAGTTGTTTTCCGCTCCGTCCTGGTACCACTCAAGGCCGTTATTATGAATCTACTCTCGATTGGTGCGGCCTATGGTGTTTTAGTGGCCGTATTCCAGTGGGGTTACGGGTCGAGCTTGCTCGGCCTCGGGCACACCGGTCCCATCGAGAGCTTTGTGCCAATGATTATGTTCGCCATTCTGTTTGGCCTGTCGATGGACTACGAGGTCTTTTTGCTGTCGCGCATTAAAGAAGAATATGATCGCACCGGCGATAACGCCACCGCCGTGGCCGATGGTCTCAACTACACGGCGCGCGTGATCACTGCCGCGGCGGCGATTATGGTAACCGTCTTTGCTAGTTTTGTACTGAACGACAACCGCATCATTAAAGAATTTGGTTTGGGCCTGGCTGTGGCCGTCCTGTTGGACGCCAGCATCGTTCGAATGATCTTAGTACCTTCTAGTATGGAATTACTTGGTAAGGCCAACTGGTGGTTCCCACGATGGCTCAACTGGCTGCCTAAGCTGCACATTGACGGCGCTGCCGAAGATGAGCCAACCCCACCCGCAAAACCAAGCCGGAAATCAGGGAAGTCGCGCACCAAGCGATAGCATCACTGCCATCACCAGCACCACAATTAAAGAGAATAGGAACATTTTGCGACCCCACAGCTTGTCATCCTTGATGTTGAACAAACGGACCCCCTTAACAAACCAGGCCAAGCCGACCAGCAACATAACAACCAAGTAGCAGTAGCCGGTGTAATGGTAGATGGTGAGTAGGCTGGCGATGGCCATAAAGATCACAATGTAAATGAGGGTCTGGAGTTTGGTTGCTAGCATGCCACGAGCCACTGGCATCACCGGCAGGCCGGCTCGTTTGTAGTCGTTGTAGCGATACATGGCAATACCGTAAAAGTGGGGCATCTGCCAAGCCGCCAGCAGCAAGAAGGCAATCACGGCCGCGCCGTCCAACTGTCCACTGGCCGCGCAATAACCGGCGAGGATGGGCACCGCGCCCGAGATACTGCCCACCAGCGTGCCGTGCACCGAATGCCGCTTGGCGTAGGCATAGACAATCACATAATCCACAAAACCAATCAGACCAATCAATACCACTAGCCAGTTGGTGAACACCGCCAACACCGTAAACCCAAGAATACCCAGAACAGTAGCAAAAATCAGCGCATTCCGTACCGATATACTCTTGATTACCAGCGCACGCTGCTTGGTACGGGACATCTTTTTGTCGATGTTGCGATCTAGATAGTTATTAAAGACACAGCCTGATGCCACCACCAACGAAGTGCCAAGCAGGGTAGTTGCCAACAATAACAGATTGATGTGATAGCGTGAAGCCAATAAAAACCCGGCGGTGGCGTTCAGGACGTTGCCGTAGATAATGCCGGGTTTGGTGAGGTCGTAGTATTTTTTTAGCAATTGCAATCCTATCACACGAGTGTAGTGCTAGCATAAGCTAAAAGCCATGGGGCGTCCAGCAAGGTTGACCGATTATAGTCTAGTTACCATAAGGCCTTTGGGTGTATGATGGTAGTAATGAGGTTATGGTAATGAAACGGCACAAACCGTCGCGTCAGGGTACATCTGCACGAGTAATAGTTTTGGGACTGTCCGCACTCGCGCTCCTGATGGTAGTGCTGCTGCGCGGCAAGGATGTAGTCTTACTCAACCCCAAGGGATTAATCGCCGATCAGCAAGCACGCCTTATTATTACGGTTGTGGGCATCTTACTAGCAGTGGCCATCCCAACCCTCTCCATGCTGTACTTTTTTGCCTGGAAATATCGAGCATCAAACGAACACGCCAAGCGCGACACCAAAGTAGGGCAGGGTAAATTCTCGGCCTTTAGTTTATGGGTGATTCCATGTATTGTCTTGCTACTTCTCGCTTCGGTGATGATTCCAGCGACCCACAAGCTTGACCCCCACAAGGCAATTTCTTCCGACACCAAGCCGCTCACCATCCAGGTCATCGCCTTGCGCTGGAAGTGGCTGTTTATCTATCCAGAGCAAAACATCGCTACTGTTAATTTTGTAGAAATCCCGGCCGATACACCAGTACACTTCAACCTCACTGCCGACGAGGCGCCCATGAACTCTTTCTGGATTCCACATCTTGGCGGGCAACTCTATGCCATGACAGGACATTCCAACCAGCTCAACTTGATGGCCGATACCAATGGTGATTACACCGGGCAAGCCGCCGAAATTAACGGTGAGGGCTTTGCCAACATGAAGTTCACTACTCGGGTGGGCTCGCAAGAAGACTTCGATAATTGGGTGCAGGATGTTAAACACTCAGCCAATCCACTGGACTTCGCCGCCTACAAAACACTGCTCACCCCAAGCGAAAACAATCCGGTAGCGTTTTACTCTACCGCCCCGGCCGGACTCTATGATACAGTGCTTGTGAAGTATGGGGATGGTCACAGCCATCACACCGAATCCGAAACAGAGGGACAATAATGAAAGAATTGCTGGTTGGTAATTTAACCTGGGAATCGCTGCCACACGAGTGGTTCACTATCGGTGGAGCAGTCTTCTTTATTGGTTCCGGCCTCTTTTTAGTCTTTGTCTTAACCTACCTGAAGCGATGGAAGTGGCTCTGGAAAGAGTGGCTAACCACGGTTGACCCCAAGAAGATTGGCATTATGTACTTTATCGTCGCTGGCTTCATGCTGTTGCGCGGCGGCCTTGACGCCATCATGATCTGGCTACAGCAATCACTTTCCGCCGGATCGGCGCACGGCTTTTTGTCGGCCGATCACTTCCAGCAACTCTTTACCGCCCACGGTAACATCATGGTCTTTTTTGTGGCCATGGGCTTTGTGTTTGGGCTCATCAACTACATCGTCCCGCTACAAATTGGTGCCCGCGACTTGGCTTCGCCCTTTTTGAATACCTTAGGCTTCTGGCTGTATGTTGCCGGCGTAATTATGGTCAATGTGTTCTTTATCTTTGGTGGTAAGTACGCCGCTACCGGTTGGCTGGGCGTGGCGCCACTGTCGGGCAGGGAGTTTAGCCCTGGTGTCGGTGTTGACTACATGGTCTGGGCGCTACAGATTTCGGGCATCGGTACCACCCTGGGTGCAATTAACTTTATCGTTACCATCTTTAAGATGCGCGCCCCTGGCATGAAGCTCCGCATGATGCCGCTCTTTACGTGGGGCTCGTTGTGCAGCATGGTTATGGCCGTCTGTGTGTTTCCGCTCTTAACCGCCACCTTGTTCTTATTAACCTTCGACCGTACCTTGGGCACCCACTTCTTTACCACCACCGCGGGTGGTAACGCCATGATGTACACCAACCTAATCTGGATGTGGGGTCACCCCGAGGTTTACATCTTGATGTTGCCAGCCTTTGGTATCTTCTCCGAAGTCGTCTCGACCTTCAGCGGCAAACGCATCGCCAGTTACACCTCGGCCGTCCTGGGCATGATTGGCGTGTCGTTCTTTGCTTTGTCGGTTTGGTTGCATCACTTCTTTACCATGGGTGCTGGCGCCGACGTGAACGCCTTTTTTGGCCTGATGACCATGGTAATCGCCATCCCAACCAGTGTGCTGGTATTTAACTGGATCGCCACCCTCTACAAGGGAAGAATACGGTTCACCACGCCGATGCTGTGGTTCCTGGGCTTTGTGGGCACCTTCGCCGTTGGCGGTATGACTGGCGTGATGCTGGCTCAACCACCGGCTGATTTTCAACTCCACAACAGCCTCTTCTTGGTAGCACACTTCCACACCATGGTGATTGGTGGTGTTCTGTGGGGGATTTTAGCCGGCATTTCATACTGGTTCCCTAAGATCGCCGGCTTCCGCTTAAACGAGCGAATCGGCCGTTACGCCTTTTGGTGCTGGGTGATTGGCTTTTGGATGGCCTTTGGCCCGCTGTACATACTGGGAATCATGGGCGCAACACGACGGCTGGATCATTACGACGCTACCAGCTGGCGAGCTTTCTTTATCGTCGCCCTTTGCGGCGGCATCCTCATTATGGCTGGGGTGGTTCTGCAACTTGTGCAGATTATCGCTAGCTTCATGCAAAAACGCCAGCTGGCCGACACCACCGGCGACCCATGGGATGGACGTTCTCTGGAATGGGCGACACCGTCACCAGTGCCATTCTATAACTTTGTCACCATCCCGCAGGTAAGCAGCCGTGACGCCTTTTTGGAGATGAAGCAGCAGGGAATTACCAAACCAGTCTACGAGGACATCCACATGCCCAAGAACATCGCCACCGGCATATACATCGCCGGCTTTGCCTTCTTGTTTGGCTTTGGCGCTGTTTGGAATATCCTCTGGCTGGTTATTGTCGCTGCTCTGGGAATTGTTATTTGCGTGATCGCCCGGACTTTTAACGAGGATACTGAGTACACCCTAACGGCAGCCGAGGTTGAGAAACTCGAGAATGCTCGCATCAAAAAGGATCAGCTCCGCCAAGCCGCCGCCAAACCGGATAGTGACCACGATATGGGGCTGCGTGAATTCATCAGCACCGTGATTAGTTGGGCGTTTGGTGTCATCAAGCACAGAAGGTGGCGAGAATTATGAGCAAACTAGTCGCAGACCACGAGGCCGCTGCCAACGAACGTTCCATGTTTGGCTTTTGGGTGTACCTGATGACCGATTTATTGATGTTTGCCGTCCTGTTCGCTGTCTACGCCGTTTTGCACGACAGCACTGCCGGTGGGCCGTCTGGGCGCGAACTATTTAGTCTGCCCTTGGCATTGACCGAGACCTATCTATTGCTAACCAGCAGTTTTACCTGCGGACTGGCCATGATTGCCGCCCGCCGTGGCAACAAACAGCAGGTTGTGGCCTGGTTTAGCGTCACTTTCTTGCTCGGCCTCGCCTTTTTGAGCATGGAGCTGACTGAGTTCGCGCAGTTAGCAAGGGAAGGGCACACCCTGAGCAGCAGCGCCTTCTTGTCGTCGTTCTTTGTTCTGGTTGGGACCCACGGGCTACACATCATCCTGGGCTTGCTCTGGATGGCGGTCGTCCTCTTCTTCCTCATCAAACGAGGCCTCACACCATCGATGATGCGTAAACTCGGGCTACTGAGCCTGTACTGGCACTTCTTAGACATCGTCTGGATCTTTATCTTTACTATTGTTTATCTGAGGGCCTTTATATGAGCCGTAAACCTGCCGAAACCAGTGTGTGGTCGTATATTACTGGCTTTGTATTATGTCTGTTATTAACGACCGCTTCGTACTACATGGTAGTGCACAAATCGACGACGGCCACAAATCTGTTGGCCGTTATTGTTGGGCTCGCAACAGTGCAGGTGCTAATACAAGTCTACTACTTCTTGCACCTTGGTAGGGGGCCAAAACCGCTGTATAACGTCGCTTTCTTTGCCGGCACCGTGGCCATTATTGCCTTTGTGGTCGGGGGCTCCTTGTTCATCATGAGCCACTTGCACTACAATATGCTGCCACCAGCCGACACCGCCAAACAGCTAGCCGAGGGCGAGGCCATTCCGCAGGTCGAAGGCAACAAGACGGGTGCCTGCCAAGGCACGAAGGCCAATCATCAGGTAATCATGCTGGGCAGTGTTGTCAGCCCCATGCAGATTCAGGCCGAACTTTGTGATACAATTTCGTTTACCAACCAGGATAGTGTCAGCCACCAGATTACGTTTGGTACGCCCGCTAGCCCAACCACCTACGCGGGTCAGGCCACCATCACCATCCGTAAAGGTAAAAGCGAGACGGTGACGCTCAATCAGACCGGCACCTATTCGTACTATAATCCACTTAACACCAAGGCAATCGCCAAATTCACGGTAACAGCGAGATGACAGAAGAACCCCAACAGCCACAACACAGTAAGCGCAAAAGTTTAAGCCCAACCACCATTGTGATTATTATTTTGGTTGCCACCGCTACCGCCCTGCTGGCCAGTCGCGTTGCCCAACAGCAACTTTATGCCGGCAAGGAAGCCAGCCAAAAATGCAACAAAGCTAATCCCACCAATTATACGATCTACATCGAAAACGACCAGGCTACTCCGCAGCACATTGAGGCTCACCAATGCGACCTTCTCACCATAACTAACCGCGATGATGCCATCCGGCTAATCGCTTTTGGCAAACACGACTCCCACACGCCTTATGACGGCATCGAAACCAAGGTGCTCAGCAAGGAGCAGTCATTCACCATCAACCTATCGCAAACGGGCAAGGACTTCTTGGTTCACGATCATAAAAACGACGAGATTCAGTCGACCTTTACGGTCACCCCATAATCGCTAGAAGTGGTCGCGAATGTGTTTGTAGCTGTAATCCCAGTTGGCGTCGGTCTTTTTGTGCGGATTAAAGATGTTATCAGCGTCAAAAATGTTTTTGGTATCTTTAAAGAGTTGCAACACCTTTGGCCCATACATTCGGCCTAACCATGGCCCCCGAACCAGCCCATCATTATGCTCACCAGACAGTGAGCCGTGATACTTCAATACCAGCTCGTTGACCTCTTTCATGGCTGGAGTCAGTTTGGCGCGTTCTTTGGGATCTTCCAGCTTCATTAGGGGAATAACATGGAAGTTGCCATCACCCATGTGGCCTGCCACCGTCGCCATCAACTTGTACTTGTTAATAATCTGGCGGAGTTTTGGCAGGAATTCAGGCAGATAGGGAGGGGGAACGACCAGGTCATCAATAAATGGCGCCGTGTGCTTGTCTTTAACTTTTTTGCGAAGCAGGTTGAAGCTTTCGCGGCGCATAATCCGGAACTTCCAAGCCTTGGCTTCGGTATCATCGTCCTCCAGTGCTTGCAACTTGTACGGCTTCAGCTCGGCGTGCATGGCTCGAATCTTGTCGTCGACTTCTTGTTGACTGGCGCCGGTAAATTCAACCAGCAAAATCAGCTTGGGGATACCCTTCAGAAGAACTAACGCATCGGGGATGAGCTGAATGCCCAGCTTGGCCAGCTTGGCCCAACCCAGCGTTTTGTGGAAGTACAAGAAGAACTTCATCGACAGCTGCAGCGTGTAGTTGTCAAACGATTCAAAGGTGGCCGGCTTGTGTGCCATCACGGTATTGATAATGTCACCCAGTTGGTCGGTGTTCTTCATGAAGCATACCAAGACGCCGCTAAAGTCGGTTTTGGGAACAAGACGGAAGTGAATGTCGGTTACCAGACACAGCGTGCCCTGCGAGCCAACGATGAGCTTGGTGAGGTCAAAGATGCCGGTCTCGCGGTCCCAGACATCCCAGAGGTTGTAGCCCGTCGCATTCTTACTGACCTGCGGTTTGGCAGCTTTAATTTCGTCGTAGTGCTTTTCGATCAGTTCAAAGGTTTGCTTATATAGGCTGCCCTCGAAGTCCTTTTGCGCCATCTTCTTGACCAGTTCACGGCGGTTCAGTGGCTTAACAGTGTACTCATTGCCATCGGCAAAAACAACTTTCAGCTCGGTAACAAAGTCTTCGGTTTTGCCGTACTCTAACGACTTTTCGCCGCCTGAGTTGTTGCTGACCATGCCACCAACCGTACAAAGTTCACGACTCGCCGGGAAGGAAGGCAAGAGGGCGCCGTGCTTAAAGGTGGCGGGCTCGAAATCACGGTAGAAAACACCCGGTTGAACATGTGCCGACGTCGCCGTGACAGACTCAATTTTGCCGAAGTGTTTGTTGAAGTCGACGATAATCGAATCATTGATGGCACCGCCTGACATATCGGTACCCGCACTACGAGCCGTGACCGAAAGATCGGGGTGATGCTTCTTTTCTTGGGCTACCAAGCTGACTAATTTTTCGACATCTTGGGCACTACGTGGCACTACCACGGCCTTTGGTTTCATTTCGAACATTGAGGCGTCGTGACTGTACGCCTCCAGAATTTCGCTGGTCATCTCGGTTTCGCCACTAAAGCCAAGTTGTTTGAGTTTTTGAATTAATTCTTCCATTACGCTTTAGCTTACCTGTTTTTTTGCGTATAATAAACCCAAATGATGAAACAACAGATTGTAATTGTTGGCGGCGGCTTCGGCGGGGTCAAGGCTGCTCTCGAGTTGAGCACCGACCAGCGCTTCGACGTCACCTTAATTTCTGATGAAGATAACTTCCGTTATTACCCGTCGCTCTACCACACTGCCACCGGTGGGGCCGGGCGTGTTTCCGAAATCCCGCTTTCCGAGTTATTAGCCAATCACGACATTACTTTTATCAAGGCTCGCGCCACGCACTTACGGCGGGAATCAAAAGAAATCCTCACCAAGGGGGCTGGCACCATCAAATATGACAGCCTGATTTTAGCCCTCGGCATGACCACCAACTTCTTTGGCATTCCGGGCCTGCAAGAGTTTGCCTACGGCATCAAGTCACTCGCCGAGGCCGAGCGGCTGAAGCAGCATTTACATGACCAACTACGCACCGACCATAAACCCGATGCTCATTACCTCATTGTGGGGGCTGGACCAACCGGCGTGGAGCTAGCCGGCGTTTTGCCGCAGTACCTCAAGCAGCTGATGAAAGCGCACGGCGTTAAACATCGTGCCATCCACGTTGAGCTCATCGAGGCCGCCCCGCGCATCTTGCCGCGTATGCCCAAGGATGTCGCCCGAGCCACCGCCCGACACCTCCGCAAACTAGGCGTGGCCATTCATACCAACCAAAAGGTTGAAGCCGAAAATGCCGATGCGCTCATTATTAACGGACAACCGGTCTATAGCCACACCGTGGTTTGGACGGCCGGCGTCGCCTGCAACAGCTTCTTCCAGGATAACGGCTTTACGATGACCGATCACCACAAGGTACAGGTCGACCAATACCTGCAGGCCGAACACGACATCTA
Source organism: uncultured Candidatus Saccharibacteria bacterium (assembly GCA_964410185.1). Taxonomy (GTDB): domain Bacteria; phylum Patescibacteriota; class Saccharimonadia; order Saccharimonadales; family JAUPVS01; genus JAUPVS01. The sequence continues at coordinate 153,934 of CAYPFM010000002.1, read as the reverse complement.
CGTGCTTGGTGACAATGCCGAAACCAAGTACAGTGGTGTTGCCCAAACAGCCTTACACAACGCCTTGTTTGTCGCCCACAACTTGATGCGTCGCGCCAATGGTCGCGACCCACAGGTGTATCGTCCACGTTTACCAGTCTACGTCACGCCGACCGGCCCAGGATGGGCGTCAGTGGTGTGGGGTAAGCTGCGCATCTACGGGCGAGTTGGTTGGTGGTTGCGCGAAGCAGCCGACTTTGTGGCCTACAAAGACTACCAACCATGGTGGCCGGCCACCCAACGATGGTTGGCGCTGATGACAGAAGAAGAATCCTGTCCCATCTGCGGTCGCTCCCAAGAGCAATAACCGCTACAATAAGACTATGACCAAACCAGTCGCATTTAGTGACGAGCTCGAAGCCTGGCTCCACAGCCGCAAGCCGAAAACGATTGCCGGGCTGATTAGCGTGAGCGGCGAAAAGAGTTTCGCATTAGTATTCCTGATTCTGATGGCCATTCCGGCGTTGCCGATTCCAACCGGTGGCATCACCCATGTCTTTGAAGTTATCGTCATGCTGTTGTGCTTGGAGCTCATCATCGGCCGCCGCACGATTTGGCTGCCCAAACGCTGGCTACACCGCAAACTGGGCAAGTCGATTACTGGTCGTGGCATTCCTTATCTAATTAAGAAGATTCGCTGGCTCGAAAAACATTCGCGGCCACGCATGAGTGGATTACTAGCCCAGCGACAGTACTTGCGCTTAGTCGGGTTGACGGTACTGGTGCTCACTATTGGAGCCTTTGTATCACCACCATTCTCTGGTCTCGACACCTTGCCATCGATGGGCGTCGTCGGTATTGCCTTGGGGCTTATCCTCGAAGACGTCATTGTGTACATCGTCGGACTGGCCATTGGCATTGGTGGCATCATCCTCGAAATTGGTCTGGGTGCCGCCGCCACCGAAGCAGTTCGCCGCTTCTTCTAACTACTCGTAGCGGAGCGCGTCGATGGGGTCTTTGCGGGCTGCCTTAACGGCCGGCGCGACTCCAAAAATCACCCCAACCGTCCAAGCGACCAGGGGAGCGATGACGATGACCGGAACCGTAATAACTGGATGCAGGCTAGTGCCAACTCGGATTAAGAAAATACTGAGTAGAGCCAAGAGCACACCAATCACACAACCCACTCCACTTAACGTCGCGGCCTCGATGAGGAACTGATTCAAAATCTGCCGGTTGGTGGCACCAATAGCCTTACGAATACCAATTTCACGCGTCCGCTCGGTGACAGATACCAGCATAATATTGATGATACCGATGCCGCCAACCAACAAAGACAGGGCAGCGATGCCAGCAATCAGCTGAGTGATGACATTAACACTCTTGGCATTAGCAGCCAGGGCTTGATCTCTGGTGAGAACCACAAAGTCCTGCTGGCCAGCGTGGGCGGTGGTGAGATTCTTTTTTAAGGCCTCGCTCGTGGTGGCGATAGAATCGCCTTCGGTCTGGGCAAAAATCTGAGCAATCGGCACACTGCCATCCGACAAGCTGGCGGCAACTGGGAAGGGAACAAAAACTGCTTTATTCAAGTCAGCACCGAGCGACAATGGGTTGCCACCAAATTCTTTAAACACGCCCCTGACAATAAAGTCCTGTCCGCGAATACTAATCGTGCGACCAATCGGAGCATTTTCCTGGAAGAGTTGCTCGGCCACGCTCCGACCAATCACTACAACATGGCTGTTGAGTTCTTGGCTGTTGAAGAAGACCCCGAATTCGATGTCTTGCTTGAGAATCTTGGGTAGGTTTTCGGTCGTCGCAATGACGGTACCGCCATCAACTTTGGCACCATCAACCGTTGCAAAACCGCTACCAACACCAAGTGGGACGGCTGTAACAACACCGCTGGTCTGTGTAGCAGCTGTCAGGTCTGCCTGGGTTAGCGGACTGGCTCCCAAGCCCGAGAAAACACCAGTAGCGGGCAGATAGCTACTATTCTTGGTGTTGCTGGCCGGTTGTATGGTTATGACATCACTCCCCAGTTGGTTGAGCTGATCTTTCATCTGACGCTTTACGCCAGCCCCGATACTAATGGTCACAACCACGGCTGTAACACCAATGATAATACCGAACATGGTCAATAAACTGCGGGCACGAGAGCGGCGCAGGGAGCTAAAAGCCATCCGGACGTTTCCGTTACTCATGACTTCTTACTCCGCGTTTTGGTGGTTGGCTTACGTTTTTTGCGCTTGACCGGCTTCTTCTTTGGTTTAGGGTCTTTGGCTGGGATGGCTGTCATCAGGGCTGACACGCCGGCTAGGTCATCTTCTTCAGTTGTGGTCTTTGGCAAATCGTAGATAAGGCGACGGGCGCGGGCCGGAACTTCGCCCACTTCAGTCACTTCGTCGTGCACAATCACACCATCCTGCATATAAACGACACGGTTGGCGTAGCGCGTGAGTTCGGGGTTGTGCGTCACCATAATAATAGTGTGGCCGCTACTGTGAATTTCACTCAACAACTCCATCACTAAACGGCTGGAGGCGCTGTCCAGGTTTCCGGTCGGCTCATCAGCAATAATAATGTCTGGGTTCGTTATAAGAGCGCGAGCAATAGCAACTTGCTGGGTTTGGCCACCACTCAGTTGGTGGGGCTGATAATACTCACGATCCTGCAAACCAACCCGTTCCAACAAAACGCTGGCCTGCTTGAGCCGGCGACTCTGCGACATACCACGATAGGCAAGCGGCAAAGCCACGTTCTCGATCGCCGAAAGGCGTGGAATGAGATTAAAGGACTGAAAGATGAAGCCAATTTTATCGCGGCGCACCTTGGAGCGTTGATTCGGTCGCAAACGAGCGACCGACCGACCACTCAACATGTACTCGCCATGAGTTGGACGATCGAGCAAGCCAATCAGGTTCATGAGAGTCGATTTTCCCGACCCGCTGGGACCCATGACGGCGACAAATTCGCCACGATCAACACTTAAACTAACCTCGTCGAGCGCTACGGTAGTAGCATCGCCAAAGCCGTACAGTTTACTGACGTCTTTAATATCAATGATAGGCATGTAGTCTATAGTTTACGCTGTTCTTTGCCGATTCATCAAGTATAATGGGGAATATTGTCACTGAGTGTTTTGGCAAGCAGCTTTTCCAAACCAAGGAGGCGATTCATTCGCCTCGACTGTTTGGAAAAGCTAGAGGAAGAAGTGAGTAGAGTTCGGAAGCCAATACCTCTGGGTATTGGCGGAGAATGAATCTCACTTCTGACGAGGAGAGGTGTCCGAGTGGCTGAAGGAGCACGCTTGGAAAGCGTGTATGCGGGCAACCGTATCGCGGGTTCGAATCCCGCTCTCTCCGCCAGGAGAGAGAAGGTCACGGCTATCAAGTCGTGGCCTTTTCTCTTCTCACAGAAGAATCGGGACTCGAGCCAGGTTCGATCCCCAGGAGCTCTCGCAGGAATTTATTCCGAGAAAGCGACGCAGGGAGTAGCGCAGCGTTCATCCCGCTCACACCAGAGCTTAAGCCGCCGCCAACCGCTCAAACAAAATTGCAATCCGGTTGTCGTGGTGCTCCTCTTGTTTGATGAGCGCCGAGATGTGCTGACTCTGCTGTATATTTTCTTTCATCAAAAATTCAATGTCTTTATTGTGCTTTTTACTGTCGAGCGATAAATCATGCACCGCGACTTGCGTAATCTTTAGGCCCACCTCGATGTTTTTGGTTCGCCTGTCGAGCCGAGCCAAACGCCGATTCATGGCCGGGATTTCTGCTGTCAGCTCTTCGACAACACCAACCCGAGTGACAAGATCCTCGACGACGGCCTTGGTAGCCAACAAGCTGGATTCCAGCCTATCCATACGTGACTCTAGCCCGTCCATACGCGATTCTAACCTATCTATACGCGACTCCAGCTTATCCATACGTGACTCCAATGCGTCCATGCGCTCTTCGAGCCTGCCGATGCGTTCTTCAACCTTACCAAAGTGATGCTCCAGCGATGACATCTTGGCGCCCACTTCCTTTAGGGAATTGAGCACGGCCTTCTCGAATTGGTTGAATCGCTCCTCGGTCATGCCGCCATTCTACGCAAGCCGCACCAAATCTGGCAAGCATTATTAAATTCCCATTAAATAACAGGGGCTGGCTGCTATAATGCCGGTAATGAGCACTAAAAAGAAATCAACCCCAAAACGGCCGACAAGCCGGCTCACCAAGCCATCGCTGCGCCAAATAAACATTGGTTTGCTGGTGGTGATATTGCTCATCAATGGCTACATTTTTGGGTTGCCGTTAGTGCCACGACTCAACTATCTGTGGCGTCAGAGCCACGACCACAGTGCCGGGCTACCATATCAAAGTAAACTGGCGGCTACTAGTAGCGCGCCACAGGCCACCCGGCAGGGCATGCCGCAAGATAATCGTTTGGTCATACCTAAGTTAGTGCTCAACCAAGCCATCCTGCAAGGCACCAGCCCCTATACCGTGAATAAGGGCGTCTGGGCTCGTCCCAAGACCTCAACACCACCGAATGGCGGCAATACCGTCCTGGTGGGACACCGATACACCTATACCAGCCCCTCGGTTTTTTATGATCTTGATAAAGTTTCGGTTGGTGACAACATCATCGTGTATTGGCAAGGGCGCGAATATGACTACGTGGTACGAACGACAAAGGTAGTACCCGCAACCGACGTCGCCGTCGAGAATAATACGTCAAACGCCCAGCTGACGCTCTACACCTGCACCCCGTTCTGGTCGTTTACTGAGCGACTGGTCATTGTCGCCGATCTGCAAGCAACCAAGGAGGCTCATTAAATGTCCGAGAAAACTCGCTTCATCATCCTTTGCATACTACTGGTCTTAAGCGTTGGCCTGCTCGTGTTTGTACGAACCCACATCGACAACGCTTTTATTGACCAGCTAAGAGGCTAGGGGGACTTAGCCGCGAAACTTAGCCAGTTCGGCTTTAACCTTGTCGTAGTTGAAAACAACGATGGCAGCGGCACCCAAGACAAAGGCAACCATCATGGCAGCCAGTGGGTTGACGCCAGTATTGACGAGGGTAGGCGCGGCTGGAGTAACAACGGCTGGAACTGGAACAGCTACGATGTTCACAAAAGCGTCGTTCGTGTTGTTGTCGTTTTCAGCGTCAAAGAATGGAGGATCGACACAAGGTCCATCACAGTTGTCTGGGTTGTAGTCAGAAAAAGCGGCCGTGTTCTTTACAAGCCCTGGGGTTGCGGCGGTGCTGTTAAGAATCAGGGTAGCTGGTAGATTTTCGCCGAGCGTGAACACCCAGTCACCAGCAGTGTAGGTACCTGTCGAAGCAACAGACGAGCCTGCCGTTACGCCAGCTGGCAGTACGTCATGTACGGTTACGATACCGAAAGGTGTATTACCTTGGTCGCTATTATCAGTGACGACAATCTTCCACTGAACGCTGTCGCCAACATGTGCTTGAGCAGCTGCCTCGGCGGTGTCGGCATCAACAAAGGCACCACCATTAATACTGACCTGCTTGGTCACGACCAAGTCACAGCCTTTGGTAGTGTCGCTTGGGAACTCACCATCATAAAAACTACACAACAGATCTGTCGGCTCGGCATGCACACGCGGAGCCACCACAGCAGGCACACTGATAAATACGGCGAACAAGGCAACTGCCAGAACTAATTTGAACTTCTTCATAATAACCCCTCTAAACCATTAATTTTCTAAAGGGTACCACTTAGTTGTTCTTTGGTCAATTTTAGTAGATTGTGCTAGTGCTTAGTAAACTGCTGTTTAGGCCGATAAGATTAGCTACGGTCACTGGTGGTAGAAAACCAGGGTTACGGTTATAATACCCGTTAATGGCTCAGACAATTACCAAGGGCATGGAACACTGGTTCGAGATTTACCTCCTCCGTGACGAAGTAGTGCGCTGGATTCTTTCGCCCGCCTGATACAACACACATGCCAAAACAAAAACGAATCAACACAAAAAAACGGATACGGATTGCCCTGTTAGTTGGCGTCGCCACCCTCTGGCTTGGCTTGGGATACTTATTCGTAGCCGGGCATACCTTTGCGTCCTATTCGTTGAACATTGCTTCGATTAATGACATTGGTAAAATCAATAACCCGGCCAGCATCACCACGCGCGATGGTGGTGCCTCAGGCCTGCTGGGAGGCAAGGTTCTGTGGACCTTTGGCGACACGCTCTACCAATCAAACGACCTGGCCACGCTGGGGTCGGCCTACTGGCGTTCGGCAACCAGCGGCACCGCGACCTTAGCCAGCCCACTCAATGTCGCCACGCCGGTTGATAGCCACACATCACCTTACCAATTGATTCCGTATACGGCCGAGGAACTTGCCTATAACCAAGCCAGTGGCAAGGCCAACAACCGATATGCGTTATGGCCAACGTCTGTGGTGCCGATCGATAGCCAGACGGTGCTCATCTACTACCTTAAACTTATTGTGCACGATGGCCTCAACTACGAGCAGATTGGCATTGGTACCGCTCGCTTAACTGCGGGTAGTAATGTGGCGGTCCGAGATTCTGGCCTGCTATTTAGCGGCACCGACCCACTATTTGGAACCGCCGTAGTGCAGGGTTCAACCGTCTACCTATACGGTTGTAGCATTACCAATGTTTCGGTTAATCCTTGCAAGGTCGTCAAAGCGCCGGTCAGCCAGGCCAGTCAGCGCGGGTCATACCAGGCCTGGAGTGGCAGCGGATGGGGAAGTATTGGTTCGGCCAAATCGGTTATCGATGGCTCAACCGCGGGCTTTTCAGTTCAGTGGAATGCCTTTATCCAGCGTTATGTGGCCGTATATTCTCCAGCCTTTACGAATACCATTCAGTACCGCACCGCGACTTCACCCGAAGGGCCATGGAGTGACGCTGTTCAGCTTATGAAGCTCAACACACCGGCTGCTGGAGCCAGTGACTATGCCGCCACGCTTCACCCCGAGCTCGATAGCACAGGGCGGTCGATGTTTATTACCTACTACCAGCCCACTGGAGTCTACACGGGTGATTTGCGCATGGTTCAGGTCAAGCTGGCCGGTTCGCCAGTTGCAGCAGCCACCAATAGCCCGGCAGCGACAGCTGGCACGACAAGCACGGGTGCAGCCGCCAAAACAACCTCTCCCACCGCAAGTCCAACCGCCAAAACAGGCGCCACCAGCAAAACGCAAGCCACCGGGCAGCCCACGGCGGGCGCAGACAAGGCGACAGCAGTCTTAGGGTTGTCTAAAAATACTCAGGTCAAGGTGCTCGATAAGCACTTCAGCCTCACGTCAGTAATCTGGACAATAATCGGCTTAACGTCGTTGATGGTTATTGGCTGCCTGGGAGCCGAGGCCTGGATTATTCTGCACGAGAAGGAGATGCTGCGACCAAAGAAGCGGTTGGCATCACGCTAACTAATAGTTGTGCCGACCTGTTCGCCCTGCACAACTTTGCAAAGATTATCAGGTGTCATAGCGTCATAGACGACAAACGGCATGTTCTGTTCCATGGCAAGCCCCATAGCCGCCTTATCCATAACCTTGATGGTGACACTCTCCATAGCCTCCTGATAGCCCAGCGTAACGAACTTTTTGGCATCAGTGTGCTGCTTTGGATCCTTGTCATAAACACCGTCCACCTTGGTGGCTTTTAGGACGGCATCGCAGTCAAGTTCCAGGGCCACATTAATCGCGGCGGTGTCGTGCGTGAAGTAAGGGCGGCCAATACCGCCAGCCACTACCACCACGCGACCTTCCTGGAGGTGCTTGTCGGCACGACGGAAGGAGTAGTTTTCGGCCACTTGATCGGCAAAGATATTGCTCAGGCAGCGCGTTTTAATGCCGTTGGCTTCAAAAATATCGGTGACGGCCATGGAGTTAATCATACCGCTGAGCATGCCCATGTGGTCGGCCGTGACGCGGCGGATACCGTGACCAGCCACTTCGACACCTCGTACCATATTGCCACCACCAACCACGACCACCACTTGGCAGCCAGTCGCGGTGGCTTTCTTAACTTCTTCGGCAAAGTACTTGGCGATGGCCGGGTCGATGCCGCTATCGAACTTGCCAGCTAGCTGTTCGCCGGACAGCTTAAGGAGGACTCGCTGGTATGTTGCACTCATTACCATTAAGTTTAGCAGATAATCAGGTAAACTATAGCTATGATTAAAATCTATTCCTGGAACGTCAACGGCATCCGCGCCGTCATCAAAAAGGACACCATTAGTCCATTCTTTGCCAAAGAGCAGCCCGACATTGTCTGTCTGCAAGAAACCAAGGCCCAGCCCGACCAAATCGAGCTGGAAACACCGGGCTATCATCAGTACTTCAACTCGGCCGAGAAGAAGGGTTACAGCGGCACAGCCATCTTTAGTAAAACCGAGCCGCTGCGCGTCATACACAGTCTGCCCGAAGACATCATGAAGAAATATCAGATGGAAGATGGCTACGGCGACCCCAATAAAGAGGGAAGAGTCATCGCCGCCGAGTATGAAAAATTCTTTGTGGTCACCGTCTATACCCCCAACGCCAAAGACGACCTAAGCCGCTTGCCGCTGCGCGAGAAGCACTGGGATCCGGCCTTTTTGGAGTACTGCCAACAGCTCGAAAAAACCAAGCCAGTGGTGTTTTGTGGCGACCTGAACGTCGCTCACACCGAAGACGATCTGGCCAACCCTAAACCCAACCGTGGCAAGAAGGGCTTTACCGACGAAGAGCGCCAGGGCTTCCAGAACTTCCTGGACGCTGGCTTTGTTGACACCCTACGGATTTTTGAAAAGGGCAACGGCCATTACAGCTGGTGGAGCCACTGGGCCAACGCCCGTGAGCGCAACGTTGGCTGGCGCATCGACTACGTTTTGGTTTCGGCCAGCCTCAAGCCGCATGTTACAGCTGCCGCCATTCACAAAGATGTGATGGGATCGGACCACTGTCCGGTAAGTATCACCCTCGACATTTAGCTGGTTTGTGTTATAGTACTTTATCTATGAGTGAAGTTACTTTTCGACCCCTTGATAATGAACAGAAGCGGGCCTACCAAGACGTCAGTTTAGGTCGGCCTCTTGATGTTGGTTCAACCATTGAAATCGCCCATTTGTTCGCAGATGTGCCGGGCTTGGTTATGAATTGGCAGACCGGCCTCAATTACGTCCCTGGCAACGAACTAGCTAGCGCCACAAGCCACGGCGTTATCGAAGGTTACGATAAACGCCTATCGCCAGATGAACTGGTTGAGCATTTTCGCCAGCAGGTGATTGATGAAGAAGTTTTGCCACCAAGCGCCTATGAACCGGTGACGGTACCGTCATTATTTTTTGACACTATTCGACGCGGAAACTTTTGCCGCCTGGTCATTAAAGGGTCAGACGTGCCAGCGCCCCGCAATGCACCCGCCGCCGGGCAGGTGCTTGCCGAAAAGGTCGCCATCACCAGAAAGCTCAACCCCAATAATGTACCTAAGGCAAACCGGCCGCTCCGAGATATTTCCCATGACATTCCCGTCGGCTTCGCCCGCGCCCGCCAACTAGCACAGCTCGATCGAGCTGCCACCATCGCCAATCGTGAACTCGGTAGCAGGAACATGCCACGCCTCGTGCTACTTGGACTCGGCGCCTTTGTGACTACCATCCGCGTACCCGAAGAAGCCCATGCCCACCTGAGCCATTAGGTGCTCGGTGCTAGAATGAGACTATGAACCCGTCCGACCTCCAATACTGGCAAAAGCAAAGTCCGGACAAGCCACTCTTCCCAGACTTAGTTTGGGCCCGACCCGAAAACAAGCAGCACGCCGGTAAGCTGCTTATTATTGGTGGCAACTTGTATGGTTTTTCGGCGCCAGCTAGCGCCTATCAAGAAGCCTTGAAGGCCGGTATTGGTGTCGCCAAAGTCTTATTGCCAAACGCCCTGCAAAAAACGGTTGGTCGCATTCTAGAGAACGGCGAGTACGCTCCCAGCACGCCAAGCGGCAGCTTCAACCAACAAGCCATCGCTACTTGGCTGGAATGGTCACAGTGGTCAGACGCCATTTTATTGGCTGGGGACCTGGGTCGTAACAGCGAAACCGCCATTACCATCGAAAATTTCACCACCAAGACCAACCGGCCAATGGTCATCACCAAAGATGCCATCGACTACTTTTATGCTCAACCCAAGTCAATCCTGGATCGCCCGGGCACAACCTTGGTCCTAAGCCTGGCCCAGCTGCAAAAGTTGAGCCGTAAAGCTCCACTCGAGACCGCCCTAAACTTTAGTTTTGGGTTGGCCCAGTATGTTCAGTGGCTGCACGAGTTCACCGCCGAGCACACCTGCAATATCATTAGTTATCATCACGAAAATATCATCGTCGCCAGTGGCGGGCAGGTGATTACTACCCATGTTGGCGAGCAAAAGAGTTGGCGACTCAAGACCGCCAGCCACGCCGTAGTCTGGTGGCTGCAGAATCCTGGCAAACCCTTGGAGGCGCTGACTACGGCCGTACATGAGCAGGCATACGGCCAACCGAACCTTTAGATACTCCGTTTTTGCGTGCTATGAATTTTGGAGCACCATTTAACCAAAAGGTAAGAATTCAGATTAAATAACTTCAGAATGTTCTTAACTTAGTTAATCTGAATTCTTAAAAACTCGTTAAGTCATGCTCCAAAAACCATAGCAGGCGAAAACCTATGTAGGTTAACTCGCGCCAAACCACTGCCGCTTCGCGGTCACGGTTCAAGTCAGTGCTTGAAGTATCAAGCCTAGAATAAAAAACCACCTAAAGGCGGTTGTTTTCATTCTAGCTGGTGCCGCAGGACGGACTTGAACCGTCACGAGCTTGCGCTCACAGGATTTTGAGTCCGGCGTGTCTACCAATTCCACCACTGCGGCCTGCGCGACTATTGTACTACAAAATGACGCCAGCCCAAAGGGGCGCTAAAGAGGTCAGAACCTGTTATAATTGAGCATACGCTTATTACATAGAGTATGACGAACGAAGCAAATCCTCAATCCGCGCACGCCGACCCCTCCAACCAAGGGTCTGACGACACGTCCGGTGAATTGGCCGCAGAAGTTATTCGTCAAAAAATCAGCTCCTTGTACGTTCAGGAGGCCAAGGAGCATCATGAACCAAATGCCCTAGACGAAGAGCGCGAGGTTGCTCGACTCAGTCATCGTTCGAAACATCAAAAGTTCATGTACGAACTAAGTCACTCCGGTAAAAGTTTGCCAGAGATTCAAACGGCTTGGCACCAGTACTATCTTGGCCTGCCAGATGACGAGAAACACCAGGTCTGGGAAGAGTTCTACAGCGAGAGCGCCAAGGCCAAACAAGCCAAAGAGGCTCCTCAAGAAATGCCGGCGCCACACCATAAAAAAACCAGTCAGCGGACGGTCGGGCAGGTCAAAAAGCAGTTGCTGCGCCACGTCGACAGCCGTAGTAAACTCAAGGCCAAACATCACTTTCAGTCGATATTATTTGGGCTCGGCATTGGTTCCATTGCCATTATGATTATGTTGTTTGGGTTCTTTAACGAACGGATCATCGCGCCCTTCATCACCCCGAGTCGTACTGTCAGTAACACCCCGATTATTGCCGATGGCAGTCAACCCAGCAGCAATGCCAACGAAGTGATCATTCCCAAGATTAACGTCCAAATTCCTGTCATATACGACCAAAACAGTATCGACGAAAGCGCCATTCAAAACTCGCTCGAAAACGGTGTGGTTCATTACTCCACTACGTCATCGCCGGGAGAGCAGGGGAATACCGTCATTTTTGGCCACTCCAGTAATAATATTCTCAACAAAGGGAAGTATAAGTTCGCTTTTGTCTTGCTAAACCGGCTACAGATTGGCGATACCTTTACGCTCACTAAAAACGGCAAACGGTATGTCTACCGCGTCTACGACCGTAAAGTTGTTAAGCCAAACGATGTTTCGGTGCTTGGGCCGACCGACAAGCCGGCGACGGCTACCTTAATCACGTGTGACCCACCAGGCACCTCACTGAATCGCCTTGTGGTGATTGGTGAACAGATCTCACCCAATCCTAGCGCTAACAGCGCCAGTACCGCTGTTAAAAGCAATAACACACCGTCCACCATCCCGAGCCAGGCACCAACGCTTTGGCAGCATATCACCGGTTGGTTTACGAACTAGCTAGTTGTTTTGGCCAACCAGCAGGTTGACTCGATTGAGGTTAAAGCTGCCAGCCGGTGTTGTCGCCGGAGCAATGTTATAAAGCAGTTTGTATTGGCGATCGAAGAAGGGTGAAAGGCCCGGCTGATTAGCTGATAGGGTTTGCATGTTGGTGCCGTCAAAGTCCACGACCACCATTTTGCCGGCACTGTTAACGATCAGGCGGTTACCGTCCATCCATTCGGCGTTCGGTGCGGCGGTATCGACTGGTAGCTGTAAATCATACTTGTAGGTTCGTTGGTTCTCGGCATCATAAACGCTAAACTGCGAGCCACCCTGGATGGCCAGCGACTGGGCGTTGGCCGAGAAATCAATCCAGCCCGGACCCGTTACGCGCAGCACACTCTCCGCCACCACTGGCTGTGGTTTGGTTTGTTTGAGTTTATCGAGCGGGTCTTTGTAGACGTACACTTTATTATCAACAGCGGCACCGGCGCCGACGTACCAGTGCCCACTATACTGCGCCAAATCCATCAAATATTTTGAACCGGCTGAGACTTCGCGCAAGGGGTATGAACCATCGCCGTCCTTGATCATAATTCGGGTTTTCCCGGCGGTAGCGCCCTCGTCGCTGGCGTACATGATGAGTTCGCTACCGTGCGACTTAAAGGCCAAGACATTGGTGAGAATTGGCTTAACGGTACTATCTCTCACATCACCGAGATCAAGCTTGTGGGTGGCCTGGTCGTAGACGTACAGTTGGTCGAAGTGCTTATCTTTGAGCGTAACTTCCGAGGGGTTTATCTTGAGTGCCGTCGTCACGTTGTAAGAAGAAGTCGGTGTATCTCGATCCAGCACGATAAACTGGCGGCCCGCGCTGTAGTCATCCTGTAGTAAAACGTGTCGATTGTCGGTTGACCACTCTACCACCGATAATTGATGACCAGTACCGGCCGGCAGAACTGTAGGCGGCAAGGTAACCACCGTGACGGGCTTTTTACTGTCGTTCGCATCATATTGGTCAAACACGCCAACCTGACCCGGCTGCTGGATGAGCATCCAGTGGCGGTCAGGGCTCTGTGTGGCCAAAGTTGGTGCGGCAGCATAGGTCTTCTGGGTTTTAGCAGTCAGATTCTGCGGCCACAAGAATGGGTAGACAAATCGTTCTATACTGCCACCAGCCAGACTAACCGTACGACTCCAGTCGCGGTAACCGTTGTTTTTCAATTCAAGCTTATAGATGTCAGACGGCAAGACCAGCTTGGCATCAGATTGGGACTTATACTGTTTGCCGTTCAAATAAATATCAGCTGGCTTTGGCTGTGCGGCCACTACTAGTAAGCCGTTTTGGATAATAGCACCGGTTTTGCGGTCTAGATCATACCCGTACGACTGAAATACTAGGATGGCCGTTACGAGGCCGATAGCAATAGCAATCAGGATATAGCCGACGATTAGCTGAATTTTTTGGGCACGTTTTTTTGTTGGGTTTAAAAAGTCCATAGAAGTGTATACGTTGCCCAATCAATTTAGCACGTCTGCTACGTCTGGTCACCCCTAAAATCTCTTGGGAAGCTGTAAACCGCTTGCGGCAACTGGTTTCAGGCGGTAAGATACATACTATCAGGGTAACAACCGACCAGTATTCAGTAGGGAAAAACGCGTGGGCCAACCAAAAACAACCATCGAACTAAACGGAAAACTATACGACGCCTCGACTGGGGCCATGGTTCAAGCAGCAACCAAAACAACCAAAGCTGCCACACCAAAAACAGGTGCTTCGATGGATGGCTTCTTCCGTCCACCCAGCCATGCGACCGCTAAAAAAACCACCTCGCGTCCCGTTACCAAGCCCCAAGCCGCCACTCGCAAACCACAGCACGCTCAGACCTTGATGCGCCACGTCGTCAAAAAGCCGGCTGCCACACCAGTAACTGCAACCACCACAAAAGCCGACGCACCCAAACCCAGCAAACCATCACTGCCAACCAGCCAACTGAACGAACGCCAACAACGCGCCCAGAAAGTCGCCAAAAGCGCTGCAATTAGTCGTTTTGGCACGACAAGTAAAAATCAGGCCGAGGCTGATAAAGTCGATAAAAAAGTTGAACATCTGCCCGTTCAGCCACACCCCAAAGCTCCTGCAGCCAGCGAGCCACCCATTCACGCCGCTTCAGCGTCACCAAAACAAAGCCCGTCAAGTAGTGAAGCCTCCTTTAATAAAGCTCTCGAAACCGCCCAGAGTCACCAACAAAGCCGACCAAAGGTACCCAAACTGCATCATCGAGCTGCCAAGAAGCTCGGTGTCAGTAACCGCGCCCTCAGTATCGCCACCGTTAGCTTGGTGATTATTTTGCTGTCCGGGTTTGTGGCTTACCAGAGCGCACCAAATATTTCGATGTATATCGCTGGTAGCCGCGCTGGCTTCCATGGCACTTTGCCCGCTTATACGCCGGGGGGTTTTGGTATGAGTAGCCCTATCAAAGCGACACCAGGCAATATCACCGTTAGCTTCCGGTCGCACACCGACAACCGAACCTATACCGTCAGCCAGCAGCCCTCCAACTGGACCAGTGATTCGCTACGTTTTAACTTCTTCAAATCCAATGATTCACCTGTCGCCCTGCTCGATAAGGGTAAAACCATCTATCTCTACAACGGTGGCGCCAACGCTGCCTGGGTCAATGGTGGCGTCCTTTATCAGGTCACCGGCAATGCTGGCCTGAGTAGCGATCAAGTCGTCAGCATCGCCGATAGCCTCTAGGCTTCCGCCTAGCGATAGCCTTTAGCTCGCTCGTTATCTGTTACAATAGGTAAATCATGATTCCCAACCCAACCCCTCCACGCACCCGTTTTGCTCCCAGCCCAACTGGCTACCTGCATGTGGGCGGCATTCGCACCGCCTTGTTTGCCTGGCTACTAGCCCGACAGGGTGGGGGACAGTTCATTTTGCGGCTTGAAGATACTGACAAAGCCCGCGAGGTTGAAGGGGCAGCCCAGCATATTGTTGATAGCCTCTTGGCGCTCGGTTTAGATTTTGATGAGGGGCCAATCCGCCAGAGCGAACACCTCGATGTCTATAAGGCCTACGCCGAGCAGTTAATTGCCGACGGTCATGCCTATGCCGACCCCTACACCCCAGCCGAAGTGCAAGCCTTCCGCGAGCAGGCCCAAAAAGACAAGAAACCATTTTTGTACCGTAATCACCGGCCCGAAAACCCACCTGCCTGGGATGGCACGACGCCACTTCGCTTTAAAACCAACCCCCAGAAGTGGGAGTGGCACGACGCCGTCATGGGCGACCTGCACGCCGGACCCGAAGCCCAAGACGACTTTATCCTTATCAAGTCCGACGGCTACCCGACCTACAACTTCGCCCACATCGTTGATGACGCCGAAATGAACATCACCCACGTCATCCGCGGGCAGGAATTTTTGGCCAGCACACCGAACTACTTAAACCTGTATGAAGCGCTGGGGTTGGAACGGCCAATTCTGGCCACCATGCCGCATATCTTGGGCGAAGGCGGTAACAAAAAACTCAGCAAACGCGATGGTGCCAAAGATGTTTTAGACTATATCCGCGATGGCTACCTACCAGATGCCTTGGTCAGCTTTATTGCCACCCTGGGGTGGAACGATGGCACCGAGCAAGAAGTCTTTACCCGCGACGAGTTAATTCAGAAGTTTAGTCTCGACAGGGTTGGCAAATCTGGCGCCGCCTTTGACGAGCGCCGCTTACTTTGGGTTAATGGCTCCTTTATTCGTGAACTGCCGTTGGACGACCTCTACCAAAAAGTCGCTGACTTTTGGCCAGCCGAAGCCGCCGATGCTCCCGAAGACTATAAAAAAGCCGTGTTGGGCCTCACCCAGGAACGGCTTAAATACTTTGCTGAGCTGCCAGCCTTGACCAACTTCTTCTTCACCGAGCTACCGGTCAACATGGAGCTTATCGATGGCAACAAGCAGCTCAAAAAACTCGACCATAGCCAACTCAAGACCTTACTCGAGCAAGCCCAAACCACCTTGGAACAAAGCGACTTTGGGGTTGGGGACCTCCAGGAGCGGCTCAACCAACTACTCGAAACCACCGGCCAGAAGCCGGGCACCCTATTTAGCCTGATTCGCATCGCCACCACCTGGGCGCCTGCCAGCCCCGGCCTGGCCGAAACACTGCACGTTCTTGGCAAAGAAGCCTCCCTCCAGCGGCTCGCCCGCTCCATCGCCCAACTCTAACAGCACCAAAAGGCCTCTTTCCTCTGGGCGGTCTGTGGGGCAAGGGCTTTAGAAACAGAGGCCCACCTGCTACAATATTGCTTATGATTAACGACTTTGCGGCGCCCAAAAAAGGCTCCAAAAATAAAAAGATGCCCGAGCTCCCAAGCGAACCAGTTCAAACCCCCGTTGAACCACCCACGCCAACAGTGGAGCCAGTAGAACCAGCGATTGAGCCAAAGCCCCCCAAGCCAGCTAAACCTGCGGCGCCCAAGAAGCAGCGTAAGTTTCACATCTGGCCAACAGCGTGGTCAAAGCGCAAGAAACGATTATTTACCGGCCTCTTGGTGGTCTTACTGCTAGCCTTGATTGGTGGGGGAGTCTACGCCTACAAGCAGACCCACAAGCCAAAAGCAGTCGTAGTTGTTAAGAAAACCGCTGTGGTCGAGACTAAGCCAACCACCGAACCCTCCAATCTGACCGGGTTACAAGTTCCGCCCGAGATGAACAAACGAGCCGTTACCGGGGTTATGATCGAAAACAGTCCTGATGCCCGACCACAATCAGGCCTGCTCGAAGCCGGTGTTGTCTACGAAGCGGTGGCCGAGGGTGGTATTACGCGCTTCCTGGCGCTCTTCCAGGAGGCTCAGCCCGGCTACATTGGCCCAATACGCAGCTCACGGCCGTACTATCTCGACTGGCTACTTCCGTTCGATGCCTCGTATGCCCATGTCGGTGGTAGCCCCGCGGCTTTGGCTCAAATTAAGGAACTGCACGTCAAAGACCTCGACCAGTTCGCCAACGCCAGCGCCTACCATCGTGTTACGCAGCGCTATGCACCGCACAACGTCTATTCCAGCATCGACGAACTCTACAAGCTGGCCCAGTCCAAGGGCTATACCAGCAGTACCTTCACTGGTTTTGTCCGCAAGCCCGAGGCCAAGGTTGCCACACCAACTGCTACCAGCATTGATTTTGCGATTTCCAGCTATCTGTACAACCCACACTACGACTACGATGCTGCAACCAATAGCTACAAACGCAGCGAAGGTGGCAAAATTCATACTGACGAAAAGTCTGGCGCCCAGTTATCGCCCAAGGTCGTAATCGCCCTCGTTACTCCCAGCGCCCTGGAAAGTGACGGTACACACAACAGCTACACGACCACCGGTACGGGCACGATGTACGTCTTCCAAGATGGTGCCGTCGCTCAAGGAACATGGACCAAAGACAGTCGCACCAGTCAGTTCGTTTTTAAAGATAGTAACGGCAATACCCTCAAGTTAAACCCTGGACAAACCTGGATTAGCCTGGTGAACATCACTGGTGCCGTAGTCTATAAACCGTAGGAGCGTATGGATAATTTCGACAAGCTCAAACGCCAAGTCCAAAGTTACATCTTTCTACTTGGTGGCCTAACCGTCTTTATCATGGTCGGTGGTTCTTGGATGGTTCGTCGGATGTATCCCAACCACGACAACATTATTAGCATCCTCCTCCTTGTCACTGGCCTGGTGGCAGTCTGGATTGTTTCGCTTATCTTAGCCGACTATTCGCTCAAACCCCTTGATATTGTCTGGCGCGCCATCCTTCACGTCACACCGGGGCATAGCAGCACCGCGCCACCAAACCTGGAGAAGAATAAAATTGGCCAGGAGCTGGTCACCACCTTGGCACTACAGGTCTACCAACTGGCCAGCACCAGCGAAACCTCCAATGGCAGTAGCCCCCAAAGTCAGAAACCAAGTGTGACCACGCAGATGGCCGACGATCTGCCGCTGCCAGTTTTTGCGGTCAATAAGGATCAAGTTATAACCTTCGCCAACCAAGCCGGCCTCCGCTACTTGGGGCTGAAGTCGGCCGACGTGCTCCAAAAGAATCTGTACTCGGTCTTTGATCTGTCATTTTCAGAAGAGAACACGCTCGATGCCTGGCTGCAAGACTGCCGCGCCAACAAAGCTAAAGATAGTCATGCTTGGCAGCACGTCCGCCTCAAATTGGCCGACCAAACCACGCTCAAGCAATTCGATATGGCCGCTGCCTATAGCAAAGACGACCCCTCCGGCATCGAGATGCTTCTGACGATTTTTGACCAAACTGACCGTTACAACGGTGATGACCAAGGCCTCGACTTCATCGCCCTCGCGGTCCACGAACTCCGGACGCCATTGACGGCGCTGCGTGGCTATATAGAGATATTTGAAGATGAACTGGCCGGCAAGCTCGACCCCGAAATGAATAGCTTCATGGATCGCATGGAAGCCTCGGCTCAGCAGTTAACCGCCTTTGTGGGCAATATTCTCAATGTGGCACGTATCCAAGAAGGGCAGCTCGCCCTCAAACTAGCAGAGGAAGACTGGGCCAGTGTCGTCAAAAGCGCTGCCGAAAACCTCAGCCTAGCGGCGCGCATTAAGGGTGTCACCATCAAGTACGCCGTCGACGCCAATGTGCCCAAAGTTGGTGTCGACAAAATCAGTGTCATTGAGGTACTGAACAACCTCCTCGACAACGCCATTAAATACAGCGGCAATGGCCAGGGCAAGGTCGTCACCATTCATGCTCGTCTCACCACCGATAATATGGTCGAAACCACTGTCACCGATCAGGGTGTTGGCATCCCGGCCAGCGTCATCCCCAGCCTGTTCGAGAAGTTCCATCGCAACCACCATAACCAAGCCCGCATCGGAGGCACCGGCTTGGGCCTCTACCTCTGTTTGTCACTGGTCAAAGCCCAGGGCGGTAACATCTGGATTAAGTCCAGAGAAGGCCAGGGCACAAGTGTCAGCTTTACCGTGCAACCCTACGCCTCGCTTGCAGGAAATCTGAAAGACAGCAATAATAAGGGCATTACCCGCAACGCCCACGGGTGGATCAAAAATCACTCGTTATACAGAAGATAAGAGGAAATCGTGGATCAAGACAAAACTTCTCAACCAGCTCGAACCGGCCGTAAAGTACTCTGCGTCGAAGACGAGTTTTTTATTGGCGAACTCTACGCCCGGGCCCTCAATAAAGCCGGCTACCAAATTAAAGTGGTGGTCGACGGCCTCGAAGGCCTCAAAGAAGCTCAAACCAACCAATACGACATTATCTTGCTCGATTTAATGGTCCCCAACATGGTTGGTACCGAGGTACTCAAGCGCCTCCGTGACCCCAGTCAAACGCCACCGCTCAAAGCCAAAATTATCATTACCACCAACCTCGAACAAAAAGAAGAGACCCGCGAGGCCATCGAACACCAGGCCGACGGCTACATCATCAAAGCCGAAATCACCCCCCGCCAGTTGGTCAACATCCTTGACAGCATCCGGTAAACCTCGTTGCTACTTTTATTGCGGCTTCGGCCTTACGGCCTGCAGATGCAATAAAAGTAGCAACGAGGTTTACTTTCCGGGCGACAGAAATAGGCGGCTCAGGTGTGGTATTAGGATGGCTTTTTGGTTACATCTGCAGACCCTTGAGGTCGAAGCCGTAACCAAAAAGGTATACTAATACCATGACTGATGTGTCGATTCATTCGGGTTTCCCAAACCCCGCCTCAGACCGCAACCTGGAGGCGGTGGATTTACATCGACTGCTCATCAAACAGCCCACCAGCACATTCTTCATGCGCATAGAAGGGAATGATTGGGAGGAGCGGTCAATCTTTGCCAACGACGTTGTAGTAATTGACCGGTCACTTACCCCACGTAAAAGCGACATGGTGGTGGCCACCAAGGACGATGAGTTCATTATCACGCCGTTTACCAAGCTACCCGCCGAAAGCACGCTGTGGGGCACCGTGACGGCCGTAATACACCAGTACCGCCCATGAAACAGCCCATCTTTGCCTTAGTCGATTGCAATAACTTCTTCGTCAGCTGCGAACGGTTGTTCCGGCCGGGGCTGGCCACCCGGCCAGTGGTGGTTTTGTCCAGCAATGATGGCTGCGCCGTCTCGCGTTCGGCCGAGGCCAAAGCCCTCGGCATCCCGATGGGAGCACCCGCCTTTAAATACCGTCAGCTGTTTAAAGATAATGGGGTGGTGTCGTTCTCGGCCAACTTCGAACTATATGGCGATATCTCCCGACGTTTAACCGAAATTCTCACCCGGGTGACACCACGTATCGAGGTCTATTCCGTCGACGAGTCCTTCCTCGACCTCTCCGAACTTGAAATTAAGGACTTTTCAGCTTGGGCGCGGGTTTTGCGCGAGCAGGTCTGGAAGGAGATTGGCATTCCCGTATCAATTGGTATTGCTGGTAGCAAAACGCTTAGCAAAATTGCCACCGATGTCGGTAAATTAGTACCGGCTAACAGGGGAGTGTGTGATATTTATCACATGTCTGCCGAAGAGCGGCTGGCCACCTTGGCGCAAGTGCCGATCCGCTCTGTTTGGGGGGTTGGACGCAAGCTGGCCCCACAGTTGCAGGCCGAAGGCGTCATTAACGCCGCCGTCTTGTCGCAACTACGACCAGCCCGGGCCAGGCAACTGCTGGGAGTCCACGGCGAACAGATGGTTCTGGAGCTCAATGGCACCAGTTGCATTCCTTTGGAGCGCCTCGGCAAGCCCCATCAAACCATCTCGCGCGGACGCACCTTTGGCGAAGACACCAACCAAGCCCACGTCATCGAGGCCGCCCTGGCCAGTTTTGCCACCCAGGCGGCCTATCGGTTGCGCGGCAGTCACCAGCTAGCTCGACGGGCGGCCATCTTCCTCAACAGTAGTCGTCATAAACCCAATTACCGCACTTGGAGCAGTGAAGTGCTCTTTAACATGCCCACGGCCGACACCGGCCAACTCATCGCCGCCGTCGTCGGTGCCTTCAATAAGATTTACGACAAACAGGCCGACTATCACCGCGCCGGCGTCTGGCTATCCGACTTCGTGCCCGACCACCAACTGCAAACCGACTTGTTGGGCGAAGTTGATCCGGCCAAACACAGCCAACGACAGGCCCGCTCGGCCGCGCTCGATGCCCTTAATGACCGTTTTGGCAAGAACACGGTTCGGTATGCCGCCGAAGACCTGGCGCAGGCCTGGCAGCCCAAACGGATGCTACGCAGCCCACGCTACACCACCCGTTGGGACGAGTTGCCGACCGTTAAACCTCTTCGTCCCGAAGCGGCGCCAGCCGATGCCACTCCACGTTAGCTACCACGGCAATAATCGTTAGGCTACACAGACTAATAAAGAAGTCTTGCATACTATTACCGCTATGTGTGTGCAGCAGTATTTGCAACAATGAGCCAACCCCAAAAACCAGCCAACCAACCAATAATACGCTCAAGCCAATCGCCACATAACTGGTCTTATGATGTTTGTGCGCCCGGTGCGTCACTCCAATCAGGGCGGCCAGTAGGAAAAAGACTGAACTAATGCTGGCGATACCATGCACCAATAGCCGGTAGTTATGAATAAGTGGCCCGCAACTTTGAGTGGTGGGATCGCACACTAGGGGAGTCAGGGCAGCAACTGCCACCAAAAGCCCAAACAAGACATAACTCCAGATGATAATACCCGGCACCTGGACGGGCCGCTTGCGTGCTTGCCAGATGCCAATTCCCGCTAAAACCAGACCAGTCAGCACATCCATGCTAATAAACAGCCAGTTGTAGGGACGGTGGGGGGCTTCCAGCTCACTCGCTAATGAGTGATAGGCCACCGGCCGATCGAGCCAGAAGCCTAGCGGCCAGGAGCTGTATAACAAGGCCGCCAGCAAGCCAAACCACACCAGCGGCGAGCGAAAGAATTCACGCAGGTTCTTAAATGAAGAAAGCATCAGCCCTATTATAGGCCAATGCTTTCCGGAGGCTCAAGCAATACTACTGAACGGAGGCGGTCGTAACCTTCCAGGTACCACTTTCTTTATCGAGTGTGACGTAGAAGATGCCGTTGGCGCTGCCCGTTGCCGAAGGAGGCAGATTATCAACTGATTGCGAGAAGAAATATGCTTTACCCTCGTGAACGAGTTGCGGCTTGTTGTAAACTAGCTTGTCGCCGTTTAGGCCGGTCAATGCTTTCGAAAAATCATCTTTCGACTGTTTGGCTTGCAGACCTTTGGCGGTAGACGCGTAGGCATCGGCTAGCTTTCTTGTAGTAACATTCTTAACAAAGGCCTCTCCGGCTGCAAGTGCCGCCTTACGGTTGTTCGCCTCTATGCGTGGCTGGACATAGGCTTCGCCGACGTAGATTCCAGCGGCAAAGATTAGCACTGCACTGACTATTGTGATTGCAATTGTGACCGGTTTATTGAGTTTCATCGTTATGAGTATCCTTTAAGTTTATTTATTATCGGTTGCTTGGGTTAACATAGATGTCTCTTTTGCCACCCCAGTCAATGTGGTTAACCGGAATGTTCACGATACTGGCGAAGCCATCAGGTATGGTAAGGTTTCGTCGATCGT
The DNA here is from genome assembly GCA_964410185.1 of uncultured Candidatus Saccharibacteria bacterium. Classification (GTDB taxonomy): domain Bacteria; phylum Patescibacteriota; class Saccharimonadia; order Saccharimonadales; family JAUPVS01; genus JAUPVS01. The sequence goes on along the minus strand of CAYPFM010000002.1, from coordinate 131,226 downwards.
AGCAGGCACTTTCTGTTGTGCTATTTGCCGTTCGGGATTCCCAAACACCATTCGTGTGGAGATACCAAGAGAAACAAGTTCGCAGACTACTTAGGTCACCGGTTTGCTGAGGATTGTGCGGAGCTGCAACAGGTGTTGGTGCGGGTGCTGGTGGAGTTACAGCAGTAAAGTAACCGGCATCAAGTGCATTCTTGAAGTAATTACAAGCAGCTTGGTCATGAATACCTTGTATAAGAGAGCCGTATACCCAGCAGTTCCATGCTGATCCGGTACTTGGTGTGCCACTATTTCGGGTTACCTCAACCGGCGGTGGCGCAACAGGGTTTGGAATCGGCGTACTTGGTGCAGGCGCACCACTCAATGCAGTAAACAGCGCGGCTTTGGTAAGCGCACCGACGACACCATCAACTGGTATGTTGTAACTACCCTGGAAGGCCATAACCGCGTTCTTAGTAGCTGGCCCAAAATCACCATCGACCGTTAGCGCGTAGCCAAGGATATTCAAGTTGGTTTGGAGCGCTTTGACGCCGTCTCCCCTGGAGCCGAGCTGTAGCGTTTCGGTACCCATTGTGACGCCACCAACCTTGGCGGCGGCCGGAGCGGGGGCAGGTGCACCAGCGCTGAAGTAGCCGGCGCTATAAGCTTTGGCAAAATAGTCGCAGGCTTCTTTAGTCGTAACATTACTAATTGTCTTACCGGCTACGACACAACTGAAGGCGGCGGCCGGAGATGATGGATCAAGCACATTCTTGGCCTGAAAACCAAGGCTGGTAGAGGTAGAATTGGTTGGCTTGGTTGGGGTTGGGCCAACTCGGTAGACACCAGCCAAATCAAAGCCTTGGGCTTGCCAGTCACCTGCCAGTGGCTTGTCACCAGGGTTACCGTAGGCAAACTGGTAGTTCACCTTGGTGGGGTTAGTATCGTCAGATAGGTAGAAGGTCTGGTTACCGGGTCGGTAGACACCGATGCCAGCAGCGTTGGCGCCGTTCCAGTCACCACAAACCGGCAGGTCACCAGGGTTACCAAATTGGAAGGAACGATCAACCTTGCCACTTCCGGTCGGACTGGTTGTCATCCACTGGAAGTAGAAGGTCTGGTTGTTTGGACGATAGATACCAATGTCCGTTTTACCATCACTGTTCCAGTCGCAGGCCAGAGCAATGTCACCGGCTTGTCCAAAATCAATGGTTTTGTCGGCGGGCAGGCTCTTGTTACTGTTTTGCAACTCAAACTTGTGGGTTGATCCGCTAGCCGTATAAATACCGACTGTGTATGTGCCGTTTCCATCCCAGTCACCACACAGCGGCTGCGACTCACTCGTCCCAAGCGCAACAACGGTTGCGCCAGGGGTCGAATCGTTACTGCCGTGCAGGTAGAACTTACCCTCACTCGGGCGATAGACCGAGACTGTGCTGGCGCCCTTTTTGCCGGCTAACTTACAAGCCACCGGCTTGTCTCCAACGTTGCCATACGTAAAGGCCAGGGAAGCGTTGGTGCCATTACCGAAACCGAGGTAATAGTTTTGGGTATCTGCAGCGGCTTGAGCGTAGAGCATAAATGCCACACCAATGGCTGCAAAGGCAACAGCAAATAGCAGCAGACGTGACTTGCTGAGTCGGCGCTTACTAGCTACTGGTGCTTTTACCGGTCGTTTAGCCGGTCGTTTGGTTGGTTTCTTGGCAACAGCTTTGGGCTTTGCCTTCGTTTTGGCCGCAACCGGCCGGGCTGATTTTTTTGGTTTTTGTTTTTGAGGCATATTTTTCCTTATCTAAGCGGCTTATCAGCTGAAAACCACTCGTTGTCAATAACACAAGCAGTTTGCTTATCCACAGAGACGGATTACACTAATGGTTAATGAAACGTGCGCCGACCACAAAAACCTCAGTTAATCTTAAGCATTTTGTGGCTTGGACGCGTCCCACTGGCCGCCAACTCTTGTGCGAAACTGTCGCCGTGGCAGTCATTTTTCTTGTCTATCACAATCTGCTCGCCAACGCGCCCGAGTCGCAAACCGTTAGTGATTGGCTGAGGACTGTTTCTTTTGTCAGTTTTTGGTTGTTCTTAGGCGTGGGCATCTATATCTTCTATTGGTTATCCCGTAATTTTGTCAGCGAAATCGGCGACGATCTGGCCCGCCTTCGTTCAAAACGGAGAGCCAAGAATCGCTGGCGGCCTCTGGAGTTTTCTATCGAAAATAGTTTGTTCCGTCTTTGTATCGCCGTAGTAACCATGTACTACACCATTTTTCTGCTGCGTGTGGTGCTACCGTGGACGGAGCGTGCCTACCAACAGCCCAGCTTGGCGCTATTAGCAGCGCTTATCTGCCCCGTATTTTGCGTACACGTTTATGCTATTCTACTGAGGTTACTACTAATAAGACGCTCGTTATTAGCAAGATATATATGAAGCAGCCTGCTCAAACCGGCTTTAACGACAGCCAAACTGATCACGCCTTTGGCAGATTTTTAGTGCCGTCGTGGGTGGAAGTCGTGGCCCTTGCAGGGGCTAGTCTAATTATTCTGCTCATTGGCAACTCCCGTTTGCTCTGGGAAACAGCTATCAATAGCGCGCAAGTCAGTCCACAAACCGCCAGCCAAACCCTGCAACCTCACTTCGATCTCGTAACCAACTACCTACACCAAGACATCTTTGGCAAGCTGGCCGTTTTGGTGGTCTGGGCCTTCATTGGTTCGATTGCGTACATGATTGTCTGGTCGGTTCAGAGTACCTACCACCAAGCCAAAGAAGATGTCGAAGCCAGCAATTACGTCCAGTCCGCCGGGCGGGAAGGCTACTGGCACTCAAAAATCGCTCATTACGCCTACTTGGTCTGTGCCTGGTTCGTGCTGATTATTTTCTTACTTGTCTTCCTAGTTGTAGCGCTACCGCTCGCCAACAGCCTGGCCGCCATCACCATCGGCAGCTATCAAAAAATTGGCACCTACAAATTCGCGCTGACTGGCTGGGCACTTATAGCTGTCTGCTTATACTGCCTAACCCGCCTGTGGCGAACGGCCACCTACGTCTTCAAAATCCGCTAATCAAATTTGCTCCGTGGGCATAGCACGAGAAATTGAACTACGGGGATAAGCCTTTCAGGCTTGCGCCTGCGTCGCGTGCTCGAAGTAAACTTCTGCGCGCACTCCTTGTCTACGAACCCACGGGTTCGACTTTCACGACGTGAAAGCACCAATCTAAAAACCCCAGACGAGCTGGGGCTTTTAGATTGGTGATCTCTACGGGAATCGAACCCGTATTGCCAGGATGAGAACCTGGTGTCCTAACCGTTAGACGAAGAGACCGTAACGACCGCAACATCTTATCACAACAGAGGTGAAACGACAATACTCCAGCCAGCCGCGGCGGTTGCCCCGAACAGAGGAGCATGACATAATGGTTATGGTAAAGGATTGTACAACTCCACATATTCATGAACCAAACTCCAACCTCCACCTTGCGCTGGGTACGCCGCGCATTGATTGCCTATAGTCTTCACTTTGTGTTGGCCTTTGTTTTGGTGACTGTTCTTCATCTATCGGGCAGTAAGCTCGTGCACGCCTATACGCCGTTGCTGGCTGGACTAGTCTTAATCCAACTATCCGTCGAAGCGATTGTGAGCCGTTCGTATTTTGAGCCCGAACCCTGGCTGGCAGTTTTGATTTCATACATATTCGCCCTGTTCGAGACCATCATGGCGGCCACCAATAGCGGCATGTTAGCCTCGGCCTATTTTTGGGTAAGTCTCGTGCTGTTGGTCATCGGCGCCGTCGGCTTCATCTATTGGTGGCAGCTAAACGCCAAGCTGCGTAACGACCCCAAGATGGGATCCCTCCTACACCTCGAACAGCTCAAGTCCAGCTTGATTATTGATAGCATCGACGACGGCGTGGTCCTCATCGACGAGAAGCGCGTGATTCGGCTGTTTAACCCGGCCGCCGCCACGATTACTGGCTGGAAGGCCAACGATGCCAATGGTCTGGATTACAAGTCGGTCTTTAAAATCACCGACCAGAAGGGTGTGCCCTATACCGAAGCGCAAGATCCGTTCGCCCAGGCCTTTGCAAAAGGCACGCCGATTCACAATAATGGCGCCGTCCTCATTAACACCAGCGATAAACCCGTCGCCGTAACCTTTAGTATTTCGCCCATGCTTGATAAAAATAACAATGTCACCGGGCTGGTCGGTATTTTCCGTGATGTCAGTCAGGAACGCAGTGAAGAGAAGCGAAGCGCCGACTTCGTCAGTACCGCCAGTCACGAGATGCGCACACCTGTGGCCGCAATCGAAGGCTACCTAGCTCTGGCCCTGAACGACCGTGTCAGCACAATCGACAGCAAGGCGCGGGGCTACCTCGAGAAAGCCCACGAATCAACCCAGCACCTTGGTCGGCTCTTCCAAGACTTGCTAACCAGTACCAAGGCTGAAGATGGCCGCCTGAGCGACCACCCCAGCGTCATCGAAATGAGCACGTTCACCGAAAAGGTTGTCGAAGATTTACGCTTCTCGGCCGAAAAGAAGGGCCTGCACATGGAATATGTCATGGGTACCCACGAAGAGACTGTCAACGCCAGTCACATACCAGCCAGCCGCCCCAAAATTATCAAGCCGCTTTATTACGTTCATGCCGACCCGGAGCGCATCCGCGAAGTCATTACCAACCTGTTTGATAACGCCGTTAAATACACCGAGAAAGGCACTATTTCTATCGGCCTCACCGGCAACAACGATGTCGTGCAGATTTCAATCAAAGACACTGGCCCAGGCATTCCTGAGTCTGATATTCCTCACTTATTCCAAAAGTTCTACCGTGTTGACAGCTCGGCCACCCGCACCATTGGCGGCACCGGCTTAGGCTTGTTTATTTGCGCCAAGATCATCGAGCTTTACAACGGCCGCATCTGGGTCGAAAGTAAAGTCGGTGAGGGCAGTACCTTCTACATTAATCTACCGCGCCTCGACAATAAACGCGCCAAGGAGCTAGAGGCGAACGAAGCCAATAGCATCTCCTTTACGCCGCTACCCACCAAGGACGCTTCATGATACAATTGCAACAAACCATAACCGCGTTATAACTCGCGCAAACAAGGAATCAATCAATGCCAAAAGTAATGCTCGTCGAAGATGATAACAACCTCCGTGAAATCTACGATGCTCGTTTAGTTGCCGAGGGATACGAGATTGTCTCGGCCCACGATGGCGAGGAAGCGCTCGCGCTGGCCGTCAAGGAGCGCCCAGACCTCATTATTTCGGACGTTATGATGCCTAAAATTAGCGGTTTTGATATGCTTGATATTCTCCGCGCCACCCCCGAAACCAAGAACACCAAAGTCATCATGATGACCGCGCTTGGCCAGGCCGAAGACCGCTCTCGAGCCGAAAAGCTCGGTGCCGACCGTTACCTCGTCAAATCACAGGTCACCCTGGAAGATGTCATTAAGGTTGCCCACGAAGTCTTGGGTGACATCAGCGCATCCGCGACCGATACTGTCAGCACGGCGGCAAGCCCTACACCCGTTGATGTGCCAGTCGTTGCCGCGCCACCGGTTGCAACTCCACCAGCCGAACCAGTCGCCGCCAAACCAGAAGAGCCGGTCTTAGTAGAACCTCCCGTCGGCCTCACTGCTGCAGGCGCTGCCGCGACACCGCCCACTTCTTCACCAGCACCAACGCCAACGCCAGCAACTGAGCCACCGGCAGCCACGACCCCCGCACCGGCGCCGGCGCCAGCCGCACCCCTCGAGACCCCAACACCATCAGCCCCAGCCGTTCCAGAACCAGCTGAGCCCGTGGTTGTTCCGCCAACCCCGCCAGTTCCAGCCACCACACAGCCAGCTGCGCCGCAAGCAGAAACCGAGCCAATCAACAATGATTTAACCAAAACCGGAGCCGAAGAAACCAACGGCGTCGAAAAGCAAATTCAAGACTTTATCACCAGCAATCCTGTCTTGAGTGGCACAACTGGTGCCGGCGCTGAACCACCTGCAGCCGAACCAACACCACCAGCCCCCGCCAGCGCGCCAGCCGTTGATGTCAGCGCGCCACCAACCTCAGCTGCTCAAGATGCTCTTTCAAACCCGTCAGGTGAAGCCGCCGCCGAAGCCAGCGGTAGCAGTGCCAATGTCGAAGCGCCGTCGCATAAAAAGCTGGTACTACAGCCAACCGAAAACGCCTTGGCGCCATCAGTTGACTTGAACGCCTTGCTCGAGAAAGAAAATCTCAAAGATAACGCCGATGAGCCGGTTGCCACACCCGCAACCAACACCGTCATCACACCTGCTGCTGGCGGCGACAGTACCAATCCTGGCGACATCGCACTCTAAACCATGCGCATTAATAAATTCATCGCCTCGGCCACCGGCCTGAGCCGCCGCGCCGCCGATCTGGCTATCAGCCAACATCGCGTCACAATCAACGGCCAGACAGCCACCCTCGGCACCAACGTCCACGAAAACGACCAGGTTTTGTTTAATGGTCGGTCACTTAAATTACCTAACGCCACCCAAACAATTCTACTCAATAAGCCAACCGGTTACGTCTGCAGCCGAGACGGACAGGGCAGTAGTACCATTTATGACCTCCTGCCCAAGGAGTTGCACCACCTAAAGTCAATTGGCCGGCTGGACAAAGACTCTTCGGGTCTCATTTTGCTTACCAACGATGGCACGCTGGCACACCACCTGGCACATCCTGGTAGCCAAAAAGAGAAGCGCTACATCGCCACCCTGAACAAACCCTTGCAGCCCGCCGACAAAGCCGCCATCGAAAAGGGCGTTAAATTGATAGATGGCCCCAGTAAGTTGGCGCTCGAAGCAACCAGTAAACCGCACGAGTGGGAAGTCATTATGCACGAAGGGCGCAACCGCCAAGTCCGGCGAACCTTCGAAGCCCGTGGCTACGAGGTGCTGGCCCTCAAGCGCACCCAGTTTGGCGACTACAACCTCGAACAAGTCGGCAACAAAGTTTTCGTGTCGTTATAGCTTTTTTATGTTATAATATGCCGAATGTCCGGCAATCAAGAACGTTTTGACGCTCAAGTCGAAGCCTGTAAAGCAGTCTTTGCTGATTTGTCATGGGTTACGCCCCTCGAACCTGCAGAACCCGTCGATGAGACTCATTTTGGCCCGTATGCCCAGGTAGCCGAGGAGCTCTTTGATCAATTCTCTCGCGTACCCGCCGCGGCCAGCCTACCAAACGAAGTGGTCAAACATGGCCTGGCTGTTGCCGCCCGAGGAGTAGCACTTTGCAAAGGCGGGTATGACGAATACTGTGCCGAGGCTGTCCAGAAGCCTGACAGCGCAACACTCGAGACGGCGCTGCTCGACGCCCGTACCGTTCGCTTCTTTGTGCACATCGCCAACATGATCCAAGGTAAAAATCGAGAGTACGAAACCTGGTTCGGCCTCAAGGGTAGCGTCTCTTTGAACGAACCCTCTTTCATGTACAACCCCGGTGATAACCACTTTGCTCCAAATCCTTTCATTCTGCAGGTAGCCCAGCAAGAAGCCACTTCCTGGGCGCTTCGCCATGGCCAGAGCCCCAACCTGACCGATGATGAACCAAATGTTTGCCCGGCTCGACGCTTCGTTCCAGCTACCTGGAAGATCGTCGTAACAGGCTGCCAACAGGCCGGCCTGCTCGATTTCGAAGGCGCCAACCTGACGAACAGCCTACCCCTCGACCTCAACCGCATCTAAGTAACTATTTTATTTAGTTGTCAATATGCCGTACCTCTGTTATAATAGAAGGAATGAGCAAAAAAGTTCCTATCGTCGCCATTGTCGGCCGAGCCAATGTTGGTAAATCGAGCCTGTTTAACGCCATCCTGCAACGGCGTGAAGCGATCGTGGCCAACGAACCTGGCACTACCCGCGACAGTATTATGGCCAAGGCCAGCTTTGGTGAGCGCGACTTCTGGCTGGTCGACACCGCTGGTATGAAGAGCCCCGAAGACGACTTTGAATTCACCATTCAAGAACAGATTCTACAGGCTGCCGACAGTGCCGACGTCATCTGGGTCGTCATCGAAGCCAACCTCCAAATTACCGAAGAAGACCGCCGCGTCGCCAAGCTCGCCCTTAAGACCCAAAAACCCGTCTTCCTGGTCGTCAACAAGGCCGACAAAGCCTACCGCGCCAAGGCCACTCAGTTCCAGGGTCTGGGCATCAAAACCATCATCATGACCAGTGCCACCCAGAACAGTGGTATCGAAGAGCTGTTAGAGAAGCTCGGGCAGGTCATTCCCGAAGCCACCATCAACGAAGCCGACGACCGTCTGCGCATCGCCCTACTGGGACGCCCTAACGTTGGCAAATCTCATCTATTTAACACCTTAGCCAAAAAACAGCAGGCCATCGTTGCCGACGTAGCCGGTACCACCCGCGACATCAACCGCACCATGGTTAAGTTCAAAGGGCGGGAAATCGAACTGCTCGACACCGCCGGCATCCGCCGCAGCGGTAAGATCGGGAAGGGGATTGAACACTTCAGCGTCATCCGCACCCTGTCCGCCATTGAACAGGCCGATATCTGCTTCATGCTGATGGACGTCAACGAAGTTGGCACTCAGCTAGACCAAAAGATCGCGGGCATGGTGAAAGAAGCCGGCAAGGGTCTGGTACTGGTTATCAGCAAGTGGGACAGCCTGGAAGATAAAGACCCCTACAGTCGCGACCAAATTGCCGCCCGCTTGCGCACCGAATTTGCCTTCCTGCCATGGGCACCGCTGGTCTTTACCAGTAGCGTCAGTGGTCAAAATGTTGCCAAGCTATTTGACCTGGCCCTCGAAATTGACGAACGCCGCAACCAAAAGATTCGCACCGTCGAACTAAACCGTTGGTTACGACAAATCGTTAATGACCATCCGCCAGCCGGCCTCAAAAACCGCAACCCCAAGCTCAACTACATCGTTCAAGAAGACGACAACCCCAACCCCAGCTTCAAGGTCTTTGGCGCCCACACCAAGTTTCTGCACTGGAGCTACAAGCGCTACATGGATCGCACCATGCGCGAAAAGTGGGACTACACGGGCTCGCCAATTAAGTTTTGGTACATCGAAAAACACGAGTCTCATCCTCGTAAATCACGTTGGGATCCCAGCGCTCCTAAATAAATTCAGGAAATTAGTGATATGCCAGGCGAAATCTCCGAAGTAAAATATCTACCCGTCAATAACGACACTATTCTTCAATACTTACTCGACCAGCTAGCTGATCTCGAGTTCTCCGAGGCCCTCACGCCACCAGCTCTCGACAGCCTGGAGGAAGATTTGGAAGCGTTGAGTCAAGCCGCTAGCGAGCAAGGCGTCAGTGAGGGCTTTGTGGTATTGCGAATCGTCTCGGCTCACACTGGTCATTGGGTGGCGCTCACCTATGGCTACTCTATTGAGGAAGACGACGTGATTAGCATTGACGAGTATATGGGAATCGATGCAGGAACCGCATTGAACGTTGAAGAAACCAACGAGACTGATGTCATCAACCCAACCTTTGATATCCCAGTGGAAGCCCTCTATCGAACAAAAGCATATGTATCCCTTTTGGAGCAAGGCACCAACCCGCTGCATTACTTGTTGAATCGCCCAGAATAACCGATACTAGACGCTATGGGATTATTCGTCCGTGAGCAAAACAGCAATATCGAACCACCTCTTTACAGCGTTGGACTCACCAAAACCATCCTTATCGTTGGACTTGGCAACCCAGGCAAAGAGTATGAATTAACGCGCCACAACGTTGGTTTTTACAGCTTGGACTACTTTGCCCAAACAAACGACTTTCCAGCCTGGACCAATAAGAAGGATTTAAAAGCCCACCTGAGCACTCACAACCTTGGTCAGACGCGCGTTATCCTCTGTAAGCCCTCTACCTTCATGAACAACAGTGGCGAGGCTGTACAGGCCGTACAGCGCTTCTACAAGGTCAGTGATGCCGACACCGTGGTCGTGCACGACGAAATTGACATCCCGTTTGGTCAGATCCGTCTCCGTACCGGTGGCGGCCACGCTGGACACAACGGCGTTAAATCGATCATTGCCCTCGGCAGCCCAGCCACCGGCCGCGTCCGCATCGGCATAGCCAATGACTTTTCTGGCCAGGCCGACAGCGCCGATTTCGTCTTGGGCAAGTTTACGGCTGATGAACAAAAACACCTCCCGGCCTTAGCACAAGAGGTGAACAGTCTTTTGGTGGAATATATCTACGGCGGGCAACTACCTACCGAAACCCGCAGTTTTATTGTATAAAAAAAGACCTCCAGAGGGGGTGGGCACCGCTGGAGGCCTATTTCAAAGGAGAACCAAGAATGTCAGGTTCTCCCCAAATTACACCCTTCAACCCACCCCAGTGAAGCGTCAGCATCCAAAACTCCTTAAAGATGTGCGCCTCTGGACCCGAAGGTCGCAGAATACTTGAATACTCACTTTGAATTGGGGACCTCGACCAGGCAAGCCTGGTTCCGGGATCTGTTAAAGGGATTAGTTTGTTCTAGAGCGTTCGGTTTTGACACCGAGTGCTGCGATAAGTGGAGGGTAACAACTTAGGCTGCCGCTCTGAGAACAATCTAACAATTTGTTAGAATTGGGGGTAAAAGGTGCGAAACGTAAAGTATTACGCTTACGGATTGCTATTTTAGCAACTTTCTGTTGTTTGTCAATACTATTTTGCTTTTTGTGCAACTTAGTTTCTTTAAATTATGTTTTCGACCTCTGTTGGCCGGCTCTTACAGTGCCTTTTGGTGTGCTATGGATTTTGGAGCACCATTTAACCAAAAGGTAAGAATTCAGATTAAGTTTTTTAAGAATGCTACGGTGTGGGATTATTAACTTTATTAATCTGAATCATTAAAAACCGGTTAATTTGCGCTCCCAAAATCGTAGCTGTTGCTAAGCTATATACAGAAACCCGCGAGGCACCAATCTGAAAGGAGCCGAGCGTGGAGGTACACGAACTTATCCCGGGTGACCGACATTACCCACACCAACTAACAAAGCTGCCGCAACCCGCCTATAAGCTGTACGTCGTTGGTAACACTGAGATACTGGCGTACAAGACGCTGGCGATTGTGGGGAGCCGGGCGGTTACCCCATATGGCAGAGAAGTTACAACGCGGATGACAGCCACTGTGGCTTGGGCCAGTATTCCGATTGTAAGCGGGCTGGCCTTAGGAGTCGACAGCGTCGCCCATCAAGCAACCCTGGACGCCGGGGGCAAGACTATTGCCGTATTGCCGGGTGGTATCGAAAGTATCTATCCCGCCACCCATCGCCGGTTGGCGGAAACTATCGTGCGACAGGGTGGGGCACTGGTCAGCGAATATCCTGGCCAACTCAGGCCGCACAAATACCACTTCATCGCCCGCAACCGCATCATTGCCGGCCTCAGCCACGCCGTGCTTATTACTGAGGCGGCCGAGAAAAGCGGCAGCCTGCACACCGCTCAGTTTGCGTTAGATCAGGGCAAGGAAGTTTTGGCCGTGCCGGGCAGTATCTTTAGTAACAACAGCGTTGGGACACATAACTTAATCAACCAAGGTGCGCAGCTGGTCCAGGACGCTGAGCAAATTCTTAATTTATTTGCATTGTCGCCAAAATTGCCGTAGGATTACGCCTTGTCACTAATAAGGTATACTAGACATCACGCATATGGCTAAAAACTTAGTAATCGTTGAGAGTCCGGCGAAAGCCAAGACGATCGAAAAATATTTAGGCAAAGACTACACCGTCAAAAGTAGTTTTGGCCACATCCGTGATTTGCCGAAAAAAGGTCTTAATATAGACATCGCCAATAACTTCGAGCCTACCTACGAAGTCAGCGCTGATAAAAAGAAGGTCGTCGCCGAGCTGCGCAAAGCCGCCAAGGATGCTACCGTCTGGTTGGCATCTGATGAAGACCGCGAAGGGGAGGCGATTGCCTGGCATCTGGCCAGTGCCCTGAAGCTAGATCCCAAGACGACTAAGCGAATTGTCTTTCATGAAATCACCAAGACCGCCATCCTGCACGCCATCGAAAACCCACGCACCGTCGACCAGGATCTGGTCGATGCCCAGCAAGCCCGTCGCATCCTCGACCGTTTGGTTGGTTATGAGCTTTCGCCCGTCTTGTGGAAAAAGGTAAGAACCGGCCTGAGTGCCGGCCGCGTCCAATCTGTAGCTGTCCGCCTAATCGTCGAGCGTGAGCGCGAAATTAACGCCCACGAAGCCGAGGTTACCTATAAGATTGCGGCCTTGTTTGACGTTGAAGGCCAGGAACTGAAAGCCGAATTAGCCACCAAGTTGCCAACCAAAGCAGAAGCCCAGAAGTTCCTAGAAGACTGCGTGCCGGCCGAATTTACCGTTACCGACATGACGGCCAAGCCCAGCACCCGCAACCCATCAGGACCATTTACCACTAGTACACTGCAGCAAGCGGCCGCCCTGCGGCTTGGCTACAGCGTTCGTCAAACCATGACCCTAGCTCAGCGCCTATACGAAAGTGGGCACATTACCTACATGCGTACCGACAGCACCAACCTGTCACAGCTGGCTCTCAACAATGCCGCCGACTACATTCAGCATCAATACGGCAAAGACTACTACCAACTGCGCACCTTCAAGACCAAGTCCGCCGGTGCCCAGGAGGCACACGAAGCCATTCGACCGACTGATTTCAGCAGGCAGAACCTCGGTGACGATGCGCAGCAGCAAAAGCTGTACGACCTCATCTGGCGGCGCACCCTGGCCAGCCAGATGGCGCCCGCCCAGCTGGAAAAGAGCGAAATCACCATTCAACCCAGCACAACCAAGCCGGCCTTCATCGCCAAGGGTGAAGTCCTCCAGTTCGATGGCTTCCTTAAGGTCTACGGGGGAGGCAAGGACGACACCATTCTGCCAGCCGTGGAACAGGGGCAAAAACTACCGCTCAACAGCATGACCGCCACCCAAACCTTCAGCAAATCAGCCGCCCGCTACAGCGAAGCCGCTTTGGTGAAGAAGTTAGAAGAGCTGGGCATCGGTCGGCCATCTACCTATGCACCGACTATCAGCACCATCCAGAGCCGCGGCTATATCGAAAAGAAGGACCTCGAAGGCGTCGAAAGAGAAGTTGAGACCATTACCTTAGAGAAGGGCACTATCACTAGCGCCACCCGCACCGAGATAACAGGGGCCGACCGCAATAAGCTGGTCCCGACCGGCATTGCCGACATGACCACCGACTTCTTGACCAAACACTTTGGCACCGTCCTCGATTACGACTTTACCGCCAAGGTCGAAGCCGAGTTCGATGACATCGCCGAGGGCAAAGAGAAGTGGCAGCAAATGCTCAAGGACTTCTACAAGGACTTTCACCCCCTCATCGAGGGTGCAGCCGATGTCAGCCGCCAAGAGGCCTCACAGGCCCGTGAATTAGGCCCAGACCCTAAGTCCGGTAAGCCCATCATCGCTCGTTATGGCCGCTATGGCGCCATGCTGCAAATGGGCGAGACCGAAAGTGAAGAAAAACCCCGCTTCGCGCCGCTGCCGGCCAACACCACCCTGGAAACAGTCACGCTGGAGCAGGCCCTAGAAATGTTTAAACTGCCGCGCACCGTCGGCCTGACCGAAGACGGCAAAGAGATCAAAGCCAACATCGGCCGTTTTGGCCCCTACATCCAGGTCGACAAGCTTTTTGTCTCTGTTAAAGGCGCCGATCCGCTGACCATTACCCTCGAAGAAGCCCTGGTTGCTTACAAAGAAAAGCTCGAAAAAGAAGCCAACAAGTACATCCAGCGCTTCGACAGCGGTATAGACGTTTTGAACGGCCAGTACGGCCCTTACATAACCGACGGCAAGAAGAACGCCAAGATTCCAAAAGACAAGGAACCCGCCGAGCTAACAGAGAAGGAGTGTAAAGAACTCCTCGCCGCCGCGCCGGCCAAGGGCAAGGGACGCAAGTTCCCCAAGCGCAAAACCGCTGCCAAGAAGAAGTAGCTAGCGCTAGTTGCTTTTTTATGTTATAATTAACTTATGAATCGCTACCGTCCCGTTGAAGCAGTCATTAAAGGTGTTCGCCGTTGCGGCCTCTATGTTGACGTCGAAGCTCAGGGAGAAGTCGAAGATGTCATTGAAATGCGCCTAGAAGATTCGCCGGCCGCTCGCGTTATGAGCGACACCGGCGAGGGGCTCTACATAGCTGATGGCGAATCAACACCCGTACTAAACCTAACCGGTTTTGCGGCCAAAATTGCCTGTGACCAGTGCGGTGCTTGTCCACCAGAGGACTACTCAATTGCAATGGACTCCACCAAGAGAATTGATGAAGCCAATGTTGCCGGACTCGAAGCCCGCTACGCAGAGACGGTGTTTGATATTGCCAACGCGAGAAGCACCGTCCTACGTTGCATCTTGACCCAGCCTCGTCTTTAAATCAAACTGGCGATGGCCACGTTATTATGTTATAATACTGTCTTATGCAACATCTTGTTGAGATTCCCGCTATTCGTGCCGTGCCCGGTGAACTGAGCCTGGAGCCCCATCTGCTCTCTGAGTGTCAGGAGTTCCCAGTACGCCCGCTCTACGGCACGGAAAGCGAGCCGGTAGCCTGGCTGCGTCATCTGTACCCAAATGCAGCCATCCTCGACAAGTACAATCGCCCGGCCTTCGACTCAACCGAACCATCGTACGACCGAAAATATGCCTATTCCTGCTTGAAGCGTGCCGTCCTTGACCCCTTGGCAGAAGGACAGGAGCCGTTCGAAAACAAGCTTGATATCCTAGAAGGTTACGGTATTGCTGTTGCGCCGCGCTGGCACGCCGTTGCAGAGGTCGACGGTGTCCCGAGCCTGCTTCGCATCAGTCCGCATGTTCCAGGCACACAACTGGAAGAATGGTTCGAAAGTACCGATGTCCCAACAGAGGCAAAGACAGCGGCAGCCAGCAGTCTCACCCAAAAATTAAGCAAGTACGCGCGTGACACCTATCTGAAGCACCTCGCCGGCACCGAACCGACCGACAACCCCTTCTTTTTTGATGTCAGCAAAACTGATCAATACATCGTCAATCAACAGGGGGAGCCAATCCTTGTTGACACCGGCGAGGAGCACTTACGGTTTGGTGATAACTTTGAAGGCGCGTTCACCATCTTTCATGTTTGGCTGACCACTGGCGGGCTGTATGCCTACATGGATACGACCACTCACACCCAAGTCACCAACGACCTCGAAATTATCGCCAAGGTGGAAGAGGAAGCGGATTTACGGATGAAAGTAGCCAACCACGCCTTGGAACATTTGTACGACATGACCCGCAGCCTGTAATCAACAAGCCACCAACTTATCCCCAACTTGCTATCTGTTCAGACTATTTTGTTGTAATATTGCCACGCAATAGTCACGCACGATAGTCCAGTTGGTGCTACAATAACTACATAAAGACATACGTTTGACTTTTAATAATTAAAGTTTTATAATGTTAGTAATTGTTGACGGCAGAGTGGGCGCCCGATGACTTAACAGACAAGGAATACGATATGGCAGACCAAACCCCGACCACACTCGATATTGAACAGATTATTAATGATGTTCTAGCAACTATCGAGCGTGAACGAGAACGCGAAATCATTGCGCGCCGTTTTGGCCTGTTTGAACGAAAAGAAACCCTAGAACAGATTGGGGAACTCCTTGGCATCACACGCGAACGCGTTCGCCAACTCGAAAAAGCTGTTATCACACGCCTCAAGAGTACCGCTGAACAGGACCTGCCACACATCAAAGAGCTACAGGCTCGTTTCGTAACCGAACTTGAGCAACTGGGTGGCGTCAGCCGCGTCAGCGACCTCAGTGCCAAGCTCACCAAAGACAACAGCCGCACCGACCAAGCCCGCGTCGCTTTTCTGACCTTACTGTGCCCAAACCTGGCTGTTATCGACGAAAACGACAACTTCTACCACGCTGTCGGTTTGGCCAAGCTCCACACCGAAAAACAGATGAAAGATCAGGTTGCCAAGATTATCGACGCCATCAAAAAGGGCGGGGAACCAACTTCTATCGACAAGGTTGCCACCTCTGTTAAAGACACCGACAGCAAGCACGTTGCCGCCTTGGCTAGCACCTCTAAGCAATTAGCCACCCTTAACGGTCGCTGGGGCCTAGTGAAGTGGCCAATGGTCAACCCCAAGAACATTCGTGACAAAATCTACGTCATTCTTTACGAAAAAGGGAAGCCCCTCCACTTTAATGAGATTTCCGAAGCCATCAAGGGCAGTGAATTCAAGCGCAAAGATGTCACCACCCAAGCCATCCACAACGAACTGATCAAAGATAGTCGCTTCGTTCTGATTGGCCGCGGCATCTACGCCTTAAAGGAATGGGGCTACGAGAAGGGCACTGTGGCCGATATCATCACCGAAGTCCTCCAAAAGGCAGGCGAACCCCTCCACCGCGATGAAATCGTCAAGCGCGTCCTTAAAAGCCGTCACGTTAAAGAAACGACCATCCTTTTGAACCTGCAGGGCAAAGCCCAGTTCAAGCGCGTCGCCAAAGCTACCTACGCTCTAGCCGAATAGAGAAGCCGTGAATTTACCAGCCACGGTTGCAGAAGTTGGCGCCCCCTGGCCCAATCAGCCGATTGTCTGGTTTGAAGTACAAGGAGAAGAGTCTTGGCTGGATAGGCGGGAGGCCATGCAAGCCCAAGTTAGTGATGGCTTTAGTCACATCGTTCGAGAAGTCCGCCTCCGAGAGTCCCCAAGGCATGTTGCGGCGCCGTGTAGCCTCGAAGGAATTGAGGCCCTGCTAGAACAGACGAACAACGAGTTCCAGCTCCTCCGCGCCGCTGGTATTAGTGTCGCACCGACCGAATGGTACACCTTCCAAGCAGAAGGCACGCCTCATTATCGAACGCTTGCTCGAGTAGCCGTCGTTGAGGGCTATGGCATTGAGCCCGTCTGGGCAAAGGCTTCGCCTGAGGAACGAGTTATGATGCAAGACTGTGGTCGCAAAATTAAGGCCTACACCAAAAACCGCCCTCATCATAGCCGATCCCCACTGCGGGACATCGGCCGCATCGACCAATACATCTTTGGCCGACTTCGGGGCGCAGCCAGGCCATCGGTTCCAGCCCTCCATCTGGTCGACATTGAACCAATCTACTAACGTAGCTGCCAATCCTAGACAAAAGAAAAGCAGAGGATTATACTTATCCTAAATTTAGAATTGGGGTATTGGCTATGGATTTGAAGCACCACTTTGTTGATTACTTACTAAGAATCAAGGTGCCCTCGCCCGAGCTCGCCGGTTTCCTTGGCAAAATCCTTGCCCAGGAGTCGCAGCCAACCCTTCAACTCGGTAATGTCGCCAGCGGTGCTTTCTATGGCTTCAGCCTCGACAACCGCCAAGTAGCCGACGACAGAGAGTGGAAAAGCTCCTTACGCGTCCGTGGCAACCCAACCCCACGACCGTTTCGACAGTATGTGAACCCGTTCGAACAAGGTAAGGTCAGTGACGGCAACCCTGGTTGGACCCCTGTTGATACGGAGTTAGTCGCGGTCACCTTTAGTAGTGAGGCGTTTTCTTTTCGGAACGGTGAGATTAGCTTTGATGAAGGTGTTTTTAGCATCCACGGACTGACCGACGCTGCGGCCCACACTGACGTACCCGAAGGCACCTACGATCGTCCATTAACACTTCGTATGGATAGTGCAGGGGAAGGTATCTACGGTGGCCGCGTAGAGCTTCATCATCACCCATTAAGCACCCAACAAGCACTCGAAGCCCATGAGCTTCAGCAAGCCAGTCGGGCTACTGTCACAGCCAGCTAAAGTCTGTTCACAAAAACTTTGTACAAATTACGAACACGATAGTGACAGCCAATAGGAAACAGGCAATCTCACATAGTGCCAAAAAAAGCTCCCGGGCAGTAGCAGTAGAGAATTAACGCAATAACACAAAATAAAAAACAGCAGCGGCAGAAATTCCAGCCGGCAGAAGCCGGAGCAGAACACACAACCAGTCATAGCAATCATGTCGCACAATGTATATTTTGCGACTTATATTTATATACATAAGAGGATTAGTGATACCCCTGCTAAAGGGAAGTATTTTCGAGTCACCAAGGTTTTTGTCTATTCGCTTCGTTCTGCGCGCTACTTTCTATTGTAACTGGTGTTCCTATTCAAACCCTCTCCAAACACACTCTCAGAAGCCCTTAGAATGGCTTGCCACTACGTCGCTTTATCCACAGATATTTTGTACAACGGCCCGACTTATCCACAGTCGGTTTGCAATATTTGCTTTTCGTGCCTTTCTATACTTTTATATGTATTTCCCCGCTTTGGGCGCTTTCCTGCCTTTTTTGACATTTGCCCGTTTCCCCATCATAGTATAGTTTTTTTGCTGGATCATACATAAACAAACATGTGAACACTTTGCGAACATAGGAGAGTAGTGGTGGGGCGACTACTGGTAGTATGCGCGGCCTGGCACCCGCACATCGACATACTGTGTTGGTGTCGTGTTGGTCTGTTCAAGGCGCTGCTTGGTAGCCAGGTAGTCGCCAGCCGCTTCCCTCGCCTCGGTGCTGGTACTGAATTTTACATAGTAGGGCTTACCGGCTGGCTTAATGTCTACCTCTTGGGCAGTGGCCGGGAGCGTGATAGTTTCGACAGCCACTTGCTTGGCCTTAAACTGGGCCAGAACAGAGGTGATATATTGGATCTGCTCGGCCGGCAGGACGGTTTTACCAACCGAAACTGACAAGCCACTTTGGTCATCAACCACGGGGAGGGTTTGACGGATAGAAGAGCTGAGGTCATTGGCCATCATGATGGCTGTTCCACGTTTGTCGAGCACATAGACTTTGCCTTGAGCGGTCAGGAGTAGTTGCGGCTGGGCCGTGCTAATCGTAACGATGGGCGTCCGACTCACCAGCGGTAGCGCCAAGGAAACATCATCGACTTCCGGGAAGGCGGCGCGGAAGGCCCGTTCAAAACCACCGGTATTAACGGTGAACTTGGTCCGGCTTAGGGCTGAGTCTTCCAGGATACGCTGAGCGCCACGCTGATATTCGGCCTTGTCACGCAAAACGACTGCCTGTGGACTTGTTGTAGATACGACAACTTTTGGATTGGTGGAGAGGCCGAGGCAGTACAAGACACTGATGGTAATTACGGCCAGTGCCAGAAACGTCGGTAGGTTTCTTACCCACCCCTGTTGCCACCAATGTTCGGCCTTGGGACTTACAACCTTCCCGGCCCCAGCCACACGATTGGTGTTATACGAAATCACACCGCGCGGCGCGGCGGTCGGTTGTGGTTGACGAGTGGTTTTGGTGGGCCGTATTCGCACGTCTACTCCCCTGCCCGTTTGCCAACCGAGAGCAGCAGCTGCGCCAAACTATTGGCCGCATCCTTGACGGTTAGGTCGTTGAGTCGCTGGCCAAGCTCCGTGCGCTTTTGGGCGTCCGTTAACAGATCATTGACTGCTTCTTTGAGCGCTTCTGGGTGGGTACCGAGGGTGGCGTCGTCTACAATTACGGCTGCTTGGTGAGCGGCTAAGAATTCGGCATTTTTGAGCTGATGCCCACCGGTCAGCATCGGGTTAGGCACCACCACACAGGCCTTGGCTTGGACGCCAAATTCGGCAATCGTATTGGCGCCGGCGCGGGTGACAATCACATCAGCCGCACCAGTGTAGCGATAAAATTCGCTCAATAAACCGGCTACCAAGAGTCGTTGATGCTGATAGTCACCATAAACGCCTTCTTTGCCATTACCAGTCACATGAATGATGTGCAGCTGGGGTAAGCTGTCGAGTAACTGTGGCGCGAGCTGGACCATGGCACTGTTAATGCTACCTGCGCCACCGCTGCCACCAGTCACTAACAGAACCTGCGCGTCTTCGGGTAACTTAAGGGCATCCCGATACTGCTTTAGGAGCTCGGCGGTAACTTTTTGGTAGGCATCACCAACTATCACGCCGACGTACTTCACCTTGTCTTTGGGGTACTGATAGTACTCTGGAGGCATGCCGGTGGCGTGGTAGACCACCCAGCGGCTCACCAGACGGTTTGCGAGGCCCGGTAAGGCGTCGGAGTCGTGTGTTACTAACGGAATGCGTTTGCGGGCGGCTAAGCCAATAGGCACGCCGACAAAGCCTCCTTTGAGCAAAATGACATCTGGTTTGACGCGACGTAACAAGAACCAGCTTTCAATCAAGCCCATAAAGAGATAGAAGAAGTCGCGAATGTTCAGGAGATTGGTTTTAACGTCCAGCAATCGCTTGAGCCACGATTCCCCGTTATAACGCCGAAACTTACCGGCAAAGACCTTGTGCTGGCTATCAAAGGCGTTTTCGCCGGCTGTCATGCTAGCAAACTTAGTGCCACGTTCGCCAACGTAGACAATCTCGGTCGCGGGATCGAGGTCTTTAAGCTTCTGGGCGACGGCTAACAACGGGGTTATGTGACCGCCCGTTCCGCCGCCGGTTAGGAGTACTTTCATACGCCTTCCCTTCTCTAGTTGATTGCGAACTCACCGCCGCCGTCCGGTAGACGGTGTAGCGAGAAATCTGAAAAACAATGCCCAAGGCGCCCAGTACAAAGACCAGGCTGGTGCCACCGTAACTGATGAACGGTAAGGTAATCCCCTTAAGAGGTAGCAGGCCCATCATGGCGCCAACGTTAATCAGTACTTGGGTACTTAACCAGGCCAAGATGCCAACCACCAGTAATCGACTGTAGTCATCGGGTGCGCGTTCGGCAATTTTGAAAAGCCGCCGGAAGAATGCCACGAACAAGCCGATCAAAGCCGTTACACCAAGGAAGCCAAACTTTTCGGCCAAGATAGCAAAGATGGAGTCGTTGGCCGCCTCTGGTAGGTAGCCGTAGGCTTGCACGCTGTTAGCCACGCCCAAACCAAAGACGCCGCCCGAACCAACCGTTATCAAGGCCTGGCAGACTTGGTAGCCGGTGTTTTGACAGTCACGTTCCGGGTGCATAAAGGTCAGCACCCGGTCACGTCGGTAGGCGCTGCCGCTAATCAGTAGGATGATGCCGATCGCCACCACTCCACCGGCCATCATGACCCGCTTCATCGGCATGCCGGCCACAAAAGCCATCGAAGCCATCATGGCAATCATAACCGCGGTCGAACCAAAGTCACTCTGCACTTTACCGACGACCAGACCAATTAATAGCAGCGCGATTACCAGTGGCTGGAGGGTTTTTCTGAGGTCACCAAGGTTCCCTTCACGGATGCGATCAACCAAAAAACTAGCTAACCAAATCAGTAAGGCGAACTTAATTAGCTCGGCGGCCTGAAAAGACATACCGCCAACCTGGATCCAACGATAGGCACCATTGACGCGCTCACCAAAGATTCGTACCGCAACGGCAGCCACACCAGCCGCGATTAACAGCGGTCGCTGCATGGTTCGCCAGAAAGCGACGGGAATGTTCGACAAGGCCACGAACGCGGCAATACCAAGAATAATGGCCAGTAGCTGCTTGTTCACGAAGTAGTTCTCGCCAACATGTTTTTGAATCGCTAGACCGGGGCTAATGGCGTACAGCACAATCAAGCCGATGACCATAAGCGCCGTGGCAATGAGCAGCAGCCAGTAGTCCGGACGATGCCGACGTTGACGAGAAGCCTCTTGATCTGCCGGCCGTCTGACGGGACTGGCGAATTTCATAAGTTTAAATCCACCGACCGAGCACAAACAGAATCAGACCCATCACGCCAGCCACCTGACCAATGATCCAAAAGCGCTCTGTCACCTTAGTTTCGGGCCACCCATTAGCTAGGAATAAATAGTGCACCGGTGAAACTTTGAAAAGCTTCTTGCCGTGGCGTAACTTCTTAGAAGTAACCTGTAGCATTACCGAGCCAGTTTCGGCCACAAAGACCAGGCCAATGATTGGCAGCAAGAAGACGGTGTTTGTTAACATAGCCACCACACCGAGAGCCGTCCCCAGTGCGAACGAACCAACATCACCCATAAAGAAGCGTGCCGGAAACAGGTTGAACCAGGTGTAGCTCATCAAACCACCGACCATGGCCATGCAGAAGCCGGCCACGCCATAGCGACCTTCTAAGAAGGCAATAATCGTGTAAATCAAGAAAGCGATCGCACACAGGCCACCAGCCAAACCGTCCATCCCATCAGTAATATTAACTGCGTTGGCGGTTGCCACTACTACCAAAACAAACAGTGGAATAATCAACCAGCCTAGGTGGAAACTACTGGCCACCAGTGGTATGTGCAAGCTCGAGAAGTCGAGCTTGTAATAAAAGAAGAGGCCACCAACCAGGGCGATGCCCGTAATTAGCAACAGCTTCAACTTAGACGGTAAACCAGCCACCCCCGCCCCTGTTCCGCGGACGTTAATAATGTCATCAATCAGACCAACAAAACCGGCGCCGACAAACGCGGCCAACGGCAGCCAGGTTTCACTTCGGTTCAAGTTTAAGGCCATCGTCACTAGCCCGACCGAAACCACAAAGACAATACCAGCCATGGTTGGAATTAGTCGTTTATGCTTGCCGGCGTGGAGCTGACTAATAATCGTCGTCGGCGCGCCAGTGACGGTTTTTTCGCGCGGCTTCTTCCAGAGCTTCCACTTAAAGGCCAGGTTGGTATACAGCGGTGTAATCACCATGCTAATCAAGAAGGTCAAAAAGCCGAGCGAGAGGATTCGCACAAGCGTAGCGGTGTTAACGGTGATGTTTATTGTCGACATGATTTCTTCCTCATATTATACGTTATTCCTCCGCTGTTACGAACTTTTTGGCGTGACATTAAAATTACCAATTAAGAAGGTAGCAATATCCGAAAAGAGCGGCGCGGCGGCCTTAGAACCAGCATAGCCGCCAATCTTTGGTTCATTCACCCGTACGACCACCACGTATTGTGGCTTATCGCCACCTACAAAGCCCATGAACGTACCGTTAAATCGATCATCATAGTAGCCACCGCCCGGCTTGGCGATTTGAGCCGTACCCGTCTTACCGCCAAGATTATAGCCCGCTGGCACGTTCGGCATACCATACGTGACATGGTTTTTATCGAAGGTGTACTGCATCAGCTCTTTGAGTGTCTGCCCGACATCCGGCTTGACGACATTGGCTTTAACGACCGTCGGCTTCTGCTGATTAAACTCGTCGTGGTCGGTCATGTAGCCATCCACCAGGTGGGGTTTGTAGTACGTGCCGCCATTTACCACACTAGCCAAGGCGGCTGCTAGCTGTAGTGGCGTCGCCGTCATACCTTGCCCAAACGCGGTGTTGGCGTATTGCAAATTGAGTCCGTATCCGTCGTTCGGATCAGGAATGGTGCCATGGGATTCATACCCCTGCTCGACGCCAGTATCCTTGCCAAACTGATAATGATCAACCATGTAGTTGTGCCAAGCCATTCGGGCTTTCTGGTTAATCTGTCCGCCACCCATTTGCATCAGGAGCCAGGTCGCACCGGTGTTCAGTGACAACTGCAAAATGTCGGCCACCGAGCGTGTCCCAGCCCCACCATCTTCTTCAATATTAGTAATGTTATAGCCATCCACCGAATAGTGACTGGGGTCATAATAGGTCGTGTCCCGCTTAACAACACCTTGATCGAGCGCCGCGGCAGCTGTTAACGGCTTCATGGTGGAGCCAATTTCCAGCGGATTGCTCACGGCACCACTCGTAAAGACGTTACCGTCCGTGACTTTATAGAACTCGGCCGGATTGTAGGTTGGGTAGCTGGCCATGGCCAAGATCGCGCCCGTATTGGGATCGATAATAACAGCGTCACCAGAGGTTGATTTGGCGCGTTCCAGCCCCTTCTTCAGCGTATCCTCAAGCTGTTTTTGCATAGCAATATCAACCGTCAAAACAACCCGTTTGCCGGCCACCGGCGCCTTCACAATATTGTCCTTGTTGGCGGCTAACGGGATACCGCGAGCATCAGTAATGGCCTTCAGCTCGCCTGGTTGTCCTTTTAGTTGCGGGTTCAAGGCTTGTTCCAAGCCATACTTCCCATCCCCTTCATCGTTCACAAAGCCCAGGAGCTGCGCCGCCAGTGAACTCTCGGGATAGGTGCGCGACGTAACATCGCGCGTGCCGATACCCTTGATCTCCAGCTTGGTAATGGCCTCTTTCTGCTCTTTGGTAAGTTTTTTGGCCAAAACCGAGTAGCGGCTGTTCGCCTTCATGAGCTTTTCGTAGTCGGCAGCATTACCACCGATGACGCGAGCCACTTGATCGGCTGTCTTAGACGGATCTTTAATGAACTTGGGGTCAGCAAACAAGGTATATTGCTTCTGGTTTAGTACCAGGGGCACGATTTGGTCGCCGTCGTGGGCCTCAATAACACCCCGTTCGGCTGGAATTTCGTACTGTTTCAGCTGGCTCGCCAAAGCTAATTTATGGTAGTAGTCCTGACGAATCACCTGTAAGTAGAAGGCCCGAAACACAAAAATAGCCGCCACAGCCAAAAAAACGCCATACCATATACGTAAGCGTTGCACGGCGGTATTACCGCCGGGGATAGAGTTGGTGCGTGGGGGCATTGCTAAGAATTAGTTTTGAACGGTGGCGGTTGGGGCAACGGACACGAGGTTCTTGGCCGCTTCGCTCGCCTGGACTCGATCAAGCGCCTTCAAACGAGCAGCTGCTACTTCGAGGTCGTCGTGCTGCTCTTTCAGCTGCGTCTGTTGGTCTTGTAGGTTGTTAATCTTGTAACCGTAAGCATTTGTCTTGGTCACCTGGGTAAGATACAACAGTCCGAGCACACATGCCAGAACGATCAGAATAATCGTGTTGCTGACAGGACCGATGGTACGGCTCTTCTTCTGAAAGCTCGTACTATTCTGGTTCCGCTGGCCAAATCGCTGTCGATTCATTGCCAAAGTACTGGAATATGTCATGTATTGTTAATTCTCTTTTTATGTTTGTTTTTGTTTTGGTGTGGGAGCCTCGGTTGCCCAAGACCCCCACTACAAGGTGGTTAAATTACTTTAACTCTAACCTTGTACGCTCGGGAGCTGCTTTTGACCTGGATAGGCATGTGCATCCCTTTCTGTTTATTTTTTTGCGGCGGCTCGGAGTTTTGCACTCCTGGCACGCGGATTAAAAACTAATTCATGCTCGCTGGCAGTAGCGGGCTTTTTGGTAAGTAGCTCAATTTTGGCTTCGTACCCTTCGGCGTACTCGGCAAACATTTGTTTGACGACCCGATCCTCGAGGCTATGAAAGCTGATAACGGCTAGTCTACCACCTGGTTTAAGTAAGCTAATCCACAGTGGTAAGGCTTTCTCCAGTAGCGCGATCTCGTCGTTAACGGCGATTCGGACTGCTTGAAAGGTCCTTGTAGCTGGGTGCACTTTACTATGGCCAGGCCAGGCCTTTTTGACGACATTGGCTAGCTCTGTGGTTGTATGGAACGGTCGGTTCCGCACAATCAACCGGGCTATTTGCCGCGATTTGGGTTCTTCCCCGTATCGCCACAAGATGTCGGTCAGCTCTGCTTCGCTGTAGTCGTTGACCACATTATGGGCCGATAGCGTTTGGCGTTGATCCATCCGCATATCCAATTCAGCTTCGGTGACGAAGCTAAACCCACGACTACCATTATTAAGGTGCGGCGATGAGACTCCTAAATCAGCCAAGATCATGTCGTACTCGTGCCCGCTATCGGCTAGCTGTTGGCTAGCGTGCAAGAAGTCGCTGTGAATCATATGAGCACCCTGTTTGACGAGGGGCTGTAATGCGGCGACAGCTTGGCGGTCACGATCGACCAACGTTACACCCTGTGGGTTGTCCGTCCGCTCCAAGACCGCTTTGGCGTGGCCACCGTAACCGGCGGTCAGGTCCAGGTAGGTCTCCCCTGACTGTGGTGCCAGGTACTGGAGAACGGTTTCGAGCAACACCGGAACATGGTGATTGTCTTGAGTTGGTTGATCGGTCTGCATCGTTTTGTTTTTGTTTTGGTGTTTGTTTTTGGCAAGATCACCTAATTGATAGCCAACTTTTTTGTTTTTGTTTCGAGCCTTTTTGTTTTTGTAGCTGTTATTTGAAAAACGTTTGAATAGTTTGACCTATTTGCATTTTCTAAATAACCGTTTGAGAGACTTATGTGTGAGGTGGAGTTTTGGGAGGTGTTTTGATAAAAGAACGAAGACCTTTTATAGTGGGCCTTTGATCACTTGTTGACTATCAATTAGCTAATCTCGAGTGTTTTTTCTCGTGCTAATTATTTGTTAAGGTTCAACAAACAACAATGATCAAGCGGCTTGGATTCGCCAGTACCGTCCAGCTCGGACTGCAACAACCCCTTGGGTTATGCCTGCGTAGTCCAGCAAGTGCTGTTCAAGTGTGATGCGACCCTGTTTTTGGTCGAGCTCGCTATCACTCTTTCCCATCCTAAACTGCACGTTTAGATCGGCGGTTAGCTCATCCAGGATATTCCCCTGAAGCTTTGGTTCAACTAACTGATCCCATACATCTTTTGGATACAGATGCAGGTAGTTCTTAAATCCCCTGGTTACGACTACTCCGGATAAGAATTCGTGACGCAGTTCGACTGGAATAGTCAGTCTCCGCTTGTCGTCAAGTTTTCTTTCGAAATAATCCACTTATTGTCCCAGGTTCCTCTCGTTGAACCGATAAATTGTGTGTTTGTTTTGTGGATGGCTAAGACTCTTTTGTCTTACCCACTTTTACCCACTGGTTTGAATATACTACCCACAGCTACCCACTACAACCCCTTTTCTTCCCTTTTATAGAGAAAGTGTCCCAAGTTATCCACAGTTGTGTCATGGGCAAAAAAATACACCACACATGTGGTGTATTGATTGGGTATTTAGGAAATCGTTAGTGTTTAGGGCTAACTTGAACTGAAACAGTATCGTTGGGATGTGCTTGACCGTCAGGCATATGATTGTACTGATTCTGTACGTCATTAATGGCAGCTGGTGCATCTTCGGGAGCTACGATTCCCTGCTCAACCGCGCCGGTAACGACCTGGTAAGGGCCCTGGCCCTCGCCGACAGTAACAATAGTTGTTGCTGGGGTAACTTCGACGGTACTAATCTGGCTTGGGTCAACCTGTCGGGGTGCCTCGTGGGAGACAAACTCAACCGGCTGTTTAGCTTGCACATCATCTTGGTGTCGCATTTCAGCACCAAGGCCGAGTAATGCCAACGTACCTGTTCCTAAAAGCAAGGCCTTGCCTGGCAGCGATAGTTGGGCGTTCATGCGATCGTGGCGGCGTTTGCGATCAGCTTTACTGTCAAGACCAGGAAGTGGCTGATTAACTTCTACGATTTGGCGAGCGATTGATTGTTGGTTATCTTTCATGATGTAAGCATAATAGCATAAGCTTTGTAAAATGTCAACTATATCGGGTGGTTTGCTAGAGTTGGCGCAACTGTTTAATAAGGTCCCCGAACCATTTGGCGCTCGGGCGAATGGTTCGTTTCATGCCGTGTTCTCGGTCTACTTCGACCAAGCCAAACTTTGGCCACCAGCCCGATTCCCACTCGAAGTTATCAAGGAGACTCCAGTGGAAATAGCCACGCAGGTCAACGCCTTCGCTGAGAGCCCGCTCCATGGCAATCACCGTTTCTTCAATCCACCAACGGCGATACTGGTCATGCGCGTCTGCCACACCGTTCTCGGTAATAATAATCGGCTTCTTAAAGTGTGCCCAAGTGCGCAACAACAAGGGATAAATACCTTCGGGTTCCATATACCAGCCCAGGTCGTTGAGTGGAGCCTTGGGGTTATGACGCTTGAAGTTCTGGTAGTAGTCGGTGAAATAGTAGTTAACGCCAACAAAGTCTTGATGATTCCGGATACGACGCAAAAACCACCAGTTCCAGGCATACCGCATGACGCGCGTAGTCAGAACGTCAAAGAAGCTGTGGCCGCGCTTGGCTTGAATATTACCTAGCTGCACAGCCATGCCGACCTGGAGGTGTGGGTGGGCTTGTTTGAGGAGCGTGTAAGCTCGCTTGTGGGCTTTGGCAAGGTTTCGGTAGGATATGAGTGCCTTCCAGGGACTCTTTTCGAACGGTGGTCGGTCGGCCGTTAGGTAGCCCATACTGGAGTACACATTGGGCTCATTGAGTGTGAGGATGTGGTTAAGATCTGCGCCGAGTTCGTCCGATATTTTTTGGACAAAGCGCAAGAAGTAGTCGAGGTTAGCCTTTTTAGTGAAGGCCCCTTTTTCTTCAAACCAAACCGGCACTGTCCAGTGCCAGATGTTAAGGAAAGGTTCGATATTACGAGCCCGTAGTTGTTGCAGGTAGTCACGATAGTGTTGCAGGACTGCTTCATCCCACTGCCCCTCTTCTGGTTCGAGGCGGGCCCACTCAATACCAAACCGCAGGGCGTTCATATTCAGCTGGCCGATGATATCAAAATCTTCTTTGTAGCGATTATAGTGATCCACCCCTTCGCCGGAAACGTAGTTGGCTGGGTTTTCGGCCTGAGACTTGATGTCCGCCCAGTTGTTGAGCCAACTTAATTTATGTGAGGCACCTTTGGCCAGTTGCTTGGCGTGCGCCAGCTCCCAAACCGTCCAGTCGTTGTGAAGGCCTCCTTCGACTTGGTGCGCGGCCGTGCTGGCCCCCCAGTAGAAGTTTTTCGGAAAGATTGGCGTCGCCATATGCCTCTACTTTAGCAGATTATCGCCGAGCAGTGGGCAAAACGCTTACGTGCGCTATAATGATGGTATGAAGTTAGCCAAAATACATCGGCGGGATGAGCCTATCTGGCACGTCCAAGCAGCGATTTTGGTGGCCATTTTTGTGCAGGTGTTCCTGCCAGGCGAATACGTCGTCGGGCCACACTACGCCTTACCGATATTTGAAGCACTGCTGTTAATTGCCATCAGCTTACCGAGCGGCCGCAAGCACCGCCCCAGTCATGCCGTGCTGCGGCGGCTATTCTCGATCCTGCTGCTCCTGCTCATTACTGTTACCAACATCGCTTCGCTGATATTGGTGAGTGATTCCCTTTTGAATGGCACGGCCAAGGATGGCCATCAACTTATTTACTCCGCACTGATTATTTATGCCACTAACGTAATTGTTTTTGGTTTGCTGTACTGGGAGCTCGATGGCCGCAGCACGAAGGGCGCGCCCGACGGTGTGCGCGACTTCCTCTTCCCCCAAATGTCGAGTAACGAGAAAGAGACCAAGCAGCCCAACTGGACGCCGACCTTTTTTGACTACTTATATGTATCCATCACCAACGCCACGGCTTTCAGCCCGACTGATGCCATGCCGCTCACCTACCGCGCTAAACTCCTGATGTCTATCCAGGCCTTTACGTCACTTGCAACCATTGCTCTGGTGGCGGCTCGAGCCGTCAATATTCTACGGTAGCTTACTGGCACGAGGTGCTGGAATGCCAAGCTGTCTACTTAATTCCAGGTGGTTTGTGTCAATGAAGTCTGGCGCAAACTGGTGGGCTTCAAGTGTTTCCCATGTCGTCCGAGGCTGGCCGTTCAGAATACCCACAACGGTGGCGCCAGCCTTCTTAGCGGCAATTAATGCCTCTGGTGAGCTATCTATGACCAGTAGACCCTCGGGGGAATCGATTTTAAGCTGATTGCCGGCGTTAATGTACTGTTCTGGGTTCGGCGCCGCACACGTCTCGTCCTCATCGTCTGCAGCAAATATATGACTACAGGAAATAATATCATCAAGATTACTGTGGCGTAGAAAGGCTTTTATGACCCCCACCGGTGCGACAGACACAATGCCTACTCTTTTCGACAGCTGCCGATCGAGAGCCCGAACAAGTAGACTCATTCCGCCAATTTCGGGCAAACCACGATTTTCGACATCATTATAGGCTTGCTGCTTGCAGGCCAGAACCCCTGTTACATAGGTATCCTCGATATCTGCTTCGTCGTCGATAATGCAGGCCTGTGCCAATGTCCAAGCAATTGTCTCGGCTTCACCAAGATTTTGGGCCTTCGCTGCGTTGTGTACGCTTTCGGCAATGTTCATAAACCGACTATCAAAAACGTCTTGGCTGGTGGCAAATAGCTTAAAGGCATCCCTGTTCGCTTGCTGCTTGGCTTCTGCGCAATTGGCCAATACGTCCTCGAAGCCCAGGGCGACCGCTTGGTAGCTACCAATTTCTTTAATATCAGACATCCTCCTAGCTTAGCCGCCCCTGTGGTTGGGTGCAAGCAGTAGCGATTTGGTGTTTTATAGGCTGCGGCTGTCGTAGGCCCAGTGCAGCAAGGCCTGGCGTTGTTTGGTGTGACAGGTAGCATCGCCTGGGTGACAGGCATTTTTAACTTGGGAGACGTGTCGGGTCATGGCCTTCCAGCGCTTAATCTGGCGCTCGTCTTCTTGTGGTAGGCGGCGGCCCTGATAGTAGCGGCAATACCACTGGAACCAGCCCAGTGGATCAACTTCATTGATCCAGCCTTTCTGTAACCAGACGCTATGGGGTTGGCTGGCCATAACACCGAAGTAATTGCACTCTGGATCAGGTCCATGGTCGCTCAGTCGTGCCTTAGCAAACCATTCTTTGGGGAATTCCTGCCGGTCCTCCTCCGAGAAGTAAGCACCGCCAAAAACGCCCAGCTCCAACATTTGTTGCGGTGTTAAGTCGGGCTTAAACATCGCTGTTACTTCTTCTTGGCGAGCTGTTGTTGGCGGGCTTTGTTGGCCCATTCGTCAGCCAGTTCATTGCCGGGGTCATTGTTGTGGCCACGTACCCAGATAAGTTCGGCACGTGACTTGCGATACAAGGGCACGACTTCTTGGACGATATCGAGGTTCTTAATTGGACCGCCCTTTTTTTTCCAACCATTCGCCTCCCACGGCAGTGACCAAACGGTAATCACCTTAATCCAGAATTCGCTGTCGCTGTAGATTTGGCAGTCTTCGCCATTGGCATCTTTTAGGGCGGCGATGATGGCAAAGCCTTCCATGCGGATGTTGGTGGTATCGAATTCCCCGCCCAGAACGGCTGGCTTCATCTCTTTTATAACCGCGAAGCCGCCGGTACCAGGATTGGGCTCACAGCTACCATCTGTATAGTACGTAATCATCGATTAATGATAGCACGCCTAATTACAAAGTTTGCAGTTGGTTGTAAAACTGTAAAGCGACTTTGGCACTTTCAAGTTGCATGATGCGGAGCTGGCGCGCTCTATCGTCGTCACGTGGTGGTGGCTGGTTGCCAGAATACAGCCAGAAGCCAGCCAAAAATAACGCATCATCGGCGCTGATTAGATGCCGGTGTCTGTCTGGAATATCAAAACCACTTTTTTTCACGCTAACCAGGAACGCTGTCAGATCTAACGATACACTACCAATTTCCGCCCAGTTCCAGTCGACAATATAGACTTTGTTATTCTCCGCATCATAAGCTAGATTGTCGCTCCTGATGTCACCGTGGATCAAAGTATTGCCGCCAGTGTCAAAGTCTGCTGTTTGTTGGGCGAAGGTGGCCACCTGACTTGGTGAGACGAGGTCGGTCGTTTTTCCACTAGCGGCAAGTTCCTGCCAACCGTTGGGAAGATCCATTAGGCTTGAGGTGAAAAACGGCTGCTGTTGAGCTGGCTCAGATAGACTAGCCAAATCCTCTAGAGCCGAGATTGCCAGATCGAGCTTTTGCTCAGTCCATGTCGGCGACCAGTCAAGATGTGACAAATCGGCAAGCAACATACCACCATCATTTTCCGCAATGAGTTCCGGGATAGCAGAATATGATTGTTTAGCCAGCCAATTATAAACCTGACGCTCTTTGTTGATCCAGTTTTTTTCGTCCTCGGTTTGGGCAATCTTAACAAATGCCTGATCACCGTCCGGCAACTCGACCGTCCCCCTCAACGCCGAGGTGTAGCCGCCCTCGGCCGGATGTAAAGTATCAAGCACTTGATCCACGACTTGCCATTCAATATTTTTCATACTGAACCAATCATAACAGAGTATACTTGCTATATGAATCGTCGCGTCGCCGTCCGTGGAATTGTCGTGCACAACAGTAAGTTGCTGTGCTTCCAGTTGGGTGCCTACGACGGCAAGCCGGCGGTCGACTTTTGGAGTGTGCCCGGTGGTGGTGTCGATCCTGGTGAAGGCCTCATCCCTGCCCTGGAACGTGAAATGATTGAAGAAACCGGGATTGCTGCCCGCGTTGGCCGATTGCTCTACGTACAGCAATTTAAGTGGCACGGCCAGGAACAAATGGAGTTCTTCTTTCTAATCGAAAACGCCGCTGACTACTTGGCAATCGACCTCTCAAAAACCAGCCATGGCCAAAAAGAGATTGCGAAGCTTGGTTTTATCGATGCCGCCAAAGAAACGGTGTTGCCGGAGTTTTTGAGCCGCGAGTCTTTTGCCGAGCTTGATCAGATTGTGGCACCAAAAATATTCAATTACTTGTAGCCGGAGTTACTTGCCCAAGGCAGGTGGTACTTGCGGCCAGGTTGGGACTCACGGGCGTCGAAAACATAAAAGTCAGAGACGGTGATTTTGTAAAAGTGAGTGCCATCTGGGCGACTGGCTTTTTCAAGAATTTCTGGACCCATCTCGAAACGGCGCACTGCCATGAGGTAGGCTGGGTGATTTTCATCAACGTTCTCGAGATGCTCGGCGGTGCCTTCAAAATAGATGCCGCGGGGCTTATCGCTCTTACCGTGCTGGCTGACGATATTACCTGCCACCCGCGGGTTTTGAGCAATTTCCTGGCTGTGGCGGCGGCCGGTTTCGGAGCGGAAGTAGATATTTAGGTCATCGTCGTAGTAAAAGTGCACTTCGCAGACCCATGGCCTGTTGTTCGCGCTGGTGGCCAAGGACATATGAATAATAGTTGGGAGGTAATCCCTGATGGTTTTTTCGACGTTTTCAAGGCCCTGGTTCATGACTTCCCCGCCTTTTTGGCCAGACTTACCAATTCGTCGCAAAATTCTTTGGTGCGGGCTAACATGGCCGGCTCGGTTAGTTGCTTGTCATCATCGAAGTCACTTTCTTGGGTGCAAATACGAACCCGTGCGCTGTGCAGGTGTTGGGCTCGAGCAACCAACATAAGCTGATCCACCGCTTGCGGGCTGCGGTTGCCGCCGTTACTAGCGAAACCAACTACTTTATCTGGGAACTTTGAATGCTGCCAATCCAAGGCATTTTTAAGGATACCGCTGAAGCTATTGTGATAGATGGGTGTCACCCACACAAAGCCATCGGCAGCATAACTTTTATCGAGGAATGCCTGGGTTTTGTTATCCCACTTTTTGTCACGTTCCACGCCCCGCGTGTACAGCGGCAAGCCATACTCGGATAGATTAATCAGCTCGCACTCGGCACCGTCGGCTATCAATTGTGCCTGAATCGCCTTGCCTAAGCCGTAGGAATGAGAGGCAACATCGCCCGAACCAACCAATAGTAAGAATTTCATCTCAATAATTGTAGCACTTTATAGCAAGACGTCTTTGAGACTTTCCACGATCGTCACATGCTCCTGCCAGTTTTTGTCGAGCTTGTGTGCCTGGGCGAATTCTGAGCCGTCACGGATAACCAAAACGGCTTTACTGCCCAGATTTAAGGCCAGTTGTGCATCAACATGCTGGTCGCCAATCACCAGGACATCAGCGGGCGTAACGCCCCACCGCTCCAGTAAATTGCCGAGCACTTTAGGGTCGGGTTTGCGGAAGCCCTGAGCTTCATCACCACAAATAACTTCGTGAATATGGTCTTTGAGCGAAGAGCTGGAGACAATGTGCCGTGGGCTGGCTTTGCCACGGCCGGCATGATCACGATTGGTGACAATGACTTGTTTCAAGCCCTGCTGGGTAGCGCGTTTGGCCAGGTCGAGTGCATCTTCTAATAGACAGGTTTCAACGACTTCGTAGTGCCCTTGCTGCTTATCTAAGAATTTGGCGACAAACTCTTCCAGCTGCGCTTCCGACAATGCACCGCCCAGGCTGGCATGAATCGAATCGGCCAGCCCGCCATGATAGTTCTGGAGCATAATCTCACGGCTGGGCTGCGGCAAACCAAATGCCGGCGCCAACTCATGCATCAGCTCTACGAACATACCAAAACTATCGGTAATCGTCCCGTCCAAATCCCACACCAGCACTTTAACCGCTTGCGCCACAATCTACCCCTTTAGCTTGCTAACCAGTTCGCTAATCTTGACCCGTTCCTGCTTGGTCGTATCCCGATCACGCACCGTAACAGTGTCATCTTCGAGCGTATCAAAGTCGACAACCACGCACGCCGGCGTACCAATTTCGTCCTGGCGGCGATACCGTTTACCGATGTTGCCGTTGTCATCGAATTCAACCATCATATCTTCTGATAGCATGGCGTAAACTTCTTTAGCCTTCTTCACTAGTTCTGGCTTGTTCTTGAGCAACGGGAAGACGGCCGCCTTGATTGGAGCAAGTGAGCGGTCAAGCTTGAGGAAAGTACGAGCCTCACCATTCACTTCGTCTACTGTGTAGGCGTCAGTAACGACGGCCAGGAACATGCGGCCAACACCAACCGAACTTTCGATGATGTTCGGGATGTAACGCTTGTCGTTAGCTTGGTCAAAGTAAGAAAGATCCTTGCCGCTTCCCTTTTGGTGTTGCGTTAAATCGTAATCACCGCGAGCATGGATTCCTTCCAGCTCTTTAAAACCAAATGGGAATTTGTACTCGATATCATAGGCTTCTTTAGCATAGAAAACCAGGTTGTCGTGCTTGTGCCATTTAAGATTCTTTTCATTAATACCGATGGTTTTATAGAAGTCCCAGCGGTACTGACGCAGCTTTTCGTACTCATCCATCATGGCTTCTGGTTCAGTGAAATACTGCATTTCCATCTGTTCAAATTCGCGGCCGCGGAAGATGAACTGGCGGGGACTAATTTCGTTGCGGAAGGCCTTCCCCACTTGAGCGATACCAAACGGAATCTTCACGCGTGTGCTGTCGACAACATTTGGGAAGTTCACGTAAATACCCTGACAGGTTTCACCGCGCAAGTAGCTCGGGTCTTCATCCCAGTTTTCGCCCAAATTACCGAGGTTGGACTTGACCAAAAGGTTGAAGGCCTTGACCTTGCCCCAGTCTTTTTTGCCACAACTCGGACATTTGATGTTGGATTTGTGTTTGTCGAATAGGTCGTTTAGTTCGGCTTCGGTCATTTTTTCATCGGCGACTTCACCCAGCTCTTCTAAGACATGGTCGGCACGGATGCGATTGTGGCAGTTCTTGCATTCCACCAATGGGTCACTAAAACCATCGACGTGCCCGCTGGCCTTCCAGATGGCCGGTGCCATGAAGATACCACTGTCCAGCCCAACGATGTCGGGACGTCGCTGGACCATATACTTCCACCAGGCATTCTTAAGGTTATTGGCGAGCTCCACTCCATAGGGTCCGAAGTCATAGACACCAGCAAAACCGCCGTATATATCGCTGCTCGGAAATACAAAACCGCGGCGCTTACATAGGCTGACAATGTCGTCTAAAGAGACTGGGGTGGGTTCAGTTTTACTCATTGCTGATAATTATACCTTATTGGTTAGTTTGCGGGGAAAGAAATCCGAGTGCCATCGGCGGCGTGAATATCATAGTGCGTGCCGTTGGCATCATGCGTTGAGCCAAGCGCGAGGTCGTCAGCGTAAATAACGTGCTGCAGAAATGGCGACTCCGACTGCGGCAAGAGCGCATCTGGCATATCGACTGGCTGACCATCAACATCAAAAAACCGGAAGCTCGTCTGGAAGCCTGTAGAGTCGTCAAGAAAATCGGTGTAGATATCAAGCCCTTCGCCATAATCACCCCAGTTTTCTTCTTCCTTCATTACCTGCGGAACCGCATAGACCTTAAAATCAAAGTCACCGGGGTTTTGGGAATTTGTCTGGCCTGGCTTCTGGCTTCGGCCAGGATAGAATACATCGGCGTCAGTTAAGATAATCGGATTAACGACAGCTTTGGGAGGTTGTTGGCCAACCGAAATTTCGACATGTCCCAAAAAGTACGTCAGTTTGCGGTGAGCCAGCAGCCGCCCTTTGACAACCCGCTCGGCCAGATAGTCGTTGAATGTCCTGACACCCGGCTGCCACTCAGTTGATGTTGTCGTGGTGGCGGGTGTTGGCGTTGGCTGGGGAGCTTCTCGCGGCACCATCGTGCCCAGTAAAAACGTTATAACCATGCCGGCACCAGCAGCCACCATCCCCCGTTGGCGCTTAGTCAGTCTTTTGGGCTCTGGTGCTGATGGCATATCCCGTTCGCCATTACTACCACTGACAATTATTTTATTCATGACTGGCCTTGGTAGGCTGATAGTTCGGGCTGACGCGATTTTCTAGTGGAAACAAATCAACTACACTCATTAAGCTTATTATACAACTTTATTTACTAGCCGACTATACTCGGATAAAGGTGTGGCGCATGGTGCTCACCAGTTGCACGCATGGCCCCACCACCTTGGCAGCATCGACTACCTGGCCGAGTGGTCCCGGTTCGTCTAGCCCAAACACCAAACGCAAAAATTTAATGTGCGCCGGTGTGAGCAACCCTTGGTCGGCCTGAGCAAACGCCATATTGTCGAAGTCGAAGGTGTAGAGGTTATCGGCACTAAGACGATGGTC
The DNA here is from genome assembly GCA_964410185.1 of uncultured Candidatus Saccharibacteria bacterium. Lineage (GTDB taxonomy): Bacteria > Patescibacteriota > Saccharimonadia > Saccharimonadales > JAUPVS01 > JAUPVS01. The sequence goes on along the minus strand of CAYPFM010000002.1, from coordinate 94,689 downwards.
GTGCACGTCAGTGGTGAGATTCGGTAGATAGCCAGCCAGCTTAAGCAGTTGGGCGTCGAACCACAATTCCAACAAATTCTCGGGGACGGGTCCGTCCAGCCCAGCCAGCGCCGTTTGCATCAGGGTGAAGTACTCCGGCTCGGTGGCATCCTCGGTGGCGCGATTCATTCTTTTAAGCAACTCGTAGCCCAACATGGTGCGATTGATGTTCTGGACGATAGTACCGTAGTGCTTCTGCAACCGGGCTGAAACCAGCGTTTTGATGTCACTCTTCCCGGGTAAATAGGTAATCTGGCTGACGCTGAACAGCTCGATCCCACCAGCCAACTTGCTCTTAATCTTGCGGACACCCTTAGCGATGACGCGAACCTTGCCCTGGTCGGGTGTCAGCATGGTGATGATGCGGTCGGCCTCCCCATAATTGGTCCGCGTTAAAACAATTCCCTGGGTAACAATTTGGTTCATACTGGAATCGAAGCGGTCAGATTATTGGCGCGTTGCACCAACTGGGCCAGCGAGGTTTGCGGCTTATATAGATACTCTTTGATGCCAAGTTGGTCCCAATAGCTGTGCCCTAACCCCGGGTGATCGGTTGGCACCATGGTGTGCAGTAAGACCGGAATATGATCGCAATCAGGGTAGGAACGGACCTCGTACAAAAACTCAATGCCATTGTGCTTGGGTAGATGGAGCTCCATGATGACCAGGCTGGGCTGATGATCGTCGATGACCTCCAGCGCCTTTTGAGCATCGGTTTGCCAGAAGACGTTGTGCCCTGCCCGAGTCAGCGCCTGCTTATAGCTGCTCGCTAAGCGACGATCTGGTTCGAGAAGCAGTATCGTCGCCATTAGATAAGGCTCAACTGACGGCTCGGCTGCAAAGTGGCGGCCAGGCCGGTTAGTTTATTATGCTTGGCAACGCGTAGATGACTGTCCATTGAACCGAACAAGGCGTCGGCCAAAAAGAGCCCCGCCCCCGCCTGTGGCGCAAACTCTTGCAAGGGCTGGCGAGCCTTGCCGTAGAGCGAACGTCCACGTTCGTAAACGGCCCGGCTTAAGCCATCGGTCTGACTAAAAATGCCGGCGACAATGCCATTGTGGGTGCGATGCGCCGCCAAAATGAGCTGCGGCTTATCCTCGTTTTGAGCGGCGGTGATTAAAGTACTGCCCAGGCCAATCAAGGCGGCCTGCAGACCCAGACGATGAGCCATCACCGGCGCGAAGCGGCCGCTAAGCTGTAATTCGAGGCTGCAGTTGTGCTGTTTTGCCAATCCCTCCAGCACATGCGCTGTTTCTTGTAACGCAGCCGAAACCGCAACTGGCTCGAGCTCAAGACTGGACTGCTGTAACAATTGTTGACTCAGTAAATAACTATCGACGAACCAAAGTGCTTGCGTAGCCGACAGCTCTATGCCCTTTAAAGCGGCCTGATCCACTTGCCCGCTCGCCGAAAGTTCGGCCTGACGAGCAATCTGTAACAACGGTAGTTTGAGTTCTTCGGCCAAAGCCTGAAGCAAACGATCGGTTGACGGCGCACTAATACGATTCGACGTGGACATATCCCTCAATCCTTATTCCTGCCAATTATAGCACTAAACCATGGCTAATTTCTCGCACTGCGGCTTCGACCTCAAGGGTCTGCAGATGCAGGTCTTCGCAGAAGGCCGAAGCCGCAACAGGTAGTCACGTCCAAAAACCCCTATTGGGCGAAGCTGTAGTTCGGCAAAATGTTCGTATTGAAGTCGTTGACGTAGTCGCTTGATTCGGTCCAGATTTTCAAAGTCTTGTCACGCAGTGGCACAATTACCATGGCACCGGTTTTGCCCGGGCTGATTTCACCGTCGAAGCGCGTGCCAGTAATCGACGGGTTCTTAGCCGGCGTGTATGGTGAGGCCTTCGCCTTGCCACTCTTAACACTGTTGTCATAGCCCTTGATGACATCGGCATAACTCGTACCGGTAACCTGTAGGCGTAAAGCATAGCTGGTGTCTGTTCCCTGGGCTACTGGCACAAAGCCAGGATGGAACCAAGCTTCAACCGGGCTGGTGTTACCGGGCTTCTCGCCCACGTAAGCACTCCAAGTCTTGGGATATTGCAAAACAACACTGCCGTAAGCGGCCGGACCACTGTAGGTGCGTAGCGGTAACTTCTCTTTTTCGGCAAACTCATTGTCTTTGCGAGTAGCGGTTTCCTTATCGGCCACCACAACAGCAGTCTTAATTTTTTCATCAACATTGTTTTTGTAATCCTGGCGGCTCATAAAAGCCCAGATACCAAAACTGCCGGCTATCAGAAATAGCAGCACCACTAGTACGAGAGGAATCAACAGCGCATTGACGCGCCCCTGCTGATTAAGTCTGTTCATACCGCTCATGTTAAAGGATTCCTGAACGCTTTGCAACTCACGCTGCGGCTTCGACCTCGAGGGTCTGCAGATGTAGCGCGGCGAGTTGCAATAGGCTCAGTCGTATTTGTACAAGAAGAGGCCGCCATTTTTGGCGGAGAGTTTGCGGCCGGGGATTAGGAAGGTAAAGCTGAGTAGACGGATGGGTTGCTTCTGGGCCGTCCGCTGTTGAATAATCTTTTTATCCAACTTTTTCATATATTTATCAAGTAAAAAGACAAAAATGCCGTCGGCCTCGGGCCAACTGATCTGCCAGAAGTTAGCAAGACGAATCGTGACCAATTTTCGGTACCGTAAGGTGTTAAGCTTGGCAATTAAGACCAGGATTGGGTTCAGTTCATAGCCAATTACTCGAATCCCCCGCTCGGCGGCAGCCCGAGCGACGCGCCCATCACCACAGCCTAACTCCAACAGGACCTGGCCCGGTTGCAGATCTAACAAATCCAGTGCCGCCGTGGCTTGTGGTCGCAACGTCGGGAGATACGGCGCGCCAAACAAGACCACAAAACCAAACAACAAGACTATGATGATTCCAGCAATGACAAGGAGCTGCATCTAGTCGCCGATTTTAACTTTGGTAATCTTGTTTTCGGCCAGCTTGAGCTGTTTTTCGAGTTGCTTGATCAGCTCCATGCCCTTTTGGTAATGGGCAATCGCCGCGTCAACGTCCAGGTCCCCGCTCTCGAGTTCGGACAGAATTTTGTCGAGCTGGTCGCTCGTTGTTCGATAGTCGCTCATAGCTCAATTATACCTCAGTTATGGTTGTTTCGATGCGGCCATCCTGCAGCCGCACAGTCAGTCGTTCGCCCTTTTTACGTCCTTTGACCGAAGTAATTGCCTTACCATCCTGATATACCACGGCATAACCGCGCTTCAGGATTTGCTGCGGGTTAAACGCCGCCAATAGTTGCCGTTTAAGATGCACAGCCTGTTGTTGACGCTCGATAATCCGACGCGTTTGGTCATGAAGCCGCTGCTGATAGTCTGTAATCTGGCGCTTAAAGCCAATCGTCAGCTGGCTTAATAGTTGGCCCAGCTGATTTTTGATGAGCTGAAGTTGTTGCAGCTCGTGCTGGCGGTCGGGCACCAACAACTGCGCCGCGTTGCTTGGCGTGCTGGCCCGCTGGTCGGCCGCTAGCTCGGCCAGACTGATGTCGACTTCGTGTCCAATCGCCACAATCGTCGGAATCCGGCTGGCTGCCACTGCCCGTGTCACCGGTTCGGTGTTGAAGGCCGCTAGGTCTTCGGCCGAGCCGCCGCCCCTGGTAATAATTAGCACCTCGGGTGGTTGGGCGTGGGCATTGAAGTACTCGATGGCGCGGACAATCTGGCTGGGCGCTGCTTCGCCCTGCACTTGCACGTCAGTCAGCGTGATGTCCACGCCGCCCCAACGCTCGTTCATAATCTTGACAAAGTCAGCATAGGCCGCCGACTCCCCGGACGTAATCAAACCAACCGAAGCCGGCGGATACGGCAGCGGCCGTTTGCGAGACTCATCAAACAGCCCTTCGGCCGTTAGCTTGGCCTGCAACAAGGCCGCCGCCTTGCGCAACGACCCTTCCCCGACCGGCTGCATCGACACCACCGTGACGCTAAAGTTGTACAGCGGATGCAACCGCGGGTTGCCACGCACCTGCAACATCATGCCGTCTTCCAGCGGACCGGGTAGCTGGTAGACGGTTCCAAAAAATCGCACCGAAGCGTATTCGTCCTTTAAATCAAAGTACACCCAGCGGTTTTTGCTGACCCGAAAGTTCGCCAGTTCACCGACAATTACCACGTTAGGATAGGCGTTCTCCAGCGTCTGGTTGAGCACCCCCACAAAGTCAGAGACACTCAAAATAACATCGGTCATGATAGTGCTGGGGCTTCGTGTTTGAGAGCTCTATGGTAGAAGAAGTAACCTGGGATTACCTGAATCGTAATGCTGAGTACGCGGTACATTACCGTCACTGGAATGCTCACCGCTGCAGGCACGCCAGCGGCTGCCAAGGTACCAGTCATCAGCGCTTCGTAGATACCAACCCCACCCGGCAAGACCGAAATCAGACCCGCGAAGTTAGCCACCGCATAAGCGAGTATCACCGCTCCTGGGTTCACCCAGTGGCCAAAAGCGATATAGACCACATAGATGGCCGCAATCTCGGTCAGATTGGCCATAAAGGCACACACCGCCGGCCCTACCAACAGTTTGTAGTTACTTTTTAGGACCTGGTAGTTCTCGTGCAAATCCTTAAATGTCGCCTGAACCTTGGCCACGTTAATGGTTTCGGGATGCTTTGGCCGCACCAAGTGAATCACTCGGTTCAAGAACTTAGTAATGTACGTAAAGAAGCTATTGATGCGCTTTTCGCTGCCAATCAAAAAGGCTGAACCAACGGTCATCACCATCAACAACGTGGCGATGGAACTCCCAATCAGAATAATAAAACTGTTGGCCTGGCCACCCAGCGCCAAGCAAATCAAGCCAATCACCAACAGGATTTCGAAGGTAACAAATAATAGAATGAACTTCATGGTCTGCACCAAAGTGGCCTTCCCCGTCGAAATATCCAGCTGCTTCAAACGCAGGCTAAAGTACGAAAATCCCGATACGCCACCACTGGGAAAAACATGGTTAATCATATTGAGTTCCAACGATACCTTAAACATTTCCTTATAGGTAGTTTTAGAGCCCAAAATACCAAACAAATAGCGGTACATCCGGGCATAAACATCATAGTTAAGAAATTCAATCGGCAGAATCAGTAAAAGTACATAGGCGTTGACCTTGGTCAAGTTATCAAGAGTGGCGGCAATCTGGTCGCGAATCAAGAAGCACAGCCCTACCAGTGCCCCAATCGTCACCAGGTTAAGAATTAGCTTCCAGCGCTTCTTTTTATCAGCTTCGCTCATTGCAGTCCATTATAACGCATTCCCTCCCTCCTGTATTGCATACATAGGCTTCAGCTGCGGCTTCGGCCTAACGGCCTGCAGATGCAGCTTCAACCTAAGTAGCAATACAGAGGTGAAAGTGCTATAATGGACCTTCAATGAATCAGAGTTTAGTAATACTTGGGCGCCAACCTGCCCTGGGCTTGGCCGAACTGGAACGCCTGCACGGTGCTAGTTCGCTGCACCCGATCGACCGACAGGTAGCTGTGCTGGACGTTGAGCCGCGCAACATGCAGTTTGCCCGGCTGGGTGGCACCATCAAGTTAGCCAAAGTCCTTGGCCGCGTCGATACCACCGCCTGGCCGCAAATTATCCGTCACTTGGCGACCAAAACCGTACCGCCCCTGCTCCAGGATATTCCTGAAGGTAAAATCCGCCTCGGCCTCAACGTCTACGGCCTGCGCATGACAATCGCCGAAGTTAACCGAGCTGGCTTAGAAGTTAAAAAGTACGTCAAAAAAGCCGGCCGCTCAGTCCGCGTGGTACCAAACACTAGTTTGGAATTAAGTAGTGCTCAGACCCTGCACAACCAGCTCACCGGCCCGACCGGCCTAGAGTTCGTGCTGGTCAAAGACGGCTCTGGCACCCTAATCGCCGAAGTCGTTGACGTCCAAGACATCGACGCCTACGCCGCTCGCGACCAAGCCCGTCCCAAGCGCGACGCCCGCGTTGGCATGCTGCCACCTAAGTTGGCCCAAATTATCGTTAACTTAGCTGGCAACCACGTCTCTGCCATACCCGATGAACAAAAGGCCGACGTAGCCCTCAGTAACCGCTTGTCGTGTATTCTTGATCCCTTCTGTGGCACCGGTGTGGTGCTGCAGGAAGCCCTGCTGGCCGGCTTTGCTGCTTACGGTACCGACCTAGAGCCACGCATGATCGACTATAGCCGAGCCAACCTGACCTGGTTGACCGAAAAGCACAACGTCGCCGGTTCGTTTAAGCTCGAAGTTGGCGATGCCACCGACCATTCGTGGTCAGGCTTTGATATGGTAGCTGGCGAGACCTATCTAGGGCGCCCCTTCTCGGCCGAACCAGACGCCGAAACTCTCGGTCAAGTTATGCGCGACGTCGACACTATTCACCGCAAATTCCTCAAAAACATGGCTAAGCAAACCCCAGCAGACCTTCATCTCTGTTTGGCCGTCCCCGCCTGGAAAACCAAAAACGGTTTTAAACACCTCCCTTGCCTTGATTCTCTCGAGGAATTAGGGTATACTCGGATGAGTTTCGTTCACGTTCGTAATGAAGATTTGATCTATCACAGGGATGATCAATTTGTGGGCCGTGAACTTGTAGTAATAACAAGAAAGTAACTGAGAGAGACCTATGTCACACGTTAAAGCTGGTGGATCAAGTAAAAATAATCATGACAGTCCCGGGCAACGCCTTGGTGTTAAGCTCTTTGGTGGCGAAAAAGTTACCACCGGCCAGGTAATTGTTCGCCAGGTTGGTCTTACCAAGCGCGCTGGCGTTGGCACCAAGCTCAGCCGCAACTACACCATCCACGCTGACCGCGACGGCATCGTCACCTACAAGCAGCGCAAAATCCGCCGCTTTACTGGCAAAACTACCATTCGCACCGAAGTCACGGTCGAATAAAGTTCCTCTGCACAGCAAAAGAGCTCCTTGCGGAGCTCTTTTTATTTGAGTCAGCTACCGTGCGTTAGCGAGCTGCTTCTGCTGGGGCGCTACCTTTGCCCGACAATATGCTCAAAGCAACCTGTGCGTCATATACGGTAGCTGGTGAACGCCAGCTGGCTTGTGCGAGTTTAACTAACCTGTCGTCCGTACCAACTAGAGCGTGATCAAGATACGTTGTGGTGTCGGTCGTTTTTAGCGCCCCTTGGTTGGCTTCAATCTGGACTCCCCGTACTTCGCGAGCCCTAAAGCCCTCGACATCCCACAGCTCTACATTCAATTTAATTGAATCACCCAGTGGGTTGCCGTTTTCATCAACATTAATCTCAAAGGTTTTTAGGTGAGCGGTTTTATCGCCAGGCAGCGCAATGCCGTGCTTGCCCCCAATTGCCTTGGCTTTCAGCACAAATGTGCCGTCGCGGTTCGTCTCGACACGTGCTTCCCAGTTGATATCACCTTCTGGCGTACGTCCGGTGGTATCAGCGTGAACCCAGCTAATAAGACGATTGACGCTATCAGCAAGTTCAGTGCCCAGTTCGCCGTTGGCTTCGTTGGCTCGTAAGGCGTCTAGGTTAGCATCTAAATGTTGGCCTGCTGCTTCTGCAACTTCGGCTTTTGTGGGCGACTCAGCTTCCGTACTTTCGGGTTGAGTAGCATTCTCTGTAGTGGCATATTTAACGTGCGTACCGTGCGTACTATGGTCGGCGATGTTCAAGGTTCCGTCTTCTGCAAGCGTAAGTGTGGCGTGCTTCCGTGACATGGTCACATCGGCATGGCGAACTGTGACGTCACCCATTTGGTTGCGGCCAAGAGGAAGTGGAACGCCCGGCTCCAACGTGACACTCGTTGCAACGCCATAGGTGTTCTCGCCTTCTGGCTTGTACAACCGAAAAGTGCTCAAGACGTAATATGGGCTTTCCCCTTCTTTGGCTTGCTTGTCTTGGCAGACGACAAAACGATTGCCTGCGCCTGCATCAAGTTCAGCCAGGATTGTAACCCGGTCTTGTTCCAGGTCCTTGTAACCTGCATGCTCACCAGCAGGCATTTCAGCAAGTTTGAAGGCCATGCTTTGCTGTCGCAAATCGGCTTCAATAACAGGATTCTGCTGTTCTTGGATTTCGGGGCTAGGATTTGGGCTGGTGTTTGTCATTTTTGTTGTGCCTTGTTTCTAGCTACATATTAGCATAAGCTTGTTATTAAGTCAAGCTTATAACATAAAAACCACCCCGGAAGGTGGCTGTTTTGTCGCGTGGCTTTGCTTGTATTACGACTGGTTACGTCGTGATGGTCCGCCCTGTGCGGCAAGTTGGTTGGTGCGATCGCCGACCTTTTGGGTGCTCAGCACTGTTTCGGCCATACCACCGACCATCAACGCGCCACTCACGACCTTTGCGGCCGTGCCGGGCACTTCCATGAGCTGAATCCCGAACATACTGACGGCCATACCACCAACTAAACGCTGGAAGTTAACCCGAAATTCTTTGTCCTGAAGATCAAGCACTTCTTCACCAACGCGTCGCTTTAGGCGACCAATAAGACCTTGGCTATCTGCATGCTTGTCGGCGAGAACCTGAGACATCTCGAATAGTCGCTGTTTTGTGCGTCCCATCAGGGACTCGGTTGGCATCTCACGACCACTCATCTCTGCACTTGCGTTGACATAATCTCGTGCGCCGTAAAGAGCCATAGCCCCACCCACGAGCTTACCGGCAGTAGTTGGCGCTTCAGCTGCAAGGCCGACACCAAGCATACTGGTTGCCGTAGCCCCGGTTAGACGGGCAAGATGATCGCCCTTGGTGGGCTCGTAGGGTTGTTCTGGGGGCATTTGGGCTTGCACAGCCTCAGGCAATACAACGTGGGGTTGTTCCGATGGAGTTAGCTGAGGCTGGAGCTGATTCATACAAGCATATTAGCATAAGCTTGTTGATTTGTCAACAGAGTGGCTTAGGAGCGGGCTTTAGTTTAATAGTTTTTGGCCGGTTCGACCCACAGCAGTAATAGCAGTTCCCGCTAAAACGAGCGTACCAGCCGCAATGGCATACGGGAGGGCGTCATTATCTAGTAGTGCGTTCACCCGCTGGCCGACTTCGCCGGCAAAAGCCTCGAGTCGTAGCGCCGCGAGGGTTGCTTCTTCGGCAAAACCACCTTGAGGGGCGGCCGAATCAATGGTGTCGATTTGTGGGTGTGTCATTACAGCCTATTAAAACATTTGCTGGCTTTTTTGACAATAATTAGACGTTGAGGTGGTGGCGGATGCGGTCGACCACATCGGCAATAACAACTTGAGACTTGACTAGGTAGTCGTCGGCACCAAGCTGGGTGGCGCGTTCTTTGTCGCTATCTTGGCTGAGCGCTGTCAGCATGATGACCTTGATGTTGTTGGTTTCGGGCGTGTTGCGGAGAATATCAAGGACATCAAAGCCACTAACTTTGGGCATCATAACATCGAGCAAAATAAGATCAGGGCGATACTGCAACGCGGTTGCGAGGGCATCTTCCCCGTTGGGAACGCGCTTGACGTCAAAGCCTTCGGCTTGCAACCGAGTCATGTAAACACTGGCTAGAGCGTCATCATCCTCAACCAGAAGGATTTTTTTGGCGCTGGCTGCGGTTGGTGCGGGAGTAGCCGCGGGAGGTGTTTGTGTTGGTTCGTCCATAATGCTCATGCTACAAGAATTTGCCTATTTCCGCAAGAGTGACTTGATGAAACCGTCAAACATTGGGTGTGGTCGATTGGGGCGAGATTTAAACTCGGGATGGAATTGACTGGCCATCATAAATGGATGGTCGATGGCTTCAATCATCTCGACCAAGTGGCCGTCGGGTGACAGACCAACTGGCTTAATGCCCCAGGCTTCGTACTGGTCACGGTAGTCGTTGTTGCACTCGTAGCGGTGACGGTGGCGTTCGGTAATCTTATTGGTGCCGTACAGCTCGGCAGCCATGCTTCCCTTGGTGACGACACAAGGATAGTCACCCAACCGCATGCTGCCGCCGGTATTTTCCTTGCCCTTTTGGTCGGCCATGATGTTGATGACTTGATTCTTGCCGTCTGGGTTCAGCTCGACGGTTGTGGCGTCTTTAATGCCAGCATTGCGGGCAGCACCAATCACCGCCATTTGCAGGCCCAGACAGAGCCCGAGATACGGCTTCTTGTTCGTGAGGCAGTACTGGGCCGCCGTAATTTTTCCTTCTAAGCCGCGGTTTCCAAAACCACCGGGCACCACGATGCCATCAACTGTTTCGAGTAGGCTTGCAGGATCTTTGGCTTTTTCGAGCTCTTCGGCATCAATCCAGCTAATATCGACGTCAGCGTCGTGCGACCAGCCAGCTGCGCGCAGCGCTTCGAAGACCGACATGTAGGTGTCTTGGTTGTCGAGATATTTGGCCACCACGCCAACTTTAACTTTTTTGGCGTGTGACTTGGTAGCGCGGTCGACCACTTGGCGCCAGTCTTTGAGGTGTGGCTTGGCGGTTTTGAGGTCGAGATGCTTGCTGATAACATCGGCGATACCAGTGTCTTCGAGCGTCAGTGGGACCTGGTAGATGGTTGAAGCGTTTGGCAATAAGGCGATTGAATCCTTGTCGACACCGCAGAATAGACTGAGTTTTTCTTTAATGCTGGGGTTTGGCGCTGTTTCGCTGCGGCCAACCAGAATGTCGGGAGCAATGCCGAGGCCACGCAACTCACGAACGGAGTTCTGAGCAGGCTTGGTTTTAAATTCGTGGCTGGCACCGAGGTACGGCATGTAGACGACGTGGACGTAGAGACAATTTTCGTGACCAACCTTGAGGCCGAGTTCGCGGATAGCTTCGATGAAGCTTAGGCTTTCGTAGTCACCCACCGTGCCACCAATTTCGACGATATGCACATCAAAGCCTTCGCCGGCCTTTTGGACGGTTTCGGCAATCAGGCCGGTGAGGTGCGGGATAATCTGAACATCCTCGCCAGCGTACAGGCCGGCTCGTTCATCTTGAATAATCTTTAGGAGGACGCGACCAGCCATTAACGAGCTGGCTTGTGTTAGTTCTTGGTCTAGAAAGCGTTCGTAGTGACCAAGGTCGAGGTCGGTTTCGGCGCCGTCTTTGGTAACGAAACACTCGCCATGTTCGCGCGGGTTGAGGGTACCGGCGTCAACGTTGAGGTAGGGATCACATTTTTGGAGGTTAACGTTGAGGCCGCGGGCCTTTAAGAGATTGCCGATGGAGGCGGCGGTAATGCCCTTGCCGAGTCCGGAAAGCACGCCACCTGTTACAAAAATAAACTTAGTCGGTCGTTTTGCCACCGCTGATTGCCCCTCTTACGCTTTATCCCTCATATCCTAACCCATTTACGGTGTGAAGCCAAGTTTTTTCAGATGTAATAATTACAAGCCGAGCGCTTTGACGGCTGCCGCCATTTGCGGATCTTGGCCAGCTTTGACATCCTGGGCGCTAATCGTAACGACGGTGTCCGGCGTAATTCCTGCCTTGTCGATGTTCTTGCCCTTTGGTGTATACCAACGCGCGATGGTGACTTTGAGCACACCGCCGTCGTTAAGCTTCACGATTTGCTGCACACTGCCCTTGCCGTAGGATTTTTCGCCCACCAGGGTAGCCGCGCCGTTGTCTTTGAGGGCGCCGGCCGTAATTTCGCTGGCACTGGCGCTTCCGCCATCAATCAAGACGCTCGTTGGTAGGCCCTTGAGCAGTGGATCACCGGTTGCTTTGTAGGTATTGGTAACAACGTTGTCGCGGCGCTCGGTAAGCACGGTGGTGCCTTGTGGCAGCCATAAGCTGGAGACCGAAACGGCGGCATCGAGCAAACCACCAGGGTTGTTACGCATATCGAGCACGACGCCCTTAACGTTCTGGTCTTTAAAGCTTTGCGCGGCTTTGCGCGACAGCTCAGCCGTATCTTCACCAAACCGAGTAATTGTGAGGTAGCCAATGCCATTTTCTACCTTACTGGTAACGCTTGGGATTGAAATGTCGTCGCGAACAATCTTGATTTCTTTAAGTTCACCGTCGTGCACCACCTTGAGTGTGACGGTCGTTCCCTTTGGTCCACGGATCTTGTTCACAGCCTCTGAGACGCTCATACCGGTGGTTGTGGTGCCATCAATTTGCACAATGATGTCCTTGGCCTTGAGGCCGGCCTTCTCGGCTGGGAAGCCAGCGATTGGTGCCACGACGATAATATTATCCTTTTCGTCCTGGCCGAGTTCGGCACCGATACCACTAAAGGTACCGCTCAGCTGGTTGTTGAATTCCTTATACTCTTGGGCGTTCAGATATTCGGTGTGTGGGTCGCCAGCCGCCTTGACGAGTCCCTGCTTGGCACCATCGATTAACTTATTAGGATCAAGCGTGCCGTCAAAATTGGCCTTGAGCACCTTGTACAGCTCGTCAACAGAGGTGTAATCGAGTTTGTTCGGTAGGTTCTTTTGCACACCGGTTTGGGTTGAAAACGAGATGCGCCCATTACCAATATTGAGGCCGACCATAAAGATGATGCCAGCTATCAACACCAAACTGAGACGCTTCATCCAGGTTCGAGCTTTTTTTGATGGTCGTTTTGATTTACGAGCGGCTGGCTCGGTATTTGAATGTTGCACTCATACCCCTCACGGAAAGATTAATTCTGCTTATAGTTTCTTCATTATGTCACAGAAGAATATAGCCACCAAGGTTGAATTTATGCTGAGAAATGGGCGGTGCGTTCGGCTTGTTTAGAAGTGGATGAAGACTAAGCCGTTGGGGTTGACGTTGTAGGCACGTGAGAACTGTCCGTTCAAGTTGGAGTTGTACTGACTAATGTTAATGGTTCCGTCACCGTTAACACCTTCGACGTACATGGCGTGTCCATACGGCTGAGAGTTCTTTATAGCGACGTCACCGGCGCGAGGACTGCCATCAACTGGTATGCCAGCTGCGCGCGCGTTGTCATCCCACTGGTTAGCATTTCCTACCCCGCCCCAGTACGGCATGTGGCGGCCACTTTCGTGCACCTTCCAGGCGGTGTAACTAACACACTCACGGTTATACATACCCCAAGAGTCAACCATGCTGTCTTGTCCGGCCGAACACCATGGTGAAGGATAGGTGTCGCCGTGAGAGGTGTCGCAAGCTGATCCAAGCACCACATTGGCACCGGTAAACAAGCGAGCGTTGGCAGCAGCTTGCTGAGCGCGCAAGCTCGAAATCTGGCTATTATTAGCCCTGATGGTTTGGGTGTATTGGTCTTTTTGAGCTTCGGTAAAGGATAATAGCGCGTTCTGTTGGTTACGCTGTCCAGCTAAGGTGTCTTGCATGGTTTGCTGGTCTTTTAGCAACTTCTCGACTTCGTCTTTTTGAGAGTTCAGCTGGTGCTTCAATTCGGTAATCTTGGCCAGGGTGTCCTGGATTTTACTTTGGACGGAGTTGCGGTACTGCTGTTTATCCACGAAATCGCTGAGGTCTTTGCTAGAAGCCAACATCTCTAGGGTGCTAATCTGCCCTTCTAGGTACATTTGACGAATGTTATCGCCGAGAACTTTCTTTTGCTTCGCCAACTCTGCTTCGGCGGCAGTGATTTGGTTTTGCAGATCAGCCTGCTTGGCTTTGTTGGCATCAATTGAAGCCTGCAGGGCGTTGATTTGACCCTGGAGAGCATTAATCGCGCCTTGGTAACTGTCGGCCTGGATCTGCAACTGATTAGCTGAGGCTTGGTTCTGGCTGTTGGCGGCCCGCAGGGCGTTAATTTGATCATCAAACTGGTCGGCATGTACGAGCACGACCCGGCCAAAAGACACTACCATGGTTAGCGCCAGCGTGACTGCGACGATTCTACCCTTGATAGTGGAGCTCTTTTTTTGTGTCATTTTTGATTTTTTAGATAACATAAGCATCATACCACACCCCGCAATACATTGCAATTAGTTGATTATGTTGTTTTGTAGGAGATTCGTGAAGTTTATTTTGTTGACTTGAATTTGAGGTATCGCCGTGTAGCAAGATAGGACGATGCGGCTCCAATTAGTATACCGATTAGAATCTGTCCGGTCAAAATTAACCAATAGTGGTTTACGAAGTAATCATTGGCGAACTTAATGTCGAGGAGGCCGAGCGTGCTGGCTTCGAAAGCTCCCGATGAAACGCTAAACAACGCATTACAGATAAGGACCGAAATAATGGCCGCGATGAGGCCATACAACATGGTTTCCACCACGAACGGCCCACGAATATACCAGGTACTTGCCCCCAACAAACGCATGATGTTCAGTTCATCGCGGCGGTTAAAGATGGCCATACGAATGGTGTTGAAAATAATCAGCATGGAGATGACCGTGAAAATGATGACCCCGACCAGACCGGCTTCCTGAAGGAAGTTCGTGGCATGACTAATCTTATCAATAGCCTCTTTGCGGTCGCCGGAATACGAAGTTTCGTTTGATTGCAGTTTTTTAACATCCGGTCGTTCGAGGAAGGTCTTTAGTTCTTGCAGTTGGTTTGGATCAACCGGCTTCACGTCGAGGCTGGCTGGAAGCGGATTGTCGGTTTGCGAAATAGCAACCAATAAATCGGCGTTGCCTTGGTTCTGTTCGCGATATTTGTCCAGCGCCTGTTGCTTAGAAATGTACGTCACCGACTTGACTGACTGCATAGCCTTTATATCGTTGATGAGTTTTTCTTTTTGGGCGGCACTGATGTCATCCTTGAGGTAGACCGAGACGTCAATCTTGTCATTAATCTGCTGGATGGTGTGATTAAACGTCACTCGAGCCATGAAGGAGAATAAGACAATAGTAAGCGTAATGACCATGACGGCGATAGCAGCTGCCGATAGCCAGGCATTGCGAATAAAGTTCACAGCCCCGGCCTTGAAAATCCGCTCCATAACAATCAGGCGTCGCTTCAAACCCTTCATCATTACTTGTAGTTCCCCTGCGCCCGGTCGCTGGCAATTTTGCCATCTTGAATAGTAATCACCCGGCGTTTGAGTTTGTTCACAATTTCTTGGTTGTGCGTCGTTAATAGGACGGTGGTGCCATACTGGTTAATCTTCTGTAGCACCTTCACCACATCCCAGGCGTGCTTGGGGTCCAGGTTACCGGTTGGTTCGTCGGCAATCAGGATCTTGGGTTGGCGAGCAATGGCTCGGGCAATGGCAACGCGCTGACGCTCACCACCAGATAGTTCGAGGGGCATACGCTTCTCTTTGCCCTTGAGGCCGACGATGTCGAGCACGCGCGGAACGGTGTAGCGAATTTCGTGTTTGCTGGTTCCGACAATTTCGAGCGCGAAAGCGACGTTTTCGAAAACCGTCTTATTGGGCAATAACTTAAAGTCCTGAAAAACGGTTCCGATGCGGCGACGAAGATATGGGATGTTCTTATCCTTGAGCTTGTCGTAGTCGATGCCGCCAACAATAATCTTGCCACTGGTCGGCTTCTCTTCTCTAGTAAGCAACTTGAGTAACGTCGACTTACCCGCCCCGCTGGCGCCGACAACAATGACGAATTCACGCGGTTCAACATGCAAACTAATGCGATTGAGGGCTGGCGTGGTGTTCTTGCCGTACACCTTAGTAACTCGGTCCAATAAAATCATTACACCCATTGTATCAAATTTAGCATTAGCTTGTAGAGCCTTCGGATGGCAAGCGGAAGAAAATGTCTTTGACGTCATTTTCGACGGCTGTGAGACGGCCATCATGATCTTCGAGCTTAACGTTAACTTCGCGCAGCTCGTAGGCCATGGAACGTATCTGGATTTCCACCGATGTGAGCCGGAGTTCGATTTGGTCAAAGCGCTGGTCGATGGCGTCGAAACGGCGGTCGATGGCTTCGAAACGGCGGTCGTGTTCCTCCAGTTTACGCTCGATTGTCTCAAAGCGTTCTTCGACCCGGACCGCAAAATCAGTCAGGGCGTCGAAGATGTCTTGGTTGGTGATTTCAGCGGTCATATACCCATCGTAAACAACAAAGATTAAATTCTTCTTAAGTTTGCTGGATTTTACAACTACTGGTTGTCGGCGCCAAATTGCGACTCAAGGTAGGCCTCGATCAGTGGCGTCAGATTGCCATCCAGTACACCTTCGGCATCGGTGGTTTCGTAGTGACTCCGCGAATCTTTGACTTGTTTGTAGGGATGCAGGACGTAGCTGCGGATTTGGTTCCCCCACTCCGCCGACTGATTTGGACCCTTGAGACCGGCCAGTTTTTCTTGGTGCTGCTCAAGCTGCAGTTGCGCCAAGCGCGAACGAATAATGGTCATGGCCGTTTCTTTATTTTGCAACTGAGATCGTTCATTTTGAATAGCAACGGTAATACCCGTTGGCAGGTGGGTTATGCGCACCGCTGAATCAGTGGTGTTGACCGACTGCCCACCCTTGCCACCACTACGGTAGACGTCAATCTTTAGGTCTTTTTCGTCAATTTCGAGGCTGGCCGGATTGTCGATTTTGGGCATCACCTCGACCTTAGCAAAACTCGTCTGGCGCAAATTATCGGCATTAAACGGACTAAGGCGAACCAAGCGGTGTACGCCGTGTTCACCCTGCAGTTTGCCGTAGGCAAACGGACCATCAATTTCGAAGGTCACGCTCTTGATTCCCGCCTCTTCGCCAGCTGACTGCTGAATGGTCTCGACTTTGAATTTGTTCTGTTCGGCCCAGCGCACATACATACGTAGCAACATCTGCGCCCAGTCTTGGGCATCGGTGCCACCGGCACCAGCGTGGATGGCCATAATGGCGTTGTTGTTGTCATATGGGCCATTAAACTGAAGCTGGCGCTTGAGCTCATCGAACTGGGCCTGCAGATCTAAAAATTGCTGCTGTAGGTCGCCCAGGACGCTGGTGTCGCGCAGTTCGGCCAGTTCGTGCGCTTCGTTGACTTGCCGTTCTAAGGTGCGCCAGGGCTCGATCTGCGCCTGTAAGCGGGCCTGTTCCTTCATGGTCGACTGGGCCTTGGCCTGGTCGGACCAGAAGTCGGCGGACTGAATCTGGGCAGTCACTTCAGCCAAGGTTGCTTCAACCTTGGTGAGCTGGAGTGTGTTGATAGCCTCGACAATCGCCGCTTGAAGCTTGGTCAGTTGCGAAATGAGTTCCTGCATTACTGCAGATTATACCGTACTTGGCAGACTATTACTGAGTTGTGGTCGTTACGTTCTCTGAAGTTGTGCCAACATTCGTAGGTTTGCTGGTAAGAACAACGAAAGCAATCAGGGCGATAATAACAACAACACCGATGATGGCGGCAATTAAGAGGCCTTTTTTATGGCTTTTCTTGGGGTGATCGGTAGCACCAGGAATTGGTGCAACAGCTGGCGTTGGCGCGGTTGGGTCTACTGGTACTGGAGCGGCGTCCCCGACAGCAGGTGCGGCTGGTGTTACCTCTGAATCTGGAGTCACTGGGGCTGATACATCTGGCGTTGGCGCTTCTGGGGCTGATACAGGGCTAGCTTCACTACCCAATGGGTTTTCGACATCACTAGCCGGTGCTGGTGCCGCGTCATTGCCAGCCGAAAATGAATCCGGTGGTGGCGTAGTTGGCTCGGCGTTGTCTGGGGTTGATTCGGCAGTTACCTCTGGAACACTAAAGTCTGGCGCTGGTGCTGGTGTTTCGGGGGTAGTAACATTGATTGCAATTGGGTCACCAGCCGATGCATCGGTAGGTTCACTTGGTGTGGCATCGACACTTGGGGCAGCCATTGGATCAATGCCCGTAGCTGCGTTATCCCCAGGGGTCGTAACGTTAATAACACTTCCCTGGTCATTAGGGGTATCAGAGTTTGGTGTAGGTGGCGTTTGATCTTGTGGAGGCATATCTTCTCGCTTTTATTAGTTACATTGTTTGTATCATACCATAAGCACGATTCACAAGACCAGACTGCCCGGTGCTAGTGCCACAGGCCAGCGGCTTGGTCGTGCAACTTGTCGGCAAACTCACTGCCGGCGTTGCTTAAACAGCCCAATCCCCAGACACCATCTTCGAACATGGTGTTGGCAACTTTAATGATGCGTGGCTTGGTAATGGCCTTGATGCGATTCGGTACTAAGTAGTAGTCTTCGATAACATCGTCGAAGAAGTAACGGTAGGCGTAGCCACTGGCCGTGCCACCGACGGTCTGGGCGCCACGCTGGTAACGCCCAATCGAATACTGTTTGGCCGCCTGCACATCATCATCAGCCAAGTCACCACTAAAAATGGCGTTAAGTTCCTTGGTAATAATCTTAAAAAGGGCGTTCGCGTTGGCCGGCATAACCTGGGCGCCAAACCACCAATTACTGTTTTCGCGCAACTGCGCATAGCCCGAACTCATACTGTAAACCAAGCCCTTTTCGCGGGCGGTACCCAGGATTCGGGAATAGAGCGTTTCGGTGAGCATGGTATTGAGGAGCCCCAGCGCATCGGCTTCTGGATCACTGAGCTGGCGCTGTTTAAAGGTATCGAGATAAAAGTAGATGTTATCGATGGTGTCGTTCTTGAGGTAAAGCGCTTTCTCGAGCTTGTGGGGTCGCTCGATTGGCAGCTCTTCCCGACCGTGCCCTTCTGGTAATTCAATCGAGCTAATCATGGCTTTAATGGCGGCTTTGCGGTCTGGCGTGATGTTGCCAGCAATCACAAAACGCAAGTTACTGCTGGTATGCGTTCGCTTGTAGTGATGCTGTAGATCGCGCAACTGCACGTTGTCCATTAACTTTAGACGCTCTTGGTCGGTCACGACCTTAAAGCCGTACTCTTCGCGCAGCGCCAGACTTAAGTGTCGGAAGTGACTATTGGAACGTGAGGTTAGTTCTTCGCGAACATTGCCGAACTCGGCCGCAAATTCCTCTTTCAGGAACAGTGGCTTGGTTATGGCCACAAGCAGCAGGCTAAGAATACGATCCCATTCAAAGTCGGCACACTCGGCTTCGTACGTAATGTCGTAGCTGCCAGTGGAGGCATTGGAGTAGGCGCCGTTTTTTTCGAATTCGGCCTGGAATGTTCGAGCCTTGGGAATCATTTCGTTGGCACCGAGCAACAAGTGTTCCATAAGGTGTGGTGTCTCCCAAATGTCACGTTCTACCAGATACTCGCCGGCCCGGAAGTTAAAGTCGTAGGTCATGACGGTGGCATCAGGAATATGAATGAGGAGGCCACGGGCGCCGTTTTTGGATTTTATTTCGGAAACTGAGTGCTTCATCGGGCTGCCTCACTAATTCCCTGATGTTGCGGCTTCGGCCTAGCGGCCTGCAGATGCAACATCCTGAAATTACTGAGCCGCCCGAGAACGCTAACCCGGAAGGATTTGTGAAGCAAGGCCACTACTACTTCTTCCTCTTCGCTTTGGCCTTGCGCTTGCGTTCCGCTTTGTGTGCTTTCTTACGTTGGTCGGCGGTGACGACTTTTTTGGTATTGCTAACAGGGATGGCTGGGGCGCCTTCGCTGGTGGTGGCAAAGTCTTTTTCGGTGAACTCGTCGACTTCGATAACCTTGTCGGCATTATCGATGGAGCGTCGAGCGGCGCGGGTCAAATCGGTTTCGATTGGCTCGTCGAGCTCGCTAGCGACCGGTTCGGCGTGCAGCAAGGTACGGACGACTTCGTGGCGCAAGGTTTCCTGCATCTCTTCAAACATAGCCTGCCCTTGCTTACGATATTCGACCAGTGGGTCGCGCTGACCAACACTAATCCAGCCGATGCCTTCGCGGAGGTGCTCCATGTTCTCGAGGTGTTGCATCCAAAGATTGTCGAGAACTTGCAGATAGACATCGCGTTCAACCTTGCGCATATTGGTGGCGCCAAAGGCAGCGGTGCGGGATTCATACAGAGCGATCGCTTCCTTGTTCAGGGCTTTTTCGAAGTGCTGGGCGTCAGAGTCAAACAAGCGATCCAGGGTGGTATCGTCAAACGGAAAGGCTTCGGTAATCAGTGTTTCATAGACGTCGCTGGTAGCCAGTGGCGAGGCGGCCAGAGCCTTGGCCTCTTCCTCGATAAAGATGCGAATGCGCTTTTCGATGTCGGCGCGGTGTAGAATCTCTTTGCGCATTGAGTAGGTAGCCTTACGGTGGCGGTTCATGACATCGTCGTACTGGACGACATTTTTACGAATGTCGAAGTTGTGGCCTTCGACCTTCTTCTGGGCGGCTTCGAGACTGCGTGAAATAACTCGGTTCTCGATTGGTACGTCATCGGGCACTTTCATGCGAGTCATCATGCTGGCAATGCGATCACCACCAAAGACACGCATCAGGTCGTCTTCGGTACTGACAAAGAACTGAGTAATACCGGGGTCGCCCTGGCGACCGGCACGACCGCGGAGCTGGTTATCAATACGTCGGGATTCGTGACGCTCGGAGCCAAGGATGAAGAGACCGCCAAGCTTTTTAGTTTCGTCATCTAACATAATGTCGGTACCACGACCGGCGATGTTGGTGGCCAGGGTGACGGCACCCTTTTGGCCGGCTTTGGCGATAATGCTCGCTTCTCGCTCGTTGTTCTTGGCGTTCAAAACCTGGTGTGGGATGCTGGCTTTTTTGAGCAGTACACCAAGGCGCTCGTTCTTTTGAATCGAGGCCGTACCAATCAGCACTGGCTGACCCTTTTGGTGTAACATCTTAACTTCTTTAATAATTGCCTTGAACTTGCCTTCCTCGGTCTTGTAGATGCGGTCTGGGCGGTCTTGGCGAATCAGTTTGCGGTTTGGCGGAATCTGCACGACGTGCAGTTCGTAAATCTGGTAGAATTCTTCGCTCTCGGTTTCGGCTGTACCGGTCATACCCGACAGCTTTTCGTACAGGCGGAAGTAGTTCTGGAAGGAAATCGTGGCCAGCGTCATCGACTCCTCTTGAACGGTGACGCTTTCTTTAGCCTCGATGGCTTGGTGCAAACCTTCGTTATAACGACGACCCTTGAGCAAGCGGCCGGTGAACTCATCAACAATCACCACTTCCCCATCACTGGTGACAACGTAATCTTTGTCGCGCTTGAATAGCGCCTGGGCGCGGAGGGCTTGTTCGAGGTGATAGATGGTGCGGATATTGTCGGTGCCGTACAAGTTATCGATACCCAACACCTTCTCGACCATGTCGACGCCATCATCGGTCAGGATGACCGACTTACGCTTTTCGTCAACTTCGTAGTGATCTTCTTTTTTAAGTTGGCGAGCCACCTTGGTGAACTGTTGGTAGGCGCTGGCGCTGGTAGTAGAAGGGGCCGAGATAATCAGCGGGGTGCGGGCTTCGTCGATTAAGATAGAGTCAACTTCGTCAACGATGGCGTAGTGCAGCGGTCGTTGGCGCAGCTGATCGACTTCGCGCACCATGTTGTCGCGGAGGTAATCAAAACCAAATTCGTTGTTGGTGCCGTAGGTAACATCGGCGGCGTAAGCTTCTTGGCGTGAACATGGCTTGAGCGGATGCATGCGCTTATCGAAGTGGTTTTTGTTCACGAATGAGGCATCGTAAATGTATGACTCGTCAGCAATAATAACGGCGGTAGTCAGACCCAAAAAGGCGTAGACCTGGCCCATCCAACCGGCGTGCAGTTGCGCCAGGTAATCGTTCACCGTCACCACGTGCACACCCTTTTCGGTCAAGGCATTCAGGTAAACTGGCGCGGTTGCTACCAATGTCTTACCTTCACCTGTCTTCATTTCGGCGACACTGCCTTCGTGCAGCACCATGCCACCGATCAACTGGACATCAAAGTGACGTTGTCCGATGGTGCGGCTGGCAGCTTCGCGAACAATCGCAAAGGCATCTGGGAGAATCTGGTCGAGGGTTTCTTTTTTGAGACGATCCTTGAGAATGGCTGACTGTTTTTGCAGCTGCTCATCAGTCATCTTCTTATACTTGGGAGCCAGGTCATTAATTATTTTGACGCGCTTGGTTAGGCGTTTTAAGGTTTTAACTTGTGGATCCCCAAGCACTCGTTTTAAGACTTTTTTCATCAGTAATCGATTTCCCTCATCTCCAGATTGATTATCTTTCTAGTATACCGTAAAGGCCCGCAAAACCTGGGGTTTTGTGTAATTTTTACCTCGGGACTGTGGCTACACGCCGGTAATGTCCCAGTTGGGTTTATTTGGTGCGGTGCTTTAGCCGACGAATTACCCGGCGGTGAAAGCGTGGTGACTCGTGAACTTCTTTGTATTTTTTAAGCTGGTTTTTAAGCTTGGCTTCGACGATATCAACGGCGGCGTACATATTGATGGTACCCTCTTTAACTGCCAGATTGTCATTCGGAAGGTGTAAGATGACTTCACATTCGCACTGCTTTTTATCTTTCTGCTTACTCTCTTTGAGCTTGACTTCGGCATGGGCCGATTCCTTGGCGTGCTTGGACAGGTACTTATCGAGATGCCCGATTTTTTTCGTGACATACTTCTTGAGGTCATCGTCGACCTGGGCGTGAATACTGTTGATTTCAATTTTTTCGATCATATCGTTTCTTTTCCTCCCATATAAGGTTGCAGTACTTTAGGAATTTTGACGTTACCGTCTTTGGTCTGGTTGTTCTCGGTAATGGCCTTGAGGATGCGGCCCAAGGCGAAGGCGGTGCCATCGGCCGTGTGGATGAATTCGACTTCCCCATCGCCACGTCTATAACGGGTCTTCAGGCGGCGGGCTTGGTAGTCGGTCATATAGTCGGCGGTGTGGGTTTCGCGGTACTGACCCTGCGCCGGCATCCAGGTATTAATGTCCATGCCCTGGGCGTTCGGCTTACCAATGTCGGCCGTACATTTTTGAATCAATTGATACGGCAGCTCGAGTTGCTGCACCAGGTATTCCTGAATGGCCACCATTAGTTTGTGTTCATCGAGGCCAGTTTCGGGCGTGCTAAAAGTTTCCATTTCGAGCTTGTCGAACTGGTGCATGCGAAAGATGCCTTCGGTGTCCTTGCCGTAGGTGCCGGCCTCGCGGCGGAAGCTGGTGGCGTAGCCGAGGTAACGAATCGGTAGGTCTTTTTCTTCCAGGATTTCGTTCATATACATGGTACACAAACTGTGTTCGGCACTGGCGTTCATCCATAACTCATCATTAGCCAGTTTGTAGGTGACCTCTTCGGCATCCAAACGAGCCGAGGCTTCGTAGGGTTCGGTCTTAACCATGGCCGGTGGCAAGATTGGGGTGAATGGTTTGGCACTGACGTTCAAGTTATTTTTGGTGATCAATTTCTGCAGCAACTTCTCATCGCCGAGTGTGTCGAGTACAAAATTAATAATCGCGAACTGCAGGCGGACTAAATCACCCTTTAGATAGGCAAAGCGGGCGCCGGCAACTTTGGCGGCGCGTTCTTTGTCGATGGTGTCGTTTTGCAAGCCCAGTTCCCCATCGTTCTTGGGCGTGAAATCAAACTTGGTCGGTTCGCCGACGGTTTTGACGACGACGTTTTCGTCCTCGGTGGCGCCAACTGGCACCGTGTCGAGCGCAACATTAGGTACCTTTTTAAGTTTGGCCCAGAAGTCGTCGTCAACCTTGGTAAGGTCGGCTTCGACTTTGGTCAGTTTTTCTTTAAGCAATTTGCCGCTGGCAATCTGTTCGGGCGTCGGTTTTTGCCCCTTGGTGTCACCGGCTTGTTGATTGCGTTGTTGGCGCAAATCCTCGGCTTCGGTGAGCAGTTTACGGCGTTCAGCATCAAGCTTCAGCAGTTCCTTAATGTCTACTTTGACGTTTTTTTGTTTGGACTTCTCTTCCACCAGGTCCGGATTATCACGAATGTACTGTATGTCTAACATACTTCTATTATACAGCGTTGGGTCTAGTTTTTCTTCTTAATTGCTTCGAGCGTCAGCATCGTTCGCGACTTGGCGTATTCGCAAAAGTCGCAGGGGCCGCCCATAGCGGCAGTACCAACAGGTGGCATATCGCCTTCCAGGCAATCTTTCATCTTAACCAAAGTTGGTTCCACCCAGGCGTCGCTACCAGTGTATGGGATGAGTTTGGTGCGGAATTCGAGGCGATCATTGAAGCCGTCCAGGTCAATGCGAGCATTGGTATACACAAAGTAGCCAGTGTCAGAAACTTTGAGGCCATTTTGGCGCAGTAACCATTGGTAGACTTCCAGTTGGCGCTTGTAGCTCATCTGCCAGTCAGAGTCGATGGTGACTTCTTTGTCTTTGGAGGTGGCCTTGTAGTCAACCACGATGGCTTCCCCATCGTCGCTCACCCAGAGGTCATCAATCGCACCAAAGACGTGCAAGTTAGTGGGCTTATGCACGGCGATAACGCCGGTGAAGTTGTAGCGCCACTGGTCGAGGTCTTTGTGTTGCATCGGCACAGCCTTAATTTGGTTGTCCTTCATGATGGGGTGCGGCGTACCGGCGGCGCGGTGGGCGTCGAATTCTTTTTTATACAGTTCGTCGATGGCTTTGTTGATGTTGAACGGCGGACTGTTGGGTCGTTTAATCTTTAGACGAGCGTCCAGCCAAAAACAACGCGGGCACTGCATAAACAGCTCGATCTTGCTGCGGCTGACCTTAAAAGCCTCGGTCTGTCCCGGCTGATACGGTTTGTTACGTTCCTGCCAATAGTTCCCCATAGTGGGTCTATTGTAGCAGCTAGTTGTCGGCAACGATGGCTTTTGTCTGCAGAATTTGTTCGGCTTGCTTGGCTTGGGCTTGCGCCTGCACAAGGTCCTGACCAAATACAACTGATGAAGAGAATGTAAAACGCTCGCCGCCAGGTGTGGTGGCACCGTCGCTGACTGACCAGATGTTCAGCTGACGATCGTGATACAAAACGGTCATGCCCTGACCGGTTGCATCTGGAGCACTGGCTCCTGGCTGTGCTCGCCAGATGGTCAGTGAATCGAGGTCACTTAGGTTTGGCGTGCCGTCGGGATTGGTGCCGAATTCGGCCATGACTGCTTTGGTATTGTCGCGCTGGCTCACGGTCACTTCATACAGGCCAGGTCGCGTTAAGTCTCGAGCTTCCTCTTTCCGCTGGCTACTGGTTGGCTGGCCATCGCTGGCTTGATAGTTTTTGATCAAATTGGCGGCACCTTTGTAGGCAGCTTCACAAATCTCTACCTGAACTTCTTGGTAACGTAGTCGGATAACCGCGTCTTGATTGCTATCGAGTGCTGACAGGCTATCCGTCAGAGATGGCCGAGTGCAGTCGGGCGCTACAACCGTGCCTTGGAGGTGTGTCGACTGCGCTCCCCTCAAGCTGCCGTAAACACCTGCCAACGCACCAGCACCGAGGCAAAACGCCGCAAATGGCAGCACTTTGCGGGCTGGACTACGATGGTTGGGACTCGTGCTCAAACGGTTCATTAGAGCAAACTATATCATATTTTGATGACTAGAGCCAATTAGAGTCAGCTGCATTGTTGCGTAGGGCGCGGCGATTGATCTGGGATTGTACCCAGATAGGATCACCGGTTACTTGGACGCGTTCAGCCAGCTGCTGCGTCTTGTGGGCCAGATCATCAAGTAGGTCACTGTCATCGGGATAACGGCGTTTGCAGGCTTGTTCTAAGGTACGAGCAAATGCCAGGCCAGCTACGAGAATCTGATGCTCTCGCTCAAAATCCTCGGCAGTTTCCATATGCATTTGTGTCATGGTGACAAATTTAAGACTGCTGGCAATCTTTTCGCCCAATGTTTGTGGCAGCCCAAAACGCTCCGGACCCTGGTAGTGATAATCAACAATATTAAAACCAGCAGCCGTGTCGTACATCAGATTGCCGGCCTTACTATCGAGTATTAAATCCTTCTGATCCATCACCTCGAGGGCATCAAGGAGCTGCTCGGTTTGTTCCGTAGTTATGCTGGCTACCTCGTCCGCCTCCAGGAATCCAGCCATGTTTCCAGGTATAAATTCCGAAATCGTGACGCCGTCGCGGTACGAGTAGGCTCGTATCTGTTCCAGCCCGTTTACACCAACACCTCGAATCAAGCCGTCAACGTAATGTTCCACCAGGCTACTGCTGTCATAGCTTTGGTTCTTGTTGGCTTTTGGGATTCGCAGGACCAGCTGCTCGTTCTGTGCGTTCAGCGCAAAGGCCGCGCTCATGCCACCGGCCGCCAAGTATAACGGGCTGCTCGTGCGCTCACCATGGCTTGCCGCCAATAAACCCGTTTCGGCAACAGCTGGTGCAAAGTCTTGGTACGATTCGGCAAGCGCGACCCGGCTCTCCAGCAACTCGGCTTGGGTGGCGTCTGGGTGGCGTAAAAACTCAGTGTAAGCAGCGCTGACTTCGCGTGGGCCAAGGGCTGCAATCTCACCAATTTCCCGAATCAATAAGCGCTGAAATGGTTCGGTAATGTCGGCCATGGTTGCAAAAGCCGCCACCTGGGCCTCTAACTGTTCCGGACTCTTTGGGATAATTTGCATGTTTTTCGATTAAACGGCTGCGAGCAAGGTCGTGTGCAGTTCGACGTCGGCTCGGAACTGTCCGAGGTCAGCCATTGTCGCATGGAGGGGTAGACTGGTTAACGACTCGGAGGCGGAAAAATGTTCAGTCCCACGATGGCTTGGGTCTAGATACGATTTTGAATACTCAAGGCCCCATAAGCCGTCCGTTTTGGTAGCCGAGTAACGCTCCATACCAACGTACTTCCCATCCTCGGTAACGCGTCTGCTGGAGCTAACCGCCAACAGGTTGCCAAAATCTGGCCCGCCCTCGGCGTTCAGGCCAAAGCTGGTATCGGCATACTCGTGTTCAGCGAGCCGATAGCCAACATGGTAGACACCGCCCCTGACACCAGCGTCCTTATGCACCAGTCCACTGTGATCAACCTCTTGATAGTTTTTAACAATTCTCTGGGCTGCTTGGGTAGCCTTTTGGCAGATTCTCTCTTCTAGCCATGCCCGAAGATCGTTGGCTGCTTCGGCAGTTGCTTCGTCGGCATACTGAATTTCGAACTGTTCATTGGTGTGAACTGGCTTAGGGCAGGTCTGCTCGGGCACCGAACCGACAACCTGTGACTCGGGGCTTGGGGCGCAACTGGCTAAAAAGGCGCTGGCCATAAAGAGCGGCGCGGCAGCTTTAACAATCACCGGAGTAAGGCGCTTGCGGTGAGAGGTTGGTTTTGGTTGCGAAAGACGTTCTTTCATACTAGCTATTACTATAGCATATTCTGCTTAAGTTTGCAACAGTTTGGCGCTGGCCACAACGGCGGCGGTTTCGGCGCGCAGGGTGAAGTCTCCCAGAGGCAGACGGCCGACTTCTTGGGTCAGGAAGAGCTGCTTCTCTTTGTCGCTCCAACCACCTTCTGGACCAATCAAGACACCCACCTCTTTATAGTTGGGAGTTTTGGGCTTGGTGAGCTCATGCTGTTCACAGACGAAGAGCGGAATCTTGGCGCTAAATTCGTGGAGAGCGGTCTGCAGCAATACCGGCTGGCGAACCGACGGCAAATCGCTGCGGCCACACTGCTCGGCGGCTTCCATGACGATTTTTTCGGCCCGCTCGTTGTTGAAGCCAGTTTTCTCGGAACGTTCGGCCAGCAGCGGGACGAAGTGGCTGACCCCCAACTCGGTCGCCTTCTGCAAAACCCAGTCGTTTTTATCTTTTTTAAGCAGGCTCCAAAACAAGTAGACGTTGCGGCTCGGCAACCGGCGTTCAAAGTCAGTTATCAGCTCTAGCTTGGCGACACTTTTGGAAAGTTCATTTAATACATACAGGCGCTCGTGGGCTTGGCCATCAAATAGAATGACTTCTTGGCCGGGGCGAAAGCGCAAGACTTTGTTCCATTGTTCGAGCAGACGTTTGTCGGTAAGTTCAACATAGTGCTCTAGATACAAGTCGGCACCGGTGTAGAAACGATGTAGTCGCACGGTTAGGCGGCTTCCTGAATAATTTTTAGCATCTCTTGGGGAGTGTGCGCCAAGTAGGTTGGCTTGTACTTGGTTAAGATTTTTTCACCGTTGTAGCCCCAGGTGACCGAGATAACAGGGATATTGCCCTTGTGGGCAGCTTCGATGTCACGAACCTCGTCACCGATGTAAATAGCATCTTTGACGGTGGCCTGCTGGTCTTTGAGTACCACCTTGAAGGCGCGCGTTTTGTTAAAGAGCCCGACGTTACCGTAGACACCGGCAAAATAGGCCTCAATCCCTTCCCGCTTTAAGACATTACGAATGTTTTCTTCGCTATTGGAACTTACCACCGAGATTTGGTAACCCGCCTGATGGAGGCTTTTGACGACATCATCAATCCCCGGAAAGACTTTGAGTTCGTCTAAGTGCTGTCCCAGGAGGCGTTTGCCCTGAAGTAACAGCTTCGGCAGTCGCCAGTATGGGATGCCACTGTACTTAAGAATCTCGCGCGGCGGCATTTCGCGTAGCTTGGCCAGCTCGGTTTCGGGCAAAGGAAAATCTGGCACCACCTGGTGGAAGATCTCGATCACTACCGGCAAACTGTCTACCAGCGTGCCGTCGAAGTCAAAGATGACATGCTTCATATCAGTGCTTACGGTCGCAAGGCTCCAAAGAAGACCTGCCAGGCGAGCAGCGACTTAGCGACTAAACTCAAGATCATGTATACGCGTTCGCCGTACAGGTAGTCGGCCCACTTACCAATCTTGCGATACTGCAAGAACATATTAACGGCAAAGCTACTGAAGAAGATGAACATACTCAAGTAGATCCAATAGACGAAGCTTGGAATCTGGCCACTGCCGTAGTTGCGAGCGCCAGCTACGTAGATAGCAAAGACAATCCATGGCACGATGCCGGCAATACAACCAATAATGTAGCTCAGCCAGCTGGTCTTTTTGGTGGTCTGGTTGTGCACTTCCATAACTAGTCCCATCATGTTCATAACGAAGTCGAGTGCGAAGATCATCAATAAACTGGATACATCGTAGACACCGCTCAACATGGCGATGGCGATCATCATAATGCTGGCACTGATGCTGTATTCAAACCAACGTGCCTTGTTAACACCACGCTTGAGGTCAGCTTCGTAGGTCTTACGATAAACAGTGGCGATAAACAGATGGGCTGCAGCGGATATAAAGAAAAAGGCCGCCACGAGGTAGGCCAGGTTTATATCGGCAAGGTGTCGACTAGCCGACACCAAAACTGGACTGCCGCTCTTGGAAGCAAGCGTATCGAGTGTGAGGTAGCTGGTGGTGACTGGGAAGCTGGCGTTGGTGCTGAGAATAACCACGGCCACACCCTGGATAAAGTGCAACGCGGCCATCACAAGATTCCATTTATTGAGGCTAGCGAAAGTAATCGGCTTTTTGACCTTTACCTTCGTGGCGACCTTGGCAGGCTGCACAGCCTTCGTGGCCTTACTGGTCTTGCTGGTTGACGCAGCTGATTTGACTGATTTCTTAACAGGTTTTTTGGTAGTAGATTTTTTTGCCATGCCTCTACTTTAGCACAGTTAGCTAACAGATTGGTACGGAATGTGGCACATTCCCCGCCCGGTCCGTTCGGCATACTTTTGGTGGTAGTCCTCGGCTGGGTAAAAAACATCGGGCCTGACGATCTGAGTAACAATCGGTTCTGTGAAGTTCTTTTGGGCTTCGGCTTTCGCCTTTTCGGCCTGCGCCTTTTGTTCGTCACTAAAGTAAAAAATGGTGCTGCGGTAGCTATCACCAATGTCTGGACCCTGGCGATTCAACTGGGTTGGGTCGTGCATACGAAAAAAATGTTTGAGCAAGGTTTGGTAGCTGACTTGGCTGGGATCAAAACCAACCAGGACGGCTTCGGCATGGCCGGTAGTATGCGTGCAAACTTCTTCGTAGGTTGGGTTCTGGGTGTGGCCGCCGGTGTAGCCAACTTCGGTGTGCGTAACACCAGGGATTTGATCAAAGTAAAATTGCACTCCCCAAAAACAGCCCGCGGCGAAAATCGCTTCTTGATTCATGCTTTTAGTATACGCTGTTCGTGGTTTGGCGCGAGTTAACCTACATAGGTTTTTGCCTGCTATGGTTTTTGGAGCACCATTTAACCAAAAGGTAAGAATTCAGATTAACTAAGTTAATAACATTCTGAAGTTATTTAATCTGAATTCTTAAAAACTGATTAACTCGTGCTCCAAAAACCATAGCAAAGAAAATGGATTGCAGGATAGGTGCAGTCGGAAATGTACCATAGATAAAACAACCGCCCCTTGCGAGGCGGTTGAGTGGTTTAGAGAGACCGGGACTGATTTAGGTATTGTTATTGTTCGAGTGCTTTTTTGACGTCGAGTGATACGGCGATCATGATTGGACCGGTAACCAAGGCGTACAAGCCAAGGATCCAGACAAAAGCAACACCGCTGGCGACTGGCTGGAAGAGCAAAAGCACACCAACCAAGAACGCGAAGATACCGGCGACAATTGTCAGCATGCGGCCGGTGGCGCTGACGCCATCTTCTGCCAATGCAACAACAACTTCGAGGATACCGCGAGCGATGAACATCAAACCGGCTACCAAGATGAAGGTAGCGAAGGTTACTTGTGGGTGTCGAAGCAAGTAAACACCTACACCAACCTGCAACAAACCGAGGAAGAGCGTCAAAGCCCAAGCGCGGTGTTGGCCGATTGATACGACACCTTCTACAACGTTAATAAGTCCAGCTACCAGTACGAACGCACTGATGAGATAGACGAGAGTTACAAGTGTTAGGCCTGGCCAGAACACTGCAGCTGCACCAAACATAATCGCAGCAACGCCACGAAGAGTTAGTGCCCACCAGTAAACGGCGGTATTATCAGATTTTTTTGCCATATACGTTAGTCCTCCTTAGTTGGTCTCTATAGTGTAATCATGCCCCAAAAAGAGGTCTTAGTCAATAGTGCACACTGCGGCTTCGGCCTGGCGGCCTGTAGATGCAGTGCTTACTATTGCTAAGACCTCTTATTAGCCACGTTACGATTTCAACACAACAGTTCCGTTGACGTGGTTTTGAGCGTAGTTTGCTGTTGCATCTGCAGGCCGCCAGGCCGAAGCCGCAACAGGAGGCTACGCCTCAAAACCTTATTCGCCGACGGTGACTTGCTGGTAGAACGCGACGTAGTTACTGAAGTCTTTGCCGGAGCTGTTTTTGACGATTTCGATGGCTGTTTCGAGCGGCTCGGGGTAAGACCAAGCGCAGTCTTTGGCAGTTTGGTCACCGACCACAACGTTAAAGTATTGGCAGACGCCTTTCCAGGGACAGGTATACGGGGTATCACTCTTTTCGAGTAACTCCTGTTTCACGGCAGCTGGTGGGAAATACCAGTTCCCTTCGATGTAAATTAAATCGGCTTTGTCAGCCTCGGCGATGGTTTGATTGTTGAAGGTTGCTTTCATGCTCTCATCATACAGGATTATTCGAGCTCGTGGATGCGCTTATGGTCCAAGCCAAAGTAATGTGCCATCTCGTGCCAGAGGGTGTGACGAACGTTTTCTTGCATAGCCTCGTGATCAATACTGTGCATGGCCAGGGGGATTTTGAACAATGTAATCTTATCGGGCAGCAGCTTGGTCATACCGCCACGGGCTGGCAGCGGCACGCCTTCGTATAAACCAAGCAGTGTTTGGTCACCGCGTAACTGGAGCTGTTCGCGCTGTTGCTGGGTGGGCTCGTCGGCATAGACAATCGCTACACTGCCCAGCAACTTGCTGGTGTATTTTTGCGGCAATGAATCGAGGGCGTGGCTGACCAAGTCGTCAAATTCGTCGTCGGTGGGAACTTGCACGCTTACTTCTCGAATTTTACTTCGGGGTAGATTGCTTTAGTGACACTGTCGGTTTCTTTGCGGAGTTGTGGGAATGGCACGCCTTCGCGGGCGGTGACGCCTTCGAAGAACCAGAAGAAGCGTTCGGAGTGGCCCCAGCCACAGGTTGGTGGCATGCCGTATTCGAGCATTTCGACAAAGTCGATGTCCAACATTTGGGCTTCGGCATCGCCGGCATCGCGCATTTTTTGCTGTTCAAGGAAGCGACCGAGTTGGTCGATTGGATCATTCAGCTCCGAATAACCGTTACCCAGCTCCGAACCGGCAATAACCGGGTGAAAACGCTGAGTCACACGTGGGTCGGACGGGTCTTGCTTGGCGAGTGGCGAAATCGACAGTGGTTCGTGAACGAGCCAGAAAGGACCGGCAGATTCTTTGCGGATCAGCTTCCAAACACTGTCCATGGCTCGGTTGACGTTCACTTCGCCGTCGAGCTTAACTTTATGGTCGGTTAAAATCTTTTTGAGCTGCGCGAGATCTGGGTTGAACACGTCAACAGCAAACTTCTCTTTCATAATATCCGGGTATCGCACCACCGGCCACTTAGGTTCGAGGTCAATTTTAAAGCCGTGCACGTCTTCGAACTGCAAGGTGCCCCAGGTTTCCATGGCAACGTATTTGAACAAGCGTTCGTATAATTCCATACCATCTTCATAATCTTGATAGGCGGCGTAACTTTCAAAGGCTACGTGTTCAGGTAAATGCTCATCACTATAGTTTTCGTTCCGAAAGCGTGGGCCAAGGTCATAGACTTTTTCGTACCCGGCTCCAATTAGGCGCTTCAGGGGTAGTTCGTGACTGATGCGCAGGTAGAAGTCTTGGTCGAGGGCATCCATGTGTGTAACAAACGGGTTGGCATCGGCACCACCAGTGGTGTGCTCCAGAACCGAAGTATTGATTTCGATGAAACCTTCTTTGTTCATAAAGTCGCGGGTTGCCTGCCAGAACTTGCTGCGGCGGACAAAGCGGTCGTAGACATCCTTATTGGTGTTGATGTCGATGTAGCGGCGACGCAGACGTTCTTCTTTGTTAGTAAAGCCACTTTGGTCGCTGGGCATCGGGCGCAAGGCTTTGGTCAGTAAGCGTAGTTTTTGAACATCGACTGAGATCTCACCGGTTTGAGTCTTAATAACTGGACCGGTCGCTTCCACGAAGTCGCCGGAGTCTAGCAAATTCAGCTCACCTTGGGCAATCTCACTTTTTGCGTGGTCGACCTGAGCATCATCGTTGTGGCGCCAAAAGAGTTGGACTTCCCCATTCGCATCCTTGACTACCACGAACGCCAGCTTGCCAAACTTACGGATTGATTTAATGCGGCCAACAACAGTAACTGTTTTGTTTTTGAGCTTGTCGAAATCATCGGTCACTTGTTTGAGATGATGCGTGCGATGACTATCGGCTGGGTACGGATTTACGCCCAGTTTTTTCAGGTCTTCGAGTTTACGTAGTCGCTCATCGCGAAATTCTTTTAGTGTGGCCATAATTCTTACCTAGTATAAAGATTTCCCTTTGCTAAAGCTAGGCTTTATCTCCGATGCAGTACAAGGAAATTGTGAAGCGCGGACTGAGCCGTACGTACTCGTACGGTGAAGGAGCACTGGAACAATCGACGCAGTAATGCGCGGAGAGAAAACTAGCTAATCGCGGCGACGGTGTAGGTGTGGCTTTCGGCAGGAGTGGTGATTTCGACGCTGTCGCCAACTTTCTTGCCGAGGAGGGCTTGGCCGATTGGTGATTCGTCAGAGATCTTGCCATTCAGCGGGTCGGCTTCGACGGTGCCAACAACCTGGAAGTCTTTGGTTTTGCCGTTGCCTTTGAGGCTGACTTTGGAGCCGAGCTGGACTTTACTGTCACCTTTTGGCTTTTTAATCAGTTCAACGTTCAGCAAAATGTGTTCGATTTCGGCGATGCGGCTTTCGACACGTTCTTGTTCTTGGCGGGCGGAGGTGTATTCGGCGTTTTCGGCGAGGTCACCAAATTCACGGGCAGCCTTAATGCGCTCAGCGACAGGGCCACGTTCAGCAATGAGGCCAGCGACCTCAGCTTTTAGTTCGGCAATGCCTTCGGCGGTTAGGTGGAATGATTTCTTCATAGGTCTGTCCTCTCTTTGGTGACTTTACGACAATGTTACGACAAATGTCTGTTTTGCCCTACCCTATTCGGGTCTATTATAACAGACAATTGTGGCTTATTTTAGGCTTGCTACGACTTCGCTGGCCGCCAGTAATGTCACCTCCTGGCTGGTTCGCTTTTTGAGTTCAACTTGTTCATTTTCGAGCGACTTAGCGCTAACCACGATACGATATGGAAGGCCGATCAAATCGGCGTCGGCGAACTTTTCGCCAGCCCGCACATCGCGGTCATCATAGAGTACCGCAATCCCGGCTGTTTGCAAATCCTTATAGAGCTGGTCGGCGGCCTTAACAACCGTTTCGTCCTCGCCCAGGCGGGCCAGGTAAACCTTAGCCGGCGCGATGTTTTCGGGCCAGACCAGACCTTTGTCGTCAGAAAAATGCTCGGCAATGACGCCCATTAAGCGACTAATGCCAATACCGTAGCAGCCCATAATTATCGATTGCTTTTCGCCATTTTCGTCGGTGTAATAGACATCGAGCGCGTCGGTGTATT
Source organism: uncultured Candidatus Saccharibacteria bacterium (assembly GCA_964410185.1). GTDB lineage: Bacteria > Patescibacteriota > Saccharimonadia > Saccharimonadales > JAUPVS01 > JAUPVS01. The sequence continues at coordinate 60,467 of CAYPFM010000002.1, read as the reverse complement.
TGCTTTCCAGCGGGAAGATATTCCCTACTTCGACGGCTTTCTTCTGAACCAAATCTGCTTTTTTGAGGCCGACTTTGGCGAGGTTTTCGGGGGTGTAAATCTCTTCGTTAATGGCAATTTTCTTGGCTTCGTCTACATAAATGGTGTCTTCGCCGACTGGACTGATGGTTTGGTACTCATCGCTAAACTTGTCGGTAAAAATACCCCCGTCAGCGTAGGTACGATAGGTGCTATCGCCCAAGCCCAGCCGTTCGTAAACCTTGGTATAGACCTTGGCGGCTTTTTCGTAAAGTTCGGCGTGTTCCTCTTGGCTGCGAGCCAGCGAGTACATGTCTTTCATGGTGAATTCGCGGCCGCGCAACAAGCCGCTCTTGGCTCGTTTTTCGTTGCGGAATTTGGTTTGAATCTGGTAAACGAAGAGTGGTAAGTCCTTGTAGGAGTCGACGTAATCTTTGAGGGCGTCGACGATTGGCTCCTCGTGCGTCAGACCAACACCAAGCTCGGTGCCGTTGACCAGTTTGGTCTTGAACCAGTTGTCGACCTTTTTGTCATCCCAACGGTCGGTTTTTTCCCAAATGTCCTTGGGCTGCAGTACTGTCATCTGCACTTCTTGGGCGCCCATGGCATCCATTTCTTCGCGGACAATCTGGGTAATGTTTTCGAGCACCCTCTTACCAAGCGGCAAGAACGCGTAAACGCCAGCCATCTCTTTGTGAATAAAGCCAGCCTGAATTAACAGTTGGGCGTTACGGGCTTCCTCATCGGCGGGAGCGTCTTTGCGGGTTTTGGTAAACAATTGGGATACTTTCATGCCCTTATCCTACCACAAAGCGGGTGACCTGCTGGCCTGTCATATCTTCGTTGGGAGCAGCGATGCTGGTAGCGATACCAGCCTGGGCAGCTTCCCAGCCGGCCTCAATTTTGGCCAAAAAGCCGCCGGTGCCGGTAGCACTGATGTCGCGGCTGGCGACGAGACCACGGGCCCAGTCGATATTGTCGGGATTAATCTCTCCAACCAGCTGACCATCTTCGTCCACCAGCCCACCATTTTTGGTAAACATCTGGTACTCGTCGGCGTCCGCCGCGATGGCTACGTGACAACCCAGGCCGTCGTTTTCCTTAAAGAGTTCGGCAATGCTGGTACCGTCTGACTCATTGATGTTTACCGGCACGCCCGAAGCAATGTTGTTATGAATCATCTCGGTGAAGACACTCTTTTCACGGCGGTTCGACAATCGGCCCCACAGTGACCGGCCAGCCAACTGGCGGTGTGTGACCGCCACGCTGGCGGACAGAATACCCTGGCCCTCAAAGGCTGCTTCCCAAGCATTAAATATGGCTGTCGCCCCAATCGTCGAGAGCTGCTGTGAGGTCATTTTTTTGGCGGCTTCGCGACCATAAACCGCCTCGGCACGCGCCCGCCCGGCAACCTTGGCGCCAGAAGTGATGATAATCAAACCATCACCACCCCAGTAGTAACTGTCCGCCATGCCGGCCACATAACTCTTAATGGCCGTGTGGTCGATGCCCTCGCGGTTGGTAACCAGGGCGGAACTGAATTTTTTTACGACTAGTTTACTCATCTTGTTCTCCAATAAAAATGCCCCTCGGTGACTTGAGGAGCGTTGTTTTCTGTATATAAAAAGTTATATCGAATTAACGCCCGGCGGGCGGTGTGGGCACATCAAGTTCAAAGGTCATTGCGTAACACATTGGCGATATCATACCATTTTACCGAACAAATATAAAGAGTGCCGCGAAGGCTAGCCCGTTTTTGATCATGTGCAAGCCAATCGAGGACCAGAGCCGGCCGGTTTTCTGCCTCAGAAAGATCAGCACCATCGACAGTACGAAAGTGTCGATCGCCGCCGTCCAGAGTAATGGCGCACCGCTGCCAGCCTGTAAATGAGCAGTCGCAAAGATAAAGCTGGTTACAATGGCGGCCCAAATAACCGGCAGTTTATTTTTAAGCCCCAGGAACAAGAAGCCCCGCGTCATGATCTCCTCAGCAACAGGCGGTAATACCACCAGGCTCACAAAAACCGGCAGCAACGCCGCGCCATGCGTGCCTGTGAAGCCAATCTGTTGCTGTTGATCAAAATTGACCTCTGGGAACCAGGCCTTTACCGCTGCCATAACGATTAACAGTATGGGCAGATACATGGCAAAACCGATGAGCGTCCAGCCCAAATCCACCCAGTGCGGCCGTACTAAGCCTAGGGTTTTGAAGTTCGCTTTTCGGCTCCGTAAAAACAGCCACAGTGCACCTAAACTAGTAGCTTCGACAATAACCACAAAAAAGAACTGTGGACCGACCTGATCAACCCAGGTTTTGGTCTGCTCCGAACTGAAGCCATTGAATTTGGCGGCAGCCAGAATTAGCAAGGCACCAAAGAATTGGGCCGCAAAGTAAATCGTGACCGTAACAATAATTGCCGCCAACGGCCCCCAGGTGATGGGATTAACAGGCTTTTTGGCCGGCACGGTGTTGGCACTTACGTCTGGCATTAGAAGATGAACCGTTTAAAGTCGACGAAGGTTATCAGCGCTATCAGAATCAGCAAACAAACCATACCCAAACCGTTAATCAGCTCTTCCCGCTCGGCAGTCAGCGGCCGGCGGATAAGGCGGTAGAACAAAATCAAGAAGAGTCGCCCGCCATCCAGGGCTGGAATCGGTAAAATATTCATAATCGCCAACGTCAAAGAAATCACCGCGACGATGAGCAGCACGTACTGAATCCCCAAGAAGCTGCCATCCTTAATAATCACAAAAACGCCGACCGGCCCCGACACCTGCGAGCTGGCCTCCTTGACGTGACCTTGGAATAAGTTACCGACCGCACCGCCAAGGCCCTTCAGGGTTGCCGAAGTAAGCTGCCCCACCAAGCCACCGGCCACAATTGGTGCCGACCAGGTCGATCGTTGCATGACATACTCTGACGGACTAATGCCTAAATAGCCTTTGGGTTCACTGGTTTTTTTGCTGTCATCGACTTGCTGTTGGCTGCGCAGCGACACTTGTTTAACTGCGGTCACGTCGCCTTTTTTCACTGTCACGTCAACCGTTTGGCCGGCAAACTGCTTGGTGACAGTCGGCAGTTGATCCTGGCTCGTTATCATAACTGGCGTCTGGCCTGGCAGGCCGATACTGACAAGCTGGCTGGTTGGGGTTAAACCAGCTTTTTGGGCTGGCGAGTCCGGTTCAACATAGCCCACCAGAACCTCCTGGCGTGTCACCTTGGTGTCGCTTTTGACGGTGAACTGATTATCGAGCAGCTTGGGCATACCAATCAGGGCCAACAGCGTAAATATGGCAAAGGCCGTAATGAGATTCATACCGACTCCGGCCACCATCACCTTGACCTTGGCACCCAATGTGGCGGCCCCAAAACTGCCCTTGGCGGTGTCGGCGTCGTGTTCACCCTTTAGTTTGACGAAGCCACCCAGCGGTAGCCAATTTAAAGTGTAGGTCGTCCCCTTTTTGCGCGTGATAACTTTGGCACGTGGCGGAAAGCCAATGCCAAACTCTTCGACCTCAATACCGTTGCGGCGGGCGGCTATAAAGTGCCCAAACTCGTGCACCACCACCAGGCCGACAAACATAATCAAACCCATAATCAGCAAGAAAAGTGGCATCTAGCTACCAAACCTTCGTTGCCGACAGGCGTATTCGTTAAGAGCCAGGTCCAAATCGGCGATCGTAAAGGCCGGCCAGAAGGTTTCGGTAAAATATAGCTCGCTGTAGGCCGCACGCCACAGCATAAAACCACTCAAGCGCTGCTCACCTGAAGTACGAATAATCAGATCGACGGGCGGTACATCAGGAGCATAAAGGGCTGTCTCGAGCTTTGCCGCTGTAATGGTAGTTTCGCCGTTATCAAGCAAGGTCTGAGCAGCCTGGGCAATCTCGTCGTGCCCACCATAATTGAAACAAAGTGCCAAGGTGCCCTTAAGATTATTTTTGGTTTTGACGATTGCCGCATCGATGGTCTCGAGGATTTTGTCATCGATACCACTACGCGCGCCGAGCATCACCAACTTAATGCCGGCCTGATGAAAGCTATCCAGGTGCTTGGCGATACCCTTATTAACTAGACTCATCAGGTACGACACCTCATCTTCGGTCCGTTGCCAATTTTCGCTCGAAAAAACATAGGCTGACACATACTTAATGCCGCGTTCGAATGCCGCCAACGAGATGTCTTTAAAGACCTCCAGACCCTGGCGATGACCCTTGAGCGTTGGCAAGCCCTGTTGCTTGGCCCAACGTCGATTACCATCCATGATAATGCCGAGGTGATTTGGTAGAATCTCTGCGGTGTTTGACATGCCTAGACAGTCATTATTTCGTGTTCTTTAGCTTTGGCGGCGGCTTCTGCCTTGGCCTTAGCCTGCCCCATGGCGTCTTCGACCTGAGCGTTCAAACGCTTGACTTCGTCTTCACCTAAATCTTTATCCTTTTTGGCTTGGTTGAACATGTCGAGGGTTTCGTGACGGGTGCCCCGCAAGGCAATCATGCACTCTTCGAGCTTACTGCCAACCTGCTTGGTAATTTCGCGGCGGCGCTCCTCGGTTAGTGCGGGCACGGAGATGCGGATGACATGACCATCATCGCTCGGATTCATGCCCAAACTTTGGTTGTCGCGAATAGCGGCGCTAATGGCGGCTAAGTTTGAGGGGTCAAACGGCGTCACTTGCAATAACTGCGCTTCGGGAGCGGTGACGTTGGCCACCTGATTCATTGGCATTGGCGTGCCGTAGGCCTCAACCGTAATATTGTCGAGCATTCCGCCGTGAGCACGGCCGGTTCTTAATTTCTTTAACTCTTCTTCGAAGTGTGTAACTGTAGCGTTGAACTTGGACTTGGCTTGCGTGATAACATCGTTTGGATTCATGCTTTTATTCTAACGGGTATTACGGTTTTTGAATATAGGTGAGTACTACATCCGCAGCCCGTAAGGGGCGAGGACGTAGTACGAGGCTATGTTCAAAAACTAGCTGATTTCGCCGAGCGCCATGCGGTTAAAGCGGCGCACTACGATGTTTTCACCCAACTTGGCATTGTGTTCTTTGACGAAATCACCAACGGTGACGTCGGGATTCTTTACAAAGGGCTGGTCGAGCAGACACTTTTCGGCAAAGTGCTTCTTGAGCATGCCGTCAACAATTTTGTCGAGCATGTTGTCTGGCTTACCTTCGGCCTTGGCCTTCTCGGTAAATTCTTTAGCAGCTTTGTCGCGGTCTTCGGCTGGAATGTCTTCCATGCTGACATACTGCGGCGAAGAAGCCGCGATGTGCATGGCCACGTCCTTAACGAAGTCGACGAAGATTTCGTTGCGGGCCACAAAGTCGGTTTCGCAGTTTACTTCTACCAAGACGCCGATGCGGCCATCGTGGTTGTAGTTACCGATCAATCCGGCGCGGGCTTCGCGCTCACCACGCTTCTCGGCCTTGGTCAGGCCTTTTTTGCGCATGGCAGCCAGGGCTTTGTCAAAATCACCATTTTCAGCGTCGAGAGCAGCCTTGGCGTCAGTCAAACCAACACCAGTTAGATTCTTAAGTCGCTTAATGTCTTCGATTGATACGGCCATGGTTATTTTTCCTCCTTAGGTGTTTCTACTCCCAAAACAACGCGTTCGGCAGCTTTTTCGTCTTTGTCAGCTTCGTCCTTAGCAGGCTTAGCCTTGGCTTTGCCGGCCTTGATGGCAGCAACGACGTAGTCGGTAATAAGCTGGATGGTCTTGATAGCATCATCGTTGGCAGGAATTGGATAGTCAATCAAGGTTGGGTCGGTGTTAGTGTCAACAATAGCAACGATTGGAATGCCCAGGGTACGAGCCTCTTTAACAGCGTTATCTTCTTGGATAATGTCAACGATGAACAAAGCACCGGGCTTTGGCGACATTTCTTTAACACCACTGTAGTTGTGGTTCATTTCGTCGATTTCTTCTTGGAAGCGCTGAACTTCGAGCTTGTTGTACTTGGCAGCCAGGGCGCCAGATTCCATGCGTGATTCGAGGTCCTTGAGGTGCTTGATACGACCGCCAATAGTGGCTTTGTTGGTCATCATGCCACCGAGCCAACGTTCGGTAACGTATGGCATGTTGGTGTCGACGGCTGCGGTCTTAAGAATGTCCTTGGCCTGTCGCTTGGTACCGACAAACAAAACTTGCTTGCCATCCTGGGCGGTTTGCTGGATGAACTTAAGCGCCTTTTCGAGCTCAGTCACCGTCTTAGTCAGATCGATGATGTGGCTACCGTTGCGCTTGCTGTGAATATACGGCGCCATCTTAGGGTGCCAGCGACTGCTTTTGTGGCCAAAATGCGCGCCGGCTTCTAATAGTTGTTTGATGTCTACATCTGTTGTAGCCATAGTGTTATAACCTTTCTTTTGATCCTTGATCTTCATCTGGGTGCCGCGGCCACCTGGAGGCAGGTTATGCGTTGGAGGATCTGAATCCCAGACTGCTTTAATTTATTACTCACCTAGTGTAACAGATTGAGCAGTGTTTGCCAAGCCGGCAGCGGCTTCGTGACATTACTTTTTGCTTGCTATGGTTTTTGGAGCACGAGTTAACGAGTATTTAATGATTCAGATTAACTTATTTAAGAAAGGTGAGCTAGGATTATTAACATTTTTAATCTGAATTCTTACCTTTTGGTTAAACGGTGCTCCAAAAACCATAGCTAGGCTGGCACAATGTTTTAAAACTTCCGCTCCCCTGTTGACCAAACGCTAACAGATGTGTATAATTGCCACCTGACTATGAAAAAAGATTTACACCCCACCAATTACCGCCAGGTCGTCTTTGAGGACCTGAACAACGGTACCAAGTATTTGACCCGTTCAACGGTCGAGACTGACGAAACCACCACCCTCGATGGCGTTGAATACCCATTGGTAAAGGTGCACATTAGCAGCTCGTCCCACCCCTTCTTCACTGGTGAAGAACGTATCGTTGACATCGAAGGTCGCGTTGATAAGTTCAAGAACCGCGCTGCTGCAGCCCAAAAGGCTTTGGACGCACGCAAGAAGGCTGCGGCCAAGGTTCGCGTCCGCAAGACTGACGACGACGAAGAAGAAGTCGAAGCCAAAGCTGCGCCAGCAACTGCTGACAAATAACTACCTAAGCTCGTTAAACCGCCTTTTCGTACAGAACGGGCGGTTTTTGTTTATACTAAGGACTGAATTATGGAAGAAAAAGAAGCCAGTTTACGCCAAGAATACGAAGCGCTGCAAAAGCAGCTGCAAGATCCAAGTATTTTTAGTGATCCCAGCTACCCCAAACTAGCCCGCCGTCAGAGCCAGCTCGAGGGCTTGTTGGCGCTGTTTGATAAGCGGTCGGCTGCTCGCATTGCCCAAGTTCAGGCCGAAGAGATGGACGTTAGCAGCGACCCGGAAATGGCGGAGATGGTGGCCACCGAGCTACGCGACCTTAAGGCCATCCTCAATGAGGTTGATGCCGCTCTAGAAGAAGCCCTGACGCCCAAAGACCCCAACGATGAGCGTGACTGCATTATCGAAATCCGCGCGGCAGCCGGTGGCGATGAGGCGGCTTTGTTTGCCGGTGAACTCTATCGCATGTACGCTCGCTTTGCCGAGAACCACAGCTACAAGCTGGAGTTGCTTAACGAAAGCCCTAGTGAGGCTGGCGGTTTTAAAGAAATTATTTTCGCCATTCGTGGCCTGGAGGCCTACCGCACGTTTAAGTTCGAAGCCGGCGTCCACCGCGTCCAGCGGGTGCCTGCCACCGAAAGTCAGGGTCGGATTCATACCTCCACTGTGACTGTGGCCGTCTTGCCGGAGGCCGAAGAATCGGACATCGAAATTAACCCCAATGACCTGCGCATCGATGTCTATCGTTCCGGTGGCCACGGCGGCCAATCGGTTAACACCACTGACTCGGCTGTTCGGATTACCCACCTGCCCTCTGGTTTAGTGGTCAGCAACCAGGATGAAAAGTCGCAAATCAAGAACAAGGCCAAGGCCATGAGCGTGCTCCGTTCCCGCCTGTTAGCCCAGAAGTTGGAAGAAGAACAAAAGGTTCTGTCTGACTCGCGCAAGAAGTTAATTGGTTCTGGTGATCGCTCCGAGAAGATTCGCACTTATAACTTCCCACAAGACCGCATTACCGACCACCGGATTGGCTACAGCCGCAGTAACATTCCAGGCGCGCTGAGTGGCGAAATCGATGACTTGATCGAAAAGCTACAGAGCTATGAGCGTGAGCTGATTAGCCATGACGGTTAACGACTGGCTCCAGGCGACCACCCAACAACTCCAAGATGCCAACATTCAAACCGCCCGCCTGGATGCCCTTGTGCTTTTGGCAGATTTATTGAATAAAAATAGTGCTCAGGTTTTGGCCGAGCCAGACCTACTGTTGAGCAACGAACAACTCGCTCAACTCACTGCCGCTATTGAACGGCGCAAACAACACCAACCGCTGGCTTATATCCGCGGTAAAGCCGAGTTCTATGGCCGCGAATTTTTTGTTAATGAGTCTGTTTTAGTGCCCCGCCCCGAGACCGAAGCCATGATTGAGCTGTTTTTGAAGCTGCCCAAAACAGCCCAAAGAACAGTGGTTGACGTCGGTACTGGCTCCGGCGCTATCGCTATCACTGTGGCTTGCGAGCTGGGCGCGGTCCAGGTGCTCGCCACCGACATTAGCCCCGCCGCCTTAAAGGTCGCTCGTGATAACTGCGTCAAGCATCAAGCCACCGTCGACCTGCAAGAAGCCGACCTCCTGGAAGGCCTGACGTCGCCCGCTGATGCAACAATTCTCGCCAATCTTCCCTATGTGCCAGATGGATATGCGCTCAACCAAGCCGCTACCAATGAGCCAGCTGTAGCCTTATTCGCTGGCCCGGACGGCCTCGATCTGTATCGGCGTTTGTTTGAGCAACTCAAAACGATTAAGCATCGTGGCTACATCCTTACAGAAGCCCTACCTGCCCAGCACCATTATCTCGCCCAACTGGCGCGTACACATGGCTATACACTCCAGGACGGCCAGGACTTTATTCAAGTATTCAGTAATTAAGCTTGTGGCGCGGCGTCAAGCACGGCTGTGATTGTTTGCGTTTTGCCGTCACGAACCACTGTCAGGGTCACCTTTTGACTGACGCCATAGCGGCCCAGTAGCGTTGATAAGCTGTGGGTTTCGTCAACGTTTACTTCGTTCACTTTGGTGATAATGTCACCACCCTTTAAGCCGGCTATAGCGGCTGGGCTGCCGGCGACGATGCCAGCTTCACCCGGCTGAATGTAGGCGCCCCGTTTAACCGGTAGGCCATTGGCAACAGCGTAGTCGTCAGTAATCGAGACATAGTGCACACCCAGGTATGGTCGTTCTAGCTTGCCGGTGGCCAACACACCCTTGATGAGGCCGCTGACATCATTAATTGGAATTGAGAAGCCAATGTTCTGAGCATCGCCAGCCACGGCGGTATTAATGCCAATCACCTCACCATTGATGTTCACCAATGGACCACCCGAGTTACCCTGGTTAATGGCCGCATCGGTTTGGAATAAGTCCTGGAGCTGTTCGGTGCTGCCACTACTGCCGTCGCCGGCTTCCAAATCACGCCCGTAGCCAGAGATAATGCCTGACGTCACAGTGTTCTGGAACTGACCGAGCGCATTGCCAATTGCCACGACTTTATCACCAATCTGCATTTTGGTTGAATCACCCAGCTTGGCTGGCTTGAGCGTCTTCCCCTTGGTGTCGTTGACTTTTAGGAAGGCCACGTCCAGCGGATCACTTGCGCTCGTGCGGCCCAAGATGGTGACGTCGTCCAGCTGCGTACCGTCAGCCAGCACCACATCAACGTTGGTGGTACCGGCGGGCACCACGTGGCGGTTGGTAATGATGACGTTACTGCTCACGATAAAGCCAGTCCCGGCACTTTCTTGGGTGCCACCAGCCCGAAAGCGCGTCTGAGCCGTTTCGCCCGTCACGTTAACCGAGACGACACTAGGACCAACGTCTTTGGCGATTTGGCTAATCAAATTACTCTCCGAAGAAATGACTTGCTTTTGGTTGGCAGTGCTCATGTCATTAAAACCGTGGCGGGCACCATACCAACCGCCCAAGAAGCCACTGGTTGTGCCCAGCAAAAGGATGGCAATAACACCCACAAAAGGCAGGCGTCGCACAGTCGTAGTCAGTTGGGGGGTTTGAGGCGCTTTCATGTCTGGTTCTTTCACTTAGTTTGTCTCCTCTGTTTTATCATTTCAATCTGAGAATGGAATGAGAATGTTGGTCAACTAGATGGTTTTGTCCCACAGGACAAACGGCAAAATTACCAGAATCACCACCACTGACAAAACAATAAAAGTAATCTGCCGCTGATAGAATCGTGACAGCCGATCAGTCTCTTGGAGGTAGTACAGCGTTGCTAAGCCAAAGCTAATCACATTAATCAGCAGGACCGGCTGGAAGAAGGCACCGCGCGACAACAAATAGTGGCTGAGAATCCAAACCGTGGTGGCCCCAAAGTAGCCCCAAAGATACGAAAAGAATCTGGTCAGCGGCTCGTCAAAGCTGGCTAAGAAGTGTCGAGCCGCGAGATAGCAGACGCCCCACGACGCCAAAACCAGAAAGGCTGGGTCAACCCCACCAAAGCGCACAAATAAGGCGGTTAGCCCGAGGAATTGGCCGATTAAGGCCTGGACTGAAACCGAGATAACTTGTGAACCAGGTTTGATGAACAGCAGCCAAACGGCGTACATGGCCGCCCAGAACATCTGGAACAGTTGTGAACCGGCCTGCTGTGCGGTCATCATAAAGACCACCAGTGACAAGCCGACGATGATATCAATGGCATTGGCCCGAATGTTGGCCGGCCAGTGGCGCGGCTTAACAGCGAACATGCGCCATTTACTGAGTAGGATAAGGGCCACGGCCGCCAAAGCGAAGTGCATGGCCACCAGAACGTACACCAAAATTGGCAGCAGCAGGGTCAAAATTAAATGGAAGACGCTGGCCAAGCCCTTTTTGGGCTTTAACTTCTTAATACGCGTGGGTAGAACCTTCATTATTGTCCTAATACTATCACAAAATCGGCCGTGCCGGCGTCAACACCAGCTGGAAGTGCCGTGGTGGCTTTGACTCCCAAGCGATTCTCTAAGTAGTGCTGGGTATACTTCTTGGCACCGCTTCGCCTATCAATAAGCAGCGTCTGGGTGTAGGTTTTGGTTGGAGCATCGCCGACCGTCGTAACATTGTAGCCAAATGACTTCAGCTCGGTGGCCCGCGTGGTTGCCAAGCCGGGCTTATTGGTTCCATTTAGAATAACGATGCTCGCATTCTCATCACGTAGGTAGCTATCCTTGAGGGTGTTGCGTACGTAACTCTTAATCGCGTCATAATTGCCGATGCCAGCCTTTGGAATCACCACCGACTGCCCATTCACCATTCCCGTCGTGATGTAGTCATTCGGCGGATCGGCCAAACCTACTGACGTGACTTTGGCAGACGGAATATCTTTGGCGATGGCGTATAGGCGCTTCACTTCGCTGCTGCCAAAGTTTGTTTGCACGTGGTCGCCAAAGGCGTCCAGTAGCTGCGAAATTTTAACGGGGTTACTGAAGGTACCGAGGGTAAAGACCTTTTCCTTGAGAGCAATCATAATCTCGCGTTGGCGTTCACTCCGGTCAAAGTCACCACGGGCACTACCATGACGAGAACGAGCATAGAGCAAGGCTGTTTTGCCGTTCATATGGTTTTGGCCAACTGGCGCGATGGTGGCCTTCCAGTTATTTTCCCAAGCAACAGTTGGATCAACTAAGGCTGTTTTGACATTAATATCAACGCCGCCAACCGTGTCGATGGCTTTGCGGAAGGCCTCGAAGTCGACAATGACGTGATAGTGAATCGGGATACCGAATGTATCTTCGATGGTCTTTTCGATAGCGTCCTCACCTGCCTGATCGGCGGCCTGCTGTTGGTTCGGAATCTTTTTACCATTCTGGACGGCATATTTAGCATTCGCATATATGGAGTTAATCTTGGTGTAACTATAGCCACCGGTCGGTTTGATCCAAAGGTCGCGCGGGATGCTCATCAGAGCGGCTTCGTGGTGAACCGGGTCGACACTAGCCACAATAATCGTATCTGTTAAATCAGGTCCATCGTGGCCGGCACCACCTCGTCCAAGTAGCAGAATATTAATACGGCCGTCGCCTTCGCCTTTGAGCAAGGCTGGGGCAACATTGGCCTGCAAAGATGGGGCTGAACCACCTCCCTTAAGGACCTTGCGGGACTTCATGTAGGCCTTGGCGCCTACCAAACCGCCCCCAACAAACATCAGGACAAATAAAATAATAGCCGTTCGCTTAACAAGGGTCCGCCAGCGATGGACGGGCTTATGGAGTTTGTCTTTTTTGCGTCGATGGAAGAGTCCACGCTTCTTTTTAACCGGCGGTTCGCTGGCTACTTTAGGGGTTTTGCGGGATACCGAAACAGGCACCGAGGGCTGGACAGTGGCTTTGAAGCCTTCTGTCTGCTTAAAGTTCCCAACTGTTTGCTTGGTAGAGGTGGTGGTGATTGGTCGCCGTTTGAAGTCACCAACCCCAGAAGCAGGAGTTTTGGGAGATTTAAGAATGCCGTCTACGGCGAAGCCTCGTTTTGTACGCGGGGGTCGTCTAAAATTATCCATACGGGTGGGTCTCAGTATAGCGGTTTAGTCGGCCGCCGTAAACATATGCCTTTTGGTTCTTTTAGCGTATAGTGAAAACCTGTAATGAATGATGACATAACTCCTAACCCCGTGCAGCCGACGCCAACCCCTGGTCACCCTGTCCAGCCAGCGCCAGTCAGTCCGGTCGAGCCGGTTGAGCCTCCAGAACCACGAGTCGCCGAAAAGGAAGGCATTAAAGGGGTTATCTCAACGATTATCCTCTTGGCCTTAGCTCCCGCAATTGCCCTGCTCTTAACGGCTTTTGTGTTCCAGTCCTACGAAGTTGACGGTCCCAGCATGCAGACTACCCTGCAAAACCGCGACCGTCTGATTGTAGTCAAAGTTCCTCGCACCATCGCCCGCATTACGCATCATGCCTACATTCCACCACGGGGCGAAATTATCATCTTCAATCACCCCGATAGCTCTGGCCTCGGCGAAGCCGAAAAGCAGCTGATCAAGCGCGTCATTGCCTTGCCGGGTGAGCGCGTCGTCGTCAAAGATGGCCAGCTGACCGTCTACAACCAAGAACACCCCGAGGGCTTCTCTCCGGACAAAACCATGGACTACGGCAAAGTTATCACCGAAACAATTGGCGACGTTGACCTGACGGTGCCTCCTGGCGAAGTCTTCGTCTGTGGCGATAACCGCAGCAATTCACTCGATTCACGCTACTTTGGCACCGTTCCGGCCGGCAATATCGTTGGCCGTCTGGGCCTCCGCGTCTATCCGTTCAACAAAGCCGAACGTTTCTAAAGCTACTTATTCAGGGTTTTGATTAGATCGTCTAGTTCTTTGTTGGTCTTGAAAGCAATTTCGAGCTTCCCGCCCTTTGCGGTTCGTCGAATCGTGACGGGCGTGCCGAGCTTCTTGCCGAGTTTTTCGGTCGCTGGCGTGGTGGTAGCCAACTGTTTGTGAGCGACTTCGGTTTGGGCGCCCTTACGAGTCGCCACCACAAATTGTTCGGCCTGGCGCACCGTCCACTTGTTCTTAATAATCAGCTCGAGTAGTTCGGTCTGTTTTTCGGGCTTATCCTTAAGGGCTAAGACGGCGCGAGCGTGACCCTCGGTAATCAAGCCATCCCGCAAAGCTTCCTGGGCCTTGGGCGGCAGGTTTAGCAAACGCACGATGTTACCAACGGTTGGCACAGCTTTACCCAGCCGGTTAGCGACTGCCTCTTGCGACAAATTAAACTGGTGGAGTAACCGGTGGATCGACATCGCCTGATCGAGTGGTGACAGATCTTCGCGTTGGACGTTTTCGACCAAGGCCATCTCCAACTCTTCGAGCTCTTCAAGGCTGCGCACAATCGCTGGCACATGCTTAAGGCCCGCTAGTTGGGCGGCTCGCCAGCGGCGTTCGCCAGCCACGATGTAATAGGTGCCACTTTCGTTGCGGACAATCAGTGGCTGCAAGATACCGTGTTGCTTGATTGAACTGGCTAGCTCTTTGAGCAAGGTCTCGTCAAACTCGGTTCGCGGCTGTTGTTTGCCCGGCTTAATGTCAGTGATGAGCAACTTTTGTATCCGGTCTTGCTCGTCGAGCAACAAAGAATTGTCAAAGTTGGTTGGAATCAGGGTTTCAAAACCGCGGCCGAGGCCGGCTTTACTTTTGGCCATAGTCTACTACCTCCTTGGCAAGCTGTTTATAGGCGCGAGCGCCCTTAGACCATTTATCATGTTGCAGAATCGGCTGACCGTAACTCGGTGCCTCCGCCAGCCGAACATTGCGCGGGATGATGGTGGTAAATAACTTGTCGTTAAAATGCTTCTTGACCTCTGTTAACACCTGCTCCGAAAGGCTGGTGCGGCTGTCGAACATGGTCACCACCACACCCATAATTTCGAGGCCCGGGTTGAGGTTAGACTTTACCTGTTGGAAGACTTGCAACAGCTGCCCAAGTCCTTCGAGCGCATAGTATTCGGCTTGGACTGGAATAATCATGTAGTGCGCGGCCGTCAGCGCGTTGATAGTGAGCAGGCTGAGCGCCGGCGGACAATCAATTAGGATGTAGTCGTACGTGGCCTGCTTGAGCGCGTCCTTGAGGGCTTGCTCGCGGTTCGGCTTACTAACCAGCTCCACCTCAACGGCGGCAAGATTGGCGTTAGTCGGCACAATGTAAAAGCCGCCATTCTGAACCGGCTTGACCGCTTGGCCAAGGTCAATCTGCCCAAGTAGTAATTCGTAGGTGCCGCCCTCTTGGCTATGCTTGTCGAGACCGAGGCCGCTGGTGGCGTTGCCTTGCGGATCGAGGTCAACCAGCAACACCGACTTCCCCATTTTCTGCAGGTAGGCAGCCAAATTAATAGCCGTGGTTGTTTTGCCCACGCCCCCCTTTTGGTTTAGTATCGCGATTACCTCTGACATCTAAACATAAGCTTAGCAAATTGTTGGCCATTTAAAAAGGCCTCTTCTCGAGGCCTTTTATGAAATCTTAGTGATTTTGATTTGCGTGTGATGCTGGCGATGGCCATGCACCTTGTGCACACGTTTCTTTGGCTTGTAACGGATGGCGGTGACTTTGGTGCCCGCAACATCATCAGCAAGGACTTCGGCGGTGACTTTAACGTCCTTCACGGTTGGCGTACCAACAGTGGTCTTGTCGCCATCAATAACCAGGAGTGCGTCAAAACTGACCGACTTTTTGTCGGCATGCATCAGCTCGACTTCCAGCGTTTCGCCTTCGGTTACGAGGAATTGATGTCCACCAGTTGTAATGACAGCTTTTTTCATAGGTACCAAAGGATATTAACAGATTAGACCCACGCCGTCAACACCTTGACCGACGGTTTAAAGCCGGCTAGTTCGCCGCTCCTCCAGTGCTGCTATGGTTTTTGGAGCACCGTTTAACCAAAAGGTAAGAATTCAGATTAAAAATGTTAATAATCCTAGCTCACCTTTCTTAAATAAGTTAATCTGAATCATTAAATACTCGTTAACTCGTGCTCCAAAAACCATAGCAAGCAAAAAGTAATGTCACGAAACCGCCGGTCAGCAAACAGGTCTAGGCAGACTTTTGTAGCGAAATCGTCAGCACAGCGCTTTCGACCTTGGCGGTCGTGACGTGCTTAAGTTCGTGTTTCACTAATTTAACAGCCAGCGTCTCGGCCACAATTTCGTCGGCGTGTTTGGTGATTGCCGCAGCCAAGTCAGCGTCGGCGGTTTCCAAACTCAGTTCGATTCGGTCGTCCACCTGCAAGTCAGCTTGCTTGCGAGCGTTTTGGACCTGGCGCACGACTTCGCGCATCAAGCCTTCTTGGCGCAGCGCTGGAGTTAAGGCCGTATCTAGTTCGAGGCGATGCAGCTGACTAAAGTTGCCGGCTTCCAGGTTTTCCAAAAAGGATTTTTCGGCATCGAACTTACTGTCATCAAATTTCACTTTCTTAACATTTAATTCTTCTTTAAGAATCTCGAGCATGTCGTCGGTTAAGTAGGAGCGATAACCTTCCTGCAAGGTGACGCTGGCCAACGGCTGGCGCACTTTAATAGCGGCCTCGGCACGCAGGCTCAAACCGATGGTAATTAGATGGCGCAGCAAGCGCATGTTGCGAACCAGTAGCTCATTGATGTGACCGGCCTCTGGCCAGTCGAGCAGGTGGACCGATTCACCGCCAGTCAGCGAGCGATACAGTTCTTCGGATAGGAACGGTGTGAACGGCGCGAAAATCATAGAAGTTTGCACCAGGACGTAATGCAGGGTGCGGTAGGCAGCTTGCTTGTCGCCGTCGTTGTCGCTCTTCCAGAAGCGTTTGCGACTGCGGCGGACGTACCAGTTGCTGGCGTCGTCGACGAATTCTAGCAATGGTTTCATGGCGTTTGGAATGTCGTACTTCTGCATGTGTTCGTCAACCACGGTCGATAGCTGGTGCACACGCGAGACAATCCATTGATCCAACGGATTTTCCAGGTCTTCGGTTGGGTCGGACAAGGAGCCGTCCCAGGCCCAGCCGTCAACGTCGGCATACAATGTAAAGAAGTCGTACATGTTCCAGATCATGGCCAACTTGCGGTTTACGTCAGCCACTTCTTTATCTTTGAGGGTGAAGTCTTCGCCGTTTAATAGTGGCGCGCTGAGCAGCACAAAACGCAGGGCATCGGAGCTGTATTGGTCCATGACCTCGTTCGGGTCAGTGTAGTTGCCGAGCGACTTGCTCAGCTTCTTGCCGTCGGTGCCCATAACCGAGCCGGTCACGACCACGTTCTTGAAGGCACTTTTGCCAAACAAGCCCACGCTGACGGCGTGCATATAGTAGAACCAAGCGCGCACCTGGCCGACGTACTCGACCACGAAGTCGCCCGGGAAATTTTCTTCGAACTTTTGGACGTTCTCGAACGGATAGTGGAACTGGGCAAATGGCATAGAGCCGCTTTCGAACCAGCAGTCCAAGACCTTATCGATGCGCTGGTAAACCACACCGTCGATTTTAAAGGTGATGTCGTCGACCCACGGGCGGTGGTAGTCGTCAAGTTCGACGCCGGATAACTCTTTTAACTCGGCGTAGCTGCCAACAACTTTGATGTGTTCTTTGCCGTCTTTGTCGGTGCCCTTCCAAACTGGCATGGCGGTGGCCCAGAAGCGGTCGCGGCTGAGGTTCCAGTCTGGTGCCGACTGGACGGTTTTGGCGAAGCGACCGTCTTTGATGTGGCTTGGGAACCAGTTGACGTCGCCGTTTTGTTCGAGCATTTCGGTACGCTGACCATCAATGTCCATGAACCAGCTGGGGTGAGCGCGGTACATCAGCTTGGTGCCACAACGGTGGCAGTGCGGATAGCTGTGGGTGATGTAGTCGATCTTCCAAACATCCCCGCGCTCGTGCAAGGTTTTGGCAATTGTCTTGTTCGCATCCCAGACCAGTTGGCCCTTCCATTCGCCTTCCGTATATAAGCCGCTGTCGTCAGTATTCAGAATCATCGGGAACCGCGCTTGTTTGCTCAAAAGATAGTCTTCCTCGCCATAGGCTGGCGATTCGTGGGCGATGCCGGTGCCGTCTTCGGCATGGACAAAGTCGGCGTGATAGACCTTAAAGGCACCCTGCTTGGCCAGCTCTTTATGCTCTTTAAACAGGGGTAGATAGGCCTGCCCAATTAATTGTTCGCCCTTGAAAGTTTGAACAACTTTATAGTTCAATACCTGATGTTTTTCGTCCGTCAGAGCCTTGTCGAGCAAGTCCTTGGCCAGGATGAAATGCTCCCCTTCTAGCTCAACTTCGGCATATTCGAGGTCCTTATTGACGGCAATCGCGCTGTTGGACGGCAATGTCCACGGCGTGGTCGTCCAAGCGAGCAAGTAGGCATCACGGTCAGCTAACTTGAACTTGACGTAGACCGATGGATCGGTGACGTCTTGATAGCTATTGTCCATGGCGACTTCAGCCTTACTAATCGGCGTGGCGTCGCGGGTACAGTACATCAGCACCCGCTCACCTTCGTAGATCTTGCCTTTTTCGTAGAGTTGCTTAAAGGCCCACCAGACTGATTCCATGTAGTCTTTGTCCATGGTTTTGTAGGAGCCCTTAAAGTCGACCCAGCGACCAATCCGGTCGATGGTGTTTTCCCAGAGGTCACCGGTCTGCACCATGTTGTCGCGGCAGGTGGTAATGTATTCTTCGAGGCTAATCTTGGTGCCGATGTCGCGGCGGTCGTGAATACCCAGCTTCTTTTCGGTAAAGACTTCGGCCGGCAGTCCGTGGCAGTCCCAACCCCAGGTTCGTTCGACGTGCTTGCCTTTCATGGTCCAGTAGCGTGGCACGGCGTCTTTGATAATCGTGCACAGCAAATTCCCATGATGTGGCACGCCAGTGATAAATGGTGGGCCGTCATAAAAAATGTATGCATTGGACTTAGGCCGGTTGTTCACCGACTTTTCAAAAGTCTGATTTTGTTTCCAATACTGCACCAAGTCCTTTTCGTATTCGAGGGCTTTGCGGCGACTGCCTTGTTTGAACTTCATCTTGTCTCCTTCTGGGTTTATAAAGAAAAAATCATTTCTTTCCGGTTATCAGAATCCGCGTTGCTGTATGCGTGCGGATGGTTCCATCTGATTTCCAAAAGAAATGATTCTTTTAGCGCTTAATTATTGCTGTGACGGGCATTTGCCGGTGGAGTCTAGTTGGCAGGCTTGCCGTTCTTTCCACTCCCTTCTCTGTATAAGAGATTGCGGTTGATGGCCGCTCCAAGGGATTTACCAAATTGTGGGTGTATTGCTACAGGGGTTAGTATAGCTTAGAACGGCTTAAGCGACAAGATAGCCGGCGACTTCGTTCATGAGCGGCATGGTCGAGCCCTGCCAAACTTTTTGTAAACGGCCAGACTCGTCTATTATCATCAAAGCTGGGTAACTTACAATGTCGTACAATGTTGCCTCGGCTGCGCCTTCGCGCGTCTCCAAACTCATGAGATCAATCTTGTGGCTGTTGCCGAGCGAAAAGTTGTGGACGTACTCCTCGACAATCCGGGCATGCTCAGAATTGGGGTGATATAAAATAACTGCTTTCATTCCCCTTATGCTACCACTTTTTTAAAGAAATCTGTAGGCTTATGACTTCTTATCTGCATCTGCAGGCCGCCAGGCCGAAGCCGTTGCAAGAAGGTACGACTGAACTACCAGCCGGCGGCGTCGGAGCTATAAATAACTGCTGTACGGTATTGTCGTCCGGGGATTCCGCCCGAAATTACCACGCTACTACCGTTAACGGCGTCGATATTAAGTGGCAGTGCCTCGTTACCATTCCCTCTGTAAAAAGCTTGGACCGAGAGGACTCGGGTGTTGCCAGTGCCAAGGCCGGTCGCCACCGTCGCACTACCCGAGCCATCGAGTGTCCCAGTATAACGCATGATCTGGAAGAAGGGATTTGAACCACCTCGACCAGCGCGCAAGTAGCCATCAGCTTCGATGTTGGCACCATTAACAGTGAAGACCACACCGGGCTGAACCTGCAGAACCTGAGAGCCGGCCGCTGATACGCCCACCACATTCAGGGCAACCTCATAAATACCGGTGTTGGTATTGTTATTAAAGGCAAAACTCGGGTTCTTGGCACTTCCCGCTCCGGCCAGTACCTGGCCGTCGGCGTAGATATTGGAGTTGGACTTAATGCTACCGGCAACGAGTAGTTTGTAGCCACTGGCAGAGGCCGCGCCAACCGCCACGTTACCCTTGCTGCCCTCAATCACAAACGTGTTGTTGGCAAAGTTGAGATTATTCGGAATCGCCACTTTGGTGCCCTGGATGGTCAGCAAGGAGCTGCCGTCTTTACCGATGTTAGTGCTGCCGTTCAGCGAAGTTGTTCCGGTGACTGTGGCATCACTGCCAACGTTCAGGGCGTTGGTCAGCGACAGGGCTTTGTCATCGAGTTTAGCTCGTGCTTGGGTGCCTTGAATAATTTGGAATGAACCGCTGGCCGCCAAAACCTGCCAGCTATTCTTTTGACTATCTTCAAACAAAATACTCGGATCGGTGCCCTTGATGAGCCCCATCCTAATATTGGCCGAGTCTTGTGGCGTGGCCGAAACAGTAGCCTGGACCTCTAAGCCGTCCGGCCCTGTGGTGGTGACAACACCAACGCTGTGTTTATCGGAGTCAATCAGCAATGTTTTTTGATCGAGCTTCGTGCTGTCTGTAACAACTTGCGGCCCTTTCTTCATATAATGCTGGCCCACAAAGATGCTGCCGCCCACCAGCAAGAGCAAGCCAAAGCCAACTATGCCACCCAGGGCGTATCGGTTCGAGAGGATTGCTTGGATACGACCTGTACCGCTCGTGTTGGCTTCAACTGGTGCGGTGTCCCCCGCCTGGCTGGACGATTCTAGTGGCGGCGCTTCGTGCAGTACGGGCGTGTTGTCAGATGAGGCGGGCTCAAGCACCGTGCCTACGGGATGGATTGTTTCGGTGAATTGTTTGTGTTTGTCCATGGTGAACCCTGACCCTTACAGTATCTTACTTCTTATGGTTAATTTCAATCTGTTTCTCATGACATCATCCTTATAACGGCCTTAGGTCACATGAACTATTGGCATACATGGTAATCGAGCTGCTGCCATCGAAGGCCTTAGAGCGCAAGCTCCAGGTGCCGTTGTTGACGCCGTTCACCAAGATGGCGTTGTAGCTGACAATGAAGCGGTTGGAACCGGTCGAAACGGTGTTGACCTTAAAGGTGGTGGCGGCACTGGCGTCGTCGTAGCTACTGCTGGTGGCGTAGTTGTCACCGCTGGACTGGTCGAGCGACTTGGCAAAGGTGGCAGTCAGTTGGCTTGGGCTGGCTGGGCCGTTGGTGGACAAGTTACCACCGTTGGTACCACTTGGAACCGAGACCAGCAGCGTACAGTTGAGCTTGTAAACCTTGTTGGCTAGAACGCTGAATGACAGATCACTGACGTCGGCGTAGCTGGTGGCGCTAAAGGTTTGGTCGGCCGTCTTGGAAGCAGTTCGGACATTGTAGATACAGTCTTTCCAGTTACCATTTTCGTAACAGCGGAACTTACCGAGATTGCTGTTGTAGTACATGCCACCGTTGACGCCGGTTGGATCACCACCGGTGTTCTTGGTATCCAGAACCAGCAGCGTACCGGTGCCATCAGCGGTTGGGTTACCAACGTAGACGCGCGAGTTAGTGCTGTCGATGGTGAATAGGCTAGTGCCGCCAGCGTTCTGGACCTGCAGAGCAGTTACCGAGTCGGCACCGTTTTGGAAGACTGCCTGACCACTAGCCGAGAAGCGAGCCACAGCCGTGTTGTTGGCCAACAGATTAATACCAAAGTTGTCGGTTGCACCCAGTGTTACGGCCGCCCCAAAGTTATTGCCGCCCTGGTTAACGTTGCCGGCGGAGGCTGGTGCGCATGAACCCCAGGTTGGCGCGCTACCAGTGGTGGCAATTAAACACTGGCCACTGTTACCGGCGGCGGTCGCCTGAATGGCGCCAGATCCATTGCCAAACAATAGGCCATTGGCCGTGAAGGTAGTACTACCAGTACCACCGTAACCAACCCCGATGGTATTACCGTTAAAGGTCACATTAACCAGGTTACCGCTGTTATCGATGCGATCAACACCGGCGACCTTGAGTGTGCCTGTGGCAATATTCAGCGAGCCGTTCAGCGTCATGTTGCCGCTAGCATCGATGGAAGCCAGGACAATGCCTGCGTAATCTTGCCAGTCTTGTAGGTGCGCAACCTGACCACTGGCGCCACGGACAACGGTAGCAACTGCACCACTGTATTGGTTATCGATTTTAATACCGCCTCTCACTTGCAGGAAGTAATCACCAGCATTGGTACTATTACGCTGTGACTGTAATTGCAAATTTTCACTAACTGCCGCCGAGCCGTTCCAGTAGCTGGTGCCGAGCAAGATCAAACCACCACTTTGGGTTGGCGTCCCGACTGTAGCATTTGGAGCAACCGTTACCAAGACGTTGTCATTGCCACTACCAAGCCATTTTTGAATATAGCCAGCATTTGCTCCAAGTAGGATTGAAGCAGTCCCTACCCCACCCGTCGTAATGTCGACTGCTGAGGTGGTGGCCCCGAGGTTATTAAAGGTTAGCGTACCGGCGGCACTAACCCCAGCTAAGGCCACGCCAGTGGAGTCCTGCCACTCTTGCAAGCTAGCGGTCTGACTAACAGCGCCTTTAACCGTTAAGCCAACGGCGCTGGCCGATTGAATGTTATTAACTTGGGCACCAGTGGTTGGGTTGAAGGTGAAGCTGTCGCCGCCGTTAGAGTACTGGCCACCGTTGGCTGCGGCGCGCATCGAGATGGTGGCCGAAGCACTGTTGCCCGCGTACAGAACCAAGGCGTTGTTTTGGAGGCCAAGACCATATGAGTTGGTGTACGAACCGGCGCTACCGAGCGAAATCTTATCGCCCAAGGTAATGCCCGTGCCGGCTGGAGCGGCACCACTGGCGGCACTCAGGTCGAGGACACCGTTGCTGTTAAAGCTGGCGACTTTACTACCAGTTGAGGTCTGCAACTCAAGGAGGTTAGCAGTCTGGCTGGCAGCACCCTGAACCACCAAAGCCTTTGAAGTAGCAGCGTTGGCCGAAAGGATAGTATTCGCCAAGTTATCAACGGTGGTTGGGGTGTTGACCCGGAACTTCTCAACCGTACCAACGGTACCTGTAGAGTTAATCTTTACCGCGCCATTGGTTGTATCGACTGTTAGGATTCCGGTACCGCCTGCATTTTGAACTTGGAAGGCGGCCGTTGCATTCAAGGATGATTGTTGGACAAAAAAGCCGTAGTTATTTTGATTACCACTAACATTCAGGCTTGTACCAGTGGCAGGTGGTATAAGAGTATAGTTGTAGCTGGTGCCCAGACCAGAGCTAGTTCCAATCATCTGATACATGTAAGAGCCAACTATCGTTGGTATATCAGCTGCTCCAAATGGAAGCAGTGTGGATGGCAAGGATAGCCAGCTTGAGCCATTATAATATTTTGCTCCACCGAGGTCATATATATATCCAGTTGTTGAGCTATACGCAGCAGTCTGACCAAATCCACCGTTGTTCTCGCCAATAGGTTGCGTTGTCCAGCTGCCAAGTGCACCGCCCGATAAAAAGTTGGTATAGAAAACCGTGGCGCTAGTGTTGGTCGAGTCGAGCCCACCAAAAACATAAGTGGTGAATCCATTGGTAGTAAAGCCAAAGTTAGCCAAAGCCTGTGGCAAGGCGGTGCTACCGGCAAAGGCGCCGGGCGCGCCAGCTGTGAGCGTACTCGTTTGGGTGTTAGCAATTTCGGTTCCACTAAGAGGTAATAAGCAGGTCTGGAAGGAGCAACCATAGCCGCCAACTTGAGTAGCGCCACCAAGAACGGTCAATTTGCCATTACTTACAAATGCTGCACCCAGACCAACGGCCGTGCTCAGGTTATTGGCACTGGTTGACCAAGCGCCCGGTGCACCAGTCGAGGTGTTCAGAGCACTATAGTAGACCTTGTTAGCGGCGGCTGTACCACTAACGCTGCTCGTATAACCACCGATAACGTAAATGTAGTTATTCGTAGCATCGATCGTCATCATAGTACCAAACAAAGTAGCTGGAAGTGTTGGACCGGCCGTCCAGGCCCCCAAGCTGCCATCAGCATTTTGGACGGCATAGTAGACGGTGTTGCTATTGCCAGGTAATAAGTATACAAATTTGCCACCGGCCATGTTGGCGCTGGCCATAGCGTGGCCGCCTTGTCCAGTCGGACTACTGGTTGCACCAAGAGTGAATGCACCTGGAATACCAGGAACGCTACCGGTACCAATGTTTACTTTGTTGCTAGACGTATCAACCACCAAGGCTGTCGTTGTGTCGGCCCGCTTAACTTGCAAAGCGGTAGTCGAGTTCGCAGCGCCGGTACTAACAGTCACTCCGGCTGTACCGGATTGCAAGGTTGTTGTGCTAGCACCAATTACCGAACCGATTGTTACGTTGGTCTGTGAACTCGCCGTCGCATTAGTACCAACGTTAATTGTTTGGGTAACTGCTCCAGTAGTGTTACCAAACTGCAAGGTGTTAGCGACGCCGCCGTCACCAATGGTGACGCCACTGGTCCCACCGGTAATCTTTACTTGATTGTTACCAGCAGTACCCCCAATAAAGACCGGGCTGGTAGAGCTGGTGCCAATTGAGATTAAGCCACCATTGGACTGGATCTGTATCGCACCCAAACCAGTTCCACCCTGGATGGAGGTCGTACTGGCGCCGGTTAAGGTCCCCATGGTGATGCTGTTAGTACCCGAACCAGTTGGGGTACCGGTACCGATGTTAATGGTCTTACCAGTTAACACACTGGTGGCACCAGTACCAATGTTAATGGTATCAATTCCAACTGTGTTAGAGCCAGTACCAATGTTAATGGTACGAGCTGCTGCTGCAGCAACGTTACCAAGGTCAATTTGGGTAACCCGGGCGTTGTTACCCATGAGCAGGCTAGCGGTACCGGCCGAGCCGGCACCAGATAGAATATTAACCGCTGTGGTGCCAGTAGTGGCACCATTTTGGATGTTCAGTGTTTGACCGCTGGCCGAAGTGGACTGACCAAGCGTGATAGTACCGGTTTGGGCGCTGCTACCGATGGCGATGGTACCGGCAATCGTGGTAGCCGTGCTGCCAATGGCGATAGAGTTATTAGCCGTGGTGCCGATACTAATGATACCGCCGGCACCGGCCTGGATACCGATTGCTGATGCACCAGTACCGCCCTGAATTGAAGTTGTAGTGGCAGCGGTAGTGTTACCCAAGCTAATGGTTCGGGCATTAGTGCCACCCAGGCTAAAGACCGGTGAACCGCTGGCCGATGAACCATTATCGACAGTTACCGAACCAGAGGCTCCAAGCGAAACGTTTCCACTTTGCAAGACCACCGCACCGCTGGTTCCAGATGTTGCGCCACCAGCACCAGATTTGAGCGTCAGAGCGCCGCCATTACCGGTGGTACCCGGCGTACCTCCTGTAATCGTCACAGCCCCACCAGCACCGCTCGTGTTCCCTGCACCACCAGTGATACTGATGGCCGAACCGGCTACGGTGGCTGCCGAGCTACCGGTTCCAATAATGGCAGAAGCAGCTGGCGCCGCGTTAGTAACACCGTTTCCAAGATAGATATTACCCGAAGTATCAAAGGTGGCTCGGGCCACGTTGTTGGTGTACAAACTTAATGTTTGGGCATCTAAGCTACCGATAATGATTGGCGCGCCAAAGTTGTTACCAGTATGAACAATGTCGCCACTGCCTGCCCCAGCCGCGCCGATACAGTTAGCCCAGGCGCCATTTTCGTAACAGCGGAACTTACCAATGGAACTATTGTAGTACATGCCACCAGCTGCTCCGGTTGGATCACCAGCCGTGTTTTTAGTATCCAAAACTAGCAGCGTACCAGTGCCGTCAGCCGTAGCATTACCAATTTGGACATTACCGGTGCCAGCCTGCAGGGTCACCGATGTTGAGCCAATCAGGTTACCAATAACGACTGAACTACCATTTAGGGTGGTGTTTATGCCATTCTTACCTAAACTCAAAGCAGAAGTAGCATTAGTGCCAATCGAGACTGTACCGTTAGTGGAATTTAGCGATGTACCACCGTCAATTGTGACATTTCCACCCAAGCCAGTGTCGGCACCACCACCCTGAATAGACACGCCACCACCGTTACCGGCGTTAATTCCCTGCCCACCATTCAGCGTAAAGCCGCCACCGTTATTATTACCACTACCGCCGGCGTCACCACCGTAGAAGTTGAAGATACCACCGTTACTACCAACACCTGTTGAAGCACCGGCACCGGCTCGAATCGTAATTGCGCCACCGGTCGTCCCAGCCGTGCTACTACCAGTCCCAAGAATCGAGAAGTTGCTTGGTGAAGCAGCTGTGACGCCATTACCGAGGTATAGATTGCCGGAGGTATCAAAGGTGGCCCGGGCTACGTTGTTGGTAATAAGACTTAATGTTTGGTTGTCTATTGACCCGATTGTGATGGCCGAACCAAAGGCGTTCCCAGTGTGTGTAATATCACCAGTTCCCGCCCCGCCGGCTGCCGAACAGTTAATCCAGGCATTGTTTTCGTAGCAGCGGAACTTGTTGGTGTTGGTGTTGTAGTACATGGCACCATTAGTGCCAGCTGGGTCGCCGGCCGATGTCTTGGTTCCCAGCACAAACAGGGTTGGATTTTCCGAAGGCGCGCCAACCGTAATAGTGTTGGCGATATTGTTAGCGAACAGCAAGCTGGTGCCATCGGCGTTTTGAATCTGTAAACTACCATAGATGCTAGTTGAGGTGCTGTTAACCACCGCACCGGTGCTCAACCCAGGCAAACGGGCATAGTACATGCGGCCGTACAGCGTCGTACCATCATAGCCACCAAACAGATAGGCGTAGCCGTTGGCGGCAACAGCGGTAGTTTGGTACATCGATAGTGGTACCGTCGCCGTGGCTGTCGTCCAGGCGTTAACCGTACCGTTGGCATTCAAGGTAGTGGTATAGATGCTGGCTTGTGGCACTCCAGCATTTAAGCCACCGAATACAAAGACATTGTTATTGGCGATTACCGCCGTGGTACCACTGCGAATACCAGGTAGCGTACTGCCAGAGGTTGTCCAGGCACCAACCGTTCCATCGCTGTTGAGCGCCGCATAGTAAACCGTATTCTGAGCCGTCGTACCATTGGTACCACCAATCACATACATAAAGCCGTTGGCGACACCGTAACCGGTGGATGATCGTATAGCCGGCAACGTATTGCCCGAAGTGGTCCAGGCACCTAGTGTACCGTCGCTTTGGGTTTGGGCGTAATAAACGGTGTTTTGTGGGCTCGTTCCGTTAGTACCACCAACCACGTATACATAACCGTTAGCCGTCGCAATTGACACGCTACTTCTAACTGCTGGCAAGCTGGTCGTGGCTGTCCAGGCACCAATCGATCCATCACTATTCACCTTGCTGTAGTAAACAGTGGCTACTGTCGAACCACCACCCGTGGTGCCGCCGACTGCATATATATAGCCGTTGGTTGCAACCGCATTCAGCTGGAAGAGTGCCACCGGCAAGGTGTTCCCCGAAGTGGTCCAGGCGCTAACTGTGCCGTCAGGGTTCAGTTTGCCATAGTACACGCTATTCTTGGCCGCCCCATTCGAGCCACCAATCGCGTAAACGTAGCCGTTCACTGACACTGATGCGCCAAGACTAAAGTTATCCGGCAAGCCCGGCGAATTCAAAGTGAGCGTACCAAGGTTCGATGATGCGGCCGTGGCTGCCAATGTAGCCGTACCGGTGGCGCCAATGCTAGCCACCACGGTTCCGGTGCTATCCTGGGCTTCAAACAAGTTAGCCGTCTGGCTGGCCACACCTTGCAAGACCAAACCTTTATTGGTAGTAGCGTTGGTACCAATCATAACTTGAGCCAAGCTGTCGGCCGTGGTTGCCGAGTTCACCGTCAACGTGTTGCTCGCAACGATACTACCAGTGTTAATGCCAAAGCGATTATTAACCGTGTCAGCCACTGCCGTGTAGCCACCGGCAACGTTCTGTAATAAGAAGGCTGTAGTACTATCGGTTGAGTTATGTAATAAGAATGAACCGGTGGCTGATAAACTCAAAATCGGGTTGTTACCCGAGCTATCAGCTACACGGATCAAATCACCAGTTTGGCTGCTAACCGCCTTAATATACAAACTCGTGTCGGTGGTGCCGGCCGACGTAACAGACAAGCTATTTTTAACTGTACTCGAACTACCTGTGCCCATGTAGACCGAAATACCTGGCGTTGAGTTATTGCCCGTGGCCACGTCCAACTTACCGTCTTTATTGTAGTCGGCAATGGCTACGCTGAATGGTTGGTTGCCGGCTGTTACATCTTGGCGAGCAGCGAAGGTGCCATTGCCATTATTGGCATAGACCGACACAACCGAACTACCAGCCGCAGCATTAGCTACTATAATATCCGCCTTGCCGTCTCCGGTCAGATCGGCTGATCCCATACCGTCAGGAGCAGTTGTGGCCGCCGCATAGTCAACCTTTGGAGCAAAAGTGCCGTTGCCGTTGTTCATAAACACCGAAATAGTGCCGATGGTATTCCCTACTGCAACATCGTTAAAACCGTCACCGTTATAGTCGCCAGCCGTTACACCAAACGGTCCAGTACCACTAGTGTATGATGCCATAGCCGCAAAGGTGCCATTACCATTGTTCAAGAATATACCAAGCTTATTGCCACCATTCACTGCTACAGCTAGGTCGGGTTTGCCGTCATTGTTAAAGTCGGCCGCTGTAATCATACGTGGACCACTTGTTGCTGCGTACGTTACTTGGGTAGCAAAGGTGCCGTTGCCGTTATTAATAAGAACCGAGACCGTACCATCGGTTTGGTTATTAACCGCAATGTCGGGTTTGCCGTCACCGTTGAAATCGGCCGAAGTAATACCTTGTGCACCAGCCCCGATGGCGTAGGTTGCTTGGGCGGCAAAGGTGCCATCACCGTTGTTAATAAATACTGAGACTGTCGCCACCCCGTTATTACTCACCGCAATGTCGGGTTTGCCGTCACCGTTGAAATCGGCCACGGTGGCGTAGTTGGCGGCCGTACCAGCCGTGTAGTTTACGGGCGCCGCAAAAGTGCCGTTGCCGTTGTTCATTAAGACAGAAATTGTTCCAGCCGACTTGTTGACGTACACCAGGTCTGGCCAGGTATCACCATTAAAGTCACCAGTTGCCGCCCCACGGCCGCCGGCTCCACCAGAGGTCGTGTAGTCAACTTTCGCCGCCAACAATGCCCCAGGACTAGTTAACGTGTAGGTACTTGGCCCCCCGTTAACTTGTAACGTTCGATTGGTTGAATCAATGTTCATAATGTTAGAGCCGGCGGCATTTTGCACCTGGAAGGCCGTGGTACTGTTGGCACTATTCTTAAATAATGCCGCGCCCGTGGCGCCAATGCTGGCGGTAACCGCTCCAGTACTAGTTTGGGTTTGGAATAGGTCGGCCGATTGGCTAGCTACACCCTGAATCACCAATCCTTTATTCGTGACTGAGCCGGTGCCAATTGCCACCTGAGCCAGACTGTCAGCCGTGGTGATGCCGTTCACGGTAAGGGTGTTGCTTGGGGTCACAAAGGTGCCAAGATTCACCCCTACCCGACTGTTAGTCGTGTCGGCAGTTAGAACATTGGTTCCAGCAACGTTTTGCAGTTGCAACGCCGTGGTGCTGTCGGTTGTATTCTTAACAAATAATGAGCCGGTACCCCCCAGACTTAAAATGGCGTTATTCCCGTTACTATCAGCTACCCGAAGCAGGTCGGCTGATTGGTTGGCGGCAGCCTTAATAAAGAGTGCGGTATTAAAGGCCGAGGCGGTGGTCACAGAAAGACTATTCTTAATAGTTGTGGTTGTTCCGTTGCCAAGGAATACCGAAGCCGTCACGCCGCCATTATTATTAGATGCCACTACATCCGTCTTACCATCACCATTGAAGTCAGTAATTGCCAAGCCTCGCGGCCCGCCCCCACTGGTAAAGTCGACTTTAGGAGATAAAGTGCCGTTGCCGTTGTTTATAAAGACAGAAATCGTACCAGCGGTAACATTGGCAACGACCACATCTTGGTGCCCATCGCCATTGATATCCCCGTTACTTATAATGATTGGACCGGCCGCCGAGGTGTAATCAACTTTGGCACCGAAGGTGCCGTTGCCGTTATTCATGAAGACCGAAATAGTGTTTGCCCCAAGATTAGCGACCGTCAAGTCTGGGAAGCCATCACCATTTAAGTCAACCGCGTGAATACTCTGGGCACCCCCGCCACCCGGGTAATTCACTGCTGCACCAAAGGTGCCGTTGCCGTTGTTCATTAATACCGAAACACTACTGGTCCCTGGACTCGCCAGCGCCAAATCAAGTTTGCCATCGCCGTTAAAATCGGCGGTCGTTAGGCTGGATGGAGAATTACCCGCCGAGTAATCAACCTTGGCGGCAAAGGTGCCGTTGCCGTTACCCATAAAGACCGAAACGGCGTTACTGGATGATGCCATAACCGCCAAATCGGCTTTACCGTCGCTGTTAAAGTCGCCAGTTACGATTGAATATGGCCCATCACTCGTGACGTAGTCGACTTTGGCGGCAAAGGTGCCGTTGCCGTTGTTTATAAAGACCGACATTCTTCCGCCACCTACACCACCGCTGTTGTTAACGACCGCAATATCGGGCTTGCCATCACCATTAAAGTCGGCACTAATAACATCAAACGGTGCTACGCCAGTTGTATAATCGACTTTGTTTGCAAACGTGCCGTTGCCATTATTCATCAAAATCGAGACTGTGTTGCTGCCTGAGTTTACGATCGCTAAATCTTGGAAGCCATCACCATTAAAGTCGCCATAAGTGGCCCCCAATGGGTTTGCTCCAACTGTATAGTCAACCTTCGGGCTCAAAAGTGGTCCGCTGGCTGTAAAGCTGTAGGTGCTTGGTCCACCGTTCACATTTAGTGTTCGGTTGGTGGTATCGGTGTTCACAATAGTTGCTCCAGCGGCATTTTGAACCTGGAAGGCGGCCACCGAGTTGGTTGCATTACGGAAGGTAGTGGCACCTTCGTTGGCAATCGTCACCACGTTCACACCATTGTCTTGGAAGTTAGCGATGTTACCGGCACTCAAGCCGTTGTTGACCGTCAAACCATCGCCGCCGTTGGTGGCTAAAATGCCGACGCGGGCGGTGCCCAGTGGCAAGGTACCAAAGCCCACTTGGTTGTTGGTGGTATCAATGTACTGGGTGTACGTATCAATATTGAGGTCGTTTGGCGCGAATAGGTTTTGGGCCTGCATGGTAACAGATTGGGCGCTGGTTGCACCCAACAGTGTGTCGCCGTTCACCACAAAGTTCCCTTGCACCGTCACCTGCCCACCGTTACTAATACTCAAGCGAGTTGTGTTATTAGTTTTGAGATTTAGGCCAAAGTTATCGTTGGTACCCAAGCTCATCGTGCTATTAAAGTTGTTGCCACCGTTGTTAACGTCACCAGAACCGCCCGACGTTGTACAGTTACCGCTACTCAAACAGATGGTACCATCAGCGTTTGGCAGTGTAATCGTACGGGTGGCAGTTGGGTCGGCTACCAGCAGGAAGGTGGCAAAGGCATTGTCGGTAGCACCCTGGAAGACCAGTGGCGCGCCGCCCAATACTTCGCCATTAAAGGTAATCCGGTTCGCACTATTGGTTCCAAACACATTGTTGCCAGCCACCGATAAATCACCAGTAAAGGCCGCCGCACCAGTGTTGCTAATTGTCAGACGATTCGTATTGTTGGTTTTTAGGTTGAAGCCAAAGTTGTCGTTACTGCCCAGTACCATCGTGCCGCCAAAGTTGTTACCACCCTGCAGGACGTCGCCGGTTCCAACCGGACCGGTACAGTTGCCGCTACTCAAACAGACCGTGCCATCGGCATTTGGGAAGGTAATGTTGCGGTTAGCGGTTGGGTCGGTAATGGTAAAGGTGGTGGTAAACGAATCATTAGTGGCGCCCTGGAACACAAACGGCGTAGCACCCGAAATCTGCGAGTTAATCGTCAACCGGTTACTGCTGTTGGTACCCAAAATCGCGTCAGCCGACGACGTCACATTGCCCAGTAAGGTTGTAGCACCAGTGTTGCTAATCATAAATCGGGTGACGTTGTTGGTTTTGAGGTTCAAGCCAAAGTTGTCGTTGGTACCCAAGTTGGCCGTACTGTTAAAGTTATTACCGCCGTTCAAGACATCACCATAACCACCGGCACCACTACAGTTACCAGAGCTCAAACAAACCGTACCATCGGCGTTCGGCAGGATGATATTACGGTTAGAGGTTGGATTGGTGATAACCAAAGAGGTCGTAAAGAAGTCGTCGGTGGCACCCTGGAAGACCAGTGGTGTCCCGCCGCTAAACTGGGCTAAGGCTGTGATGCGGTCACTGTTGGCACCGCCCAAGGTAATGACGCCGTTATTGGTGATACTGAGTCGCGTGGTGTTATTGGTAATCAGCTGCAGCCCTGAGTTATCGTTGGCACCTACGATCACGTCCGTACCAAAACCATTACCACCTTGGACGATTGAGTTAATCCCATAACTACAGTTGTTAGACGAGTCACACAAGTTAAAGCCGTTTTGCGTTCCAACGCTGTTCAGCACCAGGCCACCAAAGGTTGGCGTGCTGGCCAACCCAATATCCTGCGGCAACGCCAAACTAATTGTTCCGTTGGCGTTGGTAATGGCAATCTGGTTGGCCGTCCCTTGTAAGTTAATTGCCCCGACCGAGCCGTTGACTGAAAGAACACCGGAGTTAGTGATGACGCTACCAGATACCGTAATACCGCTGCCACCGATGTACTGAGTGGCCAAGGCCGTGGCTTGAGCAGCACCAGCGGCAGCACCAGCAGATGATGCCGCGTTCTGGACGGCAGCTAAGGCCGAGGCCGAGGCGAACGAACAGTTGCCGCTATCCAAACAGATGGTACCAGAGGAGTTCGGCAGCTTGTAGGTTTGGCTACCGCTAACCTGGCTAGAATCGAACTGACCGTAGCTACTGCCGTTGCTAAACCGAAGTACGCCCTGCACCGAGGCGTCACCGTTGACGAAGAAGGTCGAAACGCCAACCCGCAGACTAGCCGGGCCAGCTGTGGCCGTTGTATCCTTCAGGTTAACCGACTGGTCTTTGATTTGAGCAACCCGCTCAGCTTGCGACAGGCTCACCTTGTGGGTCTTCTGGAAGATCAACGTACCAATCACCAAGATCGCGATCAGGCCCAGCAAAATGCCCGAAGCCAAACTAACCCGACGGATTAGTTTGTTGTGCCAGAACTCAGCAAAACGATTGGCCGGCAACGCAGCCTCGGTAACATCTGTTTCGCCACCATCGCTAATCTGAACTGGGTCACGATTTGGGGCCGGTGCTGCTACACTCCCACCGTCTAGGCTGGTGCCAACGGTTGGTGTGACGTTCATCTGAGTCGTTCCCTCAAGACTATCCAGAGGAGTCATGATGTCGTCTTTCGGTGGTAGGTTTTGTGGTGCTGATTCTTCCATAGCTTATATCCACAACACCAGGTAAACAGCTGCAAGCCCAACGGCCAAAATGGCAATCACCAAAACGGTAATCTGCCCAAGACCCTTCATGATGGTGGCCTTCGCCAACGGGTTGCGCCCTAATGAAACAATTGAACTGCTGATGGCGCCGTAGATGATTCCACCTTCAACCACCAGCAGTAAACACAAAATCACCAACGCCACCAGCACCTGAACCGTGCTGACCTCGTGGTGGACGACCGCCTCGCCAACCCGTTGCAGCAATGTCTTGCCAGCGTTGGGTGCGTTGGTGGTGAACTTGGTATCCATGTTGATCTGGAGCAGACCCACCTTGGCCTTGATCTGGCTGCCCTCGTCTTTGACCGTCACCGACTGTGCCGTCTTGGATGAAAAATCAGCAACGGCAATACCCAGGATACCCCGACTGCCATCAACGCCACGCATCAGTACACCCTGGAGTGGTGATGGTGCCAGTAAATCACCCTTGTGAATCGTTCCGTTGAGGTCGGTAACGTAGACCATGGCGCTACCAGTGGTAGCAACGTAGACCTGACCACCCTCGGCGCTCACCGAAACAGCGTCCTTCGCCGGATCAACCACCACGCCCAAGGTTTTGCTGGCATGACCCACGCTCGACTTCTCAACATTGGTGGGAGCGTCAGCACCAGCAGCTGGCTGGGTGGCAGCAATCGCAACGGCCATGCCCTTGGTAATCGTCTTGTCCTGGGTGGCGTAGGCTTGGGTTGCAGCCGCAACTGCGGCTGGCAGCAACAGGTTAACCAGCAGGAGCAAACCCATCACAGCCATGCCTACGCGGGCCCGCGTATACGCGTGTGCACGCCCGCGCGCGTGTAAAGAAAAACCAGCAGTCTGTGGGGTAAAGCGGTATCCAGGTTGTGTAATTTTTGTATCCACGTGGTTTCTGCTGTTAGGTTTTTATTAATTCGAACTTCAAGTAAAATTATGCGCTCTCTACCCCTGATACACAAGGGGTTTTAGGCACAAAATTGTATGCAACCGAATCGCAAAATTCTGGTCATTTTTGCCAATTTTTCTGATGTAATTCTTACATTTCCATGACGCTTATGTCTGATAGGTTAGCTTCATGATATTTGTCATGGCCACATTGACCGTTGCGTTTTTAACAACTAGTGAAAAATTCCGCTTAAGTTATCCACAGCTGCACCTCGTTTATCATTCTTTTTTAGCCCTAAAGTCACTGCTTGAAGGCCGCCTGAAGGGTATTAATCACCCGCATCCCCTTCTTCAGCTTGGCCACTTCCCGCTCCAGACGGTTGAACCGCTCATCGATTCGCTCCATGCAGTCATTAATCAGCTCTGTTAAGTTGTGATCCAGTTGGTTAATTTTGGCATCCATCATGGTCTCCATGCTCTGCAACATGTGCTGCTCGTGCACTGCAAACATCTCCGTAAGCAGCTCTCGTAGCGCCGACATAGTCACTGGTTCATGCGTGATTCCACCTTTCATAGAGCCAGCATAGCATTCGTGTTTCCGCTCGGTCAAAAATTATGAACTTTGTCTTAAATGTGTATATTTATTACAACATTTTATGTCCGTTTACTCTGTTAGCTGGGGCACAAAAAAAGAACCGACCAAGCGGCCGGTTCTTTCCCCTAGGGTGTGTAGCTGTTAGCTACAGCCCGTTGTGGAGCCACAGGAGCTACAGACGTAGCAGCTTCCCGCGCGCTGCGTCTGGTTGCCACAGTTGAAGCAAATCGGCGCCGTGTCATCGGCAGACTGTGATTTCACTTCTTGCTTGATGGCGGCCACGGGGTCAGTTCGCACCTCTTTGATCGTAATCTGAGGTTCTTCACTCACCATCGTGGCTGGCTGCTCGTCAAAGGCTTCCTGGACCACATCACCGAGTAGGCTGGTCTGCTCGTCGGGCATATCGTCCATTGAGGCTAATCCAAGCTCTAGGCGGTCGTCGAATGGCAAATAGGTTAGTGCCAGTCGTCTTGCGATGTAATCGATGATTGAGGAGGCCGTACGGATGTCTGGGTCGTCTGTAATACCAGCTGGCGCGAAGGACATGCTGGTCAAAGACTTTACGTAGTCCTTCAGCGGTACGCCAAACTGCAAGCCGTGGCTGACACTAATGGCAAACGCGTCCAGAATACCTCTTAAAGTAGAACCCTGTTTGCTGACGTTGACGAAGATTTCACCGGCGGTGCCGTCTTCGAACTCGCCAACCGTCATGAAGCCCTTGCTGTCCGCAACCTTGAAGGAGAAGGTCTTGGCGGTGCGCATCTTCGGTAGCTCACGGCGAACCGCGCCCCGAACGATGATGCGATCATTCATACTCTCGACCACCTCAGCTGGTGCGACGGTAGCGGCAGCAGCCTTGGCGGCGTCTTCGACAGCGCCTTCCTTCTTGCCCATCGACAATGGCTGGCCAACCTTGCAGTTGTCGCGGTAGATGGCCACAGCCTTGAGGCCCATCTTCCATGATTCGATGTGCAGTTGCTCAACGTCTTCGACGGTGGCTTCTTCTGGCATGTTAATGGTTTTACTGATGGCACCAGAGAGGAATGGCTGCACGGCGGCCATCATCTTGACGTGACCCATGTAGTGAATGGAGTTCTCACCCATGGCGCAAGCAAAGACATTTTCATGCTCCTTCTTGAGGTGCGGTGCCCCAAGTATTGTTTTTTCGACATCAATGTAGGCAACAATCTCGTCGACTTGAGCTCGATCGTAGCCCAGTGCCTTGAGTGCACGTGGCACGGTTTGGTTAACGATGTGCATGGTGCCACCACCGACCAACTTCTTGACCTTAACCAGGCCGAGGTCTGGCTCGATACCGGTGGTATCGCAGTCCATCATTAAGCCAATTGTCCCGGTTGGGGCCAAAACGCTGGCTTGTGAGTTACGCACGCCGTACAGGCTGCCAAGCTCAACGGCGTCATCCCAGGCACTGGCCGCAGCACTTAATAGCTCTTCGCTAACAGATGAGGCATCGATGTTGCTAACCTCTTCGCGGTGCATCTTAAGCACACGTAGCATGGCCTCGCGGTCCTTGCGGAAGCCGGCAAATGGGCCAACCCGGCGGGCAATGCGAGCGCTGGTAGCGTAGGCGTGACCGGTCATCAGCGCGGTAATAGCAGCAGCTTGAGCGCGGCCTTCTTCGGAGTCATATGGCAAACCTTGGGCCATCAACAGCGCGCCAAGGTTGGCGTAACCCAAACCGAGTTCGCGGTAGGCCTTGGCGGTCTTACCGATGGAAACAGTTGGGTACTCGGAGTAGCCGACCAAGATTTCTTGAGCGGTGAACATCACTTCAACAGTGTGCTTGAAGGCTTCGATGTCGAAGCTAAAGTCATCCTTGAGGTACTTCAACAGGTTGATGCTCGCCAAGTTACAGGCCGAGTTATCGAGGTGCATGTACTCGCTACAAGGGTTGCTGGCGTTAATGCGACCAGCGTTAGGCGCGGTGTGCCAGCGGTTGATGGTGGTGTCGAACTGCATACCGGGGTCGGCACATTCCCAAGCAGCTTGGTTGATCTGGCGGAAGAGCTCTTTGGCTCGCACGGTTTTGACGGTCTCACCGGTCTTAACGGACTTAAGATCCCAGCTGTCATCATCGAGCACCGATTGCATGAACTCATCAGTCACACGCACCGAGTTGTTGGCATTCTGATATTGAACCGAGTAGATGTCTTTACCATCAAGGCTCATGTCATAGCCTGCGGCCTCGAGCACACGGGCTTTACGCTCTTCGATAGCCTTACACCAGACAAACTCTTCAACGTCGGGGTGATCGGCGTTCAAAATTACCATCTTGGCGGCGCGACGGGTCTTACCACCACTCTTAATAGCGCCAGCTGATGAATCGGCTCCACGCATAAAGCTCAGTGGACCAGAGGCCGTTCCAGCACTCTTACCAAGCTTTTCAACTGATGAACGGATAACGCTCAAGTTCACGCCGGAACCCGAACCACCCTTAAAGATCATGCCTTCTTCGGTATACCAGTTAAGAATTGATTGCATGGTGTCTTCGATACCAAGAATAAAGCAGGCGCTAGCCTGTTGAGAGCGTTCGGGGGCGCCAATGTTAAACCAAACTGGGGAGTTAAAGGCGGCACGTTGGGTCGCCAAAATTAGTTTGAGCTCCTCACGGAAGTCTTCGGCCTCTGTTTCGGACTCAAAATAGGCCTCTTGCAGACCTTGGCGAGTAACCGTGTCGGCCACCCGGTCAATCAGTTTACGAAGTGAATCTTCACGCTCTTTGGTGCCCGGCGTACCAGTAAAGTACTTTTGAGCCACAATGTTAATTGAGTTTTGCGACCAGCCCTCTGGAAACTCAACATCAAACTGCTCAAAGACAGCCTTGTTGGTCATTGGATTAGTCAGAACCGAATCTCGCTTGACCCATGTTAGCTGGTCGTAAGCCTTGGTTTTTGGCTGTGTAAACAGCCGGCGCATTCCTAAACTAGTTGTCTGTCCCATGTCTTTTATCCCCTTTTACCCCTCTTGCTCTCACACATAAGGTTTTAGTATTTAATTTTTTGATGTTTTTGTTTGAACCCTTTTGAACCCTTGAGCCTGCGCTTATTGCTTAACT
Source organism: uncultured Candidatus Saccharibacteria bacterium (assembly GCA_964410185.1). Classification (GTDB taxonomy): domain Bacteria; phylum Patescibacteriota; class Saccharimonadia; order Saccharimonadales; family JAUPVS01; genus JAUPVS01. The sequence goes on along the minus strand of CAYPFM010000002.1, from coordinate 22,674 downwards.
TGAGCTGCCTTGATGTCACGGATCTGCGAAAGTTCTTTTTCGAACCCGGCGATATCTTTAAATCGTCGGTAAACACTCGCAAAACGGACGTAGGCTACCTCATTCAGCGCTGCAAGCTGCTCCATCACCTCTGTTCCAATCTTGGTTGAAGAAATCTCGATTTCGCCACAAGCATACAGCTGGTTTTCGATATCGGTGACTACTCGTTCAAGTTGAACACTCGTGACAGGAGTCTTTTCACATGCCCGATACAACCCACTGAGCAGCTTTTCACGGCTAAACAGCTGTCTGGTGCCATCATTCTTAATGACGATCAGCTGCGGCCGTTCTAGGCGCTCATAGGTAGTGAACCGATAATCACAGTGGTTGCACTGGCGTCGGCGCCGAATAGCGCTACCGTCAGCCACGTCGCGTGACTCGATTACTTTTGTATCGGGATGATGGCATTGATTACACTTCATGCTCTCCCCTCCTATTATGTACAGTCTGTTATACGAAGCGTTTCTAAGAGAGCCCGACAATCTGGATACGCTTTTGTATCCAGCTATTCGGTATTGTTCTCTTGTTTCGATTCGTTTTTGTGACTGTTTGTTTCTGAACGTGCGAGCGTTTTCAGTGGTACCCTCCACCATATATAGCGCTTGTACTTTAAATGATAGCCCTATCTATGGTGCTTTGCAAGCACTTCTTTGGTGTAATATTTAGTACAAAACTAGTCGTTTGTATCTGTTTTTTCGGGCTTGTTCTTGCGCTTGTTTCGTAAACGTTTTAAAAATGATGGTTCGTCCATGGCTCGTTCTTCTTCTGTGTCAGTTGGCGCGAGTTCGGGTTTGTCGTCCTCGTGCTTATCGGCTGCGTCGGGGTTGAGCGTCCAGATGTTTGGCACATCTGACGGATCAGCGTGAAAGTCGTCGGCTCCAGTCAGCGTCGTGCTGTCATCAAGCGACATGTTAATGGTTTCAACATCTTGCGGATCGGCGGCAGCTTCGGCTTCTTTCTTGGCCTCTTCTTCGGCCAGCTTAGCCAAATCTTTCTTAGGGGTCTGCCGATTGGCATAGTAGGTGTCGTCAAAGCCGGTAGCGACAACAGTAATAATAATTTCGCCTTCCACCTCTGGGTTGATGGTAGCACCAAAGATAATGTTGGCATCTGGGTCAGCAGCATTGGTAATCGCCTCGGCAGCGGTGTTGATTTCGTGCATCGAGATATCGTTACCACCGATAACGTTAAACAGAATACCGCGGGCGCCATCAATCGAAATCTCCAGCAATGGTGATTCAATCGCCTGTTGCGCCGCCTTCACAGCCCGGTCTTCACCACTGGCACGACCAATACCCATCAGGGCTGAACCGGCGTTCTTCATAACCGTCTTCACATCGGCAAAGTCGAGGTTAATCAGGCCGTGTACGGTAATCAGGTCAGAAATACCCTGGACGCCCTGTCGTAAGACATCATCGGCAACCTTAAAGGCCTCTAGCAGCGGCGTGCTGCGGTCGATAGTCTGAAGCAGTCGGTCATTAGGAATCGTAATCAAAGTGTCGACCGAGCCACGCAGGTTGGCAATGGCAACGTCGGCGTTACGGCGGCGCTTCTCGCCCTCAAAAGCGAATGGTCGAGTAGCAAAGCCCACAACTAGCGCACCATTCTGTTGAGCAATCTGCGCCACAATATGACCAGCGCCCGAACCAGTACCGCCACCAGCTCCCAAGGTGACAAAGACCATGTCAGCCCCTTGAATCGCCTTGGTAATCTCTTCGCGAGATTCTTCGGCCGCCTTTTCGCCCATACTTGGGTCAGCACCTGCCCCTAAGCCACGAGTGGCTTCCTTGCCAATATGAATTTTATGTTGAGCCTTAGAGTGATGAAGGGCTTGCGCATCAGTATTAATGACGATGAATTCAACACCGTCAACACCGGCTTCAATCATGCGGTTAACAGCGGCCCCACCGGCTCCGCCAACGCCTACCACCTTAATACGGGCAAACGTCTCGATAGCTGGAGCAACTTGTGGCATGTATTTTCCCCTTCTTACAACTCTAGTTTACTCTTTGGAGTATACAGCAACCAAAAAAAGAGTTCAACCAACCTGCGGCCGCATTGAGCCATGTCAAATTTTGTGTCCGGCCCGGCCGCCGATGCCCATTTTTTGTATCCACCCTGCTCAACACAATCCTACTCCAACACTCCTTCCAGCAAGCTATGCCATTTGGCATACCATTTAATCTGGTTTTAATAATGTTTGTTAAGTATTTTAATAATTGAAGGAATGTTAAGAGGTTTTTAATTAAAAACCTCTTAACTATTAACAAAGTTAATCTGAAACATTAAGAATAGATTAAATGGTATGCCGTGGGGTGTAGTTGGCGAGGAGGAAGTGTGGGACAGCTGTTAAGCGACCGATGTTTGTGGGTGTACCAGTGTGCCCGGATGAGCCGCAGAACCGGTGGTTTGGGGCCAAACAAGTTCAACGGTCGTTCCTTGACCGGGAGTACTCTCAACGCCAATGCGTCCACCCAAGTAATTCATAATTTGGCGATCCAGATAGAGATTAATACCCAGGCCGTCGTGGTCAAGCTGCAAGCCTGTTTGGCCGTCGGCTTTAGTAAACGGCTCAAAGAGGTGGGCTTGTTGAGCTGGAGTAATGCCTGGACCGTGATCGGTAATTTGTAAATGGGCGCCCGAATCGGTCTGCTCAACACGTACGCGAATAGTGCTACCAGATGGACTAAACGCAATGGCGTTAGACAAAATACTACTGACAACCTGACTGTTAAGATCAGCGTTGCCCGGCACTTGTAGGCGTTGCTGAGCAGGCAACTTAACAGTTAAGTTTTTGGCAGTAATCTTGGGCTCAAGTTCGGCTAAGCTAAACTTTAGGACGTGGTCGAGGTTGGTGTGGGCGCCAGCCGGCGACAGGCCACCCAGGCGATGGTTCTGGGCACTAATCAATAGCTGGAAGCTATCAACCAAGTGGCGGAGACGGCTGGCGCCCTCTTGCATGATTGGCTTGGCCTGTGTGTTGGACGAAAGATTGAGCAAAACAGTTTGCAGATGATTGACGTCGGCATCGAGCTCGGTAGCGGTCTGGCGCATGAGGCGCAAGCGTGCCGCATCAAGTGCCTGTGATTGCTGCTGTAGCAAACGCTCAGCATTGCGGCGACGTCGACTTACTAAGCCCAAGGCGCTGAGCACCCAGTACAGAGCCAGGGCGGCTAGCAAATAGGCCAGCGCCTGGGTCGTCAGGCTAATTGTGCTCAAGTGCAAATCTCGCCACGATTGAGCCACATAATCGGTTAGAACCATTAAAACCGCCACAGTAACAACTGGTAGCCAAAATCCAACTGAACGCCATACCCTATGGGGTTTCTCGGCGGCGGGCGTTTTAATGTTTTGCAAGGTACGACTGTGCTCAATCTGATGCATGATGCTTGCAACCTTGGTTTGTAACCGTTGGCTCAGTGTTGTTAACTGATGTGCCTCGCGTGAATCAAGCTTGCTAAGGGCTAACAAATCGGCGCCACCCATCAGCAGAGTAATTGGCGCCCGTAAGTAATTAGCAGCCAGGTGCCAGAAAGTGTCCCGCTTTTCGGCCACAGAGCGTTGCTTTTCTAACAACACGTTCAGATGCTGCAGTCGTTTTGTTTGGCGTGCTACCTCAATCAGCAATGCTAATGCCGCCAGAAGCAGCAGCCCAAACAGAGCATATGGGAAGTTCACCAGCACCACTGCTGGCACGCGGCTCACCAGTCGCCGCAGCTGGGCGATAATACCCTGTGGCGCCGAAGGTGTTGAACTAGTAGTTACTCGCACTTCGGCACGAGGAAGGGTAGATATGTTCACCGGCTGAGGAGCAACCGTTTGCGCTGGGATGGTTGTTCGGCTAGCAGTCTTGGGCCTTCTTGATACCAGTCGGTTGGCAGGAATAGGAGTTACAGTTGTCAGCACCTTTCGCCCAAACACCGGTAACGTACTAGTAATCTCCCAGATGTTGTTAAAATCCCAACTATCAAGGGGCGGATTAGTTGAATTATTATTGAAGTAGTTTGGCTGACCACTGATAGCGGTACAGGTAGCCGGGTGGGCGTAGATACTGTCCCCTCCCACTAAACTGCCCGCACATTGATTGGTTCCAATCAGATCGGCATCAAAGTAGTTACCACTGAAGTCGATTGGAGGAGAACCACCTCCAGGATTAGAGTTACTGATAACGCCCACCATTCCACCAAAACTTACGGGATTGCCGCTAAAGCCTACAATCTGGGTCCGGGCAAAGTTACCGGTTAAAGTTGGAGCTGTGTCGGGCGTATAGCCAATCAACCCCCCTATCGCCAACAGAGTACCATCGGCAGTCACGCTACCACTGCCATCAAAGTTTAGCGAAGCGTAGCTATGAGTTACGTTAATAGGGGCTGAACTATAGGCGACCAAACCACCGATGTAGCCACCGTAGGCGTAGCTACTAACATCAGTAATATTAATTTGCGCGTAGCTATCGCTGATGACGACTGGCGCTTGCTGGTAGCCAATCAAACCACCAAAACCACCCACCGTAGTAAGTTGTGCGTTAATGCTACCGGTAAAGCTTACTCGGCTGATATTAGTCGCTGCCGTGCCGCTTGTAATGGCTACCAAGCCAGCAATGATCAGATTATCGTCACCCAGTACGTCACCGCTAATATGAATATTACTTAGGGTACTCCCCTTGTCGGCACTCACCAGCACCGCGTTTGAATAGTTATTCGACGCGCTTCCCTTAATAACCGGATTAACGATGTTAACATCTTGAATCAGCGCATCGTTGGTGGCACCAAAGATTGCCTTTGCGTTACACATCAACCCGCCATCAACGTGAATGTTACTAATCGTGTAGTTGTTTCCCTCAAACGTACCAAAGAAGTTACCGTAGGCCTCCCCTCCAGCTGGGTTACAGCCAATGGGCACAAAACCCTGCCCACCACCCCAGTTAATAGAGTCGCTACAGTCAATGTTTCGCCCTAGTTCATAGTTATCATACAAGCCGTTTGTCACAGCTTGTAGTTGTTGGCAGGTATTGATGACGGCGAAGCCTGGCGTTGCTGTAACACCAGTGGCAGTCGCGGTCGAAAAGTAACCGTCTTGGTTATACAAAACCACCTCAAAGTTATAGCTTGTATTGGGCAGCAAACCGGTCACTGCCAAACTGGTACCAGAAAAATTAGTCGCCGAAGATGAGTAGGAATTAATATCCGTCGCCGAAACCTTTTGCCAAGTTGTTTCGCCAACCTTCTGGTAATTAACCTGTTCGGCTAGTAATGGTGCTGAACCGGTGCTGGCCGGCAACGCCCAGTTCAAGTTAACAGCGGTTGGCGAACCGATACTGGTGGTAAGTTGCGCAACTGGGCCCGGCTGGGGTGAGGGATTAGAAAAGCTGCGTAGGGTTGGTAGACCCGCCGTTGTCACCCAAGTACTGCTAAAATCCCAACCGTTCAGAGGTGGGTTGGTTGAATTACTGTTAAAATAATTACTCTGAGAGCCGTCGGTGTTAACGCGATGACAGATGGTATTGGTTACGCTGCTCGTACACAGGCTGGTCCCCACGACCGTCTGATCAAAATAATCCGAAGAAAGATCTAAGCTATCATTGGCAAACGTAACCAGACCAGTACAGCTCTGCCCACCGTTACACAGGCCCACCCCCTGAAGTGTGCTAAAACTATTGGTTACGTGTGCGCCCGTGCCCTGGTTATACCAAGCCAGACCGCCAATTTCGTGTATATTACCGGGGACGTCAATCGTCCCACTGGCATAAGAATTAGTAATGCTGACGTTGACACCATACACCAAGAGGCCACCGGCGTGCTCTACGCTCATTGTGCTTATAGCCATCGTGCTTACCGCATAGCTATCCCGTATTTGAACATTGTCCCCGTATAGAACAAGCCCCCCATACTCGGTCGATCCTGCCGTTCCCCCCATGCTCACCACTGCCGATGACCTAATGATGGATACATTGGTAGCGCTCCCGACCAAACCACCAACACCAACGCCGAGCCAGTTCATGGTAGCTGCACCAGTAACATGCACATCACTCACCACTGCCGCGCTGATTTGTTTGGCCAGAAAACCCGAAACCTCATGGCTCGCACTAAAGCTCAGGCTCGATGACAAGTTCAAATTAGCCACAACACCATACACAACCGATCTGAACAATGATACGTCCAGCCCGCTAATAGTGTGCCCTTGCCCATATAGACGACCCTCAAAACTCCCGGTCGGAACACCGCTCCCATCTTCGCCAATAGTGATAAAACCAAAGCCGGTACAGTTAAGGTTGTTGCTCAGTGTGTAGGTGGCGGTTAAATCATTGTTAATATCTTGCAGCTGCTGACAGGTAGTAATCGGTATGGATGACCACTTGGTCTGACCTGGGGGGCCGGGATCGGCATGGGCTTTACCAGGGGTTATAAGAGGCAACAACAAACTAGCCAATAGTAGTAAACTGGCCGCGAATGACAATAGTTTTTTGCCGCGTCTCATTGTTTTGGTTTTTTTGTTTGATTCGACGCCTAAAGCGCCTATGGTTAATTATAGTAGTTATAACAGATATAAACAACCGCTTTGGATACAAAAGTTGTGCAATGACGATTAGGGGTTAGTTTTTGGAAGCCAGTTCGCGAATATGAGCCTCGATTTGCTCGGGTGGTATCTCGGCCTTTACCAGGTAATATTGCACGCCCAATCTGTTGATTCTGGCCATAATGTCATCATCTTTCATGTTTGTCAGAGCAATAACCCGGTAGTCGGTGCCGTTTGGCAGAGCCCGCAATTGCGTGAGCATCTCCGCCCCGCTCATGGTCGGCATCATCATATCCAGCAGAATAACGTCTGGCTGGTAGTTTTTAATCAGTTCCAGACCACTGGCGCCGTCGTTGGCCACTTTGACCTCGAGGTCGTCGCTAAAGCCAAAGCGCATGGTATACATCTGAACAATAGCCTGGTCATCTTCGATTAAGGCAATTTTAATCTTTTTATTCATGGTCGTCCCAGTTAACGCTTTGGTTTAATGCGGCGCATAATGCCGTCCAAAAAGCCCATAACGGCGGCGCTGGACTGTTCCCCGAGTTGGCGGTGACCACCGTCGCCGAGGGGCATGAGCAGCATGTCCAGGGTCATCAGGCCAACGGCCGTGTAGTAACTGGGGTCTTCAACCGTGTCCATGAGCCCGCCAACAGCTTGGAGTTGGCCAATTCGGGCCGCCAGCTGTAGTTTTTCTTTGGTGAAGCTAGCCAGGCCGGGCAACTTGGAGGTGCCACCGGTAATAACCACCCCACCAGGGAGTTTACGGGAACGCTGAATCTTCTTGAGCTCCTTGTCGACGTACTCCAAAAGATCTTCGACGCGGGCTTCGGTGATCATCTGAACTTCTTCACTATCAAAACTGTGCTCGACACCGTCGACAGTTACCTTGGCGACCGACTTCTTGGGCTTGCCGAGGGTGGCATGCTCCAACTTTACGGCCTCAGCCACGTCTAGGTCGGTTTTAAGGCCAATTGCCAGATCGTTGGTAATATGGATACCCCCGATTGGGATAACGGCCACGTGCTGGACCTCACCGTCTTCAATAACGGCCAGATTGGTGGTACCAGCGCCAATGTCGAGCAAAATGGTGCCGGCTTCCTTTTGTTGGCGGTTCAACACCGCCTCGGCAGCAGCTAGGCTGCTGACCGTGTGGTGCGAGGCTTGGACATGAGCCTTGTCGAGGACGATGTCTAAACTGCGCATATTAGGGGTGGCGGCGGTCACGATATGGGTGTCCACCTCAAGGCGAACGCCACGCATGCCAACCGGATCCTTGATGTTGTCCTGGCCGTCCAGGCGGTAGTTCTTGGCAAAGACCTGAATGATCTCTCTGTTAGGCGGTAATTTTACAATTGTGGCAGCTTCTTCGACCCGTAGGCGGTCTTCTACCGTAATCTCCCTGTTAGCGGCGCTGATGGCAATAACGCCCTTAGAATTCATCCCCATGACGTGTGAGCCATTGATGTTAACGGTGGCCCGGTGGACTTGAATGCCAGACAGGCGCTCGGCCTCTGTTACAGCTTGCACCACCGATTCGATAACATCATCAATGTGAACGATAGCGCCTTTGCGCATACCGATGTTGGGGGCGCTGCCATGGCCGATAACTGCTAGCCGACCACCTTCTTCGAGCATACCAATCACACATCGAACAGTGCTGGTACCAATATCAAGCCCGATGAAATGGCTCGGTGAAGAATCACGCATGCAAGCAGTATAGCGCTTATCCTACACCTGGGTCAAAATTTCGTAGCCATCCTTTGTAATCAAGATAGTGTGCTCAAAGTGAGCCGACAGCGAGCCGTCGCGCGTCTGAATGGTCCAGCCATCGTCGGCTACCACGACGTCATCACCGCCAAGGGTGGCCATTGGCTCAATGGCAATCGTCATGCCGGCTCGGAGCGTTGGGCCATTGCCGTGACGCCCGTAGTTGGGAATATTGGGGTCCTCGTGCAACTGATGACCAACACCGTGACCAACCAAATCTCGAACAATCCCGTAACCACCCTTGTTCAGAACGGCTTCAACCGCAAAACCAATATCACCAACGCGCACTTCGTCGCGCAGCGTTTCGATACCGGTCAGCATCGAGGCTTCGGTGTCGCGGACCAACTCCATGACCTTCTTGTCGGCCTTACCGCCGACGATAACGGTAATCGCCCCATCGGTGATCATACCGTCGTAAACCACGCCAAAGTCTAAACCAACCACGTCACCGTTCTTCAGCACCATGTCACCGGGGATACCGTGTACGACCTCGTCGTTAACAGAGATACAGATGACGTCGGGGAAGCCATGGTAACCCAAAAAGGCTGGTTTACCACCGAGTTCCTCTAGGCGCGTTGCTGCCAGATTGGCCAAATCTTTGGTGGTCTGGCCGGCTTTTATTTCTTTCCGAAGGTACTGCAACACCGTGGCCAGCATATGACCGCTGGTGCGCATGGCCGCAATTTCGGCTGGGGTCTTAACTCTGGTAAACATTCCTACTTAGGCCTGGTTCAGTGCTTCATCAATCAGTTTATGAACTTCTTCGACTGGCTGGTCGGCATTAATATCAATCACCTTGATGCCAGCCGCCTTAAAGTGCTCCAAAATTGGCAATACAGCCTGCTCGTACTCGTTAAAACGTTCGCGAATCGCCTCTTCGGTGTCATCTTGGCGACCACGACTCAGCAGACGCTTGCTCACCACTTCTTCGGAAGCCTGCAGGTGAATCACCGCCGACACATCCAGCTGCCCATACTTGACCTGGCTAAGCAACCAATCGGCCTGAGCCTCGGTGCGTGGGAAGCCATCCAGAATGAACTCTTCGTCAGTGTCGACGACCGCGAAGATCTTCTGTACCATGGTGATGATTTCTTCGTCGCCCAACAGCTTACCGTTCAGCATGTCCTTGCGCTTTTCGCCGGCAATCATCATGCGCAGGAATTCACCGGTGGAAAGCCACGGCAAGCCCCGTTCGTCGGCCAGTTGTCGCCCCTGTGAACTCTTACCACTACCAGCTACACCCATAAAGATAATCATGCCAACTTCTCCTTTACCATCGCTGCGATGCGGCCTCCGTCGGCCTGGCCGGCTGTTTTAGCCTTAACGGCGCCAATCACCTGTCCCATGGCCTGCGGCCCGGCCGCCCCTGTTGCCAGAATGGCTTCATCAACAATTACAGCCAAATCAGCGTCAGATAACTGCTGCGGCAAGTATTTATCAATGATTGCCTTCTCCTCTTCTTCGGCCTTGGCCCTGTCGGGGCTATTGCCCTGCTTGTACATCTCGGCACTCTCTTGGCGCTTCTTGGCTTCCTTGGTAAAGACGGCGATAACTTCTTCGTCACTCAGCCCCTGCTCGCGCGTCCCCTTTTGGATTTCGACGTTCAAGATAGCACCCTTGAGCCCACGCAAAACAGATACTGCCTGGCTATCACCGGCCAGCATGGCTGTCTTTAGGTCTTGGTCAATCTGCTCTTTTATTGTCATTTCACCCCAAGTGTACCAGAGATGGGAGCGGTTTGGTAGCTTAGTTTACACCCCTTTTTGTCTACTATGGTTTTTGGAGCGCCACTTAACCAAAAGGTAAGAATTCAGATTAACTTATGTAAGAATTCCACCTCTGTTAACATTCTTAACTCTATTAATCTGAATTCTTAAAAACTCGTTAACTCGTGCTCCAAAAACCATAGCAAGCAAAAAGGACATGAAAAAACCGGCCCACCAGCCGGTTCACATTGTCACGACAAGAAGTTTACTTCTGGCCGAGCTTCATCTTCTTGATCTTGATGTTCTTGCGCTGTTTGCGGATGATAGCTTTGGTACGGCGATCGCGCTTGCTGATCGGCTTCTCAAAGCGTTGGTTCATCTTAACAGTGCTCAAAACACCAGACTGCTGCACCTTGCGGTTGAAGCGGCGTAGAAGGTTTTCGAGTGATTCTTTTGAATCTTTGCGTGTTACTTGAATCATATCCGTAAAAGTATAGCCTAACAGGGAAAGTTTTTCAAGAGCTTTGTCGCTTTTGGTTCAACCGCTGCGACTTTAAGACGATACTTTGTAATTCTTTAAAGATGGGAAAATGCTTGTTGGTGTGGTAAATCTTGGTGTTTCCCTGCTTCTCGCTAATGAGGAAACCAATCTTTTCCAGGCGCTTCAGTTCACGCTGGATGTTGCCGGCGTCTTCCTTGATAAGCTTGGCCAGGCCACGGACGTGGGTCTTAAAGTCGGGGTACTTGGCATAGACCACAATGATCTTGCGTCGGACTCGAGAGGTTATAAACACATCTAGCATACAGTTTTTCCCGCTTATTGTTATTCGGACAACGTCCAAATCACTCCTAACAAACAAGAGTATAGTCGCAATTGTACGACTTTACAACACCTAGCTTTTGACAACGACGGTCTATAATAGAGGTATGCACTTCTACGAGGTTTTAGTCAGCTCTCAGCAATTTCATGGGAAGGAACCGCTCACCTACCTGTCTGATAATGTGCTGCCAGTGGGCTCAATCGTGGTCGTTCCACTGAGGAATAAGCCAGTCGTTGGCGTTGTGCTGAAAGAAGTTGGCAAGCCCTCCTTCGCTACCAAACCGATCAACAAAGTCGTCACCACCCAGCCGGTCCCCACCGAAACCCTGGCCCTCCTCGATTGGTTGCGCCACTATTACCCGGCTCCCTTGGGGATACTGGCCCAAATCCTGCTACCCAGTAGCTTGCTCCGCAAGCGTGACATCGCCGACGCCGTCCCGCCCAGCGCCAGCCTGCAGCCCACACCAATGCCACCCCTCATCCCGCAACAGGCTGCAGCCGTCCAGCAGATGAACCAGCCTGGTACCTACCTGCTCCACGGTGACACCGGTACCGGTAAAACCCGCGTATACCTTGAGCTGGCCCAGCAGGAGCTGCAAAAAGGGCGTTCAGTCATGCTGTTAACTCCCGAAATCGGCCTGACCCCGCAGCTCGAGCAACGCGTTCGTGACAGTCTGGCCTTCCCTGTTATTGTGGTGCACTCGCAGCTCTCGCCCGCCCAGCGACGAACAGTTTGGCTGCAGATCTTGCAAGCCACCGGGCCAGTCGTCATTATTGGGCCCCGTTCAGCCCTTTTTACTCCTGTTAAGAACCTCGGCCTGATTGTCGTCGACGAAGCCCACGACAACGCCTACAAACAGGAACAGGCGCCGTACTACCAGGCTTTGCGCGTGGCCTCACAGCTGGCTCACCTGCATAAGGCCAGGCTGGTATTGGGAACAGCTACTCCACCGGTGGGTGAATACGCCTTGGCCGAAGCCAAGAAGGTGCCGATTATCCGCCTAACTGATCGACCGGCCGGAGAGCACACCGACAAGAACATCGTCGTGGTCGACCTCAAAGACAGAGACGAATTTTCGACGCACCCACACCTGTCGAATAAGCTACTAACAGAGGTACAAAAGACACTGAACGCCAAACAACAGATTCTCATCTTGTTAAACCGGCGCGGCACGGCTCGGTTGGTACTCTGTCAGACCTGTGGCTGGCAGGCCACCTGCCCCAACTGCGACCTGCCCCTGACCTTCCACGGTGACCACCATCGCCTGCGCTGCCATACCTGTGGCTTTACCGACAATGTTCCCAGCAGTTGCCCGGTCTGTCAGGGCACCGACCTGATCTTTAAAGGCGTTGGCACCAAGTCACTGACCACCGAACTGGCCAAGACCTTCCCTCAGGCTCGCATCCAACGCTTCGACACCGACAACCTCAAATCCGAAAGTCTGGAGCAAAACTATCAGGCCGTCACCAGTGGTGATGTCGACATCTTGGTGGGCACTCAGATGCTAGCTAAAGGGCTCGACCTGCCCCGATTGACTCTTGTGGGCGTAGTGGTGGCCGACTCTGGGCTGTACTTCCCCGACTACACCGCCGAAGAACAAACCTACCAACTACTCACCCAGGTCATCGGCCGTGTCGGCCGCGGCCACATCGGTGGCACCGTCATCATCCAGAGCTACGCCCCCGACAGCCCGCCCATTAAGGCCGCCGTCGCCCAAGATTGGGATGACTTCTACCAGTACCAACTCAAAGAAAGAAAAGACTACGGCTTCCCGCCCTTCTATCACTGTCTCAAGCTCAGCTGTGCCCGCGCCACCTCAGCCAGCGCTCGGTCTGCCGCCCAAACACTGGTCGACAAACTCCAATCCAGTGGCCTCCGCATCGAGGTAATTGGCCCCACCCCCAGCTTCTACGAAAAAGTCGGTGGCAAATACCAGTGGCAACTGGTCATCAAGGCCAAGGATCGCAAGGAGTTACTGAAGGTGTTACCCCTGCTGCCAGCCAACTGGACCCATGACCTGGATCCGCTGAACCTACTCTAAGGGGCTGCTTGTCACCTCGCACTGCGGCTTCGACCTCAAGGGTCTGCAGATGCAGTACTCCATAACAAGCAGCCCCTTACCGAACGTTCATCTAATTAAGTCTTTGGGTGTTGTTATCCAGGGTGTGCGGAGGGGTTCTTGGGTATAACCTCTGGCTGCATCTGCAGGCCGACAGGCCGAAGCCGCAGCCAGAGGTTATAGCCAATGAACCTATCTGATATACTATTCGGTAATGAAAACACCCAAAGACACAATTATTACTCTGCCCAACGACCACTTACGTCAGCCATCACGCAAAGTTGGGCTCGTTACCGACGAGATAAAAAGTCTTATTAACAACATGGAAGCGGCGACTTTGGATTGGGAAGACAGCCGTGATCATGAAGTTGGCGTGGCCCTGGCCGCTGTTCAGATCGACCAATTGTACCGAGTCGTGGTCGTCCGTAGTAACTTTGACGACAAGAACGATCGCTCATTTCAGGTTTTTATTAACCCCGAGATCACCAAATTCGAAGGCGAGCAGGTTGAAGACTTCGAGGGCTGCCTGAGCATCAAAGATATCTACGGCAAGGTAAGCCGGTACAGCAAAGTCCGTGTCAAAGCCCAAGATATCAACGGTCGCGAGTTCCGCGTCACCGCCGAAGGCTTTCTGGCCCGCGTCTTCCAGCACGAAATCGATCATACCAAAGGCAAAGTCTTCATCGATCACATCAAAGACATACCCGAAGCTTTCTATAAACTTAACGAACACGGCAAACTGGAGCCGCTCGACTATGACAAAGACATCAAAGACAATCGTCTTCTTTGGTAGCGGTCCAGTCGCTGCCAAGTCGCTAGAATTATTGAACAAAAATTTTACGATTGAGGCCGTGGTGACCAAACCACGCGCTGAACATCATCGTGGTGCCGTGCCGGTTTTGGAATTAGCCGAAAAACTTGGCCTCAAAACCTTGCTTACCCGTGACAAGCAGGAGTTGGACGAGGTTTTTGCCAATAAACCTGTCAGCAGCGAAGTTGGTATCGTTATCGACTACGGCATCATCATCAGTCAGGCTGTCATCGACTACTTCCCCTTTGGCATCGTCAACAGCCACTTCTCCCTGTTACCAGAATGGCGGGGTGCCGACCCCATTACCTTCAGCGTGCTATCCGGCCAGGAGCAAACAGGGGTCAGCTTGATGCTCATCGTTGAAAAAATGGATGAGGGGCCACTCCTGGCCCAGGGCATCTATGACATGCCCAAAGACATCACCACCCCTGTTCTAACCGAGGACCTGATTCTGCTCAGTGATGCGTTATTAACAGAGATTCTGCCCGCCTACCTCGACGGCCAATGCGTCCCCCGCTCCCAGGAAGAAGTCTCGGCCATGATGACCATCCAAAAACAACCCAGCTACTCTCGAAAACTCACCAAAGCAGACGGCATTATCGACTGGGAAAAGCCAGCCCAACAGTTAGAGCGTGAAATCCGCGCCTTCACTGGCTGGCCCCAAAGTCGCACCGAACTGGCCGGCAAAGAGGTTGTTATCACCCAAGCACACGTTACCGACCACCAACTAAAACCCGGCCAGACCCTCGTAGAAGCCAAACAATTGATTATTGGCACCGGTGAGCAGTCATTGGCCATCGACAAGCTCAAACCGGCTGGAAAAGCCGAGATGACGGTCGAAGGCTTCCTAGCTGGCTACGCCAACAAACTCTAGCTTCTGATAGCAATCTTTACAGAGATGAAACTTGCGTACCTGGCTTTTTTCGTCGGGTGGACTTAATACAATGGCACCAAAGTCTTGCAGCTCTTGGCCACACTGGTCACAAACAGGTTTGATAGCCATACTAGGCAGCGGGCTGATCAGGTACTTGTGGAGCAGCTGGAGCCTGTGGGGCAATTGGTTGTTGAGCAGCGGCGGCCACAATCTGCGGTGCGGCAGCCTTAATTTCGACCTTTAACTTCTCTAGCTCATCGGCCACAACCTGTTTGTAGTTAGGGAAATTGGTTTCGAGCCACTTCAGTGCGCCGGCTTCGTCGTTACTATCGATGAAGCTTTCGAACTCCTTGAGCTGGTCTTCTGACATCTGTTGAGCCAATGTCATACCAACACGCATTTCGAGAGTTTCATAGATATGACCAAGCATCTTGTTCTTTTCGACAGCTGGCAAGGTGCCGAGGCCGAGTTCTTGTAGTAAATTGTCGTCTAGTTTAAACATTTTTTGTGCTCCTTACTCCTATTGTACCGCATTAAATCAGTGATTTAAGCAAAAAGCTCAAACCAACCAATAACATCACTAGTAGCCCCGCCACCACACCGTTTCGTACCGCTCGGCGATAGCGAACTGCTTGGCGTTCGCGCCCCACGGCGGCGGTAGCATCAGCATCCATGCGTTGTTGAATAATTTCGGCCAGAGACTGCGGTGGATTGGGGTCAATGTCCATAGTCACTCCTGTTAGAGCTTGCGGTGAACAGTTTCGCGGCGGAAGAGTTCAATTCGGTCGCCCTCTTCTACCAACAGCTTACTGGTAGTCTTGAGGCTCATGCCACACATTTCACCTTCAACCACTTCTTTGGCATCCTGCGGGCCACGCTTGAGGTTGGTCACTTCAACCTCGGCCAGCTGCTCATCACCACGCATCACGCGCGCCAAGGCTGGCAGCTCTAGCTTGCCCTTGGTTACTTCACCACCGCAGATAACCTCTGTTTTAGTGGTAGCAAAGACACCCTTCACGACCAAACGACCGAGGTCGGTTTCGACAATCTGGGGTCGCAGCATTTCGCTCAGGGCGGTCTTGGCATCATCAATCAGTTCATAAATAACGTGGAAGAGGCGCAGGCTGATCTTGTCGCGGGCGGCAGTTTGCTTAATGTTGGTTGGAACCGAGACGTTAAAGCCGTACACCAAAGCGCCACTACTGTGGGCCAGGTGGAGGTCGTTCTCGTTGACAGCGCCGACACCAGAGCTAACCACGCGGATGGCGACTTCATCAGTATCGAGCGTCTTGAGGCTGTCAATAACAGAGGTCAGCGACCCTTGTACGTCAGCCTTAATAATAACGTTCAGCTCCTGTAGTTCGTTGCTACGGTTAATCACCCGCAGTAATTCCCCGCTGCTCATCTGGTTGTTGCTGCCGGTCTTCTTAAGCTGCTTGTTGGTTTCAACCTGGGTGCGGGCAATCTTCTCGTTGGCGACAGCCACAAATTCATCACCAAACTCCGGGAGTTCCTTGAAGCCACTCATGACAACAGGGGTCGACGGAGTGGCTGTTTTGATTGGCTGTTTGTCTGTTCCGTCTAAATTCCGAATCTTGCCGTAGGCCGTGCCAGCCACTACAAAGTCACCTGGCTTGAGGGTTCCTTGGGTAACCAAGGCTTCGGCGACTGGGCCGCGACCGGTTTCCATGTGAGCTTCAATAATCAGACCACGGGCCGGACCATCGTAGTCAGCCTTGAGGTCTTCAACGTCAGCGACGAGCAAGACCATGTCTAAGAGTTGGTCGATGTTCTGCTTGGTCTTGGCCGAAACTTCAACCACCACCGTGTCACCACCCCACTCTTCAATCAGTAAGTCTTGTTCGGACAGCTGTTGTTTGATGCGGTTGACGTCGGCGCCTTCTTTATCAATCTTATTGACGGCGACGATCATCTTGACACCAGCCTTGCGGGCAAAGCGGATGGCTTCGAGAGTCTGGGGCTTCAGGCCATCATCGGCGGCTACGACGATAATCACCAAGTCAGTCAGCTGGGCACCATGCTCACGCAGGGCCGCAAAAGCCTCGTGACCAGGGGTGTCTAGCAGCGTAATGCTGCGATCACCATGCTTCACGTTGTAGGCCGAGATGTGCTGGGTAATACCGCCGGCTTCACCCTTGGCAACATCGGCGCCACGGATGGCATCAAGCAAAGAAGTCTTGCCGTGGTCAACGTGACCCATCACCGCCACCACTGGTGGACGTGGTTCGGCCTTATCGCTAACCACTGTTGGAGCCCGCTTAATCGGCGTCTCTTCAACAACCTTCTTGGTCAGCTCAACTTCCATGCCAAGCTCTTCAACAATGATCTGGGCGGTCTCAAAATCGATCCGCTCGTTGATCGTTGCCATAATGCCGTTCTTAAAGAGTTCGGCAATCAGCTTGGTGGCCGGAATCATCAGCTGTTCAGCGAGTGCGCCAACCGTGATATTTGCTTCGACTTCGATGGTTTTTACGGCCATGTTCGCACTCCTTCCTAGCTAATTCCTCTAGCTACATAGTTATTTTTTAGATTCTTTGAGGCTCAACGCGATCTTGCGGTTCTCGGTGTCAATATCGAGCACCTTGAACTGCTTCTTCTCGTTCAAGCGGAACACTTCTTCGGGGTTAGCAGCGTCATCACCGTCACCCATTTCAGAGACGTGAACCAAGGCTTCAACCGAGGCGCTCAGCTGTACAAAGGCGCCAAACGGAGTAATCCGCGTAACTTTACCTTCTACAACATCGCCCTTCTTAAAGGCCTTCACTTCTTTGAGCCATGGATCTTCTTGCATCTGCTTGAGGCTCAAGCTGAGGCGATCCTTATCGATAGCAATAATCTTAGCTTCAACTTCATCGCCAACCTTGAGGTACTGACGAGGATTCTCGACCCGTTCCCATGAGATTTCCGAGATGTGAATCAAACCTTCGATACCATCGATGTTGACGAAAGCACCAAAGTCGATAACACCGGTGACAACACCCTTCACCACGTCGCCGGCCTTCAGCTCGGCAAAACGGGCTTGCATGTCATCCTTCAAAGCTTCCTTCTCAGAGAAGATCAGCTTGTTTTCCTTGCGGCTAATGTCCAAGATGCGGACGCGCAGTGGCTGGTTAGTCAGGGCGTTCAACTTCTGTAGGATTTCGTCCTTATCAGCACCCGATACGCGTGGATAGTGACCAGCTGACAGCTGAGAAACAGGCAAGAAACCACGGATACCTTCGAGCTCAACCAGCAAACCACCACGGTTGGCGTCGTAGGCGACAACTTCGATTGTTTCACCGTCGTCAAAAACGCGTTGCAATTCGTCCCAGCCACGGTCTTTGGCAGCCCGGCGCATGCTCAAAAGAGCGTAGCCTTCGTCCAGTTCAGGGTCGATGACACTGACCGTAACAGGTTTTCCTTCCTCAAGTTTTTGACCGAAACCAACTTCTCGGCGCATGATAACACCCAAGCCGTTGGCTCCTAAATCTACCCATACTTCGTGTTTTTTAACAGATGTAACGGTAGCTTCGATAACGTCGCCGGTTTTGAGCTGCTGCACTTCGTGCGAAGCCAATAGCTCATCCATAGTTAATGTTTTATTAGGCATAAATGCCAGTTCCTCCTTAGTTGATATTTTCCGCTCACCGCCTCGTGCCGGTTTGCAAGATTAGTCTCATTATATCTGTTATACCCCTAGAAGTCAAAGCACCCCGCGGCCACATCGCCCACGCGTGTATATGCCACGGCGCAGACGCTGCAAAATACAACACCTGGCACCGCAGGGCTGTGATAAACTAGCAGCATGTATTTGGGGATTGATGTAGGGGGTACTAAGACGCTGATTGCTTTGCTCTCAACCGAGGGTGTCATCGAGCAACAGGTTAAGTTCCCTACCTCTGATGATTACCAACAGTTCCTAAAAGACGTAGCCACCAATCTGCAAAGCTTGGGTGAGCACAGTTACAAGGCCGGTGCTGCTGGCGTCGCCGGCCGGCTCGATCGCCAAACAGGAACGGTCATCAAGTGCGGCAACTTGTCATGGCAAAATGAACCGCTCCAAGAGGACCTCGAACGCATCGCGGGGTGCCCGTTCGTCATCGAAAATGATGCCAAGGCCGGCGGCCTCGCCGAAGCAATACTACTCCTTGATGAGTTTAAAAACGTCTTATTCGTCACGATTGGCACCGGAATTGGCCTTGCTTATATCGCTAATGGCTTAATTGACCTAAAAATCATTGATGGCGGCGGTCGCAGTTTGATGATTGAACACGAAGGTACCATCCAGGCTTGGGAAAGCTTTGCCTCGGGTAGCGCCATCGTCCGTCAGTTCGGCAAAAAGGCCAGCGAGATAACTGACCCAACAACCTGGAAGGTTATAACCCACAACCTCGCAATTGGTATTTTGGAACTTCTGGCGACCATTACGCCCGATGTCATTGTTATTGGTGGTGGTGTTGGCGCCCATTTTGATCAATTTGGCGAGCTGTTACAACAAGAACTGGAACGGTATCAGTCCGACCTACTGACCATCCCACCCTTACGCCAAGCTCAACACGCCGAGCAGGCCGTCATCTACGGTTGCTACGAGTTAATCAAGCAGCACGATGGAAAAACTGCTCGCTAGCCTGCGTCAGGACTTCCCTGACCTCGATTTTGCCCCTTCTGACGTATTCTCGTGGTCTTCACGCAAGCAAACTGTCAATTACGCTAAAACACCGGCCGATCCAGTCCACGCCGTCTGGTCGCTCTTACACGAGATGGGGCATGCGCTCCTCAACCACACCACCTACCAAACCGACTTCGAACTGGTCAAGATGGAGGCCGCCGCCTGGGACAAGGCCGCCGCTCTTGGCAAAAAATACCGCCACATCATCGACGTCGACCACATTCAGGACTGCCTCGACACCTACCGCGACTGGCTCTACCAACGCAGCAAATGCCCCCGTTGCACGGTGACGAGCCTGCAAAAGGACATGCACACTTATAGCTGCTATAACTGTGACACCGAGTGGCGCGTCTCTCGCTCCAAACTGTGTCGCCCCTATAGATTGCTCCAAAAAGAAACAGCCACCTCCTAAGAGATGGCTGTCAGCTGTTGCTAAGGTTTACTTAGGCAGCAGTCTTGCGGCGGCGCGAAATGCGGCCACCAGCGGCACCAGCTTTGCGAGCTAGTTCACGGTTAGCGTAAAAGCCACCAGTGTGACCCTTCTTACCACCCATGGCACCGATCTTGGCGTAAAAGTCAGGACCGTACTTAGTCTTGTTAGTTGCTGCAGCAGCTTTGCCGCCCATTTTAGTTCCAGCCATTGTGTAGCCTCCCTGTTTTGCTTGATATTTCCCACCTGCACACCTCAGTAAGAAACAAAAAGATCCCCGTAAACGAGGACCCTCTTTCTCTCACCGAATTACGCTTATGATAGCACGAGGTATTGCTTATGTCAATAATTTACGAAATGTACTTGCATTTTATTCCCCTTTATGCTTTAATGATAGAGTTAAAACATATAAGTTAAAAAACAAAAAGTAACCCTACACTTTTAAGAAAGGTATACATACATAACCATGAGTGAACAAATCAACGTAGACCGCGCTTTCGACCCCCAGGCTCGCCAGGCTCAAGCTGAATTTGACGCCTACCTACAGACACGCCCCGAGGACGAATTCAGTTTAGGAGTTGTGAACGGTGCCAATGGCCCCCACCCAACCCTCGGTTCTGAATATTACGACGCAAGCCGCGACAACCACTACGAAGCAACGCTAGAAGCTGGTGACTACGAAAAGATGAGCATTAGTACGCTTGCTAAAGAACTTGGCCAAGCTGAACTCGACGAAGACCCAACTCGTATTGGTGACATCGAAGATGTTCTCTACGCCAAGATGGACAACTTTGTCGCCAAGGCCGGCGAAAAAACTGGTAAGCAAACTGCTGAAGACCGCACCGAAGCCGGCAACAACCTACTGCTCCGCGTTGAAAAGATCAAGGAAGGCTACAAAGCCTCTGTTACCGGCACCACAGCCAGCACAGAAGCCGGCAAAGAAAGCCCTGCTGACCTTAAGAAGCGCGCTGCTACCACCCTTGAATACAACACCGATGGCGCTGTTAAGCCTGGTGAAGTGAGCGACTTGTCTAAGAAGGTTGAAGACCTCGGCCGCCGCGCTGCCGCTGCCAAAGCCGCTGGTAACCAAGCTGAAGAAGATAAGCTTGGTGCTGAGTGGAAGGCCGCCAGTGACCAACTGAACGACCTCCTTGCTAAGGTTGCCGAGAAGGCCAAGAAGAATGAGTCTCCTACTGCCGACGAAGCAGCTACTGCAGAGCCTGCTGCTGCCGAAGCCGACGAAACTGGCACTGATGGCACAGAAGCTACTAAGTCTTACGAAGAGATGACCGATGTAGAGATCAACGAACTCCTTCGCCAGCTCGAGCAGGATCTCGCCGACCACCTTGATAACCGCGATCCTAAATACTTGAGCACCCTCAAGGAGATAAACAAGCTCCGTATGTACATGGAAGATGCTGGCATTGCCGACTTTGCTGAGCTGCCACCTCCCCCAGCTGCCGCTGAAGGTGCTGAAGAGGAAGAAGCCGATGACGACAGCGAACCAGCCAAGGTTGGTCGTATCCGCCGCGGTTGGCGCAACCTACGCGAACGTGCCCAGCACGCCGCTGCCGGTAACACCGCCGCTGCCTTTGGTCGCAACAAGAAGCCAGCCGCTCCTGTAGCTGCAGCTCCAGCCGGTCCAATCGACCCAACTGCTCCTTTCAACCCTATCAACGCCGAACCATTTGACGCTGATGCCTACATTGCCGAAGCCGCAGCCAACGACGCTGAGCGCGACAACAAGAAGAACACTAAGCTTTACCTTGGTGCCGCCGTTGTTAGTGCCGCTGGCATTGCCCTAGCTGCCTTTGCAGCCTACAAGGGTCACGAGCTGATGGGTGCCATTGACCAGGCTAAGGAAGCACAGGCTATGGCCATGGAAGCTGCTGCCCGTAAGGCACAGAACGCCCAACGTGCACATGAGGTTGCCCTGAATCACCTCGGCTACTACCTTAAGGGGCTGAAGGCCGTAGAAGTTCAGACCGGCCTAAAGCCTGGCCAACCTGGTTTTGACGAAGCTGTTAAAACCGCCACTGACCTTGCTTGGAAGCTCGAACAGGCTAAGTCCTAATCGACTCTAGGTAATACAAACAGAGAGCCCCACCTAACGGCGGGGCTCTTTTAATATCCAGGTCACACCCGCCTACTGCCGGCTAGTATGACCCAAAGAAAAAAGACCCCCTATTCGGGAGTCTCTTTTATTAGTCAGCCTGGTAGGGTGACCTAAACAAAAACCGCCCTATTCGGGCGGTTTATTGTATAATTTGGCACCGTGCTATTTTCCCAGGGGTGAACCCCAAGTATTGTAACCGCTGCGAGGCTTAACTGCTGTGTTCGGCATGGGAACAGGTGTTTCCCTCGCGCCATGGGCACCAATTCCGCCTTATGAGACAAACCTGCGGTTTTTCTCATCGCGCCAGGTTCGAAATGAATTCGAACGTGGGCTGCTCTTTTCCCTAGGGATCAGAAGGCGTCGTGGTGTCCATGGGGTTAGCACGGATCTTTTCTCTTTGTAAAGTTCGATACAATGTATGCGTTTGTTGTCGATTTTATAACAAACGGGCGTGAATATCAAATGATATACACCAATAACTAGTCAACTTGTACTACCACGAGGTCAATCCCATTGCTGAGATTGATTTCATGGTTCGTAAAAAGTCAATGGATCTATTAGTACGCTTCGGCTGAATACGTTGCCGTACTTACACCTTGCGCCTATCAACCTGATCGTCTTTCAGGGATCTCATAGGGAAATCTAATCTTGAATGCGGCTTCGCGCTTAATATGCTTTCAGCGCTTATCCGGTCCGCACATAGCTACCCAACAATGCTCTTGGTAGAACAATTGGTACACCAGCGGTGCGTCCACTCCGGTCCTCTCGTACTAGGAGCAGATCCTCTCAAATTTCTTAGCGTCCACAGCGGATATAAACCGAACTGTCTCACGACGTTCTGAACCCAGCTCACGTACCTCTTT
>CAYPFM010000001.1:0-346494 GCA_964410185.1 uncultured Candidatus Saccharibacteria bacterium | reverse complement strand
TGGTGACCTCAAGGAGAATCGAACTCCTATTGCCGGGATGAAAACCCGGTGTCCTAACCGTTAGACGATGAGGCCGCGATGCAAGCGGCATGTGTTTTGTGCTTGCATGAAACCATGCCCTTGCGAGCGGACTTTATATACTGCGAAGCAGGATATGAGGCCCTACCTGGTAACCGCAATATCTTACCATAACAGAGGCGAAAAAGAAACCCCCAGAGCGTATCCGGGGGTTTCTTGTGTTCCCTTGCGGGACCGAGATCGAGCGGTCAGTCAGTGCTCTTTTCTGATGCTTAGCTTAGCATAAAAACTATGTTTTAGCTAGAGCACTTATCCACAGGGGACGCTATTAGCGTTCCAAGCGGCGAGTCACGAAGACTTGGTAGGCTGCGATACCGGCAACCGTGGTAGCTGCAAAGATAGCAGCCATGTTACCGCCTGCACCTGTGTTTGGCAGTGTGGTTGGGGTTGTAGCACACTCAGGGCTGTTCTTAGGCAAGTTTTCTTTGCCTGGGATAGGACAGTGATCCTTAGGAGTGCTTGCACTAATGGTGCTTGCACATGCTTGGCTGGTAGCTGTCTTGTCGACACCGTCAACCGTGAAGGTTACTGTTGCCTTTGTGGTGTAGGTACCATCAGCAGCATAGGTGTGCTCAACAGTAGTCTTGTCGGTCAGCATTGGAGCTGAACCATCGCCAAAGTTGTAACTAACTTGCTTGAATGTAGCGTTCTTGGCAGTGTAGTGAACGGTGTAGCTGAACTTGCGGTCGCCAAGGCTGTTGGCCTCAAGCAAGTCACAAGTAAAGACTGGGGTAACCGGGTTACAGTTTTCGATGGTCACAGTCGAGTCATCGCTATCTTCGGGAACGTTTGTAGCCCGTCCGTAGGCAACGTTGTGGAGCGTACAGTCCTTGAAGTCAGGGTTAATGGTTGTCGAGAACTTAATACGACCGTTACGTGTGTCAGCGTGTGCATAGTTACCAAGGTCAACACCACCAGCATTCAAGGCGTTGTCGGGTAGTGGAGCATCTTTGCGGTTAGCATCAGAGACAGTGATGCTACCAGGAACAAGCGTTACGCCTGCAGGCAGCGTGTCACGAATCGTAACGTCGTTAGCAACATCGTTGCCACCATTCTTAAACTCAATACTCCAGTCGATAGTGTCGGTCTTCTTAGCAGTAATCTTATCCTGGAAGTCAGCGTTGGTAGAACCATCATGAGCAACACGAGCAGTCTTAGTAACTTCAATTGCAGGAGCCTTAACTTCAACCTTTACGTATACGTAAGCTGAGAAGTCAAAACAACCAGGCAGCGTACCGTCCATGGCATTGTAGCCAATTGGGGTACCAGCAGCAGAAACAATGTTGTCGCTTAAGGCGAGGCCACTGGCGTGAACACCATTGTACAAGCTAGCAGAACCAGGAACATAGTTAACGGCGAACTTCTGGTTGGCGTTTGCCAAAGTAGCGGTGTCCCAAATCTTGGTTTGCTTAGCATTACTTGAGTTAACGAATGACATAACATCGACACCGTTGGCAGTACCGTCTGCGATTTGCACACGGACACTAACGTCCTTCGCAACACTAATACCATCATTATTGGCACCGTTCAGGTTCTGGTTGGCATCGTTGTGAACAAAGGTGCGAACCCAGTAGGTCTTACCAGCGACAGCGGTAGAAGTTTCACGGAAGTCGGCTTCGGTTGGGCTTTGGCCAGGAACAACTTCAGCAATACGGGTAAAGTTGCGCTCGTCACCATAGCTTGGCGTGTTAATGAACGAGTTAAAGACTGGGCCGTCAATAGAACCACAACGGCCAAAGGCCTGTGATGGATCAGTACAAGACAGGTTCGGGTTGTACTTGTTCCAGTCGTACGTTGGGCGGTCTGGACCAAATCCAGCCATAACCATAGCGGGGATGGCTACGATTGCGACCACACCAAGAACGGCTGCGCTGACAGTAACCTTTTTAGGAACTCGCTTAAGCAAGTTTCGGATGCGTGTAAATTTCATAATATATTTCCTTTAATCCTATTCGTTAACAATCTGCGCATTCGCCTGGAGGCGTTGTGTTTGGAACAGTTGATTTAATGGTTGTCTGTGTGGTGGTTGGCTTTTCTGGCGCCTGACTTGTAGTTGGCGTAGATGGGCCCGGGACTGGAGCCTCAACGGTGGTTGGGGCGCCACCAGAGACAGGAGGATGCGGATTACTCTTTGGTCCTAGTGGTGTCGTTGGAGGAGTCGAGTGGTTAGGTGTGGTTGGTGTAGTTGGGTGGTTAGGTGTGGTTGCGCTTGGAGGAGTTGGGTTGCCGCCGCCAGTTGGAGGAACGGTAGTTTGAGGCGTTACTTCACACTCAAAGCCTTCAGCGCGCTTGTCCATAACGTTGAAACCAATCTTAGCAACACAGATACCTGGTTTGCGAGTTAATTCCAGTACTAGGGCACTAACTTCGCCGTTAGCGATGTATTGGTCAGGGTTCAGGCTAATTTCTGGCAGACCGTTTACCTGTAGACCGTCAGCGGTCAGGTGGTAGTTAAAGGTGGTCATGCCCATTTCTTGGTTACCATCATTCTGGAAACGAGTCAGCAAGGTATTCAAGTGGTTAGCGACATCTTGGTACTGATAATTCTTCTGGATAGCGTCCTTTGCTTCGTCGTTAGTAACACTCAAGGCATCACGATCCATCAAGGGAATAAACTCAGCGGCCCTGTCATTGATTTGGTCGGCTGGACCGGCAAACTGGGCAAGCCACGGGTTCAACACAACAACTTTTTCGTCACCAACTTGCATGTTAGCGAACTCGTTGGCAACCATGGCGCCAAATAGTGGGTTTTCACAAATTTCGAGCTGTAGTTCAGCTAGCATAGCTTCTTTGTCTGATTTGTCTGCGAGGAAACGAGTATCAACGGCGTCTGACCAAGCGCGCTTGGCAGGATTAGCTGGATCAACGCCTTCTAGGGCGCCAATGCTCTGGGCAGGAATGACTTTCTTGCCATCCTTAGGTGTAACGACTTTGCCGCCGGCCTTCTCGACCATGTCGACACAAGCCTGGCCATCTACTGTTTGCACAGTCAAGGCGTCTTTAAGCGCTTGTAGGTCTTCTGGCGTAGGGGCTGAAGCAACCTCGGTACCATTAGTCCGGCTTGCGCTGGTGGCTGATACTGGGGTCATTGTTTCGACACTGGTGGCACTACCACAAGCGACGGCACCGGCAGCCATAGCTGCAACAACGGCAGTTGCCCGCACGATATTGCCAACTCGGCTTTGGTGTTCGACAGCTGCGCTCTGAGCAGCTTGCATAGTTTGTTCGTTCATACTCAAATCTCCTCACAAGATTATTACTCCCTGCAGATTACCATAAAACGCTTATACTGTCAATACTTTCTACAATGTAAATTGCTAAAGCACAAGCGTCTTCAGAGGTGGGAAAAAATTGTTTATGCTTATTTGACGAGTAATTTGGCCTTAGGGAAGCTAAATCCAAAGGTACTTCCCTTGTTTTCTTCACTATGGAAGATGATGGCGCCACCCTGCGCGACGATAACTTTTTGAGCCATAAACAGACCCAAGCCCGTACCGTCTGGCCGAGCCTTTTTGGCATTGCCAGCTCGGTAGAATTTACTAAACAGATGGTGCTGCTCGGCTTTTGGTACACCAATACCGTTGTCGGCCACTGTTAACTCAACGCTTTCGGGCTTATCAACCAGACTAACCGTAATCGTACCGCCGGCGGGCGTGTAATAGATGGCGTTATCACTAAAGTTCATAATTACCTGCCTAATCTTGGTTTCATCCAGATTCATGGTCGGGAAGCTCTTAGGCCGCTGGAAGAGTAACTTGAGGTCCCTGCCCTTAGCAGTTTCCTTGAGCTGCTCAAGCTCACTTTCCACGACATCAGCTAAGTTGGTTGGCTTTGGCTCAATAATGAACTTCCCTGTCTTGAGTCGCGAGACGTTCAAGAGGTCGGCAATCAGGTAGACCATACGCTGCGAGCTAATAAAGGCCTGATCGAGTAACTTACGCTGCTGCGGATTGACCTTACCGGCATCCTCATCCAGCACCATACTGACATACCCCTTAACAGATGTCAGCGGCGTGCGCAGCTGGTGCGAGGCCATACTAATAAAGTCATCCTTGGTTTGGTCGAGTTGCCGCAGCTTCTCGTTGGCAAGACGTAACTTGCGAGTCGCCTCATTAACCTTTTCCTGCAGGGTGACGTTAAAGTTCTGGATTTCTTCAAAACGGAGGGCGTTCTGAATGGCAATCACCAACTCATTGGCAATAATCTCTAGCATTCGCAAATCGAGCTTATTAAAGGTGTTGCCGCTCTTCTTCGAGCCAAACATAATAGTTCCAATTAACTCCGAGCGACTACCTGATCGAGACTTCAGCTTCACGATCAAAGCCACGTCGTGTTGTACTAAGACCTTCCTAAAGTCGGTTGACGTGTGGTCAAGGAAGTCTGTGACGATGACATTTTCTCGGTTTCGCGTCACCGTGTCGGCAATTGACTGGACGGTTTGCTCATCAAAATTCTTTTTTGCATCACCAATTATACGAATCGGCGAATACGAGGTTTTACGGATAGAGAACACTGTAAAATCGGTCTTAAGATTCTCGAGCAGAATCTTGCTGGTATCTTGTAATAACTGATTCATGTCTACGCTGCGCACTAGCACCGTATTCAGTTCATCCAGGAATCCCTGTGGATCATAGGCATCACGAAAGAAGAATTTGTTCGTAATCCGGTCGAAAAACTGCTTGGTCCGCGGGAATACTAAGGCCGTAATAAGCGCAAAGCCAATGTACGATCCTCGTTGCGCAAGGGTTAACGAATCCTGCTGATTGATAATCGTTGAGACCCCTAGCACAAACAGCCCGTAGATAAGGCCAATGGCGGTAAATGAGAGTAAGTAGGCTAAGCCACGAGCGGTTGCTGCACGAATATCGAATAGTCGGTGTTTGACTATGGCGTACGCAAACGAGCCACTAAAGACAAGTGTGTAGCTCGGCCCAAAGGGAATCAATGCCGTATTATTAAACACCACAACTAGTAAAAAGTTAGTCAAAAAGATAAGACTAAAGGTGCCGATAAAACCAAACAAGATCAGACGAAGCTGATCCTTCTCTTTTCCGTGCGAACGACGAAACTTGGTGACAAGGGTGTATATGCCCGAGAATAACAATGTAAAAATAAGGATGGCGAACAGCGGTATGGCGAATGATGGAGCCGGCTCACCTTGACCATTGAGCCGAAAAACAAACGGGGTCTGGGTCATGAACATAACAAATGCGGTAGCAAGAATTGCAATTTTTTCTTTTTTGCGCCCCCCAGGCGGCATAGCATGCAACGGGAAGACGATTGAAGTAAGGTAAAACGCCAGCGATTGCAGTGCGGCGAATAAAAGTACCAGTCGAACCAGGGTAATCTGAGAGAAGAAGACTGGGTGAACCGAGAAGTAATTAACGATTGACCAGGCCGCAAAGGAACAAGCAAGAAACAAGAACATTCGGTTCGTGGTACTTTTGGGGTTTTTAAAAAATACTACTAAGCCAAGTAGCAGATTCAAGAAACAAGATAAAGCTAAGACTCCGATCTCAATCATTGCGTGCGTCTTATGTTAGATGTTACTAATGCTTATTGTACAGGTTTAGACCTTTTCTACCCACTTTTGTTTCACTCCAGGCGAGAAATAGCGAGGGTGCTTGTTGGGCCATAGAACCACCTGCAAAAGGGAGGCACTCGCCTTGCTCTTTGAAACTTCCGCGAATTCTGAGCTTTTCTCGATCATGCTCTTGCTAATGTACTCGTGGGCCTTCGCTTCAAGTTCTGGAGTTGGCTCAACATCCGCCTGTAGTTCGATATTGACTTGCAAGAACTGGTTATGGTGAATGTCGTTCTTGGTTGCCATCGTAAATCGCTCGGTAAAGAGCTTGGTTGCCTTAGGGTTTAACAGCCCTTCTTTTACAAACTCGGGGTAGATAATAATTCCGTGGAGGGTTGCTGCTAAATCAACTCGTTCATATACAAAGACGAAGGGACGTTTTTTAACAGTGTGCCCGATGCCTGCCTTTTCGATCTCTTCAGAAAGATCAATGTTGTAGTGTCTGAGCCGCTTTTCGACTTCTTCATAACTGAGCACACCACCGTGGTCACCAATTGCATAACGAACCAGGGGTAACGCGCCATCACCTGTCACTACAAGCTCGCCGTCAACCTCTTCAAATTCAATATGTTCAGGATTAAACTGGGCGAGTGTCGGTGTCTTCTCAATCTGGCCAAAGACATCCATGAAAAGCATTGGGTCTTCAATAATCAGACGTCGTGTCAGAATGCTGAGCGGTGTCTCGTGCGCCATCGCTCCGATATCAGCCGTACCGTAAATATTTAGCGTATCTAGTACGGGGTTCTGCACCCCTGCCTTTTTACAAACATAATCACGGTACGTTTCGGTGAACGCTTCGGCGGCAAACATGAGGCGTACGTTGAGCTTGGTCAGATCCACATCGTTTTCGTCTGCTTCATCAACCAGCTCCTTAATAAATGGCGGGTAGCCGACGAGTACTGTTTGGTCAAAGTCCGGGGCGAGGTCTTTAAGCGCCTTAAATATTTCTGGTTTGTTGTAGCCAACTGGTAATAAGGACACTGGCTGTTCAACTCGAGCTCCAGCGAGCTCAAAGCCACGAAGCGTCAAAATGCCACCAATCCACACGCCCATACCAAAGGCCACCAGAACAAGTGTCGATCCCTGGCCATACGAGGAATTATTAAGATAGTCTTCGATTATGGATGAGACTTGGACTGCAAGATTTTCTTTGCGCGGGAAATAGTACGGCTTGCCGGTCGAGCCAGATGTCGAACAGAACATTAGGACATCCTTAAAGTCGTCCTTCCATACCAAATCGTGAATGTCTCGTGGCACGAGATAGTTTTTTTTACTCGATATCGGTACTTTTAAAAAATCCGCTGGCGTTTTTATAGCAGCGGGGCGTATTTTTTTCTCGGTAAGAAAGTCCTTGTAACCTGGTATGTTCTCTGCGGCTCGGTGGAACAGCTCAAATGAACGCTGACTGATCATGCCTTAATCCTTTCCTGGGCTATCGCGTCGGCAATGCGGTTAGTGGCTATACGTTCCTTTTCTGAACGTTCAAAAATTGTAGCAAGCGTATCTTGAATGGCCTTTACCCGTTCTATGACGCGGTCTTTGTTAAAGCCATCCTGCTCGAGCTCATCGACAACATAAATCAGCCCACCAGCGTTAGTAACATAGTCTGGCGCATAAAGAATACCTCTTTCGAAGAGCCGATCACCCGCATCAGCGTTGCACAACTGATTGTTGGCACCCCCGACAACAGCCCGGCATGTAAGTGCAGCTACTACATCTTCGTCAAACTCACTACCAAGTGCACATGGCGAATAAATATCTACTTGCTGCTGACTAATTTCACTCACTGGCACAACCGTAATACCGTCCAGCTCTTTTGCCAATTCATCGCATCGCATCGCGTCGGTATCCGCAATAATCACCTTTGCTTTGGCGGCATGCAGCAAACGTGCGAGCTCACCACCAAGCTTGCCGACTCCTTTTATGGCTACGGAGCTTCCAGCCAAATCATCCGAACCGTCGAGTTGCCGTAAGGTGGCCTTCATCGACTCAAAAACACCAAGTGCCGCCGTTTTTGAGGTGTTAAGGTCGCCCCGATCTGCCTGGGCGACACCCATCATATGAACTGTAAATTGTGCCATATGAGCAACATCAGCATCGGTCAAACCAACGTCAGTACCTGTTTTGAACTGCCCATTCAGGCGCTCCACCATCCGCGCATAAGCTTCGAGCACTTGTTCGCGGTCATTTGTTTCATCAGCAATGATCACTGCTTTGCCACCACCATAGGGCAGACTGGCAAGAGCACACTTATAACTCATGGCGCGCGACAAGTTCAGTGCATCCTTGGCGGCCATGTCTTCTGAGGCGTACGCCAACATACGAGTTCCACCCTGTGCTGGCCCCCGCTTGGTGTTGTGTATCGCGATATAGCCCTTGAGGCCGGAGGCAGCATCTGTCAGGGTGATCACCATTTCGTGGTCATCAAACTCCTGCAAGTCTCTGAGCATCGGCGTTTGTTGTGTTGGGGTCATATGGGTATTTTAGAATATCTAGTGACAGTATACAGCAAGAACTTGAGAACAACTATTGAACTAATGTCGTATATAATACGGACAGTATGTCAGCCAACATGAACCTTATCGACGATATTACGCGCATCCTAGATGTTGCTCGTTTAGCACCCTCCGTGCACAACACCCAACCATGGATCGTATCTGTTAACGAAGAGTCAGTCCACATAGAGCTCGACCAGCGACACGTACTTGGTGATGGCGATCCAACCGGCCGTCAGACCATGATTAGTCTGGGAATCTTCTGCGAAGCCATCGTAATTGGGGCAAACAGCTGTGGGTACCAACTCAAGCACATGCAACAGGAACATAAATCCGCGACCATTAGCTTTCGAGCAGGCAAAGAGTCAGCTACAACAAAAGCAGCTGTTGATGGGCTCAAAAAGCGCGCAACCGACCGAAGTATATACCAGCCGTGCGACGTTTCGCCTAACATGGCAAAAAGTATCGAATCTTCGTACCGCAAAGCCGGCGTGCAAGTCTGGGTCAGATCTGACCAGCCAAGCATCCTAAAAACTGCCCAGTTAACTGGCCAAGGAATTGGTATGGCACTCAGTTCACCTAACTTTCGTAAGGAGCTGAGCCAGTACCTTACTGAACCCTGGTCCAGTAAGAAGCGAGGAATTTCCACGCGTAGTCTCTACATCCCCCAAGCGCTGGCAGCGATCGAGCCAGTTCTGATGCGACTTGGGCTTGGTTTGGGGAGCGAGGTAAAGCTCGAGAAGAAGCGCTGGCTATCATCAAGCGCCAACGTCTACATAGCAACCAAAGGAGATATGCCTGAATACTGGTTTGAAGCCGGCCGGGCCTACCTACACGTCTCGTTGCAGATCGAAAAGCTAGGCCTCAGCCAAGCAACCTCTGCAGCCACTGTTGAAGCCTCCGATTTTCATGAGGATATCGAAGCAATGCTTGGCACTAATTTCCGCCTACAGAGCGTTCTACGGGTTGGCGTTGGCAGTAAGCATCGTGCCTACTCACCTCGGGTCAGCACCGAGACTCTCCTAGCTACATCGAATTAACAGATCGGTGAATGACTTTTGTGTGTTTTTTATGCGCCCGCCGATAGTGCCGCGTCTGGTGGTCAGCTAAAAACTCTTTTTCTAGCGAGATGACGTACCGTCCGGATTTTAGGGGGTTACCGAGTGCAATATTTTTTGCGGCAAAAGCCAGCACACCACCAGTAATCATTACTGTTGAACCCAACTGAGGATGAGTAACGATGGTGGTCCCTATCTTTAGTAATGCCTTTTGCATTTTGAGGGGCATGTTTTGGGGATCGATAATAGTCACTGCCCGCTTGGTCCATTCCCGGTAATTTTCGAGCTTCTCTTCCGAGAGCTTCTCTATGCCAGGCACCATGTTATGGAACAGTGGACGGTTTGGCTCCTGATCAAAACGCTCAACATCAAGCATCACAGTATCACCGAGTTCGGTTGCCATGATGACGGGGATCCGCCGCTTTCTGGCTTCGATTCTAATATTGACCTTCATCTCGATATCATCAATCTCATCAATGGCGATTTGGGCTTTCCACGGAGTATCAAAGATTTCGTTAATTGAGTCTTTGTCTACTTTGTTGTAGTAGAGGATATTAGAATACGGATTCATCTCGTAAATTTGGCGCCCAATAACAAGGGCCTTACTCTTACCAACGCTTGATACGCCAGTCAAAATCCGATTCAGGTTTGAGCCGCTAATTACAGCGCCATCTACGAGCTTCAATCGTCGAGAAATGCCGCTTATGCCCATTGCCAATGCCCCGGCACTACCAACACTCATACCAAAGGCGACAGCTTCAAATTCAAAAAGCTTCTTCTGCTCCTCTGGAAGAATAAGATCCCTGTTACGAATGGTGCGCAGGGCTTCGAAGTCCTTTTGCGCCAAAATATGGATTAGCTGATTCTTCCAAGGGAAAAATACCCAAGCACCCAGCTCCCACGGTTGTTTGCCTGCATAATGCTCCTCGAGCAAAGTCTCGATTGAAGCCACTTGGACCTCATATTTGGCTCTGTACAAATGGGCGTTTTTACTGAGTAGTAGTTCCGCATACTGCTCATCATAGTTATCGACAATCTCTACGTTCTTGTGCTTTGCCAGAAGCGTTTCCAGATCTTTCCGGGCTTGCTTTTCTTCCATGCGGATTAGCACCGGCGCCTCAACAAGCTCATCTTTTAGTCCAGACTTATGTGCCTTTTTCAAGAACTCAGGGTATGCGTCACTTGGATTTGTTAAAACAAGTTTTTTATGTCCCATGTATGTACCTTTTTATTACTGCTAGCTTAACTATACCACCATCTTGGTGTCGCTGCGCTTATGGCTTGCAAATGCTTGCTGTAGGCGTACCATAAAAACATGAGTCACAAGATTGCCATAATCGAAGATGACCCGGCCATCCTACAAATGTACCGGTTAAAGTTTGAAGCCGAAGGCTACACCGTTAAGACGGCTGTCAATGGCGTGCTTGGTCTGGAACTGCTCAAAGACTACAATGCTGATTTGGTGCTCCTGGATATCATGATGCCACAGATGGGGGGAGCTGAAATGCTGACCAAACTTCGTAAGACGACTAAACACAAGCACACCCCTGTTATCGTCTTCACGAATGTTGGTGAGCAGGAGGTGCCCAAAGGGCTCGATAAACTGGCGGTGACAGAAATTGTCGCCAAAGCCTACCACACGCCCGCACAAGTAGCCGAAAAGGTTAAGGACATATTGTCTAACTAATACCGGTCCCGTAGTATACTACTCATATATGGCCGCAAAAATTGCAATTATCGAAGATGACCAGGCTATCTCGCAGATGTACCGCATCAAGTTCGAGGCCGAGGGTTACGAAGTCGAGACAGCCGAAAATGGCAAACTTGGCTTAGAGCTAGCCGAGACAATGAAGCCAGACATTATTCTGCTCGACCTTATGATGCCCGAGATGAATGGCGACGAAATGCTGGCCAAAATGCGTAAAACCACCTGGGGCAAATCAATCACGGTGGTCATCCTCACGAACATGGGTGAGCAAGAAATCCCCGAAGGCGTCAAGAAGATGGGAGTGGCTGCGGTTATTCTTAAGGCAGATATGACCCCGCGCCAAGTGGCTGAACTCGTTAAAACACAGCTCGCCAGTAAATAATTATGAAGATCGCGATTCTAGGCTACGGGAAAGAGGGCCAAGCGGCCCTAGACTACTGGCATAAAGATGGTGCTGAGATAACGGTTTGTGATCAAAACGAAGTTGCCCTCCCAGAAGGGGTTGCTATGCAAACGGGTGCCGACTATCTGCAGAATCTTGATGCTTTTGATATCATCGTGCGCAGCCCAGGCTTGTACCCTGGTGACATTAGCGCCGCCAACCCCGACAGTCCCCATATCCTCGAGAAAGTTACCTCTGTTACCAATGAATTCTTTCGGGTCTGCCCCACAAAAAATATCATTGGGGTTACGGGCACAAAGGGCAAAGGCACGACCTCGACACTGATTAGCAAGCTGCTTGAAGCGGCCGGAAAAACCGTACACCTCGGTGGCAACATTGGCGTCGCCCCACTCGAGATGCTCAAAAACGGCATTCAACCAGACGACTGGGTGGTTTTAGAGCTGTCGAACTTCCAACTCATTGACATTAAGTACTCCCCGACCCTGGCAACCTGCCTGATGGTGGTGCCGGAACATCTGAATTGGCATGCCGATATGGACGAGTATGTCACTGCCAAACAACAGCTTTTCGCTCACCAAGTTGCGACCGATACGGCTGTGTATAACCGAAATGAAGCGAATTCACAAACCATAGTTAGTATTTCACCCGCCCGCAAACTGAGCTATGAGGTCCCTGGGCCTGACGCTATGCCAACCAGCACCAGCGGCGCCTACCTGCAGGGTGAGACGATTTACATGGATCAAACGCCAATCTGTGACATAACCGACGTAGCCCTGTTGGGGCGACACAACCTCGAGAATGTTTGCGCCGCCATTGCCACGACCTGGGAATTGATTGGTCAAGATGCGGCTGTAGCCAAGCAGGTTATTAGTCAATTTAAGGGGCTAGAGCATCGCTTAGAGCTGGTGCGCCAAGTTGATGAAGTCAGTTTTTATAACGATTCATTTGCGGCAACGCCCGAGGCAGCCATGGCTGCCCTCAACGCTGTTACGGGACCAAAAGTAGTCATTGTTGGCGGCTTCGACCGTGGCCTTGATTTGACGAACCTCACCCAAACAATCGCCATGCACCAGGCCGATATTCGTAAGTTACTCGTGGTCGGTCAAAGTGCCGAACGACTCACTTCGGCCCTTGATGCAGCTGGTTTCAGTAACTACCAGGTACTGACCGATGCATCAATGGCTCAAATAGTCACCGCCGCCAAGGCCGTTGCTCAAGCCGGCGATAGTGTTTTGCTATCACCAGGCTTTGCTAGCTTTGACATGTTTAGGAATTTCGAAGATCGTGGCCAACAGTACCAAGCGGCGGTGAGGGCTCTATGAACTACCAAACATTTCGCTTTAAAGACTATGCGTTTGATAAGGCCACCAAAGTACTAAACCTGACCTACGGCTATGACGATGAGCTAGAATTTCGCGAAAATTACCGTTTTAACTTTGATTTTGTCGATTACAATGCCGCAGCCCTGGATCGGGCCTGCCAGCTGCTGTTTTTTGTGGCTGGCATTTCTTACTACAAGATGTATTTGGCTCCAAACATTGCGATCGACAAGGGACAGCTTGACTCAACTGCCGCTAACTTTCTAACAACCACCTATCAAAAGGGTCTGGGTGAATTCTTTTACGTTAACAAGCTCAATCCCCTGTCGCCAATCCCCTTCACCGCCAATTCTTCGGAGCTTGATCCCGTAATGGTTGACGGCCATGGTCTTTTGGTCGGCATTGGTGGAGGCAAAGACTCCTTGGTCAGTATCGAACGCCTCCGTCACCTACCAGATACGGCAACCTGGAGCCTGGATCACCAATCGCAGCTTGAGCCCCTCATCAATACCATCGGACTACCCCACTTTTGGGTGGAAAGAGCTTGGGACCCAGCCCTGCTCGAGCACAATAAACAAGGTGCCTACAATGGACACATCCCAATCTCGGCAATCTTTGCTGCCGTGGGCACTGTCGTCTCTATTCTGAGTGGTAAGCGCGATGTAATTGTTTCGAACGAAAACTCGGCCAACGAAGCAACTCTAGAGTATCAAGGTGTTGCTATTAACCACCAGTACTCCAAGTCACTTGATTTTGAAAAAAGCTACCAAGCGGTACTGCTGCACGATTTTGGCGATAGCCTCCACTACTATTCCTTCCTTCGACCCCTGTCCGAGGTTCACATTGCAGAAATCTTCGCCAAGCATGATTTCGAAAAGTATAAATCGGTTTTTAGCTCTTGCAACCGCGCTTTCACCCACGACAGTCACAGCATGTTCTGGTGTGGCCATTGTCCAAAATGCGCCTTTGTATTCCTGGCACTGACCCCATTTGTGTCGCGCGACGAATTAGAGAAACTATTCCATGGCAAGAATCTGCTCCTGGAGTCTTCGCTCGAACCGCTCTATCGCCAAATACTAGGTATTGAAGGTGACAAACCCCTCGAGTGCGTGGGTGAAATCAAAGAAAGCCGGGCGGCGATGCGTCTTGCCCAGGACATCTACCCGGAACTGAAGGAATATGTGTTCGATATCCCTGAAGACTACGATTACCGTGCCTTAGCTGCCAGCAGCATGCCTGGAGACTTACGCCTTTTGGCCACAAGCCCGGATAGTATTCTCGAATAAGGCGCAGACAGTTAACGGGCCAACGCCGCCCTTTTGGGGCGTAATGGTGATGTCGTCGCGTTCAAAAACTGCCGGTTCGACGTCGCCAACGGTTTTACCGCCTTCGCTGGCAGTTCCGGCGTCTACCACCACAGCGCCTGGCTTGATCATATCCGCTTGCAGGATTCCAGCGCGGCCGGTGGCGCTAATGATGACATCAGCCTTGAGCGCCATAGCCTTAAGATCAGTCACCTTGCTGTTAGCGACCTCAACGTCGTATTTGGAAGCCTGGAACATGCGCTCTAAGGGTGCGCCAACCAGCTTACCGCGACCAATTAACAGTATTTTTTTGTCTTTAAGATCGATGTTGTAACCAGCCAGCAACCAAATAATCGACAGCGGCGTAGCGGGTTCGTAAATTGCGTCCTTACCAAGTGCGTCAACATCCTTGGCGGGAGCGATGGCATCAACAACTTCGTCTGTCTGACTTGGGTCCTTCAACGGCAGCTGCACAATCATGCCCTGCACGCTGTCATCTTTGTTGAGCTTTTTAATGAGCGGTAGCAGATCGGCTTGGTCGACCGTATGGATATCAACTTCGATGCCAATTTCGGCACCGTAGCGTTTTTTCATACGCATGTAGACTTCGATAACCGAGTTTTCGCCAGTGGTCAAGATAGCCAGTTTAGGCTGAATACCGTGGGCTTGCACCAAGGCACGAACCTGGTGGCCTTGACGCTCCTTTATGTAATCGGCCAGGTCTCGACCGTTCAGTAACTTTTGCATTACTGCCATTGTAGCATGAAAAGAGCCACCCCACAGAGGTGACTCTTTACGAAACAGATCCGGACTACCTAAGCGGCAGCTGGTGGCGTGGTGCCACCGGAAACGTATTTCTTACCAACGTACTTCGCATCACCAAAGCCGAGCATCAACATGCCAACGACTGAGAAGATGATCAGACCAAAGATGGCAAACGATTGGCTCTTACCAAAGTTCTTAGCCAGCTGTAGGGCAGCCAGGATGTAAAGGACGAGGTAAACGAATGAACCAACGTATGGGATAAGCGCAACGAGCGCCCACCAGCCTGGTTTGCCAGAGATCTCAAATAGAATCCATGAGTTATAAACTGGAATAAGTGACTTCCAGCCCTTTTCCCCGGCTTTTTCGAAAATGCGCCACATGGCGACAATGGCTACAACTGCGAAGACCAAAGCAATGAGCATCAAGACAACAAAAGTTGCCCCAAGTGCCGCACCACCGCTACCGCTGGTTGTGGTTGTTGTGTAAGTATAGTCGTAACTAGTTGCTGCTGCTAAAAGATTGAGCATTATGCCCTCCGTTGTTAATGTTACTTTGAGTATACAGCACTTTTTCAGAAAAATGGAGTATAAACCTTACACTTGCCTCTAACAGGGGTATATGGTAGAATTGCACAGTTCTCAACACATAGTTATGAACAACATGGGCCAGTAGCTCAGCTGGTTAGAGCGTCTGCCTCTTAAGCAGAATGTCGAGGGTTCGAGTCCCTCCTGGCCCTCCAAAGATACCTAAACAGATACCAGTTCGTTCTAATAGAAACACCACCGTACTATTGGCACCAATTTGTATCTGTTTGTTTAATTCAAGACCTTTTGGAAGTTTGCTACAATTAAGATTATGAAAACGATACTAGTTGATGCAATTGACGGCATAGTACTGAAAGACGGCACGCTGTTTGAGGAAATGTACGAAATGCTTGAAACTTTTCCAAATAGAAAAATTGTACTTACCGGTGCTAATGATGAGCAGTTCAAGCAATATAATCTTGGC
Organism: uncultured Candidatus Saccharibacteria bacterium; assembly: GCA_964410185.1. Lineage (GTDB taxonomy): Bacteria > Patescibacteriota > Saccharimonadia > Saccharimonadales > JAUPVS01 > JAUPVS01. Next base: position 330,772 of record CAYPFM010000001.1, on the reverse strand, counting down.
CAAGTGCCGTACGAAGTGTTTAGCCTAAAGCACGACCCAGAGAAAACAGACCCAAAATACTTTCATATACTGCTTGAAAAATACAACCTTCAAGCCAGCGAGGTAATTTTCTTTGAACACAATCAAGAAGCCGTCAACAGTGCCGAAACTGCAGGAATAAAAACATACTACTACGACCCAACTAAAAAAGATCTAGTAAGTCTGAGAGCTTTCTTAACCTCAAATCTATAAAGTCAGCACATTAAGAAGTATGCTTTTGTTTTGAATTGCTGATGGCACCCAGAACATACAAGCAATAGACCTGCACCACGAGAGACTTCTTCGGAAGTCTTTTTGTTATAGTTAAGTTATGAAAAGACTGTGGAATATTTTTCGGACTCGACAAGATTTAGAGTACGCATTTGTGACACTACTCCTTAGTGGTCTGTTGCTCGGGACCAGTGTGTTTGTGATAAGCACGGATGGCCAGGGGAATGCCTGGGAGGGGTTACTGATTTTTTGCGGGGTCCTACTGGCTACTTTTATAGCTTCCGGGCTATATTTTTTCGCGGGCATTCGCGGGTATCTGGCTAAACAGAAGAATTAGTTGTGTTGTGGGTTTGCGCTCCCGCCCACAATTGACCCATCACTGTTGACTTTTATATACCCCGACAGCCGTACATAATCGGCATTCTCGTCGAACCCGGGTGGTTTATTGAACCGCTCCCCTTGGCTTCTCGACTGGCACGTAACCGCATTTGCATCTCGCTTTTCTTTTGAAATTATCAAGTCGTCTCTAGCGACCACACCGCGTGCGATATAGCTATCGAACAGCTTGTCGGGCATCACATCAAAATACGAGACGTAGGTGCTACCCTTTATCTTATCTTTGGCTTGTATGGCAATATCGGTTTCTTGGTAGGCGCCAATAACACCAATTTGCTCACCGGCTTTAACGTGACTCCCTCCAATTCCAAATAACAAACCCGCTTTTAGGCCCGCACGTGGCCAGATGTGAAATAGGCGAATCGTATAATCTTTCGCGTTATCAGGAACAATATATATCTGGTTGCCCGTTGCATTATTCTCGGAAGCGATTTTAACCACCTTGCCGTCGACCGGACTATAAATTGGAATGTCAGTCTTCCCGTCTGGTTTAGGGGGAGTAAAGTTGTGCTCCATCATATAGGTTTGGGCGGCTTTATCGAGTTGCGGCGCAAAGTAATGCTTCATACTCCGACAGGCTTCACCACCACCAGAGAAATCGTGACCCGCGAGAGACCGAAACTTAGACACACTATAGATTTTGGAAAGATCAACAAAGTCGGCCTGAATGAACTTTGGCGGGTTTGATGTGTCTACGCCAGCACGCATCATTTGTTTACCAACGAGCAAACTGACTAAAACAAGTAAGATGAGTACTGAGCCCCCAAATATTTTGTGGCGCCGCAAGGTAGCTGGTATCTTCATTCTTAAATATAAGCACAATGGCCTCATTTTATCTAGAACGCGACCTATTGCCCCGAATACTTCTGTCTGGTGATGACTGAACTCACTATTCCGGTTATGGTTGCATTTTATCGTTTTGGGCCCAGAATAATAGTATTGTGTCGTACCCGCATCAACAGCAGATTCTAGAAAGCTTAGTACCGACAGCAGATAACCTTGCTTCACTTATGGGCATTAGTCCGGGGTTTGCCGAGCAGTCAGCACCAAAGAAGCAAGTATATCTAGCTCATACCCCTGACAATAGCCCCACCGCAAGTTTTGCAATCGAGGATGGCATTCCAGTCGATGCTAGCGGGATACCGGCAGTTGGACAAAGAATTACGGCAATCGAAGATTTGCAGGCATATGATGAATACCTTCCCGCCGCGGGACTCGCCCATTTTGCAAGCACAGAAGCACAACGCATTGTGCGTATCGGAAGTATCGAAATTGGTTTGTATGACCCTCCTGAGCCCGAACGAGTCAACCTAACCGGTGGCTTTATCGCTTCCATCGGTGCGCTTCGCAGTCTTGGCGAGGGAGCAGTTGATGCATTGACTGGTCGAGAACTTAGAGCTGTTGCCAAGCAAACCGCAAAACTGGTTCGAACCCTCGTAGCCGTTGTAGTTAGTCATCCCGATACTATTTTCTTGCCACCCAACACCCCCACGCAACAACAAGCCACAGCCTTAGAAGATTTACAGCCTTTTGTTAGCGGATACCGCACCAGACGGTTACAGGCAGAGGTTCAGGCGATAGTAGACAGAAGAGATGAACTACCTGTCGGAGACGTTCCAGGATGGCAGGAAGAGCTACGCACCTCACATCTTAGGTGGCTCACATCTCAAGAGAGACGAGATAGACAAGAGGGCATTCTACAGCTACTGGACATAACCAGGCCCGAAATATAATAACCCCTCCGCGCTTTTGCTCTACCTACTCTTTAGGGACGGGACCGTAGTGCTTGACGGTTCGTTTCGCGCCAGGTCGTAGTGACTTTGTGGTTACCAAAGTTGAGCCTTCGCGCTCAAGCCTTGTTAAAGCAATTTGGACTGTTTGAAGTTTGGCTGTAATCCCACATGCTTCGAGCTCGTGTAGAATCGCCTTACTGGTAAGCGGATTTTCGGGGTCAATTTTGCCAATAACAGATAGGACTTCACCGCCAATGGTTGTTCCACGCATCTCTTTTTGAACTCTTGGCGAGTTTTCGGCTGCCTTATTGAAAAGAATGGCGAGTATCTCCGGATCGCCAAGAATATCACGCGCCTCTTTTTGGTGGGCAGCAGTGTTTTCGCCGTTCTTAATATCTTCTAGTGCCTCGATAAGGTCTTTGCAAAATGCCCGGTACTCTGGCCTAACGGATATTGCAGTTCTTTCACTATCAGGAATCTTATCCGCGGGCACCTCATCAATAAACTGGATGACTGGCAACCGACCTCTTTCAGGCGTCGCAGATGAGAGTAGGTTGTGGCGGATAATCCTTAGGTTTACATTCGGATGCACCTCCTGCAACACGCCAATAAAGTCATTGACAGTTGTTTGAACTTCCCCGGCCTCTCTGATGGACTTGAGGGTTTCGTAAATAGCACGTGTTTCGGCCGAAATATCTTCGTAGGGTATTCTGCCGCTGTAGGCAGTGTCCTCTCTGATGGCAAAGGTACGGTTATAATCGCCCTCGTACTTGGATCGGTAGCTTAAAAAGGGCCGCAAACCTTGCAGAATATGCGTGATGGTGTCCCCGTCGAGATTGTCTAGCTCAATCTTATCGATGCTCACTCCCTCATCCCCAGCGGCAAGTAGACGGTCGATAATGCCGGCACGATTAACTGGACCACGAGTTCCACCCGAACTATTCGTTTGGCTTAGGAGCTGCTGAACCGACGGTGCTTCATGCTCTATTGAGCAACGGCCAACCGCGCCAACTAACGCCAGACCATGCGTGCGTCCCAGTTCAGTTACCTGATAGGCGGCTACCGTCCGGCCTCTAAAGGCCTTTTCGCCTTCCACTACACATCCAATATCGCTCAGTGATGCTTCGGTATAGTCTGCTATGAGGCCCTTACTCGGACGCCAACCACCCTCTTCCCCAAGACGCCGGTCAACTTCAGTCTTCATCTCACCATAGGTCATATGATGATCTGCATACACTGCGTACACACCGAGCACCGCAAGTTTTGCCTCATGGTTAGCAACGCCTGCAACCAAGTTCTCAAACTCAACTGCCGAGGGCGCGCCAAAAGCTTCACCTGAACCACTAGTATCTGACATAATACATATTATGACATAGTTTTTGCTAGAATGCTAGTTTTGAAAGTTGCTTTCTTTTCTTTGGGAGCGTTTTTTGCCTAAGGCTACAGTTGTGGAGTATCTACCGGCTTACCGGCACAAGCCCAGCCGTTGCCAGTGCGTATATAAGCCACATCTACTCATACTACCATTAGCCGTGGTTGTCGTTGCCGACTTCACATGCTGGCGACCGGCTTCATTCGGTAGTCCTTTGTTATAATAAAGGTATGCAAAAAATTACACCCTTTCTATGGTTCGATAACAATGCCGAAGAGGCGATGAATTACTATGTGTCGGTCTTTAAGAATTCCAAGATTGTGCATGTCGAAAAATACCCCGATGAGTCGCTGGATGAGCACTTTAAAGGTATGTCCGGCAAAGTTATCACGGGCATTTTTGAGCTGAACGGACAGCAGTTTATGTGCTTGGACGGTGGCCCACAGTATATGTTTAACGAAGCGATTTCCCTGTTTGTATCGTGCGAGGATCAGACCGAAATTGACTACTTCTGGTCCAAACTCTCCCACGTCCCAGAAGCCGAGCAATGTGGTTGGTGCAAAGATAAGTTCGGCGTCAGCTGGCAAATTATACCTAAGAACATGGGCGAGTTAATGGGCGGGCGGCCAGAAGCAATCCAGGCCATGATGAAAATGAAAAAAATCGTGACCTCCGAGCTCGAAGCCGCATAATCATGTCGTTTCAAGCCTATCTTGATAATATCGAAGCGAAAACTGGTAAGACTCCAAACGAGCTGCTTGCTCTAGCCACTACCAAAGGATTTAACAAAAACACCAAAGCTGGTGAAATAATCGATTGGCTCAAACAAGACTTTGACTTAGGGCGCGGCCACGCCATGGCCCTAGTAAGCGTTATAAAAAACGGCCCCAAGATAAGCGAAAAACACGTTGGCAGCAGTGGCCCTCACAGCGACGACAGCAATGAACTGAGACTCGACGGGATTAACAACCGGTAACTCTTCTACACGCGCATAAATCGCAACAGATAGTAAACCAAGTAAACCAGCCAAAAAGTGGCTTTAAAAATGGCTATGATCACGAGCTTGAAGCTGCCGGAATGATAATGCAGGTAGTACGCCAAGGTGCCGATGAATCCTAAGAACCAGATGCCCCCTGCCCCGCTGTGCTGCGATATGCCTCCCTGCTTGTTGTAACTTGTTTTTTCAGTTGCTTTCGCCATGCTGAACCCCACTTTCAATTTATATGTTCATTGTACTCCCTCCCGCAAACTTATCGGGGGCTTATTGCTATACTATTTGTATGAATAGGAGGTGTCCATGAGTGTTGTTGACGACTATCTAAAAACTTTGGATCCACCACAAAAGGCTGAACTAAGCCGTGTTCAAACGATTATTGAAAAACACGTGCCCCAGGCCGAAGCCTGCATAACCTATGGAATGCCGGGCTACAAATATAACAAGAAATATCTTGTGGCTTTTGCGGCCTTTAAAAACCACATGAGCCTCTTTCCAGGTGGCGAGGCTGTCGAGATGCTTGGTGATAAGCTAGAAGGCTATAAAACTTCACGAGGCACCGTTCAGTTTACGCTCGAGAAGCCGCTACCAACAGATCTCATAATTGCCTTGCTCGACGCCCGTCTCGCTGGCATTGCCAAGGTGTAGAAGCTCCTGAAACACCCTGGGTGGCAGCTTAGGTAAGCATTAGGGTATTCTAGCGGCTACTTTTGCCAAGCCAAGTAGGCGGTTGGCGATTGTTGTGCTTCGAGCCTCTTGATTACCTCCCTTGCCGGCCAGTATTTTTTTGTAATTTTGCCAGGCCGAAATTCGCCAAACTAAAATAATTCCCATAATTGGTCGATAGTACAAAAATCGCAAGTGTCGCTGCACGTAATGAGCAATGCGCCCTGGTTCTTCAAAACTATCGATGATGTGTTCACCACTCTGCATTAAAAGCTTGTCCACTTTTCGAACATCCTCAAATAGCTCTTTGGATTCTTCGCCGGCTAGGGCTTCGGCTAAGGCAAGCGGCAAATCGCGGTTAATATGAGCGTTAGCTCCCATAAGTAGATGGATGGATGAGGGGCTACCCGTCAGCTCCGTGAGCTTATGCCAGGCAACGACTGTGGTTTTGCTATGTTGCAGCTCGTCATTAACCGCCCGGAAATAGTATTTCGCGAAGCAAACGCTGAACTTGGCGACAAACGCTTGGTTCGTAAAGTAATCGGCACCAGCGGCTTGGTCAACCGCCTCCGTCACGATGATGTAGGCCTGGTTGAATAGTTGCCATTGCTCCAAGTCATTATTTTTCAACAAAACATTCAGTTCACGCAGCGTCTTCAAAACCTGGGGCACAGTGGTGATTGTGTTTACAGGAATACGTTCGTTGCGAATTGCTGACATGACAGAAGCATAGCATCAATTCACGTTATCTATAACGAAGCTGCGACCGGGGCTCAAAAAGCACTAATCCGAGCGTGTATTAAAACCCGAAATAATACCAAAAGCGGTGCATAATAAGGCCGCCAATAATTAAGAACCAGAACAGAACAAGGTCGCCGTGGTGGCGCAGTACAAAAGCAACGGCGCGGTTTTCTTTGTGGATTCCCGGCAGGTAGCCCTTTTGAATATTAAAGAATGACACGTAAGCAAAAATTGGTATAGTCACCGCCCAAACCGCCATACAGTAGGGGCAAAGGGTGCCGATTTGATACAGGCTTTGGTAAATAAGCCAATGCACAAACAACACACCAAGCGTTGCTCCAGCCTGAACTGCAAGCCAAAACCAGCGGTTAAATCTGGCACCAGCAAACAAGGCCATCCCAACGGCAATCAAGGCGGCAAAGCCAGCGATGCCAATCAGTGAGTTGGCAAAGCCAAACAACGAAGCTTGTGAGGTCACCATGACCGATCCACAGCTTAGGATGGGATTGATGTTGCATGGCGGTACATAATGCGGGTCTTGCAGAATTTTTATCTTGTCGAGTGTCAAAATAAAGGAGGCGGCAAACCCCACCAACCCCCCGCCAACAAACAGCCATTTGAGGACATTATCGACGGCGAGTATCTTTTTCGTTTTAACGGACATAACTGCTTTATTCTACACCATTAATCAACTGGGCAGTGGGTGGGCTGGTTAGTAAGTGCGTCATCGATGGCATGGTTCAATACCGGTATCCAGGTAGCATAGCCGCGCGCATTGGGATGGAACTTATCTTGGGCAAATAAACTTGGATCTTCTTTAAATTGCTGGCCCGTTTGCTCGGCTATCCGGGCGAAGGTGACATTCTGGCTACTGGCAAGGCCGTCAAAAACACGATTGAGTTGTGTGGTTCTTAGACCAGCCAGGACGCGCAGGGGCTGAGGGAAACGAGACACCGAACCCATTTGAGGCACGCCAGTCATGATAATTTTAACGTCACAATTAGCAGCCACCAGACGACTGACAGCTGTTTTTATTGAGCTTTCCAGTGAGCTCGAACTCGTCAGGTGCGTTACGTCATTCCCGCCGACTGCCAGTAAAACCACGTCTGGTTTATACCCTACTGCGTCGTTCAGTTGTTGGCCCTCCATGTCTTTAGCGCGAGCGCCCGAGACACCAACATTCACCATCGTCACTTTGTTCGTCTCAGCCAGGTGTTGGGCCGTCGCAACGGCGTAACCTTCGACATACTCGGCTCCCTGAGCAACCGATGTACTATCGCCCATAACAACATAGTTGAGCGGCTTCCCTTCTCCCATAACAATTGGTTCGCGCGGGATATCAGGTGTCGGAACATTTGTGCCATTGTAGACAACGACTAAAGCTTGGAAGATCACAAAACCCACGGCGGCGACCAACAGCAGGCAAATCACGACAAGTGCTTTGTGCTGGTGGGTAGTGGCGGTCATTTTGGTGGCTCGGTCGTCGCTGTTGGCGTACTGGCGTTAAGTTGAGTGATGAGCGCCTGAATGGCCGTGTAGTTGGTGAGACCGGCGGCCGGAATAAGTGTCGACTGACCGTCGTTGGTGGTGTAGTTACGCAAGTAGTTCACGTTCTGATAATTATTGAGGCTCACCGATTTAATGTCAGCGTTATTGATACCTTTTGTCAGATTGTTGAGACGGCGAATATTACCAAGCGAAAGATCGGTCTTAACATTGTTACCGGCAGCATTAAACAAGTTATTGATTTTGACGGGGTTAGTGAGTACGCCGGCGCTGTTAGCTTTATCTTTGAGAGCTAGTAAGATTTGACGTTGATAGCCAGTTCGATCAAAGTCGCTCACCACCCCATAAGCACCCGGCCCCTCTCCACGAGCACGGGATAGATTCAGAGCAGTTTGGCCGTCAATTTGCTGGGTGCCATTGGCGAGCTTTAGGTTGGCATAAGGGTCATAAACACCGTACTTGCTGGGACTTGTTACGGTCACGGTCACACCACCGACCGCATTAACGGCATCGCGGAAGGCGGTGTAGTTAATAACGGCGTAGTAATCAATTGGGATATTGAAATTGTCGGTGATAGTTTTTTCGAGGAGCCCCACGCCACCATCCGGATAACCAGACTGGCTAAACTTATCGGCTTTACCGTACACGTTAGCCGCATTTATCTTGGCGTATCCGTTACCTTGGATTTTGACGTACAGGTCACGAGGGATACTCATCAGGTAGGCCGTTTTATTGTTGGGGTTGATGCTAATGATCATAATTGAGTCCGTTAGGTCAGCTCCCTGATGGCCAGGATCATCTGTCGATACGCCAGTTAGCAAAATGTTAATTCTACCCCTGTCCTCGCCTTTTAGCTTGGAATTATCAAAAAAGCTGAATAAGTTCGTGCCCAGCTTGTTGCTATTGTGAATAGCGCCGTAACCCAACCAAGCACCGACCGCAATAAAAACGATAATAAGTACTGTAAGCAGGCGCTTAAGAACTTTTTTCCACCCCCAACGGCGTTGCTTAGGCGGCTTGACCCCAGGGACTGCCCGCACCGGGCGTGGCCCTCGACGCAAATCAGGTAGACTTCGACTCACTTGATAATTATCGGCCCGACCGGTCGCATCATTGGCTTTGACCATCTTCGGTGGCTTGGCGGTTTTCTTCATGGTTTTACTTACGCTTAGTATACCTGATTATGCTTGAGAACTGGCTGAGAATCCCAGACTTCGTAGCAGAAGCTGAGGCCGTTCTCTTGTTGGGTTTCACTCTGTTGGACAAGGCTAAAACTTTCTTCAAAGGCGGGAAAAAACTTGGTGCAATGAAAGTCAGCTTGAACACGAGTGAGGTAGAGCTTTTGAGTATACGACAGTAGCTTTTCATACAGCTTAGCTCCGCCCACTATCCACACAATCTCGGTGCTGTCCTTGTAGGGTGCCAAAAATGCCCCCGTGTCTTCTACCGCCTCAAAACCTGCGCGTAGTTCTGTACCCGGTCGAATCGCCACGAGATTACGTCGGTTGGGCAACGGCGCTTTTAGCTCCTGGTACATGCCAAAACCCATCAGTATGGCAGCACCCTCGGTTTGCTGGCGAAAGTACTGTTGGTCTGCTGGTAGCTTCCAAGGGATACCGGCATCATTGGCCACCCCTCGCTGGTTGTCGATAGCAGCTATCGCGTAAATCATGCGGCCGCCCTAACAAGTGGTCGTATGTCTTTTTGTAACAGATAAAATGATCCTGTTACCAAAACGACTGGCTCTTGTTGATGCATTAACGACTCAAAGGCTTCTTTTGGACTATTGATGATGGTAACTGATTTAAAGCCTGCCTGGTGTGCCGCTTTTTCGATAACCTCAGGCTCAATCGACCATTTTGGCATATCTTGCTCAGCCCGAAAGGTGGTGATAATCAGAGTATCTGCGACTGTATGCAACGCAGCCATCTTTTGTTCCATAGAGTCGTCTTTGTCATGCACAAAGCTTACGACCGCTGCTAGCTTCTGATCGGGATACTTCTCTTTTAGGCTCGCGCAGAGGGCCGTTATCTTCTGAACGTTGTGAGCGCCATCCAAAATAACTGTCTTGCCGTTATACTGGAGTGTCTCCATACGGGCCGGTATCAGAACGCCGGCGCTGGCTTCGGCTTGCTCCCGTGTAAACGCAAAACCGTCACGTTGCGCCACATAGCTAACCACTGCTTGGGCGACACACCAGTTGCGCTGCTGAAATAATGGCAGATATTCGGGGGCGTTGGTGGGCTCAAGGATATCTAGGTCCGCCGCCTGCTCCGTCGCGCGCTCTTTAACCACCTCAATCACCTCTTCGGGTTGGTTGGCCATCAGCACGTGATTGCCCGACTGAATAATTCCAGCTTTTTCGGCAGCGATGCTTGGCAAATCGTTACCGAGCATGGCAATGTGGTCCAGGCCAATGTCAGTAATCACGCAGACTTTTTCGGCACGATTAATAACATTGGTGCTGTCTAGCCGCCCGCCCAAACCAACCTCAATGACCGCATAATCGACTGCTTGCTTGGCAAAGGCCCAAAAAGCAAAACCGATCAATAAACCGAAGTAACTTGGGTCAGCGGCCTTCACCGCTGGCAGATTGATAAACTCGCCCAGTAAAGCACAAAAGTCCGCTTCGGCCATCGGCACCCCGTTCAATTGGACGCGTTCATTCACCAGGTCAACATGGGGCGAAACGGTGAGGCCTACCGTCTTGCCTGCCTGGCGCAGCATTTCGGCAATATAGTAGGCTGTTGACGTTTTCCCCGATGTACCAGCCACATGGATAATTTTAAGTTTCTCCTGTGGGTCACCCAGTGCAGCCATAAAAGCCTGCATGCGTTCTAACGAGAACGTCCAGTTAGTGGTTTGCTTATTGGGCGTAAAGCGCTTAAGCGCTAGCTCGGCATCGGCAAGACTATGAATTTGCATATTACTTGCTATTGTACGCTAGAAAAGGTTGCTAAAACAGGGGTTATTCATTAGGCTTAAAGGAGCATGGAACAAGTTCTTCTCGCTTTTGCGACCTTTATATCGACTCTTCTGGGCGGTTTGGTGGCAATCAAAAACAAGCACTACATCCACCACATCCTCGGACTAACGGCTGGAATTATTCTGGGCGTCATTGCCTTCGATATTTTGCCGGAACTTTTTGAGCTGGTTCACGCCAATAACCTCAACCCAACCGCACCGATGATCGCTTTGGTGGTGGGCTTCTTGGCTTTTCATGTTTTAGAGAAAAATGTGCTGATTCACCACGCGCACGAAACCGAGTATGGCAAACATCGCCATCCTCAAGTTGGTCTGGTATCCGCGCTCGCCTTAAGTGGCCACAGCTTCTTAGATGGTGTCGGTATTGGCCTCGGCTTTCAGGTGAGCAACACCGTTGGTGTGGCGGTGGCGATTGCCGTAATTGGTCACGACTTCGCTGACGGCCTTAATACCGTCAGCCTTATGTTGGCTCATAAAAATAGCACCAAACGATCACTCGGCATGCTCCTGATTAATGCTCTGGCGCCCGTCTTGGGAGTCTTAGCAACAATGTTCTTCACCATCTCAGATGCCCAACTGGTCATCTACCTCGGTTTCTTTGCCGGTTTTTTGCTGTACATCGGTGCCAGCGATATCTTGCCACAGGCGCACGAGGAAAACTCATCTCGCATCACAATTGGCCTGACAATATTTGGCGCTTTTATGATGTTCGTACTGACTCGCTTCATTTAGCGCTATACTAAGAGCGATGAAACAAAAGCATAAGCGAGTTCTCACGAAGGTAGCGATTATTTATCCAGTCTTTGCTTTAGTGCTATTGCCTTGGACGCTGTATCTGTCGCAGTCTCTACCCGAGCATAATCTCACCATACACTGGGATGTTAGCTGGGTTGGGCTTAACATTCTTTTAATCGTTTCTTTGGCTGCCACGGGGTACTTTTCTTATATCCAATCACGTTGGGTGGCCATGTCCGCCACGGTGCTTGGGAGCGTGCTCATCTTGGACGCCTGGTTTGACGTACTCAGCCAGAGGGGTGGAGACGAACTCAAGCAGGCCATACTCATGGCGTTATTTATTGAACTGCCGATTGCGGCAGCTAGTTTTATTATTGCCGGACGGGCGCTTAGCTATAACCAGGATAGCGGGAAGCATATTAACCCGTATATCAAAAGGCATCCTTCCAAAAAGCGCAAAAAATAAGCCGCCAGCGTTTGCTGACGGCGGGCGCCTCCTTTGGGTTAGTTTGTTAGTTGAGCCTAGTTAGCAGATGGGGGTCCGCCAGGGCCGCCCATTCTACCATGACCGCCCATCATACCGAATTCGGCGGGGATACCGTTGTCGGTTAGCCACTGTTTGTAGGCAGTGCGTTCGGCGCCCATGGCTGCCTTTCGCTCGGCTTCGGTTTTGTCCTTCATGGCATCCCGATTTGCCTGGCGAGTAGCTTCTAGTTCCTCGTGCTTGGCAATTAGCTTGTCTGCTTGGGCTTGCGTTAGCTTGCCGTCTTTGACCGCTTGATCAAGTCGCTCTTTCATCTTTTGTTCACGTTCGGCTTGATGAGCTGTCCTGTCTTCATCAAAGACCTTCTGTACATCAGACTTGTTGAGGTTAAACTTGCTGGCAATCTTATCGACAAGACTATCTTGGTTGGCTGAGGTTGTAGCGGCGTGAGCCAAACCCATACCAACCACGCTACTTGCCCCTAAGGAGACAATCGTTGCTCCAACGAGCAATGTTTTATTAAGTCGCTTAATAATCCCTCCTATTGTATTAACTTTGTGTGAGCGTTGCCCGGATTCCTTGGCAACAAACACAGCATAAACAATTAACTTGAAGGCGAGCTGAGATGGTTCGGTTTTCTAATCGCAATGTAGGTGACGACAATAATCCAGAGGTGAAAGCCGACAGCTGGCATAGCTTCGCCCAGTGGAGCAAGACCTCTTGCAAAAATAAACAGGCCGATTCCAATCACAAAACTGACTTGTTCAATCCTAAGCAGGTATTGATAAGTTCGGTGGTACGGACTCTGATTTTGCGAAATTGCGAACTGCTTAATGAGTAGCGGCAATGAAAATGCCAAGGTAAAAGCTGCCAGCAAATGAATCACCCCAATCGGCGTTTCGCCATACGGGCTTACGGCCAAGATAATTTGGCCGATCTGTCCCGCCACAAGATACTTGAGAAACTTATTGTTAACCTTGAACTGACGGTTTATATAGAGACCGTAAATAATCAACAAGACAGCACTCATAATCAGACTACTGACGAATAGCAGCCGTGAGGCTGGGTCGCTTGCCAAGAAACTAATGGGGCGATCATCCAATAAGCCCAGGCCTGTGCGATACATGCTTATGAGCGTACCGGCCCAAATCATGGCCACAGCCACAAGGCCCGTGTAGGGCTGGAGTTTTATTAGCGAGGATTTCATGCTTAGAATTGGTGCGCCCGAACGGACTCGAACCGCTGACACCTAGTTCCGAAGACTAGTGCTCTATCCAACTGAGCTACGGGCGCATGTTTCTTATCTTAAAGCTTTTTCTCTGTTTTGCAATCTGTAGTGCGTCCTGGCACGATGACAATTTGCGCAGACTACTTCGCACTTTAGGATTTCATTTTTCATGGCCACCGGGCTACGTTTCTTACACAAATAACTCACAAGGGCTACTTTTTCTTTGGCGTTCAGATGATCAAAGTCCATTACATAATAGGGATACTGCTTGTTGCAGTCCTTGCACGGGGTTTCCTCTTTGATTTGGTTAACGTAGGTGCTAATTTCCTTCCTGTAACGCCTGTTTCTGTTCAAGTAATACTCCTTATTAGCAATGTAGTGCTTTCTACTTGCCGCCTTTTGGTCTTCTTTGTTTTTATACGCCATTAATAAACTCTAGCAACAACCTTTCCTAAAGTCCTTAACTCGATTTAATAATTGGCTAAATTATTGTCTTCCAGTAGTACCAGAAGTGGTTCAAAATGATGCCAATAATAACCACGTACCAAAATACTAGAATATCGCCGTGGTGCCTTTGAGCAAAGGCGACAACCTTTTTAAGTGAGTTTGGCGTCTTGATGACGCCGGTGCGCAAATTATACAAAGTAGTGTACAAGAAAATAGGGATCATCACCGTCCACACCACCATGCAATATGGACAGAGGGCCTTGATAGTAAAGATGCTTTGGTATTGCAGCCAGGTCACAAAGCCAATTCCAAAAATCGTTCCGGCTTGTAAGCCCAGCCAGAACCACCGCTGGATTTTCCCGTACGAAGCACCAGCCAATAACATCACACCAATCGCGGCCACAACTGCAAAACCAGTAATACCAATTAATGAGTTGGGAAAGCCAAAAATCGCCGCTTGATGAGTCTTCATCACCGAGCCGCAACTAATCAATGGGCTAATGTTACAAGTTGGGACATAGTTGGGGTTCTTCAGTAGCTCAATCTTCTCAATGGTCAGTACAAAAGCTGCCACAAAGCCAATCAGGCCGCCGATTGTTAGAATGTAGGGCCACGTGCGGTCTAGAGTTAGTTCTTTTTTGGGTGGAGTTTTGTGTCCCATTCGAGATTCAGTATAACGTAATGCTGGTACACCCGATAGGATTTGAACCTACGACCTTTGGTACCGGAAACCAACGCTCTATCCAGCTGAGCTACGGGTGCGTAATGCTGCTACAGTATATCAAGCAATTGTTGAATCGTCGGTGCTTGGCTTTGGCGCCGGCAAAAAACGTGGTGCTTGCTGGGCGTTTTTGAGACTCTGCCCCAGGGCTTCAAAAACGCGCAGGGCTTGCTGCTGACTCATGCCAACCCGGGCAATGGGGGTTACTTGGTTGCTGCCCTGGGCCTGCAGGAAGTTCATGACCACACCCTGCTCATTTGTGACGATATTAACCACGTCGCTGTACATAATACGGCTATCGGGCTGCAAAAGCATCACTATCGGCTTGTTTGGCAGTTCATCAGAGCCGCTGGACATATTTGATTGGTCGTAGCCAGCTAGCTCCCAAAGTTGCACAGCTTCATCTTCTTGGGGGTCAAAATGACTAATCAAGAGGAGCAGAACGTCCTCGCTCGGGCAGTATTCGCCTTTTTCGATGAGTGCTAATTTATCGGCTTCGATTTCGACCGCACCAGATACCTCGGCTAGACTTTCGTGCATGCTTTCACGTAGCCGTTTTAGCCGGAAGCCAAGCTTCTTATATGGTGATGGGTTGAATTTTGACTCGCTCATACGTTTGTATTTCTATGGTACGTGTGGCGCCTAGGCATTGCAAGCAAAAGCCGTATAATAATAGGTAATGAAGCTTCAACAATCGGTGGCCTTGGCGGCCTATTCATCTCTTTCTGTCGGCGGCCCTGCCGAAACCTTAATTGAACTTGAGGCGACCGATAATCTACGCGAAACATTATCTCAATATACACAGCCAATGTGGGTACTGGGAGCGGGCACCAACTGCCTTATTTCTGACAAGGGACTTCCGGGCGTGGTAATCATCAACCATGCGGGCAGCATCACACGCAAAGATGATACACACTTGCGTGCCGATAGTGGCGTGACCTGGGATGATCTGGTTCAAAAAGCCATCTCGTTCGGTTTGTATGGGCTGGAGTTTAGTAGCGGTATCCCTGGTAGCGTAGGTGCTGCAGTGGTTGGGAACATCGCCGCCTATGGTCATAGTGTTGCGAAGTGTCTGACCGAAGCCACCCTGCTCGACACCGCCGATGGCTCAATCGTCACCTGGCAAAATCAAGACTTTGCCTTTGATTATCGGACGAGTGCTTTGCAAAAAGTCAGCAACCGTAACCTAGTCGTACTCGATGCTACCTTTGAGTTTTCTCCTGAACCAACAGGCAATCTGGAGTATGATTCGGCTCTTAAGGTCGCCGCTGAGCTCAACATTAGCCCGGATAGTTTAGAGAATCGACGTGAGATTATCATCGAGACGCGCCGGCGCGCCGGTTCGCTCCTTGATGCCAAGCACGCGGGCCTAAAAACCGCTGGTTCATTCTTCAAAAATCCGTTAGTCAATCCCGAACAGGTACAGGCGCTAATTACCCACGAAGAAACGGGTGTCAGCCGACAACAGCTACTACACCAGAACAAGATTCATGGCGGCAGCAGTGTACGCGTGTCGGCCTCACACGTGTTACTTGCAGCCGGTTTTGAACGTGGTCAAACGTGGGGCAATGTCCGCCTGCACCCAGATCATATCCTCAAAGTCGAGAACACTGGCGGCGCGACCGCCCAAGAGATTTACGATGTCGTCCAATTGATTCTAAAAACCGTCAAGCAGAAGCTCAACATAGTCCTTGAACCAGAAGTACGCTTTTTGGGCGAGTTCTAGCTATCACTTGGCAGTGGGAACTGTAACGCGAACTTCATCACTTCATCACTTAACATGCTAAGCTTCTTTTCGTCCTTGCGCGCGTCAATAGCCTGCTTCATCCAATCAGCAATTTGAGCCATGTCGTCTTCTTTAAGACCGCGCGTTGTAATAGCTGGCGTGCCGAGGCGAATACCGCTCGGGCGGAATGGTGGTAGCGGATCATTGGCGACGGCATTCTTGTTAAGTGTCAGTTTGA
This sequence comes from uncultured Candidatus Saccharibacteria bacterium, assembly GCA_964410185.1. Taxonomy (GTDB): domain Bacteria; phylum Patescibacteriota; class Saccharimonadia; order Saccharimonadales; family JAUPVS01; genus JAUPVS01. The sequence goes on along the minus strand of CAYPFM010000001.1, from coordinate 314,551 downwards.
TTTTATCCAATGCTTCTTCTACCTCATTGCCGTCAACACCAAAAGCTTTATAGACATCGGCGAGCATCAGATGGTTGTCGGTGCCACCGGTGATAAGCGTGAAACCTTGCTTGAGTAGTTCCTGGCTCAGACGTTTGGCGTTGAGCAAGATCTGCTTAGCATATTCGTGGAACTCTGGCTTGAGTGCCTCGCCGAATGCCACAGCCTTAGCGGCAATAATATGTTCATGTGGGCCGCCTTGTACACCCGGGAAGACGGTGCGGTCAATTAAGGTTGGCAGGTTGTCGAGCGTTTTTTCGACTTTCTTTAGTGGGTTGCTTACGGTTCCCTGGCTCAAGATCATGCCGCCACGTGGGCCACGCAAAGTTTTGTGCGTGGTAGTGGTAATTACATGGAAGCCGTAGTCAAACGGATTCTTAGCAACTTTGCCAGCGATCAGACCAGCAATATGTGCCATATCGGCCATCAGCATAGCGCCGACTTCGTTACCAATCTCGGCAAACTTGGCGTAATCAAGTTCGCGTGGGTAGGCGCTAAAACCGGCAAGGATAATCTTTGGTTTATGCTTAAGGGCCAGTTCCCTTAGCTCGTCATAGTCAATTTCGCCAGTTTCGATATTCTTCATTTTGTACCGGATGAAGTTATACTGTCGAGCCAGTACGGTAACGGGGTGGCCGTGAGTCAAATGTCCGCCATGACCAAGGTCCATAGCCAAGACGGTGTCGCCTGGCTCCAGCCATGCATGGTAGACGGCTTCATTAGCTTGAGCGCCAGAATGGGGCTGCACATTGGCGTGCGCGCAACCAAAAAGCTGCTTGGCACGATCAATCGCTAGCTGTTCAACCTGGTCTGTATTTTCCTGCCCGCCGTAATAACGTTTGCCTGGGTAGCCTTCGGAATATTTGTTCGTGAAGACGCTGCCCATGGCCTCCATCACATCACGTGTTACATAGTTTTCAGATGGAATCAGTTCCAGTCCTTCGCGCTGTCGCTTCTCTTCGGCCTTAATCAATTTCCCAATAATCGTGTCTTTCATGCCTTTATTGTAAATGAAGCACCGATTAAACCAAAAAGTACTTTTAAAATACCTTTGGAGGTATATAATAGCGGTGTATGCCAAACACCAACGAGAAAATCGGCAACCTTATTTACCAGATACGACAAGAGCGCGGCCTTACCCAGGCCGAGTTTGCACGTCGCCTCAGTACCAGCCAGTCCGCCGTCAACCGCATCGAACACGGCAAGCAGAACCTCAGCCTGGAGACTCTTGGTCGCATTAGCGAAGTACTTCAAAAGCCGCTCATTAGCATTAGTGAAGGGGCAGTGAATCTCAACATCGAGGGTGGCCACGAACTGAGTGGCGAGATTACGCTCAAAACCAGCAAGAATGCGGCTGTTGCCCTGATCTGTGCCAGCTTACTAAACAAAGGTACGACTCACCTGAAAAACGTCGCTCGCATCGAGGAAGTCAACCGCCTACTCGAAGTCCTCGTTAGCGTTGGCGTCCACATTCGCTGGGTGAATGGCAACGACCTAGAGATTAAGCCACCGGCCGTCTTGGACTTTACCAAGATGAATAAAGAAGCGGCGCGCAAAACCCGCAGCGTCATCATGTTCATCGGACCAATGATGCACGAGGTCGGCGATTTTAAGATTCCTTACGCTGGTGGCTGCGAGCTAGGCAGACGCACCGTCCTCCCCCACCTCTATGCCTTACAAGAGTTTGGCGTCGAGGTCTTTACGCGCACCGGCCACTATCACATCACCACCAAGAAGCAGCTGCCAAAACGCTCAGTTGTCCTGTATGAATCGGGGGACACCACAACCGAGAACATCTTGATGGCAGCCGCGCGCACCGAAGGCGAGACAGTTATCAAGATGGCCAGCGCCAACTACATGGTTCAAGACCTTTGCTTCTATCTCCAAAAGTTAGGCGTCAAAATCAGCGGCATCGGCTCGAGTACACTGCGCGTCCAGGGTGTCAAAGATATTAAGAAGAACGTCACCTATGCACCAAGCGAAGACCCCGTCGAGGCTATGACATTTGTCGCTGCCGCCATTACAACCAATTCAACCATCACTATCAAACGAGTGCCAATTGAGTTTATGGAGCTGGAGTTACTTAAACTAGAAAAAATGGGTCTGGAGTATGACATTACGCCAACCTACAAGGCAGACAATGGCCAGACTGATCTCGTAGATTTGACAATCAAAAAACACAACGGTAACCTGACGGCACCCGTTGATAAAATTCACCCCAACATCTTCCCGGGCCTCAACATCGATCACCTGCCCTACTTTGTGCCAATTGCCGCCGTGGCAAAGGGACGTACGCTCATCCACGACTGGGTCTACGAAGATCGCGCCTTGATGTACACCGAAATGAAGAAGATTGGTGTCAACGTAGAATTAGCCGATCCGCATCGCGTCTTTATCACTGGCCCGACAAACTTTAAGGCCGCTGACATGGTTTGTCCAAGCGGTATCCGCCCGGCCGTCATGATTCTTATCGGCATGCTGGCCGCGCCCGGCAACTCGATGCTGCGCAACGTTTATACCATCAACCGTGGCTATGAAGATCTAGCCGCCCGTCTGAACTCCCTCGGCGCCCGGATTACCGTTTTGCACGAACTTTAGAGTCTATCGATAAAACTATCTATGGCAATGGTGCATAACCAAATAGGCAGACAAACTAATAGCAGCAACAAGCCTGACCAAAGTAAAACCCCGGCTTACACCGGGGTTTTACTTTGGGGCGAGTGATGGGGATCGAACCCACTACCTTCGGAACCACAACCCGACGCTCTAACCAAATGAGCTACACTCGCCAAAGTGGTTGGAAAACAGAGGTGATTATACCTGAAAACGACCTCTGTTACAATGGTGCCCCGGGCTGGACTCGAACCAGCGACCTTGAGCTTAGAAGTCTCCTGCTCTATCCAACTGAGCTACCAGGGCGTTCTGTGGTGCGGGATACCGGAGTCGAACCGGTGTCCAAAGTTTGGAAAACTTTTATATTAACCGCTATACGAATCCCGCGTAACGGCGCTTATTATAGCAGAACTTCCCTGTTAACGTGCAGCTTATTGGCGATCATCAAGCGTTGCCTGCAGCTCTGGTGCGTCCAGTTGCATACTCTGACCCGCCGCGATTGTGTTGGAGAGCAGTCGCTGCGAAACCACGTTTTCAACCGAGCGCTGCACCACTCGACGTAAAGGTCGAGCACCAAGCCTTGGATCATAACCCTTGTCAACCAACAGTTCTTTGGCCGCCTCAGTCAAGCTCACGCTGATTTTGCGCGAAGCGAGCCCCTTATTAATACCGGCCATAAGTAAATCTACCACCTGCATCAATTCCGGTTTGGTAAGCGGGCGGAAGAGTATGATTTCATCAAAACGGTTTAAGAATTCTGGGCGGAAGATGTTGGCGTTGATCAGTTCATTCACCAAGTTTTCTTCGAACTGCTCGAGTTGTTCGCCCTGATCAATATGTTGGCGGATTCGGTCGGCCCCGGCGTTGCTAGTGGCGATGATGATTGAGTCACGGAAGCTAATTGGCTTGTTTTGCGTATCCCGCAAGGTGCCCTCGTCGAGCATCTGAAGTAGTAAGTTTAGGACATTCGGATGGGCTTTCTCGATTTCATCCAATAACACAACACTAAACGGCTGTTTAGCGATTTGTGCGCATAGGCTGTAGGGGTCAGTTGCACCCGAAGCAAGCAAGCGATTGGTGTCATCCGGGTGCGAGTATTCGTTCAAATCGATTCGCACCATTTTTTCTTCACCACCAAAGTACACGTCTGCCAGCGCCTTAGACAGTTCCGTTTTACCGACGCCAGTTGGGCCAAGGAATAAGAACGTACCGATTGGCTTTTTCTCGTTGGCAACACCAGTTCGGGCGCGGCGTAGCGCATCACTCACCAACTTCACCGCACGGGACTGGTTAATCATTCTTTTGTGGATGCGGTCTTCTAGGTTGAGCAGGGTGTCTTTTTCTTGAGCTGTATCGGCAACTTGGACCTTAATATCGAATGACTTCTCTACTGCCTGCTGGACGGAACGGGCTGTAATAAAGTGTTTTTGTTCAGGGAAGCCGGCGGCCGTATCCAGAACTTTTAGTGCCTTACCCGGAAAGGCCTGCTCATGAATATAACGCTCGGCTAGTTTGTAAGCCTCCTTAATGGCCTGATTCATCAGTACCACCTGGTGCTTGGCTTCAATCAGTAGCGTTTGATCTTCGATAATCTGTACGGTTTCTTCAAAATCAAGCGGGTTGACTACTACACGGTTTAGCGACTGGGCCAGTCCGGGTTTTGTTTGAGCCAGCCATAACCATTCCTGGTTATTCAGGGCCAGCACAATCTTCAGAGCGCCGCCTTCAAGAATAGGCATCAAGATATTCGATAGGTCAACTGAGCCGGTTCCCTCACGCAGGAACAACTGGGCTTCGTCCAGGAACAGGATGACATTCTTGGCATTAATGGCTTCGTTAAAGATATGGATCAAAAGTGCTTCGAGTTCGCCACGCCCCTTGGCATTGGCAATTAAGTGCGAGGCGTTGAGCTCAATCACCTGTTGGTACCGCAGCGTCGAGGGGATTCCTTTAGGGTCTTGTAGTAGCCTCTGTGCAACTGTGTGAACCAAAGTCGTCTTGCCCACACCATCCTCACCTACCAGAGTCGCGTTACGTCGCCCTGGCTGCCCTAATAAGTGAATGATCTGATCCATGGTGGCCAGGCGGCTATCGACTGGTCGATGCAAAAGTCCCCCTGACTCAATACTATTCGTGATGTTCAGACCGACGTGGTTTAGCATCGGCGCCCAACCAAAACTTAGATCTCGCCCAATGCCGCCATAATGTCGGCGTTCACGGTAACGTTCACGCATCATACGCATGTGGTGCCGCCAGCCAACGCCCGACAAAATATCGTCAACATCAAGCTGCAGACGTGCGAGCAACAGTTCGTGGTCTGGGATAGATAATATAAGCGCCGCGACGAGAACGGCCGAATCAACACGGTCACTATTGGTTTTTTGAGCAACCTGAATTGTTTGCTGCCAAACCTGGGCAGTAGCAGCTGCGTCTGTAGCACTCGATCCCTGTAAAATCTCTGGACCAATCGCAAAACGAGCCGCGAAGAAGTAAGCCCCTTGCTCTTTGGCAACCATCTTAGCAAGATCCTGTGGTGACATATTCGGTCGCACCTTGGCCAGTAGGCGGCGGCTCAAAACCTGACTGACATCCTGGGTGGTACTGACGGCTTGTTCGGGAACCAACTCTTTAAGCTCTCCGTAGTACCAGAAGAGCGGCATGGCAATGAAACCACTAATTCCAAAGAGCAAGTGAGCGGCCATTTGATGCAGCACGAAGACGCCCCACACCCAAGCAAACAGGCTTAATAACGCACCTAACCACAAAACAACCCGAACCACTTTATTGTCAAAAGGAAAGCCTAGACGAGCCTTAGCGGCACGAGCGCTGTTGGTGTCACAGGTGATACCAGAATTCATCGCCCAACTCCTACGGCCATCATCACCAGACTAATTGGTATAGACAATGGTGCCAGTGGCCAGATCCCAACAAATAGCACCCCACTAACCAAAACGAATAGACAGGCCAACAAACCGGTTAGGATAATAAAGAATCGGCAGACAAAACCAACCATTCGAGAGATGACATTGTCAAAGAAGGCATGGATACGAATGTCTATTGATCCCCCAGATTGGCTATACGTTTGCTTGAACGGTGCGAACAATGTTCGAAACAGAGCCAAAATCGAAAACGTTTCGTTACACCATTGCAGTCGCCCAACGATTGCGCGTTGTACAGCCCAGTGCCAGCCAGCGCCGTACCACCAGCGTAGATATAACCGTATCACCATAAGCAGTATTGTACTTGATTTAGGGTGTTTTGAGTACAGATGACAGCCACTTCTTGGTATACTGCTAGAACATGAAAAAAATAATCCACTTCTTTACACATTACAAACAGCTAGGTCTTGTTATTCTGACCATCATCATCGGCGGTGTACTTGATCTTACAAAACACCATCAAGCGGCGCATATTGTTTTAGGTGTCACCGCAGCACTTTCGGTTATTCCGTTGCTCTGGGGCATGGCTCAGGACATTCGTGAAGGGCGCTACGGCGTCGACATCCTGGCCGCAACAGCGATAATTGCCTCGGTTGCGCTTGGCGAATATTGGGCCGGTATGGTCATCGTCCTTATGTTGACGGGTGGTGAAGCTCTTGAGGACTACGCCGAACGGCGGGCCAAAACAGAAGTGGATGCTCTGTTAAGTCGAGCACCAAAGCAAGCTCACCTGCTCAAAGGCGGTAAGACCATTGATATCCTCGCTAGCAAGGTTCAGGTGGGCGACAAGCTTCTTATTAAACCTGGTGAACTGATCCCTGTGGATGCCATTATTCTGGAAGGGCAAACCAGTGTAGACGAGTCGAGCTTAACCGGCGAAAGCCTGCCGGTCGAGAAGCAGATTGGGCAAGAGCTGTTGAGTGGTTCGGTCAACCTCGACGGCGTCATCACCGTCAAGGCTCTGCGCCAAGCCGCCGACAGTCAATATGAACAAATCGTTAAGTTGGTACGCAGTGCCAGTGGCAACCAGTCACCATTCGTTCGTCTGGCCGACCGCTACAGCATCCCCTTCACCATTGTGGCTTATGTCATTGCTATCAGTGTTTGGGTGGCTTCCGGTGATCCGATTCGCTTCCTAGAGGTGATTGTTGTCGCCACACCTTGCCCACTCCTGCTTGGAGCGCCAATTGCCCTTATTTCAGGTATGAGCCGCGCAGCACGGCACGGCATTATTATAAAAACGGGGTCCTCACTAGAAAAGTTAGCCGCCGTTAAAACGATTGGCTTTGATAAGACAGGCACGCTAACCGTCGGTCGCCCGGTTGTTGGTAAGGTCGAAACCGCCAACGGCTTTAGCAGCGCCGACATACTAACCGCCGCCGCCAGCCTGGAACACAACTCCAATCACGTGTTGGCCCGCGCCATTGACGAAGCCGCCAACAAAGAAAAGTTAAAGCTTGCCAAGGTTAAAAGCTTAAACGAAGAAGCTGGTTATGGTTTGCGTGGCATGGTCAATCGTCAACCGGTATTGGTGGGCAATTTTTCTATGCTAGAGAAAGCTGATATAGCCGTTCCCGCCTCGTTCCAGCAGCTAGCCGCCACGACTGCCTTTGTCGCTATCAACGACACTTTTGCTGGCGTTATTGAGTTTACCGATGAGCTTCGCCCCGAAGCCAAGTCAACACTTGCTCGTCTTAAAGCTGCCGGCATTCAACATATCCTAATGGTTACTGGCGATAATACGGCTAGCGCTAATGCCATCGCCAAAAAGATTGGCCTTACCGACGTCCAAGCCAACTGTCTACCCGCCGACAAGCTCACAGCCGTAGAAGGTATTACCGATCGTCCAATTGCCTTTGTTGGTGACGGCGTCAACGATGCGCCAGTCTTGACCGCAGCCGACGTAGGCATCGCCCTGGGCGCCCGTGGCTCCGCTGCAGCCAGCGAATCGGCCGACGTGGTGATTATGCTCGATGACTTGAGTCGGGTCGCCACAGCCCTCGAGGTTGCCAAGCGCACCTTCTTTATCGCCAAGCAAAGCATCTTGATTGGTATCTTTATTAGTCTTGGTCTGATGCTCGTTTTCGCGACCGGTAAGTTCAAGCCAATTTATGGCGCGGCCTTGCAGGAAGTCGTCGACGTCGCCGTCATCTTCAACGCCCTCCGAGCCCATGGGCCATTCCGCAAAAAAGACCCCTTGCTTTAGCTCAGACCACTGGCCTGTAACACAATAATCACCAAGAGGGGAACGAAAATATTATCAGTTCCTCCAACCGCCACATTCTCTACTAGCGTAGCCGCCAATGGTAACCAAACGAGGATCGGGACAATGGGCCAGGTAATTGGCGTCCCGCTCACGACAAATGACATCGTGACGATAAGTGTGGAAACAACATAGAACGTCGCTGAGCCAGCCAATGTCTTGGTGTAGTTACGCACTTTGTACTGGTGCAGCACACCAAATCGCTTACCCATTACTGCCGCGAAGCCATCGGCCAAGGACAAGTGCAGGATTGCCGCAGTAAAAATAATCGGGCTCGGCATAAGCATTGCCGACAAACCAATGCCGACAGGAAAGAATACCTCCCCGCGCGTCTTACGTGACACCGCGTGTATGGCGTGGAAGATATGTAGGTACTTTGGCAAGTACCGCATGAGATAACCGACCGTCAGTATCGTCACCAAAAAGGCTAGGCACATCAATTCTATCTGTTGCCAGGTCATAAAATAGGGCCAGAAGGCCACGAATGTCCCAACGCTAATATGGACAAACTTCCTAGCAAATTCATCACGCACCAGCCGGGCACGCCATAAAATCTCAGATGTAACTAGCAGCGCAAAAACTACTGCGCCCGCAATTAGCATCTCCATGACGACTACTTATTAAGCCTGAGATCAAGAAAGTTCTGAGATTGTAATGGTCGCGCCACCACATCAAGCATTGGTCGTCGTGGCTTGATAGGCACCTGCTTAGCTGGAGCGCTGGTGACGGGTTCCATGAAGGTGCGCCTGATGGCGGTTGGCGGCTGAACTGGTGCGGGCTCAATAACCGTTGCAACCACTGGAGCTGGCGGCAACACCGGTTGTGGCTGCGGCTCGGCGGCACGAGCCTCGGCCGCAAGACGCTGTTTGCGTACCTTGCGTTTCTCCCGGTTGGCCATCCAAACCAAGACAACCGAAAGGTTATAGAGGACGATGATAGGCAGTGCGATCAGGAATTGAGACAGAGGGTCATAGGTAAAAGGCAGAATTAGTGCGATTGCCAAACTTCCCACAATAACGTATTTTTCGTACTTCAACAGTTTGCGGGGCGACATTGGTTTAATGTGGTTTATAAACAGCACCAGTAATGGGATTTGGAAAAGCAGAATGAACGAAATAATACAGGTTAAGGCAAAGTTTAAGTAATCATCGGCTGATATGAGCGGCTTTACACCACTGATGTTGACGTTGCCAAAAAACTTCAGCGAAACTGGCAGCACCACAAAATAGGCAAAAGCTGCCCCCATTAAGCCCAGCACCAACGACAAAATTGTCACAAAAGTGATGATCTTTCGGGTTATCTTCTTTTCTACAGCCGGCTCAATAAAAGAGATGATGTTATATATCAGCACAGGGATTGCCAGTGTAATGCCCAGAATAAAACAAATCTTCATAATGAAGTTAAAACCACCGGCTGGGGTATTGTAATACAGCGTTTGGTTGAGGGGCGCCTGAAGGAAGCTAATAATCGGGCCGTGAAAAATATAGCCTAAGCCTGCGCCGACTATTAAAATCAGGGCCGGCCAAGTAAGACGCCGTCGCAATTCATGAATATGCCCGGCAAACGTCAGCTGTCCTTCAATAACTTGCCCATCCATCCTGAGAACCTCTATCTATTAGGCTTTTTTGGAGCTTTTTGACTTTGTGGGTTCTGCTACATCATCAGAAAAGCCCTTGCGAACTTCCTTGACTGACTCACCCATACTACGCGCTAGTTCGGGAAGCTTTTTAGCCCCAAACAACAAGAGAACAATTAAGAGAACTATGAGCAGTTCTTCGGTTTTTCCAAACATCCTGTTGACCCTCCAAGAGTTACTATTAACAATTACAATCTTAACAGTTACAGGTTGATATATAAAGGTTTTTCTTACGAAAGTATCTGTCGCTGGTCACCGCCATAGGCCGTTGAACCATAACCTTCGGCGACCGCGTGAGAGGAGCTTGTGTCGTTGTGGTGCAATAACGCCTTGATCATGCCACTGACACCAACAACCGCCAACAGCGCGGCACCAATATACCCAAGGAACTCCTTGCGATTCATTGGCTTTTCCACGATTGTTTGCAGATGTTTATTCATAGAGTTTATTACTTATGCTTAATAATAGGCGCCTCTGCGTACCTCTGTCAACGTTTTCTTCTTCGGTTGTAAAGCCAGATGCCCAGGACCGTGGCATTGTACAAAATCACAACAACTAGTAAAACAAAAATCATACTGCTAGTATATAGCTTATGATTACGAAGGCTAGTTTTAGGTACCTGCTGCCGCTTGCCTTCCTGCTTCTACTCGTTACCGGTCTCATTAGCGTTAACTCACTCGTACCCCAGTTTGCGCAAGCAGCCACAGCTACGCCAACCTATACTTGTGGCAGCTATGGGGGGAATAATTATGGTGCCTGCGACGCCAACGCTAACAGCACAAGCGGGAATTCGGATGGCACCCCAACAACGAGCCAGTCAGCGGATTCGAATTCAAATTCTGCAGGTCTGACCAAAAAAGAAACAACTAGCTCAACGACCGAGAGCATGCGATCAAAGTACTGGCTCTTTAGTATTTCTTTACTTCTGCTTTTACTTGGCGTCGGCTTATTCATCTTCCTTCTTGCCAAGCGACGAAAAAAGAAAACCAAAGAAGAGGCATAATAGCCTCCTCGCTCATAATCCTAAAGCGTAGAGAATTGCATAAAACAGCTCAGCAATAACAGTCCAAACAAAAACGGCTTGTCTTTCAACAAGTCGTTTTTGTTTGGTCGGGGTGAAAGGACTCAAACCTTCGACCTCTCGGTCCCAAACCGAGCGCGCTATCAACTGCGCCACACCCCGATGGAACAATCCTTTCGGATTAACAGAGGAGATTATAACGGAAATATCTTTGAAATACTAGGCTAACTATGGCCTAAGTTTCATAAATGTGGCATAATTATGAGCACTATGAAGTATATTTCCATCTTTTTCACGATTTTACTCATCTGGATCGCCGTGATTTTGATGGCCCTGACTCGCACCAGCTCCAATGAAGTCTTTGAACTTTTTCTCGCAGCGATTGTCTCGACGGTTGTTTTGTTCTTGATTGGCTTTGCACGAAAGTAGCCCATGAAACAGCAGTCTATCGCCGCGATCAAACGCTACCGAACCCGTCGTTTAGCTAGCTTGGCAACACGTTGCTACTATCTACACAAACGCGGCAAAGACGAGCAGATGGCAACATTATTGTGTGATGAGTTTGTGGCCCTTGGTGGTGTCTACATAAAGTTTTTGCAAGGAATTCTGCTACGCAGCAAGTTTCTGCGCAAGTGGCAAAATCCGGATCGACTAAAAATATTTGAAAACCTAGATAGTGAGCCGCTGGATGTAGTCGACTTTCTGCGCCGCGAGTTGAACGCTGAGCAGTTATCGCGCATTACTATGGTGCAACCACAACCTTTCGCAGCCGGCAGTTTTGGACAGGTCTACTATGCACAGTTGGACACCGGTGACTATGTGGTCATCAAGATTCTGCGCCCGATGGTTCGTGAGTTACTCCGTTATGATTTACGCTTACTGTCTACTTTTAGTAAGGGCTTCTTCGCCAAACTCTACAAAAATATGAATTTGCAACTGGACGATGCCCTCAAAGAGTTTCGCGACGCCACTTTACGCGAGACCGACTACCGTCACGAGGCCGCTTTTGCCGACGAAATGTACCGCGCCTACAAAGACAATCCGAAATTCATCATTCCCAAAACGCACATGGATTTGTGTACCGACAACCTCATTGTCCAGGATTTTATGCCCGGTATTTCGGTAGCTCAGCTCGTCAAACTCAAAGAACAAGGCGTTGACCCGGTTGGCTACGTCTACGATATGCTCGGCTCTGATCTTGATACGCAGCTCCGGACGCTTGGATACGAATCAACACTCGGCATTTTTTATCTCGATCGCATCCAAGGCGACCCTCATCCAGGCAACATTCGCCTACTCAGTGATGACCGCGTTGGGCTAATCGACTTTGGTATTAGCGCCCAAGCACCGCCAGAAAAGGCCGCTTTCTTTGGCATGTTGCAAGCCTACGACAAATTGTTCAAAGGTTCGCAAACCGCAGTCAGCTTATTTGAACAAGGTCTCCGCTTTTTTGTCAGTGACTTATACCGAGCCCTAAAAAAACTTGCCTCGATTTACGGCAAAGGAGACGACAAGGACTACTTGAGCGAGGTTAGCGGACTCGCCGCGCAAGCCTTTGCCGAAGTAACGGGCACCGATATCATCGAAGGTAACTTCACCCAAGACTCGACAGCTTTAAGTGTTATTAACAAGCTGGTTAACAAAGGTAATCGTTTTGGGTTGGTGATGCGGTTGGAAGCCAGTGACATTCTCCGGGCCGTCCAAACCTACACGTCACTCGTTTCGAGTCTTGGTCGCTATCAGCAAGTTATCCCAAAGGTTATGGACCGCGTCGTAACTGACGTTCAAAAACTATATCCTGAGGCAATTGCTGATGCTGATAATCAAATTGAGGTTGGTGATGCAATTGATATTATTATGAAGTGGCTGGAACGCGTGGCCGAACGTGATCCGGCACTTTTCCGCCAGTTAATGTCCAAGATTAAAATGGGCAATATTAAACCAATCAAGCCACTAAAAGAGGAGAAACCAGCACATGCTTAAGGAATTTATTCTATTCATCAAATATCCCTACACCGCGGGAGTTATTGCCACCATCTGGCTCGGTAGCGCCGTCCTGATGGCCATCAATCACGAGCTACCAATTGTCGCCATTGTGATTATCGACATGGCCGCCAGCGTCGTCATTTCGGCAGTCGGCTTTACCAGCAACAAAGATGCTTAGTCGACAACTCGCCGAATAGTCTCGATTGCTGTCGCCAAACCAGTTTGCTCATTCACCTCCACCAAAACGGCGTTGAGTTGTTTGGGGCCTTTGGTCTCAATCACATTAGTAGTTCTTTGACCGTCGCGCCACCGCGGTATGACGGAATCAAAACTAATGCCTAGGCTACCTTCCAAAATCCCGCACATACCGACATCACTTTGGTGGGCGGTACCTTTGGGTAAAATCATGGCGTCTGCGGTTGGAACATGCCAATGATCACCAACAACCATGCTGACTCGACCATCGAGATAATGGCCAATAATTACCTTCTCGCTACTAAAGTCACCATGGAAATTAACGACGGTGGCTACTTTGGGCTGGTCTTTTGTTTCTTCTAAAATCTGATCAATTATTTGTAGAGGATTGTCGGTTGGCTTATCAGCATCCTTGCCAACAATCGCTCCGAGCAAACTAATAACTAAAACCCTGCCCCTGGCCGTTTCAACGTACTTGTAGCGCTGCCCAGGCGTACCCTCCGGGTAGTTGGCTGGACGGACAACGGGTTGCTGAGAGTCATTCAAATAGTCATAGATGTCTGGGTTATGTAGTGTCCAATTCCCGCCCGTACAGGCATCAACACCAGCCTGCCGCAATCGTTTAAAATCAGCCTTGCTAAGGCCTTTACCGTCGGTCGTGTTTTCGGCCTGAGCAATAACCACATCAATACCATGTTCTTTTTTAATTGTCGGTAGCTCCTGCTCAATAAGCTTAAGGCCGGGCTCCGCCATAACATCACCAAGATACAATATCCTCATAGTTGCAGGCCATTTTCTGCAAGGAGTATTGCTTTCGTTGCGGACACAATTTCGTCTTCGGAGTCGGCGCAAATCGTCTGCATGCCAAGGGCTTTGGCCGGCTTCGTAAAGCGTTCCTGGTCATCAATAAATAATATCTCGCCAGGCGACAAACCAAGTTGCTGTATGGCCAGTTGGTAAAACTCCGGACTGGGCTTTGACATGCCTTCACGATAGGAAAGGATGACCGGGTCAAAACCGTCATAATGTCCGCTGCTCTGCAGTGCCTTGGCACTCGCTTCGTACATGTTAGAAAGTATGGCCGTTTTGATGCCATGGTCACGCAGACACTTGGCGAGGTCGTAGACTTTTGGGTTTGTGTCCATAATCCTGGAGGCCACTAGAAAGTCCTGAGCCGTCACCGTCTTGGTATCGTTGCTCCCCATGGCCGCAAAAAACGTCTCGGCGTCAACTTCACCGTTCCAAAGCTGCGGGCCGCTGTAAGTACTATGCACGGCTGCAGCAGGGATGCCCAAGACCTCAGCTACGGCCGCCCGGAAGCTTTTGCCGCCTGGTGACAATACACCACCATAATCAAATAAGACGGCTTTAATCATAACCCTATTATGCGGCTATTACTTAGCGAACTCAACCGCACGCGTTTCGCGGATGACGTTAACCTTGATAGTTCCCGGGTACTGCATGCTGGCTTCGATTTTGGTGGCAATGTCTCGGGCTAATTTGATTGCGCTCAAGTCGTCGACATCTTTTGGTCGAACAAAGACACGTACTTCACGTCCGGCGCTAATGGCGTAGGACTTCTCGATGCCCTTAAAGCTGTTAGCGACATTCTCGAGGTCCTTCATGCGTTCCACAAAGTTTTCAGCACTGATGTTGCGGGCGCCAGGGCGCGAGGCGCTGATGGCATCAACGACGCGCACAATCAAAGCTTCGGTAGTCGTGGCTTCAACGTCATCGTGGTGTTGTTCGGCCGCCAGGGCGACGGCTTCGGGAGCGCCATACTTGCGGAGCATTTCACCACTAATGTGGTGGTGCTTACCCTCCATTTTGTGGGTCATCGCTTTACCAAGGTCATGCACCAGGGCAGCGTACTTGGTTGTCTTGACATCAGCTCCAAGCTCTTCGGCAATGATACCAGCCATGTGCGCCATTTCGGTACTGTGCTTTAGGACGTTTTGGCCGTAGCTGGTACGGAATTTTAGCTCACCAAGCAATTCCAAGACTTCACGAGGAATGCCGATAACGCCAACTTCGCGAGCAGCGTCTTCGCCAGCTCGGACGATTTCCTTGTGAACATTCTTTTGTGCCTTCTCGACAACTTCTTCGATGCGTCCTGGGTGCACACGCCCATCCTTGAGGAGCATTTCCATAGCAACGCGAGCAACCTCACGACGAACTGGATCAAAGCTGCTAAGGACGACGTAGCCTGGTGTATCGTCAACCATGATGTCAACACCGGTGGCACGCTGCAAGGCCTGAATGTTGCGGCCTTCTTTGCCGATGATGCGACCTTTCATTTCTTCGTCTTCTAACTTGATGCTAGTGATAGTGCGCTCGGCGGTGACTTCACTCGACATGCGTTCCATGGCTTGCGTGATAACAACCGCGGCTTTGTCTTCGGCTGTCTCTTGAGCCTCTTTTTGCAGCTTGGCAATCAAGCCAGTGAGGTCGCTGCGAATATCGCGTTCGGTCATTTGCATCAGTTTCTCAGCAGCATCAGCCTTGGTCAGCTTGGCAATCTTTTCCAGCTTTTCCTGTTGCTTAACGCGCACGGCGCGAATTTCGTTTTTCAACTCTTCGGCTTCGTCTTCGGCTTTGCGTAGCGCCTGACTACGTTTATCAAGCGCGTCTAGTTTTTTATCGAGTGACTCTTCGCGGTCGAGTAGTCGTTGCTCGATTTGCTTGATCTCTTTGCGGCGAGTCTGTTCATCACGACGGGCTTCTTCGGCAACATTGGCTGCGTCCTCGCGGGCTTTGGCCAACTCTTTGGCAGCCTCTTTCTTGGCCTTTTCCACTTCTTTGGAAGCGTCAGCTTTTGACTTACCCATCACTTTATAACTCACGGCTGTGGCGCCACCAGCACCAACAGCAATACCAACTATAGCCAGTCCAATGGTAATCGGATCCATAGTTTCATCCTTTCTGGTATGTGTTTGCAGACCTTCGTCTGTCGGACGATCACTATCACTTCATTAGTTCGACAGGTGTAAGCTCTGAAAAATCAATTAAATATTAACTTGTCGTACGGTTTGGATTTCGTTCCCAAAAACTCTTAAATCCTAAACCAATAATACGATATAGAATGCCAAACAGCAATCCTACTGCTGAACCGCGTACACCACTAAACGATTTTTATACTGGTCGGTTTTGCTATCATATTGGCCGTCGCAAGTCATCAGGTTTAATCCCGGCTTGGCAGGGTCAACCGACACCAGTGTGCTGGCCATATCGACACTATCGACTGGGAATGACTTGCTACTGACAACTTTATAATTGAGTAGTTTGCCATCACCACGTTCAATCTGAATAGCATCACCGGCGACAAGTTTCTTCAAATCATAAAAGACGCCGTGTTTGGTTGGGCCAGAGACATGGGCGTCAATCAGTGCGGCACCTGCCCCTTCTCCCGGTTTACTACTACCATCGTACCAGCCAGTATCAAAAATATTCGTGGGTGCCTGCAGCTCGTTATTGGCTTTTATGCCGATTCGTTTAACACGGGCCTCGACGGTCAGCTTGGGGATTCTGATAAACCGCGGCATCGTGGGGCCAACTTGGTAACTCTTTATATTGCCAGGATGGGTTTCGTCAGGCTTGTCGTTGCCGCTGTTCGTGTTAGACATTGATGCGACCTGGGCCTCGGCCTCATGAGATTTACTTAAGACCGAGAAGTTAATTGCCAAGCCAGTGACAAATAAAATAATGGCCAGGGCTGATAAAGCCAGGCTGATACTTGGGCCGCGACGGCGCTTGGCACGCATCTGATAGGTTGGGCGTCGCAACGATCGGCGCATCAAGACTTTTGATTTCTTTCGTCGAGTAGCGGCCGGCTTGGTGGTTGACATAGCCCGTGCAGCCTTTTTAGGCAACATTGGAGCAGGTTGTACGGCTGCTTGTCTCACTCCTGCGGTTTGAGCAGGTGGCGCCTCCGGGGCCTTAGGCAGGGGCTGAGATACGACAGCCGAAGGTGTCGCCATCCGTGGCGTGGCGTAAACTCGGCGAGTCGGTTTAGCCACAGAGCGTGCTGACCCGTACTGCTTTAGCCTGCCTGCAAAAATCGGATTGTCGAGACCAACGTGTTCTGCCATAACTTTTGTTTTTTAGTTTTGTGATTTTACGAGCGACTTAGCGACGATTTGGTACTGTGCGGTAACGTCGGGCGATAACCAGAATTGCAGCGCTCAACGCAGTAGTTGCAGCCAAGCTAGCCAATGGGTTGGCCTTGATGATTGTAAAGCCAGTGTTTGGCGCTGCGGGCACGCTCACCACTGTTAGCGTGACGTCATTACCGTCTCCACCTTTGTAAGAAATCTTAAAGACAGTCCCACTAACTTCGAAGGTAGCACCTTCGGCAAGACCCTTGAAGGTGCCAACAACTGCGTCTGAACCATCATTATCGATAATCGTGAAGGTGTTGCCTTTGGCTGGCTTGAAGTCGCCATAAATAGTGGCATCGAGAATGCCAGCTGGATTAGCTGGGTTGTTCCCAACATCTAGTGTAACCGTCCCAGTCACCTTGAGTTGATCGTAGCCGGTACATGCAGTAGTGCCTCCGAGTTCAGCCTGGTACGTGCCTCCATAGAAGAATACATCCCCAGTAGATGTGATACAGCCCGGTGACATACCGGGAGCAAATACTCCGTCAAGGTAGACACCCAATCCGGTGACCGTTCCTGTTCCTTTTAATGTACCTCCCGCCGATACCGAAGCTGGGCCATATGAACCAGTGATAATCGCAGTTTCGTTAAAACCTACATTAATGTTAGTAGAGGGTGAATTCGCACTATACGTTGTAGTTGTAACGGGGGCATGATACGTACCATTTGGTGTTTGCGAAGTGTTATTAGAAGAATTAATGATGATTTTTGCAGGGAGGCCTTTATACACAGCCAAAGTGTGCGCGCCACTAATACCGCCACTTAGGGTAACTGTTTGGTACGCAGACACGGTAACGTCAGCCCCAAGTACAATCGCTCCGCTCAGAGTCATGTTACCGTCCGAGCAATAGCCCAGTCCACAGTTTGTCCCAATTTGCAGAGCGCCCCTTTCAATGTTTACAGATGGGTCCAGGAAAGTTGAGCCATTAATTACTAAATCTTCGCCGATGGTAGCATTTTTGTTCGCAGAATCGTTCATAAATATATCCAGCTGTGCCCCGCTGGCAACAATCGTCCCTGCGGCTGTACTGCCAAGACCGGTAGGTGTTAATGATCGCAGTGAGCCAGTACTTATTGTTATTGCACCTGTGAAGGTATTGTCAGCCCCCAAGAGCACCGCTCCAACTCCCGTTTTGGTTAGCGCACCAGAACCGCTCACTACGCCGTTCAACGTAAGCGTAGCCTTGGCACTAGAGGCCGAGAGACTCTGTGAAGCATCCAATATCAGCGGGGCACTAATAACCGCACTTGGGTATCCGCCGCTCATCCCGTTTGTAATACCGGCAACAATCGTCATCGAATTACCACTTATTGTGTAATTGTTATTCGTTGCATCTGTACCACTAAAAAGAATGCTATTAAAAGATGTAGCGGCACTATAGTTGTTTACAACTGTTCGGTTTGCGACACCGGATGGAAATACCAAATCATCACCAGCGCTCGGCGCCACGCCACCCCAGTTGCCGGCCGTATTCATATTGGTGTCGCCGCCGCCGCCAGTCCAGGTTGCAGTAGCCGCGAAAGCAGAGCCAGTATTGACGATTAACAGAGTAGCTAGGCTTGCGCCAAATACAGAAAGCACCGCGAGCAGTTTTTGCTTTTTCATTTTTCCAACCTTTTTTGTTGTTTAAAGTACTTGTTTTGAGCTTATGCTTAAGAATTTAGCTTGTCAACAATCTTTTATATATCGCTGAATTAATTACAACATTTTGGGCGTTATTTTCGCGCTTTGGTAATATGCACTTCGGCACCATATTCTGGCATGGCTGTGACTTCGTTATCGCCACTCAATAATCGCTTAATACCTTTACTCTCCCAGTCTTCGCCGGTTTCACTTACTACACTCGCTCCGACACCGTATGCCGTTGCATTGCCAACACTCAGGCCAATACGTAGCCCAGTGAAGCTGCCTGGCCCCTTATAGCAGACAATCCCTTGAATTGCTGACCATTCTTTTTGCTGAGCTTTTAGTAAATCTGCGAGCTTAAGGTGAATCGTCTCAGTCAGCTGTCGATGGGCCGTCCACACTTCTCGCTGCAATAACTGTTCGTCATCGTATAACGCTAGCCTAGCCTCGGGCTCATCGGTCTTGAGTGTCATTATAATCATGTCGTTTCCACACCTTTCATAAGATAATCGAACTTCGCGCTGCAGGTCATCGCTAAATTGCGCCCGGCTTCGCTATTAGTTTTGGTAATTGCTATGGTCAGTCTCTCTTTTGGCAATACACCTTGGACAATCTCACCCCATTCAATCACAACCGCGCAACTTGGGTCATCAATGACTTCCGCCAGTTCGTGTGCTATCAGACCAGCCTCCGGCAGTCGATAGAAGTCAAAATGATGCAGCTCCCGGTCCCCGCTTTTATATACCTTGCTAATGGTAAAGGTTGGGCTCGACACTCTATCGGGGCTACCAAAACCGCGGGCCAAACCCCGGACAAAAGTAGTTTTACCGCCCCCCAGGTCACTGGTCAGCTCGATGACTTCGCCACCCCTAAGGTTTTTACCAATTATTTCAGCTACTGCTTCGGTGGCCTCCGGGCTATCCGTCTGTAAGCGAAATGAAAGGGGCTTGTTCATAGCGTTATGGTACCGTGCATAACCTAATAGCCGCAAGCGTAAGCGGGTGCGCTATAATAGAACAGCTATGTTGCAGTTGAGTAAGTCCTTATTAAATCAGCCCGTTATGAGCTTGCGTATCGGTAGTCAGGTGGCAACCGCCATCGACCCGATTATTAATCCTAATAACCTCAAAATTGAGGGCTGGTATTGCCAGGACCGTTTTAGCAAGGACGTACTGGTTTTGTTAAGCCAGGATGTGCGCGACATCATCGTGCAAGGCCTCGTGATTAACGACCACGATAATCTCAGCCACCCTGAAGATTTAATCCGCCTCAAGGACATTTTGGATTTACGCTTTGAACTACTTGGTAAGCCCGTCTTTACCGATAAAAACAAGCGCCTCGGCAAAGTCACCGACTACGCTGTCGAAGGGGAAACCCTTTACATCCAGAAGCTCTACCTGTCGCAACCCCTCATGAAAAGTATCAGCGGCGGTACGCTGAGCGTTGACCGCAATCAAATTCTAGAAATTACTGATCGCAAAATCGTCATTAAGGACCCGCTGCAGCCGGTGCGCGCCAATGTCGCCACTGTACCACTCACCTCTTAGTTGCTACTAGAACTGAGTGCTGCTTTAATATCTCCGTAATTGAAGCCTTGCCGCAAAAGATAGGCAATTAATTTCTGCTCGTCTTGATAGCGAGTTTGTTGCTGTTTTTTATCGATCAGCTCTTGCAGGGCACTTTTTTCGTCTCCCTCATCTGTTTCGAGGGCAGCAGCAATCACCTCCTTATCTACGTGCTTCTGCATGAGCTCCTGACGGAGACGCCGCAGGGAAGTGGGCTTTAGTAATCGCCGATTATTGATCCAAGCCTGGGCAAACTTTATATCATCGATATAACCATAGTCACTTAACTTGTTAACTATTATATCGATAGTAGGGGAGTCGTACTCCTTGCGCTTTAAGTAATCACGCACCTCCCACTCACTGCGCGGGCGGCGCGACAGGTAGTCAAGGGCGCGCATGTTGGCTTTGTCGAGAACGGCTTTCTGCTGCAATTCCTCTAGTTCGACATCTGTGTACTCGCGACCAATGCGAATGCCGCTCTTCATGAGCTCAGGCTCACTCAGACTAAAGCTATACTTACCATCAACATACAACGAGTAACGACCTTGCCGTTTTACTTGTTGCTTGATATCAGTAATCTTCATGGCGAACTCCACCAATCACCGTGGATAATCGAGAAGCAGGCTTAGCATGAACTCCTGTTTACAGCTCTTTCTTTGCAGCCGATGCTTCGCGGACTTGTTTTGAGATTTTCTCGAGAACCTTGGGATTAGCTTCAAGATACTTCTTAGCGGCTTCACGGCCTTGGGCAATCTTTTCGCCACCGTAGGCAAACCAAGCACCGCTCTTGTCGACAATGCCATCTTCGACAGCTAAATCGAGCACGTCGCCGCTGACACTAATACCTTGGTTATACATAATATCGAATTCGGCTTGGCGGAACGGCGGGGCAATCTTGTTTTTGACAACCTTAATCCTGACACGACTACCAACGATTTCTTCGCCTTGTTTGATCTGGCTAATGCGGCGGATGTCCATGCGGACACTGGCATAGAACTTGAGCGCATTACCACCAGTTGTGGTTTCCGGGTTGCCAAACATAACGCCAATTTTCATACGAATCTGGTTAATAAAGATAACTGTGGCATTCGACTTATTGATGACGCTGGTAAGTTTTCGGAGCGCTTGACTCATCAGACGGGCTTGGAGACCCATGTGGGCATCACCCATATCGCCTTCGATTTCGGCACGTGGCACCAGGGCCGCAACCGAGTCAACTACAATCAAATCAACTGCGTTACTGCGCACGAGTGTTTCAACGATTTCGAGGGCCTGTTCGCCACTGTCTGGCTGTGACAACAACAGGTTGCTAACATCAACGCCAATACGCTTGGCATAAGCTGGATCCAGTGCGTGCTCAGCGTCAATAAAAGCTGCCGTGCCACCAAGTTTTTGAACCTGCGCGATAGCGTGCAACGTCATCGTTGTTTTACCGCTTGATTCTGGGCCGTAAATTTCAACGACGCGGCCGCGGGGGATACCGCCACCAAGAGCGAGATCCAACGATAAACTACCGCTTGGGTATGTCTCTACCTGCACATTTTGCGCATCGCCCAATTTCATGATCGAGCCTTTTCCAAATTGCTTCTCAATAGTCTCTACGGCGAGGCCTAAGGCTTTGTTTTTGCCTTCATTTGGCGCTGGCGCATTGTCTGGACTGTCTTTTTTTACCGCCATGGTTACCTCCACTTAATTAGTATCCATAAGTATAGAGGGACTCCGGGTAGCTGGCAATGGAACCAGCTCCTTACCCCTGTTGTAAAAACTAACTTTTAATTAAAACTTAAGAGCAGACCCTGATACCACCGAGCATAACAAGTATGCTACAATTACCATCAGGAAAACTGTGCTGGATGTTTAAAACACGAATCAAATCGCTTAAATCTCAAGACGGCGGCTTTACGGTCCCCGAACTGTTGTTAATGGTGTTGATTATTATTATCCTGGCAGGGCTTGTCTTAGCCAATTATCAGGCGGCTCGAGCTAAGGAGCGTGATACCGAAAGAGTCAAAGACATTAATCTGATAGACAGTAAGCTCGAAACCTACCACAACGACAAGAACGCATACCCAGCCACCCTTGACGCTCAGGAGTTGTTCAACATTGATGCTGGGGCCCTCAAAGACCCTAACAACCACACTATCGTCGTTAGTGCTCCCGTAGCAGATTCCACAGCTGCGCAGGCCGTAGCCAACCCGACAGCATCCAGTAAATCAAGTTACTTATACATACCTTACCCAGCTGGCTGCACCAACGCTGCCAACAACTGCACGGGCTTTGTCCTGAAAACCTACATCGAGAAACCAACCAGCACAACACCTAACCCCTACACCAAAGTCGGCATAAATAATAACTAGTGGCTGTGAATGCCGGGATGGGCATCTACGTACGCTTGGCGAGCATCAAGAACAATCTTGCCATAGAAGTTTGGGTTTGGGCAGTACGGGAATTCAAAATTGTCTGTTTCCCCGGCTGTTTCAACTTGCAAGGTGCCATAGTTCAATGAGGTTGCAAAAAACCCTTTTTGATCAGCACTGACGTCTTCGACATTAGCCATCGATAGTTCAGATACTCGTCGACTGAATAAACCCCTCTGAACTATTTGAGTCAGGTTTTTGTTGGTAATAAGTAACATACTCTGGCGATAAATGTAGGTGAACAGCACTAAGATGAGCCAGGTGGTAACCGCGGCTGCACCAATTAAGACTGAGAGGTTGAAGTTTCGCGTCGAGACCTCGGCGTTTGGATACATGATTGGCGCCATAAAATAGAGAAGCAGCGAGGCGGCGGCAAAGCCAATTCCGACCTCAATGTAGACAATCACCAAGCCAAACCAGTGCCGCCGAACTTTATAAAGCATTGTTTCGTCTTGCTCCAGGCCTTCGATTCCGTGGTTTTTGAGGTGTGTCATGGCGGCTATTATAGCAAGCTTTCTTGATTGTCAGGAGTTTGCGGTGACTTACCGAGATGTCGGTAAGCCTTAGGGGTAACTTTGCGGCCACGCGGTGTGCGCTCCAGCAAACCGATCTGCATTAAGTACGGCTCGTAAAAATCTTCGATGGTGGAGCGTTCTTCGGCCGTTAAGGCAGCCAGCGTCTCAACACCGACCGGGCCACCGTTGTAATTATCGATAATCGCCACCAGCAGCATACGGTCAGCGGGGTCGAGTCCAAGATCATCAATTTCGAGCAGGTTGAGTGCCTTGGTACTGGTAACCGTATCAATAATGCCATCTCCATTGACGTCGGCATAATCACGTACCCGTTTTAATAAACGGTTCGCGATGCGTGGTGTCAGTCGGGCACGTTTGGCTAATTCCTTAGCAGCTGGCTTGTCGATTGGTATGCCAATGATTTTGGCGGCCCGCTCGACAATCTGCTGCACTTCGGCAGGCGTGTAAAACTCAAGCCGATGAATCATACCAAAACGATCACGGAGCGGCGCGGCTAAGGCACCTGTCCGCGTCGTTGCACCGATAATCGTAAAGGTTGGCAAATCGAGTCGCAAACTACGCGCGCTCGGACCTTTGCCAAGCATAATGTCGAGCTTAAAGTCTTCCATGGCACTGTACAGAACCTCTTCAACATTGCGATTCAGGCGATGGATTTCATCGATAAAGAGAATGTCGCCATCCTTCAGATTTGTCAGTAAGCTGGCTAAGTCACCGGCCCGCTCTACGGCTGGGCCACTGGTGACGCGGATGTTTGCACCCATTTCATGCGCAATAACCGTGGCCATGGTCGTCTTCCCAAGGCCCGGTGGACCATAGAGCAAGATGTGGTCCAAAGGTTCGCCGCGCTTCTTGGCAGCATCAATGGCCAACTGTAGGTTCTGTTTGAGACGAGCCTGGCCAATATAGTTCGTAAAGTCATGTGGCCTGAGCGTCACCTCAAGTTCGACCTCGATGGGGTCATCAACATCCGCGGTGTTAAGAATTCGTTCGATTGCCATTACTTCGCCCTCAGCGCTTGTTTAATCCTGTCAGCAGTCGGCAGGGAAGTCTCAATACCATCCAAAGCCTTGGCAGCGTCCGGTGCTGTGTAGCCTAAAGCCATCAGCGCCTCGACGGCCTCATCCTGAGAAAGCATCGTCTCTGATTGCAGCAACCCAGTACTATTTAAATCAACGCCAACCAAACCGACTTTGTCCTTGAGCTCAACGACGACACGCTCGGCAACACGCTTGCCAACACCGTTGGCTTGTTGGATAAACTTGGTATCACCACTAGCAATTGCCTGACGTACCTCCCCTGCTGTACCTATACTTAACATGTTAAGTGCCATGCGTGGTCCGATGCCATTCACTGTCAGGAGCTGTTCGAATAGACTTTTGGTGTCGCGTCCACAAAAACCATACAGGTCGTGACTCACTTCCCTAATGTGTTCGTAGACATAAACCTTGGCGGACTCGCCGACTACTAATTGGGCGAAGTCTTCGGCTGGCACCAGGACACCATAGCCGACCCCGTTGACGTTCAAGACAACGACGTCTTCTAGCTTCTCGCTTACCTGTCCCTCGAGTGTTGCAATCATATAGGTAATATTATCGCATATTTGTCGTGCAACAGATAGCCGCAGCCAGAGCATCGGCAGCATCATCTGGCTGCGGAACTTCTTTCAGGCCTAGTAAAATTCGCACCATTTCCTGCATCTGCTTCTTGTCGGCTTTGCCATGACCAGTAATAGCCAGCTTAATCTGGTTCGGGGTATATTCATAAAGCTCTAGTTTATGTTGTTTGCCGCAGAGCAAGACAACTCCCCTGGCCTGCGAAACGCTCATCGCCGTAGTGACGTTCTGTGAAAAGAACAGTTTTTCGACTGACATGACCGTAGGCTTATTAGTGGTGATGATCTCGTGAAGCTCGTCGTAGATGGTCACCAGGCGCTCACTATCGGGCTGGTGCACCGGTGTACGGATGACACCGGCATCAACCAGGCTCACCTTACCCCTTTCGTCAAGGTCGATTACACCAAAGCCGAGGATGCCAGTACCGGGATCGATTCCTAGAATACGCATGGTAGTAGCATAGCAGTTTAGGGCACGACTCGTCTTTTAGATCTACTGAATATACTGCTTAGGCTGCTCCGATACTCGTAGACCCCGTACCCCATTACGCTTATTAGGATGATACCAACCAGAACGTAGTGGTAGGTTTTTGGTTTTGTCGTGCTCGTACCCAAAACCTTGCTATTGGGATTTGTTGCCACTTTGCGGCAACGATTTGTCTCTGCGTTACGCTCCTGCCCAGCTTCACACGGTTTTTGAACGGTGCCGGCAGACTCAACTTTCCGGCAACGACCAGTTTCGGGGTTACGTTCTTGGTTCTGCTGACAGGGTGTCTGAGTAGAGGCGGCAGCAATCTTACGACATCGTCCGGTGGCAGGATTTCGTTCCTGCCCGACGGTGCAGTTTGCTGGTACCGTTTCGAGGATGCCGATACTACGACAACGATTTGTCTCTGGATTACGGTACTTGCCAGCGGGACACGATTCAAGCTCTGCTACCAGGTTGGAAATGAAAGCTGTGGTCTCGGCAGATGATACTGATGGAGTATCAAGCAGATTAGGCAGGCCTGGGGTCGGATGATGGGTGACGTACCAGGTACCTTCCACCTTCGCCCAGACTTCGTCATCACCGACGGCAGGGTAAGTGGTGGTTGTTTGGGCCGACGCCGTTTGTAGGGTTACGATCCCACCGCTGTTGCTCAGCTGAAGAGCTGTTGTCGTGTAGCCAAAGGTTTTGTACTCATGAGGCTCGAGTGCGTCAGTGAGCTTAAAGGCATACTGCTTCCCGGTAGCAAGTTGTAAGCTACAGCCGGAGAGCGTCTGCGCATAGTTGGCTGGGTTATACAGTTCGATAAACTCACCAGATGCATCATCCCCCGCTGGGTTAGCTAAAATCTCACTGAGCTGAATGTTGTCGCAAATTGAGCCCGGCATGGTCACAACTGGGTCTGGGAGCGGAATAATGAGTGGCGGTTCCGCTGATACTGGGTAGATGTTACTGCCCTGTGGGCTAGCCGGCTTAACGTTGGACACACCGGCTGCCTTATCATAATGGCCGTTCGTTGGTATCCGCTGAATTGTGTAGCCTGCGCCAGCTATAGTGGCAACTTTATCGCAACCAACAATCGCAACCGCAGAGCCCCAACTGACGCAATCGATCATGGTTGTGCCATTCATAATCCGCACATGACCACCCGATTTCGCCAAAAAGCCTGAAGTTGATTTATCGCCGGCACCAAAGATACCGTCAGGCGCAACCGGATAATAGCCATCGTGTTCCCAAATACCGTGCCCACCCGCACTTATTTGGCCGCCGAGCGTATCAATCGTTTGCGTCGGTGCGCCAGTCCCATCGTTCGCCGCCGACAAATACTCCAGCTTCCAGCCGGTTAAGTTAACGGCGGCCTGGGAGGTATTCGTAAGCTCGATAAACTCCTGGAGCGGAAACTCGTGCGCGCTATCATCAATAAAACCCGTTTGCACCTCGGTAATGAGAACTGGGGGCGGCGTGGCATATGCTGGCTGGCAGCCAAAAAGGCCAATGATTAGTGTTGTGGTGGTGATGAAGATGGTAATTTGTTTAGTCATAGTGCAGTGATAGTAATCAAGGCACCGAGACCGGTCAAAAACATCCAATTAACAGTTAATTAAGAGTTAATTTTACAGTTTAAAAAGACTGCGGGATTTTGAAATATTATGTGTTTTTAATTAACTCAAAAAGGCTTCAGGGATGTCGAAATTGACATGTGTATTGGTGACATCATCGATGTCGTCGAGGGCGTCCATAAGTCGCATAACCTTACCGGCGGTGCCTTCGTCTGCGATTTCAACAGTATTGGTAGGCACGTAAGTCAGTTCCGCCTCGGTAATCTCTAAACCGGCAGTTTTAAGTGCGTCACGAACCTTAGCTAGTTCTTTGGCGTCCGTGTAAATGACCGACTCATCACCCTCTTCCTGGACATCCTCAGCACCTGCGTCGAGAGCTGTAAGCATTAGGTCATCACCACTGCCTTTGACGCGAATCATCCCCTTGTGTTCAAACTGAAAGGCCACGGCACCCTTTTCGGCGATATTCCCACCGTGCTTACTAAAGGCGAGTCGGACTTCTGGGTAGGTACGGTTAATATTATCAGTCGCTGCCTCAACAATAATAGCCGTGCCGCCAGGACCGTAACCTTCGTACAGGACTTCTTGAATTTGTTCGCCACCCAATTTGCCAGAGCCACGATCTATCGAACGTTGGATGTTAGCGACTGGCATATTCGAAGCCTTGGCGCGATCAATTGCCAAGCGGAGACTAAAGTTCATATCCGGGTCAGCGCCACCACGGGCAGCAACGGCAATGTTATTACCAAGCTTGGTAAAGAGCGCTCCTCGGGCGTTGTCTTTGGCGCCCTTTTGGCGTTTGATAGTTGACCATTTTGAGTGTCCGGACATAGCAGGCTCCGTTATCGTTTACTCTGTTATTTTATCATAATCAAGCCAATTTCGCGAAGTAAGGAAGCGCCGTATGCACAGGCATGCAAACAGGATTAAACCATACCCAGCTAACATGGCGCGCAAACTAATTAGCTTTTGCGCTTGGGCGTGTGGTAGACGACTAAGTAGCCCAACCAAATCAACCATGTAGGTTAGTAGCTCCTTGGCAGGCCAAGCCAACCAGCCCCCAACTGGCGCGTAAATCATGCCAGCAAGCCCAGCCACCAGCGTCAATAGCATAGCCAAAGGCACCAGCGGCACGACCAAAATATTGGCCAACAAGCCAACCAGTGAGACACGCCCAAAGATATACATGATAATTGGCAATGTCATGATTTGGGCGGCAATCGTTTCGGCCAACAGTGCACCGACTAATTTGAGTGGTTTGCCGCGGCCAATCAGGCTACCAAGAAGTGGCGCCAGTAATAGCACGCCAAAGAAGGCTAGAAACGATAGATACCAGCCGATGTCAGACCATAGGTAAAATGGATTCCATAAAGCCATTGCAGCCGCCGTACCTGCGATGAGCAGAGCGGGCTTGAATCGACGCCCGTAGTACCAGGCCAATAAACTCAAACCACTTACCAGTGCTGCCCTGACGATTGAGGCGCTAAAGCCAGTTACTAGCGTAAATAGTACCATGAGCGCAGCGGCACACACGGTACTCTGAAACTTTGAAGCCTTGCCCAGTAATTTCCGGGCTGCCACGATAATAATCGTCAGATTATAGCCTGAGACAGCAACCAGGTGCGTCAAACCGGTAGCCGAAAGCTGGTCAGATATATCTTTGGGAATGGTACTACGCTGTCCTAGTAATAACCCGGCTCCAAATGATGCCTCCGGCTCGGGCAAGGTAGTGCCAAGGCCGGCAATAAATTTCCGGCGGATCGTATCAATCGGCGAGCCTCCCCTTTTGATCAGCGTCAATTTCGCGAAACTAAACTTGGCCTGGGCCGAACCCTTCGTTGGCATCATACTGCCTTCTACTTGCACAAGATCCCCACGATAGATCATCGGTACACCCATTCCCTCCACCTTGATTTTGCCAACCAGAGAGCGGTGTTTAGGCCGAATGACAGCTGCCTGCACTACGTCAAAACTAAGTTGTGACTGGCGGCCATAAATAGCATCGTTGTCGACTTGAGCCGTCATGACAATTGGTTGACGATACAATTTTTGATACTGAGCGCTATCCCGCATAAACACACTTCCTCGGACGAGCCCAACCATAAGACAAAAAAGGAGCGTCATCACCAACAACAGGGTGCCCCGTCGGCGAAGGCAACAAGTCCAGCCGACTAAGACGACGATAACGAGGAGGCTTCTAACTTCGAGTCGTCGCGCCAAACCCAGACCAAGCAAAATAGCCACACAGCCAACGGTTTGAAGAGTGGTGGTTTGATACAATCTTGATTGCCAAAGACTCATAGCGAGAGCCTAGCAACACTAGATTAACTAGTTCTTAAATCCCGTTGCCTCAGTAATTTGGCCACGTCGTCCAGGATGGAGGTGTTTCTGGTGACTAAGCAGGGTTCTACTGCTGCAGATGCCCGGCGGCTGAATCTGGAGCTAGCACAACCGGCACGCCGCCATCAATCGCCTGAGCCTCCCAGTCTCCTTGAGCATAAAAGCTGGTCCTGATAACAAGCCTGTCTGGCTCGTCTTTTGGCGTCTGATGCGGCTTTAAAAGATTTGGGTCAGTAACCAAGTTGTTAGCTGCGTAGACACTCCCAGTCGGTAGCTCGAGTTCTGTTGTGCGCGCCGGTTCATGATGCGTCGGATAGCCTGGTTGGTACAAACTATGGTCCCACTCTTCGGCGATTTCGACTGATGTTGGTGCGCCAAGATTCCACAAGAAGCGCACGTCGCCAGCCTGATCAACATGCCAAGAAAGATTCTCGTACTTGCCGTGCATAAGCCAAGTTTTCAAATGCGTAAACTCAACACCTGAACCCCGCAATAATCCTTTGTAGTAGTTATGCAGGTCGACAAGATATTCGGGGGTCATGCCAATGTCATCATCCGGACGATAGAGTCGTATCTTGCTTTGTTCTTCGAGCGCAAAGTCATGCGCTTCTTCCATATAGTCCAACTCAGCCAGCAGACAGGCACCCAGCATCGGTATTCTCTCGCTTTTGGGGACTTCAAAATCCGTGAGGCGGATATCGCCGGGAGCTAATAGTGTTTCAGCCATTTATCCACTCTATTGCTTATTCGGAGGATCGGCAAGCATGAGCAAAACCGGCTTAGCTATTAGAATGACCTTGTTCTTCGCGTGTTTTTACAAAAGTGTTTACGGCCAAAAGCAGGACGGTTCCACAAATTACCAAGCCGATTATTTTCCGTGATGAACTATTGTCGGCAAGGCCGTAGGCAGCTATCATGCCGGCCACAATGCCAATGTTAACTATTGTTGTAGCAATCGACAAAACCGATGCCCGGACGCGGTTTGGCGCGTGTTTATTAACAAACTGCCTGAGGTTGGGCATACCAAATCCGGAGCCAAGACCCATAATCAGTGGCGCAAAGTACACTAAGGGCAGTCGTAGACTATACAAAACGAGACTGGTGAGTAGGATTGTCGAAATCGTAAAGCTATTAATGACGTGAGCAGAATATCTGTTTGGTAGCTTCCTCATCATGTAAGAGCCAGTAGCCGAGAATAGCGAAATGCCTGCGTAAACCAAGCCGAGTGTACCCGCCGAGACTCCCAGCTTTATGTAGTAGGGCTGGTAGTAAGAAAAGAGCAAGTCAGCCAAAAACATGCTGCCTGCGTATACCAAGGCGAACTTTAGCAGCTGATGGTGTTTTTTGTAAGTGCCAATCGCTACACTCGTTATACCTTGTTTCGCCTCGGTAACTCGTTCTTTGAGGTCAATACTAAACCTAGTTTTGGAACCCATGACTAAGGCCACTATGATAGCTACGAAAGTTAAGTAAAACGGCAGCTTTGGATCAATTACGTAGGCAAAACCGCCAAGTATACTGGCGTAAATTCGCCCCATGAAGGTAGCTATCTGCACATTGGCCGTCCCGTGCTGATAGCTTTTTTCTTCACCCTCTTCAAGTGCCTGCTCGTAAATAAGCGCGTCTAGACTATTCGAAGATAGGGCGAGGCCTAACCCCCAGACGACTGCAGACGCGAGTAGCAACGGGTATGACTGAGTAAGCACAAATGGTAGTAAACCGAGAAGTCGCAAAACAACACCCACCTGGAAAGCCGTCTTACGCCCAAAACGATCAGCTAAGGTGCCGCCGAAAAAGTCGGATAGCGTATAGGTCACGTAAGTCACAATAAAGAACGAGCCCGCCTGCAGATAACTCAGCCCCAGCTGCTGCCTACCAAAGAGTATGAATATAGGTAGCGTAAACTCGGATGTCAGCAAAAACTCGACTGCGTATAGTAGCCGAAAGTTCTTTTTGAGGGTATTGGCTTTGATAGTGTTCACTTTGTCATTATTATAGCAAACTTGTTCCAGTGCGGCCTCGCTGCGCTCGTGTTTCCTCGCATGCTCGGTGCCAGCACCTGCGCGTGTTCGTCACAATCGAACCCACCGCTTCGCGGTTTGGGTTCTCGTGCCTTTGTGCTCCAAAATAAAAACCCAACTTTTGTTGGGTTCATATTTTGGAGGGCCCAGTGGGACTCGAACCCACGACACCCTGCTTAAAAGGCAGGTGCTCTAACCGGCTGAGCTATGGGCCCACATAGATCAAAGAAGCGCGATTAACTTCTTACATTATGCTTATTTTCGGCCAAAAGTCAATTGTGGGGCTACTTGTGATGGTGCTTTTTGTGGACGCTTGGGCGGGCGAACCACAGGATAACCAGGCTCACCACCACGCTGGCAATTATGACCAGCTGCTTGTAGTCGTTCAGCATCGCCCAGCCACTGACGCTACTAATGGCGTGTTGCGGTGTGCTAGGTAGTAATGGTACGGCCAATAAGACGCCGACCAAACCGACGGCAATCGCCGGTAAAACATTCAATAGGCCTTTGGGGCCGCGCATCGATTTGGTCAAAATTATGGCACTCAACAGGGCTGGCAGCAGCAATAGGGCGACCTTAAAGTACTGACTGACCACCAGTGAGTTGTTCCCTACCATCGAGCCAACTAAGCCGGCTTCATCACCGACAAAATTCACTAGCAGGTATCCGGCGCAAAGGCTCAAAAACACGATCGCAGCGTTGGTGCGCAGCAAAATTAACAGCGCCACAGGGACGATAATCGCCAACAGCAAAGCAATGTTTTGCATAATCATGATGCTCATATCATAGCATGAGCGGTATCAGAGGTGTAGCTGTTTAGGCGCCGACGCGGTCGCGCTTGCCGCGCTTGCTTTTGGCGTTCTGTTCGACGTAGTCAATAATTTTGCCGGCAATGTCGCGGCCCGTCACCTTTTCGATGCCAAAGCCAGGGCTGGCATTAACTTCCAATACCAGAGGACCGCGGCTGGAGCGCATTAGGTCGACACCGCAGATTGGCAAGCCCATCGCCTTGGCGGCTTTTTGGGCGGTCTTGGTCTCTTCCTCAGTCAACTTCACCACGGTCCCATTACCACCTTGGTGGAGGTTTGAGCGGAAGTCGTCATCAAGACTCTGGCGCATCATGCTAGCGACAACCTTGCCGTTTACAATAAAGGCACGGATGTCAGTACCGGCTGACTCTTTGACAAATTCTTGAACCAAAAAGTTCACGCCTTCAACGTAGAAGGCCTGCATTACAGCCTCGGCAGCCTTGCGGGTTTCGGCCAGTACAACACCTTTGCCGTGGGTACCACGGGCGACTTTAATAATTAAAGGTGCGCCACCAGCTTGGTCAATAACGTCCTCGGGGTCAGCCGTATCACGGGCAAACACCGTCTTTGGAATGCCTACGCCGGCCTTGGCCATCAGCTGCATGCTGCGTAACTTATCACGCGAACGAACTAAGGCAATCGAGCTGGTAGTTGTAAAGACATTTTGCATCTCGAACTGACGCACGATCGATGAGCCATACTTGGTCAACGAAGCAGCGATACGTGGAATAATAACATCAACATTGTGGACTTCTTCACCCTGATAACGAATCACCGGGTTACCACTTTCGAGCGTTACATAGCACTTTTCGTAGTTAATAATCCGCACGCTGTGTCCGCGCAGTTTAGCAACTTCTTTAAGACGGCGGGTCGAGTAGTTGCCCGGCCCTTTGGATAGAATAACAATGTTCATAATTTAGTCCTCTGCATCCTCTTCGTCTAAGCCAGACGAAAGATTAAACTCTTTGAGCAGCTGCGCCCGGGTAACACCAGTTTTAGCGACATCAATCACAAAGCGGTTCTTTAAAATCTTGCGCCCAACCAAAATTGGGAACAAATTACCGGAGCGATCGGCCAAAGTGAATGAAGTATGGAATACCTTTGGACCAAGCTTCACCTTGAGTTCAACGGCATACCGCTCTTCTTCGTGACCGCCAGAGTTAGTGACGTTAACGACCTGAAAATCTTCAAACTCTTGATGATAGATAACTGGTGAGCAAGGATGACCCAACAAATCAGCCACAAGCACCTCTTTGTCGCCCCGTTTTACTACTTTAGCTTTCTTGCAGTGAATAGCTGAACGAAAGGCGCCGCTATCTATCTTGGCAGGTACGTTTAAAACGATCTCGGTGAGATCGATTCTTTCGGCACGTCCAATTATGGCTTGAAATTTTGTCATAAGCTTTTCCTTACGTTAACAATTTGCCCGATAATCTACAAATAATTTTAGGTTTTTGTTTTACAACTCAATGCGACTAACCTGACCCGAATTATACCATAATAACTATTGTTTTACAATACTACTGGTGTTTGGCAACCCGCATGTAGATAAGTACGAGTGCCGTAACCAAAATAAGCACCAAACAAATCATCATCGGGATAAAGCCTTCTTGCTGCAACGGAGTAAGTTTAAGCTTTTTCATGTTATTATTCATTATAGCCGCATACGTTAAAATAAAAAGTAGCAATATGAGCGAAGATTCACTAAACCAGCCGCCTCCCGAACAACCCAGAGGGCCCGCGTGGCAACAGTTATCAAACGAAGCAAAGATGTTGCTTAACGACCCTTATGGGTTCATACCTGCTTCACAACAAGATGTTGAAGCACTTGGAAGCAGCAATCCGGATGACTCTGTAGAGCGCATGGCCTACAAAGTAGGTCGCCTAGAGTGGGAAAAGCTTGAGGCTGACGCTGCCAAGCGTATGCTCGAAGGTGAGATTAAAGAGGTTAGTCACCTCGCTGAGTATGATGACCTCACCGGCTTGCTTAACCGCCGTGGCTTTAACGAACGGATGAAAGAATGGCTCAGTGATGCCTCCAATGGCTCGCTCGGACTGCTCTATCTTGACCTTGACGGCTTTAAGGCAGTCAATGATCGCATGGGGCACGAACTGGGTGATAAATTCTTGGTGGATTTTTCAACATGGCTCAAAGCAAAGCTTCGCCAAGATGGCAAACGACTTGATGACATCATCTCTCACCAACCCGAGATTGGTCGTGACGGCGGGGACGAGTTCATAATTGGCGTACTTCTAGAAAGTACCGAGGATGAAGACTATGACCTATCACCGAGCGAACGTCTCGATACGCTAACCGATCGGCTGCGAGCAGATTTTCACCTATTTCTCAAGCAGCATCCCTCGTACCAGCGGGTTGGTGTCGGCCTGTCAATTGGCGCCGCTATCTACGAAGCCGGCATGACTTTGGGTGAACTTAGGCGTATTGCCGACAGCGAGATGTACGACGAAAAACACAACAAAAAAAGAGTTCAGCACTAGCGCTTAGCGCCAAAAACCCTTTTTGTGGCCCTGGCTTTTGCCAAACTGCTCTAGTAAGTCTTTTTGTTCCTTACTCAGCTTGGTTGGCGTCTCGACAATCAGGGTAACGATATGCGCGCCACGGCTACTGCCACGCATGTGCGGCACTCCATGACCAGATAACTTAAAGTCGGTACCACTTTGCGTGCCAGCCGGGACTTTCATCCGAACCGGGCCATCAACTGTGTCCACATCAATTTCGGTTCCAAGGGCGGCACCAATCATGCCGACCGTTGCTTCGCTCAGAATCAAATCACCTTCGCGGGTGAATTTTTTGTGGGGCTTCACGCGCACATCAACGTAGAGGTCGCCAGTTTGGGCGCGAGCCATGGCATTTCCTTGTTCACGAAGACGAATGGTGGTGCCATCGTCAATTCCGGCTGGAATTTTAATCTGCAGTTCACGTTGTTTATGCTCAGTGCCCTTGCCCCGACAGACAGTACAAACTTTTTCCGGAACCTTACCGCTGCCGTGACAGGTTGGGCAAATTACCGCTTGCTCGATATTACCAAAGATAGTCCGAACGGCTTGGTTAACTTGGCCCCGGCCGGCACAGGTTTCGCACGTCTTGAGCTCATGCCCTGGCTCAACAGTTGAACCCTTACAATGCGAACAAGCCACATTGCTACTGTACTTAATGGCTACTTCGGTACCAAAGACGGCATTTTCAAAACTAATGTCGACTGCTGTCGCAACATCCTGACCGCGCTGACGCTGTTGCTGACCACCAGCTTGACCACCAAAAAAGCTACTAAAGATGTCGCCAAGTCCGAGGTCACCAAAATCGAAGTGAACGTTTTGGCCACCTTGGCCGCCAAAACCACCAAAGGGATCACCACCCCCGCCTGTAGCGCCGCCAACACCGGCATGACCGAATTGATCATAGCGCTGCCGTTTGCCGGAGTCTTTTAAGACTTCGTAGGCTTCGTTGACTTCTTTGAATTTTTCTTCGTCTCCACCACGGTCAGGATGAAATTCAATCGCCTTCTTTCGAAAAGCTTTTTTGATTTCATCATCGCTGGCAGATTTACTGATGCCGAGAACTTCGTAGTAGTCGCGTTTACTCATCGGTCCCCCATACTTCTTTGTAACTCATGTAGCCTTGTCAGATTCCACAATGCTGTTTTTCCGAGCAATCGGCCGTGCGGGTCCTCATCTGCAATGATTGATTCCCAGTGATCCCGCAGATAATCCCACTTCTGTGTTGGCCACTCATCCGTGAAGAACTTCTTGAACTCCAGTTCGGCGGTTTGGTCTAAATGAGATACATCATCGCCCTCATAGGCTAATATATCTGGGTCAACCCAATTGAGGGGGTCCTGGGCGAGTGTATCTTCGGGCACTACTTATCTTTCTTGTCTTCGTCGACGACTTCGCCTTCGACCGGCTCATCTTTGTCATCTGATTTTTTGCCGTCTTCGGCTGGAGTTTCTTCTTTGGCAGCTTCTTCGTATAGTTTGGCACCGATTGGCATGATTTTTTCGTTAAGCGCCTTGGCGGCCGCTTCAAGGGTTTCTGCGTCAGCCTTTTCATCAGCCACAACTTTTTTGGCGACTTCTACAGCTTCGTCGATAGCCTTCTGATCGTCTTCGGAAATCTTGTCTTTGTTGTCGGACTTCATCTTTTCGGCTTGGTAGACGGTTGTGTCTAGCGTGTTGCGGGCATCGATGGCTTCGCGCTTTTTCTTGTCTTCATCAGCGTGGGCCTCGGCTTCTTTGGCCATCTTCTCAACTTCTTCTTTGCTTAAACCGGAGCTGTTTTGGATGGTAATGCTCTGTTCTTTGCCCGAACCCTTGTCCTTGGCAGAGACGTTCAAGATACCGTTGGCGTCCAGGTTAAAAGTAACCTCAATTTGTGGTACACCTCGTGGGGCGGATGGAATGCCGTCCAGTACAAAGCGTCCCAAGGACTTGTTGTCGGCGACCATTTCGCGCTCACCCTGAACAACGTGGATTTCCACTTGTGGCTGATTGTCAGCAGCTGTCGAGAAAGTTTCGGACTTGCTGGTGGGGATGGTTGAGTTGCGCTCAATCAGCTTGGTTGCCACACCGCCAAGAGTTTCAATACCCAGGCTAAGTGGAGTTACGTCTAGAAGCAAGACGTCTTTAACATCACCTTGCAGGACACCACCTTGGATAGCGGCGCCAATGGCCACAACCTCGTCAGGGTTCACACCCTTCATGGGGTCTTTGCCAAAGATCTTTTTAACTTTTTCTTGAACTGCAGGCATTCGAGTCATACCACCGACCAAAACAACGGCGTCAATATCACTCGCCTTCAGGCCAGCGTCTTTAAGCGCCTTGTCGCATGGCGTAGCAGTCTTGTCGATAAGCTCACCGACCAAGCTCTCCAGCTTAGAACGAGTTAGCTTGTGCTCGAAGTGTTTTGGACCATCGGCGTCAGCGGTTAAGAATGGTAGGTTGACGGTAATTTCGTTGGTGGTCGAAAGTTCAATCTTGGCCTTTTCGGCTTCGTCACGGAGACGTTGCATTGCGGCTTTGTCGTCGGTAATGTCGAGGCCGTGTTCCTTTTTGAACTCGTCAGCGAAATAGTTAACCAGTACACGGTCGAAGTCGGCACCACCTAAGTGGGTGTCACCATTGGTAGATTTTACTTCGAAGACGCCATCACCGAGTTCAAGGATTGAAACGTCGAAGGTACCACCACCAAGGTCGTAGACAGCGATCTTTTCGTCAGTCTTCTTACCTTTGTCTAGGCCGTAAGCCAAGGCAGCAGCGGTTGGTTCGTTAATGATGCGCTTTACTTCCAAACCGGCAATCTTACCAGCGTCTTTGGTCGCTTGGCGCTGTGAGTCGTCAAAGTAGGCCGGTACGGTAATGACAGCTTCGGTCACGCTATCGCCCAAGAAGCTTTCGGCGTCAGCCTTGAGCTTACCCAGGATCATAGCGCTGACTTCTTCGGGGCTATATTCCTTATCGCCCATCTTCACCTTAACGCCGTTACCGGACTTAACCATTTCGTAACCCATCAATTTGATGTCGCGCTGAACTTCTTTATCGTTCCAGTTGCGGCCGATGAGGCGCTTGACTTCGTAAATCGTGTTGGTTGGATTGGTAACTTGCTGACGGCGAGCAACCTGGCCAACCAAACGTTCACCAGCTTTGTTAAGCGCAACAACAGAAGGCGTGGTACGTGCACCTTCTGAGTTGGCAATAATTTCCGGCTTTCCGGCCTGCATAACAGCCATTGCCGAGTTTGTTGTTCCTAAATCGATTCCAATAATTTTTCCCATTATAATTCTCCTTCTTAAATTAGTGTGATAGTGAGGCTAGGTGGTCCGTGCCATACTGATCGGGATCCTCTTGATAGGCCTGCTGGCGACGCTGAAGCTCTCCTTCGGTAATCCAACGGCCAAAGACAAGCATTTTATCATCAAAATGTTTAGCTCTACCGTTAGCCATTTCGACAACGTGGATTCCCTCGCCTGGCTCTACTTGGGGACGATAATTAGCCACAACCACTTGGTCTTCTAGACTTACGGGGCTTATGCCCCTTACGATGTTTTCCATTATCGAACCTCCATTTTCACTCTTACCATGGCGTGCCGGATGACATCTTCGCCGAGTCGGTAGCCCGCTTGAAGTTCCTCGCAAACGACTTCAACGCTATTTTCGTGGGGGCCATCACCCTCATCCATACTTACTGCCTCGTGAACCTGTGGGTCGAAAATCTCCCCAACAGTTTTGATGCGCTCAACGCCCATGCCTGCCAGGGTGATTTCAAACTGTTTAACCACGCCTTGCACACCTTTGACGTAGTCATTATCAACCAGGTCGGCCGGAACGTGCTTGAGGGCGCGTTCGAAGTTGTCAACCACTGGCAACAGCTCGCTGATGACGGTGGTTTTAACCGAGTTACGCAAATTACTGATTTGGGCGTCGTGTTGGCGGCGAACATTCATAACGTCTGCTCGCTCTCGCTGCAATGCGTCGGTTAAATCGGCGATTTGCTGCTGCAGCTCAGCGATGGTTGGTTTTTTAGAATCTGCTTTTTTAGGCATATAGTCTCTCCTCTAAGGCACGTCCGGCTTGCTCGACCAGACCCATCACATCGCGATATTGCTGACGGGTTGGACCAAGCACACCGATATAACTTTGATCGCTAAATGAACTGCGGAATTTACAGATAATCAATGAGCACTGAGCGTTGCGTCCAACTGGATTCTCGCTCCCAATGTAGACGTTCAGCGGTTCATTGGGGTGAGCTTCCTTAAGCCACGGCTCGAGGTTGTCCAGCAGCCTCGCAACTTGCTGGACATCACGACCATTAATAAACTCTGGTTGCCCAAATAGATTAGAGAGCCCGGACATATACAGCTGGTCGCCAATTGTGGCGATGCCCAAGTTATGCGTCAGCTCCACCAAAGTATCGACGGCATTGCGAATGGTGCGCTCCGGTAAGCCGCCACCGTTAACCCGTGCTGTCAGGGCACGTTCGCCACGTCGTTCTTGCTTACTTGGTGCATCTTCGGCCAAGTTATTAACGTACAGGCGATAGCCCTTGTCGGTCGGAACCCGACCAGCGCTGGTGTGAGGCTGCATAATATAGCCATGGCGCTCCAGTTCGGCCATTTCGGCGCGGATGGTAGCAGAAGAAACATCAAAAAGCTTGGCCATCAAGCTAGAACCAACCGGGCTTGCAACCTCGGCATACTGCTCTACAATGGCGGCTAATATTTTTTGTTGTCGTTCTGTCATGTTATTACGCTTGTCACTCTCATGGCTTTAGTGCCAGTGTTTACATAATAAAGCTTTTGGCACTCACCTGTCAAGAGTGCCAACTTGTAAAATTACCTCTGTTAATGTAGACTAAGCGCATGCAATATTTAAAAGATTGGTTGGGAACGGGTTCTATTAACCTTTTTGGCAAACCTTTTGCCGGCAAGGACACCTGCGCCCACAGTTTAGCCAAGCTTTTGGGGGCATCAGTTATAGGTGGTGGCGATCTGATGCGTAACAATAAAGAGCACGCTGCCCTTCAGTCACAAGTCGAAGACGGGAGCCTTGCACCAACAAAAGAATTCCTTAATATCGTCCTGCCGCACTTTGAGCAAGACATGTTTCAAGGCAAACCACTTATTCTTAGCTCAGTTGGTCGTTGGCATGGGGAAGAAACTGGCGTCATGGCTGCGGCACAAAAGTCGGGTCACCCCTTGAAGGCCGTGATCTATATAGACGTTTCCAAGGACGAGGTTCAACGACGCTGGGAAGTTTCGCGCCAACTCGAAGACCGAGGTGAACGCAAGGACGATGCTGAGCATGTGCTCGAAAGAAGGCTCCAAGAGTTTGAAGACAAGACCCTGCCCGTCTTGGATTTTTACCGCCAGAAGGGCTTGCTCATCGAAGTTGATGGCATC
The DNA here is from genome assembly GCA_964410185.1 of uncultured Candidatus Saccharibacteria bacterium. Taxonomy (GTDB): domain Bacteria; phylum Patescibacteriota; class Saccharimonadia; order Saccharimonadales; family JAUPVS01; genus JAUPVS01. Next base: position 274,814 of record CAYPFM010000001.1, on the reverse strand, counting down.
AAGAGCCGCGAGGACGTCCTCCACGATATTTACACTAAGTTAACTGCCTTTGCTCAGGCGACAAACGGGGAAATATCATGAAACAAGCACCAACTTTTACGTTAGCCGACCAAGATGGCAAAACTCATTCCCTGGCCGATTATCGTGGCCAGTGGGTCATTCTCTATTTCTACCCAAAGGATGACACACCCGGCTGCACGACCGAGGCTTGTAGCTTCCGTGATGAGTATGATTATATTCAGGAAAATGGCGCGGTCGTCCTTGGCGTCAGCAAAGATAGCGTCACGAGTCATAAAAAGTTTGCCGAGAAGTACAACCTGCACTTCCCGCTGTTGAGTGATGAGTCACTTGATACCATTAAGGCCTACGGGGCTTGGGGCGAACGCAGCATGTATGGTCGCAAATTTATGGGCATCATCCGCTCAACCTATCTGATTGACCCTGAGGGCAATATTGCCAAGGAATATCCTAAGGTCACACCAAAGGGCCACGCCGTACAGATCGTTAAAGACCTTGAAGCACTAAAAGCTTAGTCTCGTTTAAGAAGCACTGTAAAGGCTTCTGACGGTATTTCTACCTTGCCAAAGCGCTTCATGCGCTTCTTGCCCTTGGCTTGCTTAGCCAAAACCTTCTTCTTCCGAGAAACATCACCACCATACAGCCCGGTGGTCACATCTTTGCGAAAGGCACTGATGTCTTCGCGGGCAATAAATTTACCACCAATCGCAGCCTGTAAAGCAATTTGAAAGTTGTGACGAGGAATAACGTCTTTGAGCTTTTCGACAACATCGCGACCAACCCGCTGGGCTTCGCTGCGGTGCACCATCAAGCTCAAGGCTCCCACCATGTCGCCGGCCACGTAAAAGTCGAGCTTCACCAGATCTTCGGCACGATAATCGTCAAGCTCGTAGCTAAACGAGCCGTAGCCACTGGTGATACTTTTGAGCTGGTCGTAAAAGTCGGTTAATAGGTTGGCAAGTGGGGCCTCAAAAGTTACCAACGCCAGTTGGGCGTCCACAAAAGACAGGTTCTTCTGCAGCCCACGCTTCGATACAACTAATTGAATAACGGCACCGACGTAATCCTTCGGTACTACGATTTCACCTTTAATCCAGGGCTCACGAATCTCTTCGATCTGCGATGGGTCAGGCAAATCAGCAGCACTCTTGATGGCTATTTCTTCGCCATTCAGCAAAGTAATTTCGTAATCGGTCGATGGGTTGGTGACCACCAGTTGTAAGTTGTACTCACGCTCCAGCCGTTCACGAACAATATCCATATGTAGCAGGCCCAAAAAACCAATCCGCACACCAAAACCCAAAACTGGGGAGTTCTCGGGTGTAAATTGTAGCGCCGAATCACTCAATGATAGTTTTTCGACAGCGTCTTTGAGCTCTTGGTAGTACTCATTCGACTCCGGGAAAAAACCGGCGTACACGAACGGTCGAACGTCTTTATAGCCCGGCAAGGCCTTGGCCGCCGGATTCTTGGACAGTGTAACGGTATCACCGACGCGAGCTTGGCGAGTACTTTTAAGGTTTGTGACGATGTAGCCAATTTCGCCGGTTTGCAACTGCTTGGTGGGAGTCATCCCCGGTGTTAAGGCGCCGACTTCCAGCGCGATACCTTCGGCCCCTGTGGCCATCATGGTTATATTGGCACTCTTGGGTATATCGCCATCCGTAATGCGGACGTACAAAATAACACCGCGGTAATCGTCGTAATAACTGTCAAAAATTAAGGCAGTCGTGGAGTCGCTGGTGCCGCCGGTTGGAGCGGGCACCAATTCGACCACCTTCTCCAGCACCGCCTCAACGCCCTGCCCGGTCTTAGCCGAAATGTGCAAGATGTCTTCGGCTTTGCAACCGAGTAGCGAAATAACCTCGGCGCTCACCCGCTCGACATCAGCCGCCGGCAAATCAATCTTATTCAGAACAGGGATAATTGTCAGCTCTGCGGCCATCGCCAGATAGACGTTAGCGAGTGTCTGAGCTTGGATTCCCTGGCTGGCGTCAACAATCAGGATTGCTCCCTCACAAGCCTCAAGACTACGCGAGACTTCGTAACTAAAGTCAACGTGCCCGGGGGTGTCAATCAGGTTAAGCTGATAACCTTTGTAATTCATGCGCACCGGCGCCAACTTAATAGTAATGCCCTTTTCGCGTTCCAGGTCCATCTTATCAAGCAGCTGAGCCTTCATGGCTCGCTTCTCTACCGTACCGGTCAATTCCAGCAAGCGGTCAGCCAGCGTCGACTTACCGTGGTCAATATGCGCAATGATACAAAAGTTTCTAATCTGTTCCTGATCCATCGTGTGCATAGTATAACAGAGGTGGGATTAAATTCGAACCGTGGCTTTGAAGATTTGGCGAGTTTTACTAATCACGGGGTTAACTTCCTCGAGCCCAAACAGCCATGAAACACCAACGTGCACCGCAAAGGTCATGCCAGTAATCGCCGCTAACTTAAATCCGAGCGTGATAAAACCGCGGTCACCCAAGCTGAGCGGCAAAAGTGAAATCATAATGAAGGCCGTCAACACGCTAAAACCTGTTACAGAGGTAATTTTGAGTACGCCGCCCCAGAACTTACGGTCAAACAGCTTTGGATCACGATAGAGCATGATACAAAATAGAATACCTACTTCAACCGTCGCCACAATCGACTGGGCCATAGCCAGACCAGCAATACCGTAAGCACTCGGACGAGATAGTGTAATTGCTAAGTACAAGTTAAGGGCAATTGAAATAACCGACACCACCAATGGCGTCACCGTATCTTTTTGGGCGTAAAACCAGCGCGAAATAATCGAATACAGCGTTCTAAAGAAGATTGCCCCCGCAAGAAAGCCAAATATTAAGGCGATTTCTGGAGCGCTGGTCGTAAAAATTAAACGGGCAAAGTAACCACGGGCAAAGTAACAAATTATACTTAACGGCATCGCTAGCCAAATCATGGCGCGTAATACCTGCAGAAAATCCCGACGGAATAAATCTTTGCGCCCTTGGGCTAATCTGTCGTTTAAACGAGGGAATGCGGCGGTAGCAATCGCGGTGCCGATTAGTAGCACCGGCGTCGTGCTTAAGATATAGGCATTTTCGTAATAGGTGATGTTACCCAGGCCGATACGGGCGGCCAGGTTGGTTTCGACAATACTGTTAATAGAATCAATCCCCTGGTCAATCGAGCGCGGCGGCAGGTTCCGCAAGATAAGTTTAAAGTCCTTATTACGCCACATAATCTTGGGCCGCCATCGAAAACTAATGCCCGGCAGACCAAACAGGACAATAATCAACTGTAGAATAGCGCCTATCAAGGCACCAACACCGAGACCAATCAAGCCAATATTATTACGGAAAGCAAAGATGCTAATGATAATTGCCAAGTTGTAGCCAATTGGTGCCAGTGCATAAAATACAAACCGGCCATAGGTCTGTTGTACACTGGTCAGCACTCCCGAAATCGCAAACAGCATCGGGTTTAGCGCAATCAGGCGCATGATTGTCACGGCATTATTTAGCTGCTCCGGTGGCAAGCCTGGTGCCACAATTCCATGAATAATCGGCTTAGCAAAGACGATAATAAATGCGCCAGCAATAAGCATCACAATCGAAAGCAGGTTAATCAGACTGTTCGAAAGTTCCCAGACGCCTTTCTTGTCGCCGCGGTTCATGTGCTCCGCCAAAATTGGCATGAAAGCAACGCCGAGAGCACCGGCGGCTAGCGTAAAGAAGAAGAAATCAGGGATTTTGACGGCAGCAAAGTAAGCGTCTGTACTCTGCGGGCCAACAGCCGAAAAGTTAGCGTTAATCAGCTTGTAGCGCAAGAAACCGAGCACCTGTCCAACCAAGGAGATGACAATCAGCAGGAATGCAGCGTTACCAAGGCTCGTACGCTTGTTAGCTCGCTTGAGGAATCGATTCATTAGCCCTTATTATAAGAGTAAGTGGCTTCGATTGCACGCTGGAGTTCTAATAAAGTGCGGCTTCTTTTGGCAGGTGTGAGCCCTTCAAAATCGTCAGGACTTCCTCGGCTTCAACCGTTTCTTTTTCGATCAATGCGTCCTTGAGTTCTTCGAGCTTGGCCTTGTTAGACTTGATGACAGCGCGGGCGCGTTTGCCGGCTTCGGTAATTAAGGCCTCAACCTCGTCATCGATGATCTTGGCAGTTTCTTCAGAATATTCACGCTCGTGCATGAGCTTGTCCATCATGATGCCTTCGTCAACATGAAAAACCTGGTCGCGTAGCTGTTTACCCATACCTTGGTTGATGACCATGTCGCGAGCCAATTCGGCAGCCTTTTGCAAGTCGCTACCGGCGCCAGTGGTGACGCGTTCTGGACCATAAATGACCTCTTCGGCGATGCGTCCACCCAGCATTCGTGCCAGAACGTCTTTGTACTCAATGATACTGTGGTAACTCTTGTCCTCGGGTGGAATAAACCAAGTAACACCACCGGTACCGCCACGAGGGATAATCGTCACCTTATGCACCATGTCACTATCTGGCAGGACGTGCCCGACAATGGCGTGACCAGCTTCGTGATAGGCAGTCATCTGCTTTTCTTTGTCATTCATAATCTTGCTCTTGCGCTCTGGACCAATCGCAATCTTTTCGAAGGCACCGGTCACTTCAGCCTGGGTGATTTCCTTCTTGTTGTGACGGGCGGCCAAGATGGCAGCTTCGTTAGCGATATTAGCCAGGTCGGCACCCGATGAGCCAGCCGTTTTGGCAGCCAAGGCATCGATATCAACCGATTTTGCCAATGGCTTTTTGGCAAAGTGAACTTTAAGAATTGCTTCGCGGTCTTTGCGATCTGGTAGGCCAATGTTAACGCGTCGGTCAAAACGGCCTGGGCGCAACAGAGCTGGGTCAAGCACGTCGGCACGGTTGGTAGCGGCCAAGACAATAACGTTCTGGCCTTGTTCAAAGCCGTCCATCTCTACCAAAATCTGGTTGAGGGTCTGTTCGCGCTCGTCATGACCACCACCCATACCAGAACCGCGCTTGCGACCAACGGCATCGATTTCGTCCACAAAGATAATGCAAGGTGAGTTCTTTTTTGCTTTGGCGAATAAGTCGCGAACACGGCTCGCACCGACACCAACGAACATTTCAACAAACTCTGAACCAGAAATACTGAAGAATGGCACGTTGGCTTCACCGGCAACAGCGCGGGCGAGCATGGTTTTACCGGTACCAGGAGGGCCCACTAAAAGAACGCCTTTTGGAATCTTGGCGCCAAGCCCTTCAAACTTCTTAGGAAACTTGAGGAATTCAACAACTTCTTCGAGGTCTTGCTTGGCTTCATCACTACCAGCAACTTGCTTGAAGGTTACTTTATCCTTCTCGTTACCGTAGAGACGGGCTTTGCTCTTGCCAAAGCTCATGGCCTGGTTGCCTTGCCCTTGCGCGCTGCGCAGCATAAAGAACAAGACACCACTAATCAGAATGACTGGCAAAATACCGCTCGCCAGCGAGACCCAGAGACCACCATTGCCAGAATCTGGCTTTGGGTTAACCGTCAGTCCTTCGACGTTTTGCTTCAGACCCTGATCGTAGATGGTCGAGCCAGCCTCTTTGTAAGCGCGCTGACTTGGTTGATTTTGGTCTTTTTTGGTAACCAAGACTTCGGTCCCCTTAATGGTCAGTTCTTTGACCTGGCCGGCATTGGCGGCGGCGACAACCTCGGAAAGTGGCGCTTCGGCCAGCTTGCGTGGTTGGCTATAGGCGGCGAAGATGGCGACGCCGAAGATAGCAAGAACGACAAGAAGGATGAGATTTTTTAAACCTCTTCTGCTGCCTTTTGGTTGCTGAGATGAGCTAGTGTTGCGAAAAGGTTTTTTATCCATATGTGTATTCTATTATACCGGCTCCAAACCCGGAAATCTAGCGGTCGGCCTGCTTGAGTGCCAAGTAAGCTGGTTTTACCTCCATTACATACCCGTTATTAACGTCGGCTTGCTTGTGCGGCTGGTAAGTTTTGGCCACTACGCACAACCGCTCGAGCGTCTTGGTATTAAAACTGACTCCCCTTTCACGTAACCAGCTGGCCAGAATTTCTTTAGCGACCTGGTGTGGTAACTGGATAAACCACTGCCTATCCAGTTGGTGGGGAGCCGGCTGGATATGCAGGTTGTTGGCTAATAAAACTTCGAGTTCCTGATTGAGCTCACTGGCGGTATTAAGGTGAACCAGGAGCTGCTGGCGCTGCGCGACGGTAAACTTCGCGAGGATTTGGCGGCGAACGTAGTTACGCAGGTAGGTCTCGTCCTGGTTGGTGCTATCTTCATGCCAAAGGATGCCCTGGCGATGAGCGTAGCTGGTTATTTCTGCCTTGGTATACATCAAGAGTGGTCGAATTACCCGATCCCGACTCTTAAGCGAGCTGAGCCCTCGGCGGCCCGTCCCGCGCAACATGTTGATAATGGCCGTCTCGAGCATGTCGTCCTGATGGTGAGCGGTGACAATTGCCCGGGCCCGAGCCGCTACACGAACTGTATGCAAGAACTCGTAGCGAGCCTTGCGGGCCACCGCCTCACTGGTTCCTGGACCAAGCTCAACACGGTTATACACAAAGGGTAGGCCGTACCTCTGTGCCGCTTTTTGCACTAATAGGCGGTCCTCGGACGACTCTTCCCGAATACCATGGTCGAAGTGAGCCACCGTCAGTTGCAGATCAGCCTGCTTGCTGAGTAGATCCAATAGCACCATTGAGTCAACGCCACCCGAAACGGCTACGACATATTGTCCGGCGGGCAGTGCTGTTTTCATTGCTTGGTTTTAATAATGTCCTGGGGTGAGCTGTCAGCTGGGTAGATGCGTAGGTCGGCATCGGTCTGATTCCAGGCTTCTTGGACGGGCGCCAAAATCTGCCAGCTCGCTAAAACTTCTTGGCTGGTTGTAAACAGGCTGTGGTCAGAGCGCATGGCGTCTACAAAAACCCGTTCGTAGGCATCGGGCAGTTTGTCGTTGAAGTGATGCTTATACTCAAAGGAGAGTGGAATCTGTTGCAAAGCGTTATCAAGGCCTGGCTTCTTGACCCACAGACAGACCTGAACACCTTCGTCAGGCTGAACGCGCAGGATCAAAATGTTTGCGTCGGTGTTACCTTCACCGCGATAGCTGACACGAATCTCGGTGCGTTGCTCGGCGAGCGCTTTCCCAGTGGTGAGTATAATTGGCACATCCTTCCAGCGCTCGTCATTCGATTGCAGGCGCAACGAAACAAACGTCTCAACGGCGCTATCCGGATTGCCGACTTCGTCTTTGTAGCTTTGGTACTGGCCTCGCACCACATTGGTCTCGATATCCTCAACCGGTCGTATTGCTGATAGCGCCTGGCAGCGCAGTCGTGGTGTACTTTGCATATCGTTCAGCTTTGGTAATTCCATAAGCGTCAGCGCAGCCAGCTGCAGAAGATGGCTTTGGACAACGTCTCGCAAAGCACCAGTTTGCTCGTAAAAAGTTTTGCGGCCCTCGATGCCAATCTTTTCGCTGGCGATAATCTCAATGCTAGAGATGAATTTATTGTTCCAGGTTTCGGAAAAGACGGGGTTGGCAGAACGGAAGACAATCAGGTTTTGAGCCATCTCCTTGGCCAAATAGTGGTCAATCCGGTAGACCTGCTCCTCTTTGAAGTGTTGCTGTAAGTGCTCGACCAACTGCTGTGCCGACGCTAAATCGGTCCCAAATGGTTTTTCTAGCAATAGTTTAGTATCTGGTACTTCGGCTAGCCCGGAGTTGCCCAACATCTCCACAACTGACTGGGTGGCCTCCGGCGGCACCGAAAGATAGAACAAGCGCTGGGCTGAACCACCCAAGGAACGTTCAATGCCCTGAAGTTGTGTGGCGAAGTCATGGTAGGCCTGTATGTCGCTCAGATCCATCTGATGTAGCTCTAGATGCTGCTCCCAGAAAGTGTCATCCGCCGGTGCAATATCAGACAGCTGTAAGGCTCGACGGGAGATACCAATAATACGGAAAGCGTCTGGCAGGGCGCCGGCTTCGGCAATTTCACGAAGTGCCGGTAGTAATTTACGCTGTGCTAAGTCGCCAGAGATACCAATGATAACCAGGATGGTCGGCTGCGTAATGTCGCTCATTTGTTTAGCTCGTGGCCCCCGAATTTATTGCGCATTGCCGATAGTAGTTTGGTAGCAAAATTAACTTCACCCTTTTGTGATGCCAAACGCACGTCAAAAGCTGTTTGAATAGCCGGTAGCGGGATACCGAGGTCTTTGGCGGCTTCGAGCGTCCAGCGCGCTTCTCCTGACTCAGCCACAAAGCCTTCGATGCCATCGAGGTTGGGATTTTCTTCTAGAGCCGACTGACACAGCTCGTTTAGCCATGACGTAACCACGCTATGGTGCTGCCAAACGTTGCCGGCAGCAGCGAGATCTATCTGGTCTTTGTAGGCGCCTTCCTTGAGCATTCGGTAGCCTTCGGCCAGACTCTCCATCATGCCATATTCAACCGCGTTGTGAACCATCTTAACGTAGTGGCCGGAGCCGCTGGGACCAAAGTGGAAGTAGGCACCTTCTGGCGCGGCCAATGTCTTCAAGACGGGCTCGATCACTGCTACGGCAGCTTTGTCGCCACCAACCATCATCGAGAAGCCGTTCTGGTAGCCCCACACGCCACCGCTGGTGCCGACATCAAGCAAGGTTGAACCTTGGCTTGCAACTAGCTCAGATCGTTTTTGGGTCAGGCGAAAATCGGAGTTACCACCATCAATTAAGATGCTGCCCTTGGGAACAAGCTTGAGCCATTCAGCAATGGTGTCGTCCATAATGTTGGCTGGCAGCATAATCCAAAGTATGAGCTGCTCACCCTTAAAGGCTTCAACAACGTCATTGGCGGTTGGCGCGGCCTTGGCACCATAGCCGACGGCTTCATCAATTGGGCCCTGACTACGGTTGTGCGCGATTACCTCATGTCCGTCTTCACTTAGTTTGCGGGAAATCTGCATTCCCATCCGGCCAAGTCCAGCAATTGCGATTTTCATACGGTGTCTCCTATTTGGTCATTAAAAATGGTTAGTATGGGCACTTTTTTGAGAGCCTGGGCAGGCTGTTCAGCGATTGGAACCCCTGTGTTTAGACGCTTTAGCGGTTCGGCCTTAGCCTCCCCCATAGCATATACCACTGCCTCGCTCAGCGCAGCAATGGCTGAGGCCGTCATAGTCACCCGCATATGGTCGGGTCCTTGGTAGCTGGCCGCCCACTCCGTCGACTCAACAGCAGGGCTGTGAGGTAAGGTGCCAGCCGTATGGCCATCGGGACCAATACCAAAAAGTCCCAAGCAATAGGTCGCGCCTTGGCAATACTCTTGTAAGTGCCGAGCAAACTCGGTGGTGGAATCTTCGATGGAGTGACCATGTAAAACTGGCACGAGCTGTGCGCCTGGCAGACTAAAGCCAGCCTGCTCCAATTGCGCCCAATTAGAATCTGGATGCCCAACCGGGCCGTAGCGTTCATCAGTTAAGGTAACCGTTAGGTTGCTCAGGTCCAAGCCCTGTAAATTATGCGCCACCGCCACCGCCACACTAATGGCCGAACCACCGGCTACCAGCCATAAAACCCTTTCGCCAGCGCCCAGTTTAGTGCGAAGAATATCGCTAACATAATCTGTAATCGCCTCAGTTGAAGTTGTTTTACGAAATACCATAGGTCCCCTCTTCTACCCTTAGTATAAAGCCTCTCTGCTATGATTGGTACATGAAGACAATCACCATCTGTTCCAGCGCCAATTTTTATCGTCAAGTAATCGATATCCAAGAAGTTTTAGAGAAACGGGGGTATAAAGTACTTGTTCCATCGAATGCTCTCGAGATGAAGCGAACCGGCGACTTTGACGTCAGCCATTATAAAACCTGGTTCGAGGACGCCAAAGATTACCACAAAAAGGCTGATTTAATGCGTGGCCACTTTAGTGAAATCGAAAAAGCCGACGCCATCTTGGTAGTAAACAATGAAAAGCACGGCATTAAAGATTACGTGGGTGGCAATGTTCTAATCGAAATGTCACTAGCGTTTTACCTGAACAAACCAATCTTTGTTCTAAACGAACTCCCCGAGGAATCATCATTCATCGAAGAGATCCGGGGCATGGGCCCAGTTGTCTTACACGGCGATATCACTACGCTTAGCCTCTAGAGTTTTTCTAACGCACTAATTAAGGTCTGATAATACTCGTCACCCTGTGGGAGATAACGGTCGGGGAACTCAAACAGTTCGCGCTTTAGCTCCTCTAAATTTTTCCAGTCAAGAGCAGCCACTTTGTTGGCCTCCAAACGAAATTCAAAATCGTGCTGCAACTCGTAAAAATATATCCAGCGAACCTCGTTTTCGGTATCGACATTGTTAGGCTGAATTTTTCGGGGCTTCAGGCGCGCCACAAGCTGCAAATCTTCTGTATCAACGACTAGGCCAATTTCCTCTTCGGTTTCTCGGACTGCCGTTTGTAAAGGGCTCTCGTTAAGACTAACGTGCCCTGCCGACGAGGCGTCGTAGGTGTTGGGCCAGGTGCGTTTTTTGGAGTCTCGTTTTTGCGCCAGAACCTCGACGCCGCGTGGTGTCCGTCGCCAAACCCAAACGTGAGCCGCACCGTGTAGGAGGCCTTTTTTGAAGGTCTCGTCTTTGGTGGCGCCTTTGCCCACTAGTGGCTGGCCGTCTTCGCTATAAAGTTGCCATAATTCCGTCATGGCAGCAGTATAGCAAACAGTTTAGGAGTTAAGGGATCCAACGCGGCGCAAACGTAAACCAACTAGTACTAAAATTACGACGTTGGCAATGATCCAGCTCCAGCGCCACAAACCATTTTTAAGATCGGTACCAATCATGATGCTATGGAAGAAAATGAATAAAATGACGAGGTAGCTCAGATAGTGAGTCCACTTCCAGAGGGCTGGACGTTTCGTCATTGTTTTAGTCAGCGAGGTGTAGACTATCGCTATCACCAGATACAACGAGATAACTCCCAGGGCCACCCCTAAGGAGCCGACTGCAAGCCCTAGCAGCTGCGTTCGCTTGTAGTCAGAAACAAAAGGCACCAATACCTGTGGGATATTGAAGGAAATGTACTTATCAAAAAGCAGGGACAGCACGTGTACCGCGACGCTCACACTAAAAACGATGCCCAAGGTACGGTGGTTGGCCCACGCCTTCAGCGGCTGCATAAACTTGAATTCGTAGCCAATGAACATCGTAATCCCTGTTACCATCAACAACACCAAAGAGATGGCGGCAACAAGGCCCGAGGACCGAGTGAGATACCAGGGCCAGGTATGCAGAACCCGTACATGCGGCTCAACTGCGAATCGAAGCGTCATAGTACTCATCGTAAGCTCATCCTATCACCTCTTAGCATTTTTTTAGCCACCGTTTGGACGAGTGTATCTGATAGTTTATGTTCGTTGGCAAACGCCTGATAGTGGGCCGTACCAAGTGTCACTATGCAAGACGCATAGACATCGGCAGCCAGTCCGGTTGGCGCGCAGATTGTAGCGGTCAAGATATCCGTCTCCGCTGGCTGCCCATCGGTTGGATTAATTATGTGGTGCCACGGTTGACCATGATGCATACCCTGCCGTTTGGTGATTCCCGATGTCGCGATGGCTAGCAGGCCCGTCGTTGGTGCCTGCACCACCGCGACCGTCAGGTCCGGTTCCAGTGCATCGGCAATGTCAATCTGCCACGGCTGTCCGTTCTCGTCGCAGCCTTTGACGACGATGTCGCCGCCCAAAGACAGCCAGAAGTCAGTCACGCCAGCTGTTGTCAGCTCCTTAGCTAGCAAATCAAGCAGGTAGCCCTTGCCACACCCACCTAGGTCGATAGCGGCATCCGGCGGGATGGCGGCAGTGGTAGCCTTAATAATCAGCTCCGATGGCTCAGCGACTCGCCGTTCTGAAAAATCGGCTGCTACGGTGCTATCACGCAGCCAAGACTGCTTGTAGCCAGCCTTTTGCAAAGCCGGCAGGATGAAGGGGTTAAACAAGCCATCGGTTATTTCAGCCATCTCTTTGGCGGCCAGTAAGATAGCCCGAAACTCCGACGAAATTGGCGTTTCGTGGCCAGCGGCGTGATTAAATTGCGTTAACTCGCTGTCGGTTTTAAACCGACTAAACCGAGCTTCAAAGCTGTCAATCTTACGCCACAATTGCTCCAGCAATTCTTCACCTGGTTCATCGCTCACTATGGTCAAAAGCACTTGGGACCCCAAGGCAGTTTTAGTTTGCTGGCTCAGGTGCTTCATTACGACACCGATGAGGTTGGACGTTGGTAGGTTTGAGTGGCTCTCGGCGTTGTTACCGTCGGAGTAGTTGTAGGGGTCGTCGTTTGGGCTGGAACAGTATCTTCACCCGCTTCACTTTCGGATGAGGTCGAAGTAGTGCCGGACGTTGGCACAATCACCGTGGTTGGTTTTTCGTCCGAGGAATTCGCCAAAACGTCAGTCGTTGCGACGGCGCCCATAACAAGCACAAAAGAGGCGGCCGCCAGACCGTACACCCAAAAACGCTGCCACAATGAGACAAGGCTTGGTTTCTCGACTACCGCTTTAGCTTGCGTGAAGGCCTCGGTGTTAATGCGGAGGGGTGGCACGCCTTTTTGGCGCAAAATATCCCGCATAGAGTCGATAAAACTAGCCGGCCCACAAATAAAGAAACTGGTATTTTCGAAGTCGTCATCTGCCGCCTTGGCGATAATACCTGGGGTTATGCGCCGGAACATGGCGTGACTGGCGTCAAACCGCGGCGCCCCACCACCAGTAACAAAGAAAACTACCCGAAAGTTAGGGTTGGTTTTTTCGAGCGCCAATAACTCATCGGCGTAAGCTGCATCTTGTTGATCACGAATACTGTAAAGTAGCGTAAAAGTATTGTCGCCACCCTGCGGAACGGCATCGGCTAAAATACTCATAATTGGCGTAATGCCAATGCCACCGGCCAACATAACCGAGTCTTGGTCGTACTGCCGGTCATGGACGAATTCACCGAATGGCCCGTCGATATCAACGGTCGCGCCAGCTGCTAGTTCGTTCAACGCCGAGGTGAACTTCCCTTCTACCTTAACGGCGAATTGTAGTGTGCCCTCTTGGTTTGGCCGATTAACAATCGAGAAGCAGCGGGCGGGCGTTGGTCGACCATTGTGCTTAAAGCGTAACGCAGCATACTGACCGGGCATAAAGCCAATGGCTTTGCCACCTTTGGGCTCAAACGTCAGCAGAATAGTGCTGGGAGTGAGTTGGTGGGTATCGGCAAGACTATACTTCATTACTCGTAGTATAGTCTGCCTGGCTTAATTCGGGCTGAGAAGTGATTGAGCTACTTTTGCTTAGACATGTGGCGGAAGCCGAGCAGTACTAGGACAGCCATAACAGCGGCACCGATAAAGGCAGCGATAGCAGCGTAGAAGGCGATTAGGCCAAAGGTCCAGTAGGCGTAGCCGTCACCGAGTAGAATACCGCGCAAGGTTTCACCCTGAAATAGTGTGGCCTTTTGAGCAGCCAACTTAGGGTTGGTTGGGTCTTTCATAGCCTCGGTACTAACTTCGGAGTAGGTTTTGCCACCAGCTACTTTTTCGAGGTGACGACCAATAAAGCCATTGGCATACGCCTTGGCCTTGATACCATCGTCAACTTGCTGGCCAGCGTATTGTTGTAGGTCAGGAAATTCCTTTGGATCAAGGGCTGGGCTACCCTTTGGAGGGAAGTATATCTTTTGGGCTACGAGCTCGGTGCGGACGCTCGTGGTAGCAAAGTTGTAGGCGTACATAGAAATACCACCCACCACAACCAGTGTTAAGGTCATCGCGGCGCCGAGCAATACAAACACCATATCAATTGTTTTTCGATCTGTTTTTTTGGCCATTTTTGTTTCCTTTTTAAAGCTTGTTTGTCACAAGCATAACCTTTTTACCAGACAATTTCTATGACCTAGGTCACAGTTTGTTAGCTTTCGGCCTCGGCCTCCATTTTAGCTAGACGCGTATAGTAGTCCGGGATTTCTTTGAGATGGGCCCAAGCAATCTTCCCTGTCATTGTGGTATCGTCGTTGGTAACATTCGTTTCACTATCATGCGAGCCGTGCTCGAACTCCACAGTTAGGCCCATGCGGAACTGCTCAAGATTAACCTGTTGCCAGTCTATCCCTAGGCTGTCGCCAATCGCTTTCGCTTCTTCATTCGTAAACGTTCGTTTCATGGTAACTCCTAAAAAATTATGTTCGTGCTGGGTAGCTCCGACTTCAGCTTGGCCAATGTCGATTGACTGACTGGGTTGCCGGTAAGATTCAGCTCCTTGAGATTGTTCTTTAGATTCGCAATCTCGTTTGGTATCCCTGTTATTTTGTTGTAGCTGTAATTAAGTGTCTCCAGCTTGTTCAGCTGCCCAATTTCAGCTGGCATACCCGTCATGTTGTTATAGCTAACATCGAGGCTTTTGAGTGGCATTTTGCGTATCTCGCCAATCAGTGAGCCGTCAAGCCGGTTATGGTCGATAGTAAAGACCTCAAGCTTGGTCATCTTGCCCATCTCTGATGGCAGCGTTTGAATGTTGTTGTTAGACAGAATCAACGCAGTAGTGTTGGTCTGGTTATAGATTTCTGGACCAACCTTGGTCAGTCCTTTGTCGCTCAGATCTAAGGTATTAGCAGACTTTGGCTGGCCGGCAGTTGCCGTTGTTGAGGTCGTTGTAGTCGCTGTGTTCGGCCTGGTTCTGTCATAGACTACCCAGCCACCAAGACCCAGTACTGCAATCACCAGAACAACAATAAGCGTATTCTTCATAGCTTCTCCTTCGTTACCCTATCTATTGTAACAGTCCGTGTCGAACAGCTCAGGCGCCTGCTAATACTAAAAGGGAGTTATTGCAGCTGTTTTTCGAGGATTTTCTCGATGTCTTGGCTGCGGATTGGGCGCATCATCTCTTCCATGTCGGGGTCATCGACTTTTACACCGTTCTTCTGCATCAAGACACCAAGCATTTCGATAATCTTCGTAATCTCAGTTTCGGCGATTGAGTTAACTTGGAGGTCAACCTCTTCACGCAGTTCTGCGATTCGGGCGGCGCGGTTTTGTGAAATCAAAACAATAATGGCTAGGAATATAGCCTCCAGCGAAACAATCATGGTGAGCAAGCCAAACGGGAATGGATCGAACGGCTTTACGCCAGGAATAATGTTGGTGTTGAGCACGATCCAAACAAAGAACCAAATGGCATTTAAGACCAGGAACAAAACGGTACCAAATTTGGCGGTCAGGCTATCGGCTACTCGGTCGGTAAAGGTCCTTTTGGCATCAGCCTTTGCCCGCAGGCTCTGTACCACCAGTCGGTGATGCTTCAGTTTTTCTTCGTGGGTTTGTATTGTAGCCATGCACAAGTTATACCAGCAGTTAGCATCCTAGTCACTAGGCATAATCAGTTTTACTTCTTTAAGAACTGCAGGCATGAATAATCGCAGGCTTAGCGAATATATGTAGCAACCAAGATTGCCGAATGTATTGAGGCCAGGAACAAGCCTTGCAAAAACAAGAATTTACTGCCGCCGCTCTTGGACTTGGATGCTATGTAAGCACCACAAACCAACATTATGACAAACGCTATTAAGCTATAGATTCTCGCAAATTGGCTGACACTGTTAGAGGTAACGAGAAAAAGCGCACTTATTGGCATGGCTGCATAAGCTGGGTAACACACTCCATGATGGATCCGGCTTCGAATACCCGGCGCATCGGGCACCCAAGCCGCAACTAGTAAGCCAATAACCGAAACTGCGTTAAGAAACACAAAAACCGGTGGAAGCCGAAAAGTGTACGAAAACCAGGTGGCAATAAAGATAAAGTACATTGGTAAAAAAATTGACTCCATGACAGCCATAGTCAAAAAGGCATGCTTATTGGCAGCAGCGTGCTGACTAAACGACATGGACTTGTCGCCACGCCACTTTGTGATCAGAAAAAGCATTGAAGCCCATCCGATGGCAATCGATAACACCCCGAGGGGTTTAAAAGCTGCGTACATATTGCCCACATCATAACAGTGACCGAACGGAAGTGGAACCTATGACTTCGGGGGGGCAGGTCCTCGCTTTGCTCGTATTTCCTCACATGCTCGAAGCAAGCTTCTGCGCGTGTTCGTCATAATCGAACCTGGGCTGCGCCCAACAGGTTCTCGTCTTCTCCAGTGACCAAGAAAAAAGACCCATCTTTCGATGAGTCTGTTTTCTTGGTAGCGGGGGCAGGACTCGAACCTGCGACCTCGTGGTTATGAGCCACGCGAGCTGCCACTGCTCCACCCCGCGGCGGATTGAGCAAGCTACATCGTAACAGATACAAGCGGCTTTTACAACCATATCTATCACATTATACTTGACAATTAAGCAACTTCATGTATAATAGTACTTGTCATTAAGAAACAAAAATGACAAACAAATACAAAAATAAATAGGAAGAATCAAACCAGTGAAAAACCAATTAGCGTATGAATTCATCCAAACCAGTGACAGCTCTGTTTCGCAATTCGATGATTTAATCTCATCTTTGTAAAACAAACCACTACAAACTCATAAAAGGGCCCTTCTGCAGAAAGGGTTCTTTTATTTATGTACGAGGCTTATCCTGTAAGGCTCCAAATGCCCCTTTTATCTCTTCGGTCTGAATGATGAGGGCTTGCTGTTCTGGCGTCGCGCTACCTCGCGCAAAAGCACTAATCGCAGCGTTGTACCTCTTGGAGGCCTCTGAGTTGGGGTCGCCAAGCGGCTGCAACCAGTCAAGATCAGCCCGGGCTGCGGACGGATCAAATGCAAGTGCCGGATCTGGGCAGGCGCACTGTTCTTTCAGATACTGGAGCGCTACATGCACGTCGGCATTAAAATTCCTGCCTTCTTGTCCAACACGGTCTGCTTCCATCGTCATAACTTACACCTCCATTTTTAATAAGAAAAACGCCTCAGACGAGGCGTTTGTTGACAAAATTATGATGTTTTTTCCAGCAATCATACTGGAATTACATTATAGCAAGTAATACGCGCTAAGGCGAACAAATCTCGCGTACTGGCTAGCCAACAGAGGCAAAACATGGTATATTCACATCTGTTCCTCAACCCGGAACCCCGTGGCGGCGTAGCTCAGTTGGTTAGAGCACAGGACTCATAAGCCTGGGGTCACAAGTTCAAATCTTGTCGCCGCTACCACAATAGAACCATTAGCGTCTTCGGGCGCTATTTTTTGTAGCAACAGATACGACTCGTTCAGCTCAATAGTTCCAAAGCCATTTTCAAAGTCATAGGCCAAACCATGCGGGAAAAGTGTATGCTGTACTGCCTTTTGTATCTGTAATGGTGCTCTGTTCCAGAACTCTGATGGCTCGTTCATGAACAGCATGGCATTATCAATGATTTGCTCCTTTTGATTGGCATACTCGTCGGCTTCAACTTTTTTCTTCATGTAGTCTACGATTTCGGCGTCAATGTCTCTGATTAATTCCTGCTTCTCGGTAAACGTATACTCATCGCGGGCGAACTTGCGATTAACCTTGGCGCGTTCGGTCTGCAAGGTTTCAAGCTCTTTATTAACTTGATAGGCTGCCTTGAGCGCGTCATCATACTCATCGCACCAACGCTGCAACACAATACGTTTGAAAACTTTGAGCCTGTTTTCCTTGTAGCGGATTCGTGACAATACCTCACGGAACTCTTTATGAATCTCTTCGCTTGATTTGCTGACCTTTTTACCAATTACCGATGTCTTGCAATTAATACAGCTATACCGTGGGTACTTAATACCGCTTGCCCCTTTTGGCGCACTCGCAGTTACGAATTTACCGCAGTGTATGCAGCGTAAAAAGTCTCGCCGTAATGGATAGTCACCCTCGTCACTGCGGGTAAACACTTTTTGTTTACCAACAAGGATACTCTGGTTCTTGTTAAAGGTTGCTTCGCTAATCAACGCCTCGTGCAAGCCAACGTAGCGATTGCCGTCTGTGTACTTAGACTGAATGTACCCAGCGTAAATCGGGTTCTTGATAGTGTTTTCAATTGTTTGCCATGTTCGCTTTTCACCTTTACCGTTTCGTATACCTAATTCATAGGCGAGGTCAGTTGCTTGTCTGACGGTGTATTGGCCGGTTGAAAATGTTTCTAAAAAGAGTGTGAGCTTTGGTGCCATTTCTGAGTGCGGAGCGATGGTTGTTACGCCCTCACGAGTGCGCGCCTTTATATAACCAATAGGTGCGTCATGCGGCCACCCGCCCTGCTCAAGGCGTCTTTTCATTCCTTCCGTTGTTCGGTGTGTTCTGACTTCATTATCAAACTGCGCGAAGCCTGAAAGCACCGTTTCCATAAGTTTGCCGGTCGGGCTGTCATCAATAGGCTCGGTAACGGACACGAGTGATACGCCATTCTTGCGCAGTATGGCACGTATCATTACATGATCGTCAGAGTTGCGAGCAAACCTATCTAACTTCCAAACAATACACTTTTCAATTTTGCGTTTGTTCTTGCGACAATGCTCAAGCATGGCGAGAAGCTTCGGCCGATTGGTAGCCTTTGCTGATTCGCCCTCATCGCGAAAGACATTTTCCTTCGGTACGTTCCAGCCATGCGCCTTTGCAAACTCTAAACACTGTTTTTGTTGCATATCTAAGCTCGTGCCCAGCACTTGCTCGTCTGTTGATACCCTGACATATACAACACTATTCATACTTAGAACTATTTTAACATTATATTAACCTGTTGTGGCTTTATTTTGTTTAAACTTTTGAACTAATTTAATTGTGTACTGTGCAATGATGTCAAAGTCTTCAATCAGCCTTAACACTTCTTCGTCGGTCATACTGTCGCTCTCGTCGCCTAGTAGCTCACGAGCTTCTGAAATCGGGATGGCTTGGTTTGCTCTAAATAGCATTTGCCCATTTAAACAAAACCGATAGCAAGTGAACTCACGCGAACTTACTAGGGGGTGCTACAAAAAATAGAAAACTTTAGTTGTAATCTTAAAGACCTCTAAGCCCATTGTTCTGTGCTTAATGCTTGAATCAATCCTGACAATCGTTCCGTGTATTGCCTTAGGTGTTTTAAGACCATCTGTGGCGTCTTGGAACGTACCGGCAAGCTCTGCTGGATAGAACTTGGTTGTTCTCTTAGGCTGGCCAGTAGACTTCTTAAACATGACGGCTAGCAGAGCGGCTTCGTTACCCTCAAAAGGTATCTTAAAGTGCTCCGTGATATAAAGCTCGTTTGTCCTGTGGTCAAATCTAGTTTTAATTAACTCACTACGTACGAACACATTCCTACTTACGTCTTGCTGGAGGCTTTCAAGTTTTGTGTCAAGTAAGTCAAACTTAACTTCCAGCTCTAACAACTTCATGTAAGTCATGCGCACTAGCTGTGCTTGGGTTACTACCTTGCCGTTATTATTCGCAGTCATGCCCTAATTATTAAACACTTTGCCCTAGAAAAAAATTTTGTGTGTGCACCAAGTAGAGAAGAAGGAAAAACAAAAGAGAAGGTGGGGGTACATAATTACACCGGCTATTCGCGCGGAGCAAGTCGCAAAAGTTCTTTTGCAACATGCGTTAGCTTCAATAGTCATCGCACATTATCAGACAATGTACGACGCCTACCCCCCTACTATGCAGGGGGGGTGAAGACGCTCGCGCGTAGAGACAAAGCAAGTGTACCTAGAATCTACCTCTGTTCAGTGTTTATTAATGAGAGCAGCGATTAGAGTTACGACTGCACTTAGCAGGCCAACAATGATTGTGGCGGCAGCCGGTACCATGATGTTAGGGTTTTTATACCACGGCCTGTTCACGCTGTTGATAACGTCACCTAGTTTTTTATCTATAATCTGTTCAATGCTCGGCTCTTCTGGAACTTTATTTTCGGAATCAATATTAATAACATCAAGCGGGTGAAAGCGAATTACATCTTTGTATTTTAGTACTGAGGCCAAGTATTCTTGCGCAGGGTCATTATCAAGCCGTCCAGTCCAGTGCTCAGAGTCTCCACATTTTTCTACTTGAACCCACATCCTTTCGGGTGCGTCTTCGCCTGCCTGAAAGATGAGTTTCACGACATCGCCCCGCTTTATCTTAAGTAAATCTTCCCTTGTTGGAAGATAGAACCCAGTTCCTAACGGTGGGCGAATTATACGCCATTTTTTATCCTTCACCTGTTTAGCCATAGGAACATCATACACCGTGATGATTTTGAAGTAACTTCTCTGTTATTATTATGGGGTCTACATCAGTACAAGCTTGTGAAAGCCAATCTTTGATTGGTTGTACCCAACAATGGGCAACCTCTCGAAAAACACAGGGTACAACCTTGTGCTGGTGTAGACAACCTAGAGGGGTTGTCCTTTTTTATTCAGGCCTCCCCATTAATAACATAATGGAGGATCAGCCATGACGGACGACAGCTCCCCAAAACCCAAACAAAAAGTGAGTAGAGTTAAGGTTTATTCTGCGGCTTTCGGCATTTTCCTGTTAGTGAACTTTGGCTTTGAAACGATTGTAGCTCAAGTTGAAAACGCTACCCATCAGTGGCTTTACCCCATTTTCCCTTTTACTCGTGTTGGGCTTCTCGTTATTACCATCCTCGCCGCGAACTATTACATTCGCAAACGCTCTGGCAAACCAAAGCCCAAAATGTGGTGGCGCATTCTTAAGCCAATACTCTTTATCCTTTTAGCCTACGGTCTTACGATGGGCGCTTGGCTCACTGTCTCACAAGCTGATCTGGACAGAACGATAAGTGAATCTGAAGGCACCCGACAACAGCTACCAACAATACCAGAGCCACCAGTACTTACAGCTCCCGATAGCACCCAATGAAACTAAGCGACGAGGAACTAGCTGTGCTTGTTGAATATTTTGAGCTTTTAGCGGAAATAGAAGCTAGTATCCTAAAGGCTAATCAGTTGGGTCAAGACTAAATGCCCTATTGATTGCATTAAGCGTCGATCTAAAGTTCTTTAAAGATACTTCCGAGAATGGTTTGTTTTCAACCACTAGCTGGGAGTATATATACTGAGCCACACCAGGCTTATCAAACGATATGTTAGGCATCTTCTCTTTGTTAAGTTTCTTTAGCTGTGAAGTTAAGGTTTTGGTTATTTTTTCTTGTTTAGCTAAGTCCTTATAGTTTGGGAATTTGCAGTCTGGATACGTAGCTGCATAGTACTCTGCTGCCTTGTCGTAGAACTCTTGTCGGTCAAAAAGATCTTCAACGTCAAAGTCTTTATCAAGTTTCTCCCCTTCAGGCCTCTGCAATTCAATAACTCGGTCGCTAAACCTTTTTAGGCGAGATGTACTATTTATTACCTGCTTAATATCACTGTGATCTTTCCCTGTGTCAGTTATAGACGCCCAGTTTACAGTTTCTGCGCCATTCCTCTTTGTGAGAAAGAATAAGAAGAGAGGGATGTTAGTGATACTACCGGCCGGAACAAAAGCTCTGCTTGGAGAAGAGAACTCATCATTCCAGATTTTTGCATTTGGATTATCGTTGGCAAAACGATTAGCCCAGCCCACAAAGTAGAAGTAATCTGAAGGGCCTTCGACAACCACATGTTCCTTTGTCCAGAGAATATCTTCACCAATAAATAGCTTTAACACCTCTTTAAGAGGCGAGTCAAAATCCCCATCATCCCAGAACCGTTGATGTACCTTTGTACCCTTTCCAAACTTTTCCTGTTTTACCTTCGGGACGTTCTCAACAACATGAATACGTTCTAGACGATGCCATTGAATCATTATTGGTTGATGCGTTGAATATAGTATTTGGGAGTCGCCAGACTGTTCCTCAATGAGTTTCACTAAGTCCTGTTGGGACTTTGCATGAAGACCAAGGTCTGGCTCATCAAAAAGCCAAATAATACGCTTCGAGTGATTCCTTGCAGTTATTAGTCTCGTGTAAAATCGAAGAAACCATTGTGTACCCTTACTCGCACTCTCTAAAGGAATCGCCTTCTGGTTTGGCGTCCTGCTACAGAATGATAGGGTCGTGTCCTTCTTATCTTTGTGAACGACGAGCGGTAGCCCATGAGACCCCCAAACTTTCTGCATTGTATCGGTAAGTTGTTCTGAAGCCTGTTCTGAGATATTGATTTTTTTATTGCCCTCAGCATTCAAAAAGTCAGTAGCAGACTTCCCAGATATGGAGAGTAGGTCAAATAGGAAAGGATGACTATCTCTAACTTGGAGCTCTTCAATGGGAGCCTCATTTGCTATTTGATAGTCGTCGAGTGAAAGTAGCTCTATATCAATAGCACCAAACAGGTCTTTGTATGCAAAATTGGGCTGTTTAAAGTTTGCCAAAGCTTCAAGTTCTTTCTCGTCGATGCCCAGCGTAGAGACATCTGGCACATATTGCTTAAGGGTGGTTATCAGACTGACAATACTAGCGTCTATTACTTCTTTAGTTTCTTCACTGTTACGAATCGTCGCGCTCAACTTAAGATGGGCTTCTTGGTCGTCTTCAGGTTTCAGTTGCGCCGATATGGCACGCGTAATGACATTAAGCTTACTCTCAAGTCGCTTTTCTAATACATTGTCATAACCTAGTAACTCAGCATATACGGTGTGTTTCTGCCCAAGCTTCTGTACTTTCGTAACCTTAAACCCGCTTACGTGTTGTGACTTTAGCCCAATCGGCTCTAAAAGCTCTAAGTCTGATTTTTCCAGAATAAATGTAAGCGATACTTTAATCTCATCTTCCTCGCCTGCCTCAACATAAAAATCGTCATCATCAAACTTTTGACCAGTCTTCATTGCAGCAATAGCTCTTAAGATGTTTGATTTTCCACTACCATTCCCTCCAATAAAACAGGCTATGGTCGGGTCAAGCACTCTTAGCTCAATCTTTTCGATTGATCGGTAGTTTTCTATCTCAACGTGGCTAATTCTCATGTGCGTCCCTCGGTTTACTTACCATTGTACTAGAGAATATTGACATATCAAATAAAATGTTATGCTAATGCTTATAGCTCTTTCAGGGGTTCTAGTACGTCCGCTTAGGCTAACCCCCGATAATGTTTATCGTACATTGTGACGATTTGGGACATACTAATCAGTTCAGTCTTAATTAAGTTCCAAGTAATTCTATCTATGGCTACCATTTCATTTCCGCTTGTGTTTATTATTAACTTCGGTAATAATGGATGCAAATGGATATGGATTTTAAACCCGTCTCAAACCCTCCTGGACCCGGCCCCCAAGCACCGCTTGTCACGCCGACTCCTCCTGTTCAAGAAGACCCTTTTAAGCCTGACGTTCCTGTCACCCCGACTCCACCACCTGCTAAGGCGAAAAAGGGTGGCCATAAGTTCCTCAAAGCTTTACTCATGATTTTTGTCGTACTCGCTCTCGCGGGCGCGGCTGGTTATGGTGTGTTTTACTGGCAGCATCAACATGTCGACCGACTGATTGCCCAACGTGGTGAACTCGAGAGCCAGATAACTGATTTGCAAACTCAAAACGCGGCGCTCAAGGCCGATAACGACAAACTGACGAAGGATACCACGCAGCCAACTGCTGATGAGCTAGTCATTAAATCCACCACCGCCTACTGCCAGGCACAAGTTGATCCAACCACTGCCAAAGCGCTGGTCTATACGCAGGGAACTTCAGGCACCGATAAAAAGAAAGTCCTCTACTCAACCGACAAGAACTACGCCTCGGTCACTGCCACTTGTGCGACGACCGCCAACGCAGCGAACGCAAGCAAGACTTACTATCTCAAGCAGGCCGACGGCAATTGGGTCGTTCTCTACGGCGGTACAGCCACCGACCCCGCCATGGTCAAGCTCTACAACATCCCGCCCGTCACTGAATTCAAATAAAAAACCGGCCGTACATTCTACCGACCGGTTTTTTGTGTACCCAGAATCTTATTCGACTTCGTGACCGTGGACAACGAGAGCGTACAAGATCAAGGCGTCAATGGCGATAGCGGCGATTGACCAGACTGGGTAGGCTGGCAAAAAGACCAAGTTAGCGACCAAAGACAGAGCAGCGACGATCATAGCAACTACTCGGCCAAAAAGATGACCTGATAGCACTGAGAAACCGGCGAACAGGAGCACGACAGCGAGAGCCAGGTGAATCCAGCCCCACGCGGTAAAGTTATAGACAGCGAGCTGCTTGGCAGTAACCACATAGAATGTACTGTGAGTTAGAGCTACCACGCCAAAGAATCCTTGCAGTACAGCACGTACGAGCAAAAGAATGCCGGCAAAGTAGATCCAGCCAACCCACCCGGTTGGTGTATTTTTTGGTGCAACCATTGTTATCCCTCCTTAGTTGATATTTTAATCATCCCGCTAAGTGGAAATTATGTCAAGGAAGTAGTGTTACTGCTTATGCTTACTTTCCTGCCGCTTGTGCACGCGTTCTTGGACCTTCTGGCCTCGCACTTTTACGAAGGCATTAATAAAGGCACCGAGAATACCGATTCCAGCCATTATATAAAAGGTCGTAAATAGCTTGCCGCTGGCTGTCTGCGGCACCAGATCGCCGTACCCAACCGTCGTTAGACTGACGACACTAAAGTAATAGGCGTCGAGCAAGCTCCACTTTTCGGTTAGATGATAAAAAATGGTGCCCAAGGCAACCATCGAGACAGCCGCCCCGACCAGTAGATGATAGGTGTACTTATTGATTTGATTCATGGCTTAACAGTACCGGTTCCTTAATTATCATTCAAGCGGTGCTGGAAAAAGTCCATCCAAGCCTGAAAATTACGCTGGTACGTCGACGTGTGCGACGGCGCCTCGGCGGTCTTGGCTGCTGTAGTTTTGAGATCGACCGTATGCGCGAGCGCCACCGCTTTTGGAACCAGCAACAGCTTTTCATTTGGGGCGGCCTTGCCAAACTGTCGGCGGGCGGCCAATTCCAAAAATTGGTTGGTATTGTAGTACTGGTTGGCCAATTTTTGGTTATTGTTCTTGAGCTCTAATACCTGGTTCTCCTGCTGTAAGGCCGAGATTTGCTTTTGCAAACTGTAGTTCGTTTGAATGGCCGAGATCGTACTCCAGCTCACCAGTATGGCGATACCGACAAATACCAACAATCCAAGCACGCGCACATCTTGCAGCTGCTTTAGGTCGGGATAGTTTTGGTAGTTTTTTATTTTTTCGAGCATCGACTCCACTATTATACAATCCTTTACCCAAAATCTGCTATACTCACCCTGTTAGCGCCTTTGTTGGCCCTAGCACGGGGGTGTAGCTCATCGGTTAGAGCAGGCGGCTCATAACCACTTGGTAGTTGGTTCGATTCCAACCACCCCCACCAAGTTGGATTGCATTTAACTCAACTAATGACGCGAACGGCTCTTTTAAGGAGTAGTGCGTCATTTTTTGATGGTCAAAATATAGGTTCAAAAACAAATTACTAGCAATTATGTCCTTTTGAACCACATCCGCTGCTTTTAGCTTAGCGCCCAGTTGAGAAATAGTGCTTTCGAACTCTTTGCGGTCAATCTTAGGCAAAGTAGCCTTCTCTATATCATTCTGATATTTTTTGATAGCTTGGTCTAGTCTGTTCATCTCTTGAGTTGCCTCGCTAATTTGGTCTGTAATTGTCTTGAGTGCTGTCTTGTTAGAAATTAAATCAAGTGATGTAGACAACTTAATAACTCTTTCCTCGTAACCATTTCGCGTAGCTTTAGCTCTAGTTAAGTCGGCTCTGATTTTCGTCTTGGCGGTTGTGCTATAAGTTTTTACTTCCTTAATGTATTTGTCATATGCCTCCGGCGGAAGACTTTCTAGTTTTTCTTTAATAACTCGGTCAATCTCGTCAAAAACTAGCTTGCCTCTAATACTTCTACTGCCGTACGCTCTGGTGCATTTGCTATTAAGACATCTGTAATATAAGCGAGTAACTCCATCTCGTCCTCTTGAACGACCAACCTGCATTGGTCTATCAAACTCGCAAACCGAGCAATACACCATATAGCGTAATGGCAATATTGGCTTACGACCTTTGCTGGTTCGTTGGTTAGTTCTGCCGTACTCTTGCGCCCTGAAATATGTGTCACGGTCAATCATAGGCTCAAAAGGTACAGGTGCTTTTACTAAATCTATGACTTCATCGGATTGCACAAGCTCACCATAATAAAAGGTGTCTTTGAAAAGGTTGCTAAGTACGCTATCCGTCATTACAAATGTCTGATGCCCTTTGTCTTCTTTTTTGAAGAACTTTTGATAACCTTGCTCATTTATAAAGTCGCATATCATTTGAATATTCTCGCCATTAGCTCTCATTTGCCAAGCACGCTGGATAATCTCAAAGTTCTTACCATCTATGCGGTATATACCCTCGTTGTCGCGTATGTAGCCATGTTTTGGCGTGCCACCCGATTTATAGTCACGAAGGTTGCCTCTTACGCCTCGCTTAACTTTAGAAGAAAGGTCATCGGAATAATGTTTACTAAACACAAATAGCATCCCCAAAAGCATCTTGCCATTTGCATCATTTGAAAACTGATGAGAAACAAAACGGATGTCTTTTATAACATCCGTGTCCAGCATGTGTAATATTTTGCCGCTTTCAATACTATTGCGCGATAGTCGGTCTGGATGCCAAGCAATAATCGCATCAAACTCTTTGCGTCTTATTCGTTTGAGCATGTCTAGAAAAGCGGGGCGATGACCGGGCTTTTTTGCCGACTTTTCTTCTCTAATTGTATCAATGACATTTAGGCCTAGCCGTTTAACTAAATCTTTACAATCTTTTTCTTGGTCGCCAATAGACCTAATCTGTCTTCCTTCATCCTCAGTGGATTTGCGAAGGTACATGACATATTTAAGCGTCTTTAAGTCTACCTCTTGTTCATCGTACATATTGCAAGTATAGCGTTAGATTACAGAATAATCCTCCCGCCGTTATTGTCGCTTATTGATTGTTCGTTTGTTTTAGCCATCGGGCTTGATGTATCTATTTCTTGTAGAACATCAATCAGGTCTTTAAGACTGCTTTCAGTCTCGCTTTGCTCTTGAGATACGGCACTCACGGTTTTACTCCCAAGCCACAAACATACAAAAGTACGCTATGGCATCGTTAGCCACGCTCGTAAGTCCGTTTTTTGCCGAGGTCGTATCTCGTTTTACTTACATTTCATGTATTGTGCTGCCCCGGTCTTTGAGCGGGTCGTCTCCGTATTGGCTGCTACATGAAATACATAGATTGTTAATATGTACTCTTAATATAACTCATTTTCAAAGTCAGCCCCAAATATTCGGCATTCCTTTTTTGCCAAAAAACGCTTGGCGATTTTGCTCCCAAAAATTAGGCATTTATACAGCGGAGTGCCATTTACCAGATTAACGGGCGACCCCGCCCCCATTCCTTTTCAGGTAGATATTGTAAGTTACCGCTGTTATTATGTAGTTATGGATACACAAAGCGTAAATCTTGATGAACTAAAAGCATTTCTGATAAAGGCAAATATACCTCACGCAACAGGAACAGCTAAAACCGTTAAGGAGCAAGACGGTTCACGAACGATTGAGTTTACAGACGGCGATTATCACATGCACGATAACTTCTTTGGTGGCGAACCATACGGAGGGCGCTTAGTGATATTTTATAAAACCGAGCCTGTTTTTATGGAAGTTTATTACGGGAAAACAGATAAGCCAGCAGATGAAGTTTATGACTTTCTGCGTGAGGCGTTGCAACATCCGGGTGAGGATAATCCCTATCGTGGTCCTGCTGAATATAAAAAAGATAAGCTGACATATAAAAGTACTGTTGAAGGTGATATTACCGACCACACCGTTAATGAGTGGATTTATGACGGCGATACAGAGATTTATTCTGCCGTAGTAATTGGTGGCTTAGTTGACCAGAATGCCAGAGGTTCAATGTAATGAAGAACCTGCTAACTATCAAAGAACAAGACATCGTACGGAATAGCCCGGTAGTTGATACTTCTACTTTTAGAAAGAGAGGTGCAGCTAGGGCAGTTCTGCTTGATAACAGCGGTCAGGTTTACCTACTCAATGTAAGTAAGCACGGCTATCATAAGCTACCTGGCGGTGGTATAGACGATGGCGAAGATATAAAACAAGCACTAGAGCGTGAGTTGATGGAAGAAGTTGGCTGCAAGGCTGAAATTGTAGCTGAACTTGGCACTGTCGTTGAATACCGCAATTACGATGATGGCGGCTTGGAACAAACATCCTACTGCTATCTTGCTAAGCAAGTTGGGGAGCAAGTTGCATCAGCACTAGAAGAAGGTGAACTTGCTGAAGGCATGTTTGAAATAAAAGCCAAGGACATAGATGATACGATAGCCTTGTTATTACAGGACAAGCCCGACAACCTAGAAGGTCAATTCATACAAAAGCGTGACTTGGCATTTCTGCAAACAGCAAAGGAGCTACTATGAGCAAGCTAGCAAACGTATTTATATTTCATGGCACAGAAGGACACCCGCAGGAAAATTGGTTTCCTTGGCTAAAGCAGGAGCTTGAAGCAAAAGGCTATGAAGTTACCGTTCCGCAGTTTCCTTCGCCGCCTGTCGTTCCCGCAAAGATTTCTGAATGGTTTGATGTCCTGAAAGAGTACGATGATAAGATTACCAAAGACACGATTATTGTTGGACATAGCTTAGGCGGTATTTTTACACTTCGTGTCTTGGAAAAGCTAGACCACCCGATTAAAGCGGCATTCTTTGTCGGCGCACCAATAGGCGTTAGACCAATACTGAACTATGACCGTGATAATGCCTTTAGCGGTTTTGATTTTGATTGGGACAAAATTAAACAAAATGCTGAAAACTTCGTTGTATATCAGTCTGATGATGACCCTTATGTTGGATTAGATAATGGCAAAGAGTTAGCAAAACACTTAGGCGTTGAACTGTCATTCATACCTAATGCTGGTCACTTTAATAAAAGAGCTGGTTATACAAAGTTTGATAGCTTACGCGATAAGTTGCTAGAAGTTTAAAAAGCGTTGGTCAACTCACCCCCAAAAATTGGGTACTTATACAGCGGAGTGTCCATAGCAAGGGTAGTGGAGACTTACGCTATCCATTTTCTTATAAAAAATACGGATGACCTTAGTCTTGCTCCAAATCAACATCTTGAGTAAAGCTCTCTGGTCTTAAGTAGCTCCACCAATGGCTACCGCTAGATTGGTTAAGCTTTGCAACCTCATCCGCAAATATTTGCGCGACTTCATCCTGCTTAGCCCCTAGTAAGTGCTTGGCTACATTGGTGCGTGTTGTTTCGTCTGTGCGTATGCGATTTACGAACGGTGCAACATTAGCAAGCTCAAAGTCATTGTAGCCCGGATATGTGCGTTCTCCGCTCCGTGACATCACGACGCATAGGCATAAGTTTGCTTGGAGTATGAGACTTGTTAATTTTTCCTTGTTAATCCCAAGCAGTTCAAGTAGCCACTCCTGCGAAGTAAGCAGGTCAACAATATGTGTCATTACGGTTTTTGCGTTACCGCCTAAAGCATCGGCGTAGTGTATCTCGTAGTGTTGTGAAACGCGCTTATAGCTCCCACTACGACCGCTATACTGGTCGTATACATGGGTATTGAGTAGTTTGCCGACGGGCATATAGTCATCTGTATAAATAGCGCACACGAACATAATGTATAGAACTGCCAAGAAAATAACGTCAGGCATCTCAATCAGGGCTACGAGACCGCTCTGACCTCGTTTCCAAACCAGCATCTCTCCGACCTCTTCGCTGAAAATCTTAAGAGTTTGTTCGTTGCCAGCTACAGAAACCACGGCAGCAGTAAGCATGAGCTGAAAACTCTTAGCCTCAAGTTTACCCACTAAAACGGCAACTTCATCGGCTTTGTTTACATGCTTAGGTTGAGCAGCATGTGCGTCTTTAACAATGGCTAGTATCTTGCTTAGTGTTGAGCGAAAGGTGATTTGACCCAATTTAGTGTTAGATGCACCTTCTATCAAACTAATAGTCGCTTGAACAAGCTCCTGCGTTTTTTTGTCACTAATATCAATCTGTGGCGCAGCCACGACAGTCGGCTTTTCGTTTTGGACTGTCGGAACTTTTATAAGTTCGGGCTTTAGTACGGGTGGCTTAGCCAGCTTTGGTAGTGTCATACTACCCTTCGCGTTCATCTGTATAGTAGGGGTTTGTTTGTGCGAATACTTCTTCGCAGTCTCCTCTACCGCCTTAGTGACTGGGTCATGTAAACTACTCAAAGCAACGCTCTCGCCAGTGCCTTTAACCAACTCTTCAATAAGCTGGTATGTAAATAGCCCGTGCTTAAGGTCTTGTACTTCAATAGCAGTTTCATCTTCTTTACAGGCAGTAAACACAAAAGTCCCCTCGGCATAGCTCTGATTTTGAAATGCCTTGATGCTAGTCAAATCTTTGTGCTTAACATGGCTGATGCTTTTTGCATTCGCTCCACCGCTATAGCAGCAATCCAGCAGCACGATTTTGTTTCCGTGGTTAAGATTATCAAGCAATGCTTTTATCTCAGTTGTAGAGATGCCCGATACTGCAACATTGCCACTTACATCGTAAGGTGCAAGATAAGCCTCCCCGCTGCCGTTGTTCTGCACTAAAGCGCCGTGACCGGAATAATAAACAATGAGCGTATCACCAGCAGTAGCGCCCTTTAGCTCATCCGCCTCAAGTGCAGTCCTGATGCCTATTTGGGTTGCCTCACTGTCTCTAAGCAAAGCATCGTAAGTAAGCTCACTACCCAAACTGTGTCTCATGATGGCGCTTAGCTCGCCCGCATCGTCATCAGGGAAGTCCAGATTATTTGCTGGGTTTGAGTATGCCGCTATTCCTATGCTTATAAGATGGTATGCCATTCATACTATTTTAGTCCGTGTATGCCGTATGACATAGCATAAGCATATTGTTTGTTTCAAACACTTTCGTCTTATAGTCATGACCTCTTATAGGACATAACTTAATTCAGGTGTTGTGCCGGACCGCAGATTACCAATGATACGCCGAGTATCATTCCAGCCAACTGCTATATCTGCTAGGATGTCTTCTAATGGGCGTGTTTCAAATAAGCCGACACCGTCCCCACCAGTAAATCAAGACCATCCTTCCGGATGGTTTTTATTTACTCATGAGTTGTTGGGAGCAAACCAAGGCTTTTGCAAAGCAAAAGTGGTTCGAAGAACAATGTCGCGCACAGAAGCTTGCTTCGAGCACAGGTTACGCAGTAAGCGAGAGCTGGTGCTTTTGGGCAACGTAAGCAACGTGCCGAGGATTGGTGGCATCAAACTTACCTGCCAACACATAATCAATCACCTGTTTGGGTGAAAGGCCGGCTTGCAGTTGTGTCCGAATAAAGTCCTGCACCTTGAGAAAACCTTGGTAGTACACCAGGTCCTTATTGAAGACCGCTTGGTCGATGATGGTGCCATTCACGTCGCGTATTGGCAGACCATTACCACCGCGAAAAATACGATTGACGTGGCTGATTACCGCTTCATGATCTGCAACTTGTTCTTGCCCCGCAGCCATAGCACGCGCTTGTTGACGGCTACTACCCAGTTCTATCAGTTCCTCGCGGCTGAGACGATAGCCCGCTACAACTCCGGTTGCCAAGGCGATATCAACATACCTGTCCCGTGCTTTTTCAGGAACTTTGCCAGTGGCCATATACTCAAAAAAGATACCAAGCCCTTCTTCGAAGTCTATATAGTTTGGTAAACCATTTCTTTCCATCATGCTATCCCCCGTTTTTTGACCGTTGACCGCACGTGTCGCATGGACGCCCAACTCATGCAAGGCCAACCCGAACAGCTCCTGCTTACTACCAACCGGGCCACGACCATCGGGTATTTCGATTTCTTTGTTTGGTGACACTACTGCTAACATTGTCTTCCCGTCTGGATTTGTGATTTTCCAGTTGTCCCACTCGGGGTCTTCTTTCGCTAACTTGTCGATTATTTCCTGAAAGCAAGCACGAACGGCCGGTGCTTCAAACTGACCTTCTTCTAGTGCTTCAATTGTGTCCACGATTGGTTTAAATTGATCGAATAAGACATCCCTGAATTCCCCAAAATCGATCTGAGCTTCTTTAGATTTTATAACCTCACCGCCTTCTCCAGCTAGACGCTGGTAAGCTCCTACGACAAACGAACCGACACCATCACCATCACCAAGTAAGCTAAGTTCTTGCACGGCAATAGACTGAACCTCTGCCGGGTCAATATCACCGTATATCTCCACCCCTGCCTGATTAAACCGTTCCGTCCATAGCAGCGCATTCTTTGGATTATTCTGGAGTTTTTCGGCAGTTTTGATGTGGTAATAGTCGGCAAGACGCCGTGCTTCATGTTCTTCGAGAAGTTCACCCGGCTCAGTCTCTAGATAGCTGGACCACATTTGCCCCTCGTACCGGCTATACTCCTGGGCTTTAGCAGAGAGGTTTGGTGAATACAACATACCAGCCTGCTCTTTTGGGGAGAGGCTAGTGAGGATTAGGATGTCAGGGACCGAGGACATAATACCAATATTATATCACTTTATACTATATTTATCAATGTATGGTCCCTGTCGCTAGAACAAAATCTGTAGCTTCTTATTGGCTGCCAGGACGCCAAAGATGACGGCGATTAAGCCGTAAACGAAGTTCACATCCTTGACGATGGTTTGCGAGAAAGCCACGCAGACGCTAGCCGCAAAGACCGTTGGGAATATCATGCCGCCGCGGTAGCCCATGGTCTTGGACCAACTTATGGCAAATAACTTGACCACCAAGATCCAGGCCAGACCAACCAAACCAAGTGTTGGTGCTTGTTGAAGCATAGGTACAATCGATTCGTTACCAGTGAACATCACCAGCGAACCACCGAGTAGGTACAACGCCGACAGACCAACTGCAGCCACGGTGCCCTTGACCCACCACGGGTATTGCTTAACCACGGCGTGCAGTTTATCAATGCCGATGTGTAAGCCCTTTAGGATGTAGGTCAACGCGAACCCGGCAACAACTAAGACTACTAGCGTCAACAATGTCCGTGGTGACTGCTGCCAGCTATATGGTGGCATTTCTACAAAGGCCGAAGATGACAAGACTTTGAGTGCTAGCACGGTTGTAACTGATGCCAGTGCAGCCACAAGTACTAAGCCAGTGTTTAGCTTAATCTTGACCTGCTTGGTAACCAACAACAGCCCTAGCATGCCGGCAATGAATGAATTAAAGAAGGATGCAAACAGGGCAATGAAGCCAACCATCGCCAACAGCTTGGCCAATTGACTGTCTTTTTTGAATAGCTTCACGCCGACATAGCCGCCAATCACCATCGAAGCGGGCACCAGGATAGCTTCGGGGCCGAGCGAGGCTCCAGCCACCAGCGAAAAGAAGCCGATAAACAACACTTTGGCGAAGTTAACGATGGTAGGGGTTGGCATTTCGCCGAGCCCTTCACTGGCATGCTTTTCGGACGCTGGATCGAGCCAATGTTGTAAACCAAAAAAGGCCAGCCCCAGCACCAGACAGGTTGGCACCACCAGCCACCGGTGAGTTTGGGTGTTGAGCAGGGTGTCCCAGATGTAGGTAATCGAATGGTGGACGGCGTATTCAAAATAATGGTAAGTGATGGCTACGCCAATGCTCACGAGAACAATGGCCAATAAGAGGCGGATCTTCTTCATACTGCCGATTATATTGGATAGCCCCTTCTTTGCAAAACAAATCAACACAGCTTATGCTTAGGGTACTATGAAGAAACTCCAAAACAACCAATCCGGCTCGGCACTAACCATCCTGTTTATTATTTTGATTGTTGCGCTCATCGGCGCGGCGGGCTGGCTGGTCTACAAAAACCAAAAGAAAGCACCGGCGACAACCACCACAACCACTGTCCAAAAAACTACTTCAACGCCAGTGCCTAAAACAGAAGCCGACCCTACGGCGACCTGGACTGTATACAGCGATGCGGCCGGTAAGTTTGCTCTGCGCTACCCAACAACCTGGGTTAAGGCTACTCACCCCGAGCTCTGTAGCCCAGGGATCCTCCTGCTTGGACCAACCACTGCAACAGTTGGAGTTTGTGCTTCGGAAGGCTTTGGACAGGTGCACATCACGTCTACTGACGGCGATTCACGCAGCAACTATGAACTGGGAACCGGTTATACGGCTGTCACTAAAACTGACGTCACTGTCGATGGCGTAACGGGCAAGAAAATTAGCGGTACGGCAAAAGGGCAAGCTGCCTCGGACACACCTGGCATGGGAGCCTTGGCCGACGGGACGATTGTCGTGAATTACGTTTTTTACACCAATGGCAAAACCTACGTGGCTGGCTACACCCAACCCCCAGCCAACCCCGATGTATTGAACGACTTCAACCTGCTGGTGACAAAAAGCCTGACCTTTACGAAGTAGTCAGGTCCACAAGCTGCTTGGCCGCCAGCTTGGCTTCGTCAACATTGACCGCAAAACTCTTATCAACATCCTGGAGTTGGGCGGATTCGTTAAAGGTATCGGCACCAAAGGTTAGCGCCGGGCTCGTGCCAGTTGGGCGCATTTTGAGGCGTTCTAGTACCTGACGTAGCTGGGCGGCCGCACCAACGCCACCACCCCATCCGTAGCTGACAATCGCTGCCGGCTTGTCGTGCCACTCGGCACTCAAGTAATCTATGGCGTTCTTAAGGGGTGCTGGGTAGCCAGCGTTATACTCGGCCGTAACAAATACAAAGCCATCATACGAATCAACTAATGCCTTCCACTTGTTGGTATAGTCTTTCTGGTACTGACCAAGTGACGGCGTATTCGGCTCGTCCATAAATGGCAGGTTAACCTCGCGCAAATCAATCGTCTCAAACTGAGCATCGGGCGTGTCAGCAACGGTCCGGACAAACCAATCGGCGATATCGTGACCAATGCGGGTAGGGCGGGTAGAACCAATAATGACTGCAAATTTCTTACTCATCGTAGCTTCCTTTTTTCTTACTATTACTACACTTAGTATAGTCACTAACTATACTTTGTAAAGTCTATTTTTTCAGAGTATACTGTTGTTATGGTAAATATTGAAAAACGTCCCGGCTGCATTCAGGCAACTCTCGACATTATGGGCGACAAATGGACGCCCCTGATTATCCGCGACCTCTCTTCTGGCAAGGCCCGTTTTGGCGATCTCGAGACGTCTTTAGCCGGTATCAGCCCGCGTACTCTGAGTCAGCGTCTCTGCAAACTAGAGGATGAAAAAATAGTTGATAAACGAATGTACTGCGAGCATCCACCGCGCTATACCTATGAGCTGACCCAGAAGGGGGTAGAGCTCCAGGAAATCCTAGTGAAGATGTCCGACTGGGGTGCCCGGCACCACAGTTATCAAAATATCGCGTAGTTGCTGGATTGTTTGGCAGGCCATCAGCTGTTCACGCAGCTCTTTGGCGCCATCAAAGCCACTGATATAAATCTTACAGAACTTATTAAGTGTATGAAGCTTTCTTTCATTATTCTGCCAGGTAGCAGCGTAGAGCTCGATATGCTTTTGGAATAGCCGCACCTGCTCTTCGGATGACATTGTCGCCCAGGGGCTTTGGGCCGCGAAAACGTATGGGTCATCAAAGACCCCCCGCCCAATCATGATGCCGTCGAGCTGGTATTGCTCGGCTAGTTCCTGCGCGTGCTGATAGTCTTTTACGTCACCGTTGCCAACGATCAGCGTGGTGGGGGAGAGTTGATCGCGTAACTCGCGGCACTGGCCAATCACATCCCAGTGCGCCGGCACCTTGGACATCTCACGAGTCGTCCGACCGTGAATAGTTAACATGTTAAGTTTGAACGATAGCAAGTGCTCGATCCAGGTTAAGTCGATGGTTCCGAAACCTATCCGGGTTTTAACCGAAACGGGGAAGTCTTCCCCGGCGGCTTTTTGGACGGCTCGGATAATCTCCCCTGCCGCTTCCCTGTCGTTGATCAGGGCGCTG
The DNA here is from genome assembly GCA_964410185.1 of uncultured Candidatus Saccharibacteria bacterium. Lineage (GTDB taxonomy): Bacteria > Patescibacteriota > Saccharimonadia > Saccharimonadales > JAUPVS01 > JAUPVS01. Next base: position 238,896 of record CAYPFM010000001.1, on the reverse strand, counting down.
CAGCAGCCGTTCTTGACCACGGCCTTATCTGGGCAGCCCATGTTGATATCTACCCCCGCAAAGCCCATTTGCTTGAGCTCCAGAGTAGTTTTGTAATAATTTTCTGGGTTTTTGCCCCAAATTTGGGCAATAATTGGTTTTTCTTTAGCAGTAAACCGCAGCTTGGGGAGGAGCTTTTCCCTGCCCACGCTTTGTAGCCCGTCAACGTTCACAAACTCCGTAAAGTATAGGTCTGGCGGCGCCGTGCCGGCAATCACCCGTCGGAAGACGGTGTCCGTAACATCGTCCATTGGAGCGAGGACCAGGAAGGGTTTAGGCAAGTCCTGCACTAACGACCCCGTTCGAGGGCAGGCTTATATTTGTACAGTTCCCGTTCAGCACTAGAGGCTGCACTACGGATAATTGCGGCTCGCCTGCGTCCATAGCGATAAGCATCACCACCATACTGAGCCCAATTTGCCGTTCTCTGATCCCCGCCCCCACGACGACCAAGCAATTGAACGTATAGAGCATTCTTGGCAAGTGTGTGGTCATCAACACTCCAGCCAATTCGCTTACCGGCAACTTCTACCATTTGCTCAATAGTATCACGAGCAAGGATAACTTTAGGGTATAAATTCCCGGCTTTATAATGCGCAGCGCCTTTGCTTTTTGACTCTGCCAGGACAACTTTCACCGCCGTGTTTTCTGTCTCAACAACCTGTGCGCGGGCCCGGCTGGCAGCCACTTTCTTTTCCAATACATGGCCTGCTGAACGCAGTTTAGCTGCTTCGGTAACATCAGGGGGACTCATGCCTTTGCGGCTTCGAGCGGTTCTTGCCATGGTCCGCTCAGCCAATGTCCGAGGGCTACCTGCAACTGCGAGATAGTCATCATCTGGTAAGACAAGCCCATTATAGGCGTTTTGGACTTTACTACGATCTGAACCGACGAGTAGGGCTGCATTAATTGCCGCTGGGTTGATTATTTCTAGCTCCTCAACAGTTACTTGTCCCATGCTCTCCAGGCTTGGCTCGCTGGCACTCAGAACGTTCAGTAACCGACTAAAGCTGATTCTTTGACCCCAGTCTATCCCCATAACTTGTGGTGGCAACCCACCTTCAAACGGCAGAACCATTTCTCCAACCTGCGGGTGAGCACTACGTGGAGGCATACTTATCTCTTGAGAGTATTACGGATGGCTTGAACAGCAGGGAGACCAATACTTTCAGCTGTTCGTGTAAGCGGTTCATACTCATCGTGGCCATCTGGTTTGGCAGGAGCCATGCTTTGGGTTTCTGTTTGATCAGTGATAAGCCGGCCTTCTCTTTGCTCTGCAATACGAGCTGCACGTAGCTCTTGCTCGGCATATGGATTGTCGCGGGCCGTAGCTGCAATACGCGAGGCTACTTCAAGTGCGTCAAATTGTTGCTGTTTAGCTGGCACATCTCCAAAGAGATCGGGCTGTTCAAATGTCATACTAGTATTATATCACGCTTATGCAAATTTTACAACCCCTGTTGCTCTAGGGGTGATTATTCCCAGCGGAAGACGCGGAAAGCGATGAAGTAAATCACTACTGTCCAGACGGCAATCAAGCCGATTTGCGGACCAAGCTGCAACAGCGTTTTACCTTCGGTCGTAATCAGTCGGATACCATCAATAACTGGTGTCAGGGGCAGAAAATTAGAGGCAGTCTGTAGCCACTGTGGCATCAGGAAGCGTGGGAAGAATGTGCCTGACAAGAACAGCATTGGGAAGACCACAATGTTCGACAGCGGTGCGGCCTGCCGTTCGTTCTTAGCCCAGCCACCCAGTGCTAAACCGATTCCGAGAATCATAATGATACTAATGCTCAGGAAGAAAACGACCGCGAACCAGTTGCCAACCACATTGAGGTGGAAGACGACAATCGCAACCGCAAATAGTAGCGCCATCGTAAGCAAGCCGACCACTGTTTGCGAGACCACGTTAGCCATAAAGTACTGCCAAACCCGGAGCGGCGTGGTGTGCAATCGGCGCAGAATACCCTGCTTCTTGAGCTCCGGGAAGACGTTGACTGGTCCAAAGATACCCAACCCAATAATCGAGAACCCAAGCAGGCCAGCGAAGGTGTAATCAAACTGTGTCAGGCCCTTAAGGTTGAGTTGCGTTGCGGTGACCGTAAATGGTGTCGCTGTGGCGACAAACTTCTGGTTCATGCCCTGAAGCTGAGCCTGCAAAATGGAGGTGAGTGCCTGGCTGGCCTGAACGTTATTCTGAGTGTAGTACACAACGGCCTTGCCTGATGGGGTATCCCCTTGTTGATTGCCAAAGTCGGCTGGCAAAACAATCGCCGCATCGAGCTGGCCACGGTTCATCTTATCCTTGGCAGCATCAAGCGTATTAACACCTTGGCTGACCTTATACAATTTATTGCCATTAACCTGCTCGGTCACCTGCTTAGCGTATGGTGATGATGACTCGTTGATAACAGCCACCTTAAAGGAAGTACCGCTACTTTTACCAAAGATGCCCCCGAAAACAAACAAGAAAATTAACGGGAAGGCAAAGGTAAAGAACAGCGCCGTTTTGTCGCGGAAGGTGCGACGAATTGCCACCTTGGCAAAGACTTTAACAGGAAGGAGTGATTTTGGTAGTCGGCTCATAATTAGTCCTTAAGCCCCTTCCCGGTCAGATCGATGAAGACATCTTCTAGATCGGCCTGCTCAACTTTTTGCGACTTCTTAAAACCTCGTTTAAGAAGTTGCTGAACGAGGTTCTGGGGGGTGTCGAGGGCAATGATTTTACCCTGATCCATAATTGCCACCCGGTCACAGAGCACTTCGGCCTCTTCCATGTAATGTGTGGTTAGAATAATGGTGACGCCCGAGTCACGGGTAGTTTTAACTAAATCCCAGAGTTTTCGACGGGCCTGTGGGTCGAGGCCAGTTGTTGGCTCATCCATAAAGAAGACTTTTGGCTTGTGTACAAGCGAAGCGACGATACTAAAGCGTTGTCGTTGACCGCCAGAGAGATTCTCGACGTAGCTACCGGCTTTATCGGCCAAATCAACTTCTTCCAAGAGTTTTTTAGCATGAACCGTTTGGCCGTAGGCCGAAGCCAGTTGTTCCAACTGCTCGGTCAGTTTGACCTTGTCCATGAAAGCAGGGCTTTGTGGCTGAACGCCAATAATATACTTCACTTTTTGGGAGTCTTTGGAGACGTCATAGCCATCTACCCAGGCTTCACCACCATCTATTTCTCGTAAGGCTTCGATCATTTCTAGGGTAGTCGTCTTGCCCGCCCCATTGGGGCCAAGAATACCGAAAATTTCGCCCTTTTTTACGCTAAAACTGATGCCTTTGACGACGGTTTTATCGTCGTATTTTTTGGTCAGGTCTTTGACGGTTAAGATGTCTTTTGTCATATGTCCACTATATCAGATGTTACTTAACGTGTTAACTAAAACACCCGAGCGCTTGGCCCGGGTGTTTGGAGTTTTGAAAAGCGTTAAGTATTACTTAGGCGCCTTTTTTGATGGTCAAGAAACCATTGCGTGGGTTTTCATTGACTGAGTAGCCATCAGGAAGATCTGAGGCTTCTGGGCGCTCGTCTTTGCTGAAGTAGTAGATGCGCTGTAATTTGCCGCCGCGCAATGTGACGTCTTTGCTGTTTAGGTAGTATGTAACACCCTTACTGTTCGTGTGCTTGTATGCCATGGTAAGATTCTCTCCCTCTCTCTTATGACTTAGTAATGTATCCCTAACATAACGAGGGTGGCAGCGCTTGTCAACAGTTTTATAACTAATCCACAACGGTGGACCCCTGTTTCTTAAAGTTTTTATAACAACCCCGTTGCATAACAATCTGCTTATGTATTACACTACTACCATTCATTAGTGTTTAAAGGTAAAGGTGGTCACAAAAATCATGGATTTTGCACAGCGCAATAATGCCCCTGCTCCAGCAGCCGGAGCTCCAGCACCGAAAAGTGCATCAAGTTCTAAAAAGAATAATAAAAAGTTGGGTGTCGTCCTTAAGTGGGCTTCCCTCGTTTTACTATTCTCAGTTGTCATGCTTCTCATCGCTTTAGTGTTTTCAATCGCTACAAGCAAGACTCGTCAAGAAAGCAAGTATGTCGATACTAAGCAGTACCAGGCAGTCTTCCTAAATGGCGGTCAGGTTTACTTCGGTAAAATTACTTCTCTGAACGAAAAGTACATTGCCATGAGTAACATCTACTACTTGCGTGTTAATCAGACTGTACAGCCAAATGCCAACAGCTCATCATCAAATGATGTCTCGCTAGTCAAGCTTGGTTGTGAATTACACGGTCCTTCAGACCAGATGGTCATTAATGCTTCGCAAGTCGTCTTCTGGGAAAACCTTAAGAGTGATGGCCAAGTGTCCAAGGCAATCGCAGACTTCCAAAAGCAAAACCCAAATGGCCAGAACTGTGCAGCACCAGCAGCAAATAGCACGCCTGCTGCCAACGAAACTACTAAGAAGCAGTAGTTAGCTCTCGAGCTCGGCTCGCAGCCACTTCTCTGATAGCCATCGTAGGATGAAGAGAATCAGGAAGATGGCTGCAGCCACTAAGCTCAGACCAGCCACATCGGGTGACCACCGCGGTGACACAAAATCAAATTCGTACAAAGAAGCGACCGGCAAGGTCGTTTCTTTAATTCCGTGGCTAGCCACATACTCTTGGATACAAGGAATTCGCCCACTTCCGGATAGGCCCTTCGGGAACTGTTTCTCACACTCGGCTTGAGCATCACTATAGATCTTGGTATTGGGGTCATCGCCAACTGGTTTGCTCGCGTTAAGCGCGCGGTCATAACTGTACTTAAGCTGAATCGGCGGATAAATGGCATTATTGCCACTGGTTAGGTTGGTGTTCATGTGGGCGTAAACGTATTCCCGCAGGTCACGCAAAGAGCCTTCTATGTTCTGGCCACTCTGGTCAGCTTGGTAGACTTTTTCGCGCAGCCGAACCATCGTCAGGTTATTCTGGCGCAAGCTGTAGATACCAACTAAGCCGCAAATAACCGCAGCCGCCAAGAAATACCACGGTTTAACCGACCGAAGTTTGCGCCAGATATGATGCAGATGCTTTTTGTTCATTTTTATTTTTTAGAGTTACTAACCTAAGTATACCAGACTTGGGTCCTAGCCAGTTGTGAGTACTACATCCCGCAGCGAAGCGAGGACGGCAGTACGAGCTACTGACTAGGGCCTCTGTATCTGGTAGACTTAGGTTATGCATATCTACTTCTCGGGCATTGGTGGCACCGCCATCGGCCCTCTGGCGTTAATTGCCAAGCAGGCTGGGTTCGAAGTATCCGGGTCAGACAAGCAAGCCTCGCAATACATTGACTACCTCAAGAAGCATGGCCTCAGTAACATTCATATTGGGCAGGATCAAGCCAGCATAGCTGCCGTCCATCAAGCAGAGCCCATTGACTGGTTCGTCTACTCTTCGGCGATTTCCAAGGAAAATCCGCATCATCCGGAGCTAGAGTTCGCTCGAGCCAATGGGATTAGAGTCAGCAAGCGAGACGAGCTCCTCAACCTGATACTAGAAAAGAAGAAGCTTCAGTTGGTGGCAATCGCTGGCACGCACGGAAAAACCACCGCCACCGCAATGGTTATTTGGCTTTTTAAGCAACTGAAGCACCCTATCAGCTACTCAGTTGGTGCCAAGATTAGTTTTGGTGAAATGGGGCAGTTTAACCCGGTGAGTCAGTACTTTGTTTACGAGGCCGATGAGTTTGACCGTAATTTTTTGGCGTTTCGACCCTTCGTTAGCCTCATTACCGGCGTAACCTGGGATCACCATGAAATTTTCCCGGAGCGCGCCGACTACCAGCAAGCTTTTCGGGATTTTATTAACCAGAGCCAGAAAACCTTTATTTGGGAAGAAGACTACCGTTATCTTTCCCTGCAGGCAGAGCCACGGTTAGGCGTTTTGAGGGCTACCGACCCTCAGATCAGTACAATTACGCTGGCAGGCCACTATAACCGCTTAGATGCCTGGCTGGCGGTTCAGGCGGTACATCAAATCACCGGCTCGGCCGTTTCGTTGCTCGTACAGATGATCAACCAGTTCCCGGGTACACAACGCCGTATGGAAGTGATTGCGCCCGGTCTTTACAGTGATTACGCCCATACACCCGAAAAGGTTCGCGGCGGTATGAGTGTAGCCCTGGAAATGGCCCAAGCTCAGGGCAAGAAGCTCATCGTTGTTTACGAGCCACTAACTAACCGACGACAGCATTACATGATTGATGATTATAAGGATTGTTTTAGCGGCGCTCAGCACGTTTACTGGATACCAAGCTACCTAGCCCGAGAAGATCCCAAACAGCGTATTATCCCACCGGCTGAAATGATCCAGCACCTGGCTGACCCCTCACTCGCTACGGCCATGGAGCGTGACGAGGCTTTGGAAACTGTAATCCGTAAGCACCTCGCGCAGGGCGATATGGTGGTTGGTATGGCCGGTGGCGGTGGTGACAGCCTCGATGAGTGGCTGCGTGAACGGTTTAGTCAAACCGAGAGCTAGAATACGGTTGCTGTTGTTACCTTCCAGCTACCGCCCTCTTTGCTGAGCGCAAGATAGAAGTTGCCGGCGTCACTACCTGTTTTAGTAGTTGGTAAACCAGTGACTCGCTGCACATAGAAGACTTGGGAGCCCTGTCGCATAACCTGAGCTGCTTCGTACTTCGGAGAGCTGGCTTTTAAGTCGGCCATGGTCGAATTAAACTCATCTGATTTCTGTCCAGCTTGAAGCGCCTTGCCTGTAAGCGCGTAAGCCCCATTTGTATTGCCACTTGCGATGTCTGCGACGAACGTCTTTGCGACGCTACTAGCAGCCTTTTCCTGCTTTGTTTCGTAGTAGCCTCGGAAAGCGAAGCCCGCAAATAATAGTGCTGGCACGGCAACGACGATGGCGATGATTAGTAGTATTTTGTTAGTTTTCATGTTTTATTTCCTTTATTTATACTTATCTTGAGATTGCGCGGCCAATGTTTGCGCCGATGGCACTTCTGGCATTGATTGCCCCGATTGGGCCATTCAGGCTACTTGTTATGGTCTGGGCAACTATTTGGGCGGCAGCGTTGTTAACGTTCGAGCTAAGTACTTGGGCGGCATTTTGCTTGTTACGAGCCTCGGCAGCGGCGATAGTAATGACGGCTGCCATTTGTCGGTTCCGTACACCACTGGCTGCTGCGTTGATAGCAGCTGCCACTTGCTGACTCTGGGCAGCGGCAGCGGCTTCGTTCTGTTTGGCTTGTTCGACAGCAACGGCATAAGCGATAATCTTTCTGTCCTGTTCGGCCTTAGCCTCTGCTGCAGCAATCGCGGCTAGCCGTTGCCGTTCTGCTTCGGCTCGCTGCGCTAGAATTTGCGGCATAACGTCCTGACCAGCACTGTTACATGCCCACTCACCGCGTTTTAGTTCAACGTTTCTACCAATCACGTTCTTGAATGAATCAATGTTCAGCGCGTAAGCAACCCAGGTGTGTGCCTGGCCGTCGCTCCAGCTTGCCGGAACAGCCATGTTAAACCCATGGTTGCCTGCCACACGAGCGGCAGCATTGACGTCACCACGAGGAACCGAGGTAAAGCCTAGGTCATAGCCTTTGCCATCGATGTACACATTAATAGGCACGCCATTATCAGGTAAGTCTTTATCGACAGCCCATCCGGCAATGTTTTTACAAGTCGCAGTATCAACGACGCCACTTGGTGCGTTGTAGTTAAGAGGCACACTGTGATCAGATACATAAAAGGCGATGCCTTCGTAGGTATAGCCCTTGCCCGGACCACTGATTGCGTCTCGCTCACCAGCACTGGCCACATACATATGGTCACCGTTAGCGGCTGCTAAACGATAGATCGGGATTCTCGCGGGGGCAGCTCCTGAATAGGCATACCAAGCAATTCCCTCTAATTTGCCACCACCTTTTAGAACAATATCCTTTTCGGCTGTTGAGGATGTGTAAAGATGGCTGTTATTAACAAAGATTCGGTAAACCGGAACTCGCCCATCCAGACCGTTGCTCCAGGCATAAAATGCAACACCTTCGTAACTGAGACCCTGCGTACCATTGGCCTCTGTACCATTGGCTGTGAACAGGTGGGCTTTAGCTGTCGGGCTAAAGGAACGGTAGATTGGTACACTCCCATCTCCTGTCGCGGCGTGCGAGAGCAGAACTGTCGCCAGCCCAATCACCGCAAAGACAACTATGAACGATAAGAGCTTGAACTTACCCGAGCTGTTAGAAAATTTTGTGAATATGTTACTGGAGCCATTTTTTTGTTTTTTTGTTTTAGCAGGCATATTTTTTATCCTTAATACTTGGACTATACTGATTCCTCAATGAGAATGCAACCCTTATGCTTAGCTGAGCGGTATCGTATATTATCGGTTGTCGCCGTGCCCTCGTTGGGTGCCACGGGCTTTGCGACTGGCTAATTTGTCCACATTCAGTTGCATAACTTCGTCAAAACTCAGCCCAAGACTGTGCGCCATAACGGCCACATACCAAACTACATCACCAAGTTCTTTTTTAAGGTCGGTGATCTTCTCGTCGGTGATGACACCGTCTTCGTAGGCGACAATCTTCTTCCACTTTTCCAGCACTTCCCCGGCTTCACCAGAGATACCCATCGCAAAGATGGTCTGGTTCATTAGTTTGTCGGGGTGGTTGATGGCCGTGGTAAGGGCCACTTTTTGGTATTCATCAAATGTCATGGGGTGTATTGTACATTGTTTTGGTCTTAACTATCAGCCCCTCACGCAGCAGGTCGCTCAGCACCGAATCAAGTCGTTCGTCCGGGATTTGTCGCGCCAAGTCTGCTTGGGCGTGGGGCGCCTGATTGAGTAGCTTTATCACCTGCCCTCGAATCTGTCGGCGTGAGCCTTCAAACGCAGACTGCCTCGTGTAGTGCGCGCTCTGGCGATTGAGATTGCCAACCGTTTCCTTAAGGTGGGCGCCGTAGTCCATTAATGCCCAAAACCATTCCCGCGGATGCTCCTGATCGATTGTTTCTGCTACCAGTGGCAACAACTTCTTGTCGCTGACGGGTTCTTTGTAGTCACTGAAATAATGGTGGATGTAAACCGTTCTAATGTTGGTTTCGACAAAAGGGATCGGTTGATTGTAGGCGTAGTTCATAATTGCGGCAGCGGTATTTGGGCCTATGCCTGGGAGCGCAACCAAGCCTGTAAGTGTTGCTGGCAACTGCTTCCCGGTCATTTGAGCAGCCTGGTGCAGATACTGGGCGCGTCGGTTATAACCCAGACCACTCCATGCCTTGAGTACCTCCGCGAGCGGGGCCCGAGCAAGTGTAGTAACCGTTGGGAATTGCTCAATAAAACTGAGGTATTTTGGGGTGACGCGGCTGACCTGGGTTTGTTGCAGCATGATTTCCGAGACTAGGATTTTGTACGCATCAAAAGCACCGCCAACGTCGGGGTGACGCCAAGGCATGTCACGTCCGTGGTGAGTGTAATAGTCCCAAACAGCTTCTTGCACGCCCCTATTATAGGCTATGACTTACGGGCAGCAATCCAAGTCATGACCACCGCGGCCGCCACCCACTGCGGGAAAATCATATAAAAGACATCGCTCACCGATTGCTGAGTGCGTAGAGCCGCCACTAAAACGGTGAGCAGAAAGACAACAAACGGGATGTAGGTTAGCGCGCCCTGCCAACTGCAGGGGATATAGCTGCCACGGAGCTTTTTGAACCAGGGTTTCGCTTTTTTACTGATAGTAGTACCACTGCCCCAACCCGGAAGTGTTTGTCACATCACTTACTTTGCGCGGCTGGCCACCATCAAGATTGATGACGTAGTCGGCTGTTTCTTGATCGGTATGAATACGGTAGACGGCATAGTGGTCGTTGAGCCAGTAGATAGGGCTACTCAAACCACTTTGTGTCTTCAGCACCACATCCTTTTGGGTAGTAGTGTCATACTTCAGTAAAACGCCCTTCCCGTCACGACTGTCCACCCACAAACTATTCTTGCGACCACTATCATCTTGGTAGACCCGATTTTGCTGGCTGGCTGGGGCACTAGACTTATTTGTTGAGGCATCCCCAACCTTATAGTCATACCAATCCTGGCCAACTGCCAGACTCAGATGGTCGTACTGGGTTCGGAATATATTCCAAACCTCTTTGTTGAGTAAGGTAATCTTGCTTGAGCCGTCGGCGTTAGATTTGAAAAAGCCCGCCTGACCTACCTGGGCAGCATCAGAAGTAGCGTAGTAGATATTGCCACCGGCGGCCACCAAATCATAAAAGTAATTACTGGTAGCTAGCTCCTTCTGGGTATTGGTGGTGTAGTCGTAACTCATCAGTCGTTGCCTTCGAGGATTATTGGCGCTAGCGCCGGCGGCCACCTGAACAAAAATCAGACGACTGCCAATCCAATCGATAACCTGGATTCTTTCTGACTGTGTAACTGGTGTTCGCTGACCCGTTTTAGTATCAATAACGTTCAGGCTCGTTAGCAGAAAGCCGTCTTTATTGCGGTTATTATCTCGGCTAGAAGTGAGCGCCACGACGCTGGCGGCTGGGTTCGGCACAACACTAATATCATCACGCTCGTTCCCGGAACCGGCGAGCAAGACTTTTTCGTTGGTTCCATCAACGTCAATGGCGTATAGATCGTATTTACCGGAGCGCTTAGAGACAAAGGCATGCTTTTGGGAGGGCACTAGAGCCACTTTGTGCACCGACTTATCATCGAGACTGAGCGGCATGGTAACATCGCGGTAACCTTCGGCTTTAATGGTAACCGATAGGTCGTTATTCTCGTTGGCGTCAACCGTGAGAACAGCTTCGCCCTTTTCATCGGCGACGGCATTGGCTTCGTTGGCATTGGCTTCGGCTTTGGTGACCGGCTTACCGGATAAGAAGTCGGTAATCACAAACGTATACTGCGTTCCAGTTGGCTTGAGATTAAAGTTTCCTAACGGATTACTTCCCCACCCTATGGTTAGGTTTTTGGTGATTGGCGCAAAGGCCCGTCGGACAATCACTAACTTGGTAGCACCAAGCTTAAGATGTGTCAGCTTGGCGACACCGTTACTATCCGTTCGAACCATTTGGTTGGCCAACTTTACATCAACATTTTTGAGCGGTTGCTGGGTGCTATCATCCATCACCATGACCGTGGCACTACTCCTCACGCCGCTCGTGTTAAGGATGAAGTACCGGCTCTGAGGTATTGCCGCTAAAGCTACGATGATTGCCGCCAATGCGGCGAATGTGCCGTAGCGAAGCCACTTATTGTTCCACCAAGCTCTGGCAACGGCCGCAACTTTAGCCTTGAAGCCCTTTGGTTCGGCCGAAGGATCAAAAGCCTTGGCCAAATCTGCGTCCTCGGCCTCTAGAACCTCATCAGCCTCGTGTTCGGTAATATCATCGATGGCCGCATCTGTCTTTGGGTCGTCAGATTTTTCGGCTGCTTCTTCTGGGATTGCTTCCGCTGTCAGCGTAGCCGCCAAATGGTCTGGCAGGGGGGGCGCTGAGGTTGGTTCCTGCGCTTGCGGTGTTGATTCGGCCTTAGTTTGGGGCTTTTTCTTGTCTGCCATATTTTTTTCTGCTTGAGCTTATTCTAGCAGAAAACTACTGTGCTCGCATAAGGCGATATGTCATGTAGCCCATAATGCTGATGACCAACAGGCCAGCGCCAGCATAAATAATCACCGGCTTGGTGTTTACGGGCTTGGAAGTGGCAACTTGAGTGGTCGCAACCGTGTTATTGCTAACTGCGTTCAAATTAATAGCTGTCACGCCTTGGTCGAGTTGGTTAATCGCATTGATGCTCTGGCTACTGGTTTGCTGCAAATCATTGCCGGCCGGCAGTTGCAGGTTATTTTCGGGCTGCGGTTGTAAGCCGCTTTGCGCCAGTGGCTGGAGTGAGCCACCAGTTGATGGGCTAGCACCCTGCGCAGCATTGGTATTTTGTGTGTCTTCCACCATCTAGGGCTATTATACCGTACTTATGGCGCTAGACGATTGATATCACGTGGGAATAAAGCCGCTTCTTTGACGTTACTGAGGTTAAGAAGTTTTTCAACTAAGCGTTCGAGGCCCAAACCAAAACCACCGTGCGGAGGCATACCAAACTTAAAGGCGCTTAAGTAAGCGGCATAGCCCGGGTTATCCGGGTTACCACCAAGTGCCTTCAGTTGCTCAACCAGTACCTTGTAGTCATTTTGGCGCATACTCAGGGTCGTGATTTCGATGCCGCGGAAAAGTAGGTCGGCTCGTTCGGCAATCGTCGGGTCATCCTGACTCGCTTTATGATAAAACTTGAAGGTTTTATCTTTGGCTGACCAGCCGGTAACAAAGACGGCGTCGCTGCCCTTGTTCTTCTTGGCCCATTCGCAAATCCACTTCTCTTCGGCTGGAGCGAGGTCACCCTCGTTAGTGTGATCTTCTTTGGTGGCCTTTAGGAACATTTCGTGTATTTCACTGATTGCAATGCGCGGGATCTCCTCGGCAGTGGCGGGTAGCTTGGCCTTAGCTACGTTCCAGCTCTTAAAGCTTGGTTCACAGTGCTTCCAGGTGTCATCAACAACATGAATCAACAGGCGACCAACGGTATTCATGAGCTCGTCAAAAGTTACAAAACCCATTTCTCCGTCAACAGTCAGGAACTCCGACATGTGCCGGGTGGTGGCGCTCAGTTCGGCGCGATAGGTTGAGCCGATTTCGTAAACACACTCAAAAACACCGACCATAATTTGCTTGTAGAATTGTGCCGATTGAGCAAGCGTGGCGGTCTTACCAAAGTAATCAAGCTGAAAGACTTCGGCGCCGCCTTCTGTAGCCTCGGCCAATAACTTTGGCGTATGGATTTCGGTGAACTCATTATCGGCAAAAAACTCCCGGATAGACTGAGCCACACGAGCCTTGGTCTTGAAGACTGCCTGCTCCTGCAGGTTGCGTAGGCCAATAACACGGTTGTCGAATAGGGTTTCGAGGTGTTCTGATTTATGACTCAGGGGCTTATCAATTTCGATAGGCGGTTCATCGGTGACAGGGACTAACACCGTCAGTTCGGGATCGTGCAGCTCGGCGCCACCAGGAGCACGGGGCTCCTCAACTACTGTGCCGCTCACCCGTAGTACCGTGCCAATTTGTTGCCCACGCAGCTTCTCAACTTCGTCCTTATCCTGCACAACCACCTGCACCAGGCCGCGACGATCGCGGACATTAATAAACGCCAGTCCACCCATTAGTCGCTTTTTGTGTAACCAACCTTCGATTTGGATAGGCTTGCCAACATGCTTGATGACTTCATCGCTCAAAACTCTCATTTAATTCTCTCCTTGTTTGCTTGTATAACGACTCGTGCAGGGTCATCAGCCGGCTGCGCGTCTAGCAGTGGCCGACCCTAGGGTTCGTATCGTTGTTATACCAAGTAGTCATATCAAAACTATTCTACCACCTCTGGTTCATTAGGTGTTAGCGTTTCGTGTTTTTGTTGTTTGTGAATTTTTTCGGCCATACGCATGGCTACAGCCCGTATGTCTTGATACTGATCAAACTCGTCGACAATTGGCTGACCGATAATTTGTTCCAGTACGTCCTCGATTGTCACAATGCCAATCACCTCTTCGAAACGATTAACGACGACAAAAAGGTGGCGTTTAGTTTTAAGAAAGGCTTGGAGCGTTTGGTAAAGATTTTGCTCTTCGTGCGCATAGACCACTTGTTTGTGATAGATGCTCCGGACGCTGCCGCCATGTTGCTCCTTCAACAGATCATGGAGATACAATATACCGACGATATTATCGGATTTACCGTCGTAAACGGGGAAACGTGAATGGCCGCTGTCATGTAGTTCACCCATCAATACTGGACCGAGGCTGTCCGTAAGCTTGACGGTTTTTACTTGGCTGAAAGGTATAAAAATATCACGCACCAGACGGTCGCCAAAGGTTAGGGCGTGTACGGCCATATCAATCTCTTGTTGGGTTATCCGGTTGTCGGACTGTTTTTCTTGATGTTCAAGCAGCTCAATTAAGTCATCTTTTTGGTACAGCTGCGTGTGCCGCGCCAAATTAGAGTGATTAGTAACAAAGAGGCCGAGAGCCTGCAGTGGACCATGCACATAATTCAACACCCAGGCCAAGGTTGGCGTGACCCAACAGGCCAATTGCTGGCTGGCTTTGGTGGCTTTGGTATTCGGCAGCCAAACAAAGCCAACTACAAACAGGGCAATGATAGCTGCCAGCGCAATTAGCAGCGGTAAGCCTGTGGCCACAACATAGAATAGGCCAGCCGTGCTAACAGCCATGACAATCCACAGTAAAACCTTGAGACTAACCCCATAGGCCACCGCCCGGTACAGTATCTTGGCACTGGCATCACCCTGCTGGGCCCGTCGCTTCAACTCCTTGGGACTAACCTGGCTGTAGGTCTTTTGCAAAATAATTGCCAAGAGGGTGATGAGTGCAAAACCAATGATGGTAATAAGCGTGAGCATATACCATCATAGTACCCCACCTCACCGTTAAAAGACCAGGTATTTCTCAGGTTAATCTGCTATTATATTGCCTATATGGATAAAAGATTTTTACTTATTTTAGCCGCGCTGGTGCTTATTTTTGGTGGTATTTTCTTCTTTAGTAAATCTAAGTCTGCTGCCCCTGGTAAATCCAGCTCGAACAGTGCCGTCTCTAATCACACGCTTGGAACTGGCAAAAAAGTCACATTGGTTGAATATGGCGATTACCAATGTCCAGCTTGCGGGCAGTTCTACCCCATCGTTAAGCAGCTCCAGACAAAATACGCTGATCAAATGACTTTCCGCTTCGCAAACTTCCCCTTGGTTCAGATTCACCAAAATGCCATGGTAGGTGCTCGTGCCGCAGAAGCCGCCGCCCTACAGGGAAAATTCTGGGAAATGCACGATTTGCTTTACCAAAATCAAAACAGCTGGTCGGCCAGTAGCGATCCCAACCCCTACTTTGTACAGTACGCCACTAGTCTTGGCCTAGATATCACCAAATTTAAGCAAGATATGGCGAGCCAAGCCGTTCTCAATACTATCAACGCTGACACTTCCGAAGTACAGGCCTTCGGAGCCAGTGGTACGCCAACCTTTATTCTGAACGGCAAAAAGATCGAGAACCCGAACTCACTTGAGGCGTTTAGCCAAGTCATTGACGAAGCCATCAAAAACTCCTCGCAGCAGTAGTCTGGCCACTTAAACCAATAAAAAGAACCTCTTTAGAAGAGGCTTCTTTTGTACGCGCTCTAACTTCCTAGTAGACCAGGAAACGTTGCCACGATGGGCGCTGCACTTTGACGATCACTCGCTTTTCGGGTGAATTCATAACTTTTACCTTTACAGGCATCTGTTTTCCCTCCGGGGCACTCCACGAACCAACTGTAAAAACAGTCTTGCCGAACTTTATTTTTTTGTTGTTTTTATCTTCTCTTAGAGTTTTACTCTACGAACGAAGTGCCGTTAGTATTACACAGACTGCTTATGCTTGTCAAACATTTTTGTGAGGCTGTGCACACTGGTGTTCGGCTAATATTTTAGCCTGTAGTGTATGGAAAATTTCTTTCCTTGCTGGCTTTACGTTACAATATATCCAAACATAAGCAAAACAAATATGCACAGCGCTACTTTTACCGACCTCAGCATCGTCATCGCAATTGGCGTCTTAATCAGCCTATTTATGCGCATTATTCGGCAGCCGATGATTATCGGCTACATCCTCACTGGTATCGTCGTTGGTCCCACCGTTTTGCGCGTTATTGGGTCAGCTGAAAGTATCGAAATTTTCGCACAATTCGGTATTGCCCTCCTGCTCTTAATCGTTGGGCTGGGCTTGAACCCACGTGTCATTAAGGAGGTTGGGAAAATCGCCGCCCTGATTGGCATTGGCAAGGTGACGATTGCCACCCTTGTGGGCTACAGCTTAGGTAAACTTTTTGGGTACTCTAACCTGACTTCGCTCTATTTAGGTCTGGCCCTCTCCTTCTCGAGTACGATTATTATCCTGAAGCTGCTAACTGACAAAAAAGAACAAAATCGGTTGTACGGCAAGATTTCAATTGGTTTCTTGCTGGTAGAAGACCTTATTGCCACCCTGGTGCTGATTGGTGTCTCGGCCAGCGCCAAGGGCGGACTGGACATCGAGAACGTTGGCTGGCTGCTCACCAAGATGGCCTTGTTGGTCGCTGGGTTGGTGCTGATGCGTATGGTAATCCTACCTAAGCTACACCGCTTTATCGCCAACTCCCAGGAATTTCTTTTCCTATTTGCGATTGGCTGGGGGCTGGGTATCGCCACACTCTTCAGCTGGGCTGGCTTTTCCTTAGAGACCGGTGCTTTGCTGGCGGGCGTCACGCTGGCTTCGTTACCATATGCCCAGGAAATCAGCTCACGGCTCAAGCCCTTGCGTGACTTTTTTATCATACTTTTCTTTATATCGCTCGGCTCGCACCTAGTCTTATCAGATGTGGTCAGTATTCTGCCACGGGCTTTGCTACTTTCGGCCGTTGTCTTGGTTGGCAATCCAATTGTCGTTATGACCATCATGGGGCTGTCTGGTTACACCAAGAAAACCAGCTTTAAGACTGGTATCGCCGGGGCGCAGGTTAGTGAGTTCTCTTTCATTCTCCTCTTGCTGGCTAACCAACTGGGTCAGGTTAGCAATTCCGTCCTCTCTCTGGTGACGGTAGTGGCTCTGATTACTATTGCGGTGTCGAGTTATGTCATCACGTACTCCGACCAGCTCTACACTTTCTTTGAGCGCTATTTGTCACTATTTGAACGACACAAGGTCCGCTCCGAGCACGAACATACCGAGCACTTTGACCTCGTCCTATTTGGCTACCATAAAGGTGGTCGCGACTTTTTGCATGTCTTTGAGCAACTCAAGAAGCCCTACGTCGTGGTCGACTATGACCCCGATGTCATCGACACACTGGAAGCCAAACAAAATCGCTACGTCTATGGTGATGCGACCGATCTAGAGCTACTGAGTGAAATTAACCTGGAGACCTCGAAGCTGGTGGTTTCGATGATTACTGACTTCCCGACTAACCAGTTCCTCGCCAATTGGCTGGCTGCCCATAATCCGCGAACAGTGTTTATTTGTACTGCCGATTCGCTTGAGCAAGCTGCCGACCTCTATAGCCAAGGGGTAGCCTATGTCATTTTGCCGCACTTCTTGGGTACCGAAAAAATTGGCGCCTTTATTAAACGGAGTGGCCTCAAAAAGAGTGAGTTCAAGCAGTACCGCGAAAAACACCTGGCGTATTTACAGACTCACTACGAAGAATTCTCTCAAAGCGAAACTGGTCGCGAGGAAAACTAGTCCGTATAGAGTTGTTCGGCCTGAATGTATTGCGCGACCGTGTCTGGCACAACTGTCGCCATCTGATTGGTGGGCAGACTACGAACGCCGGAGGAAGCGAGATCCGATAAGCCAGTCCTAATTGGCTGATGCTCGATAGCGACTTCACTGGTATCATCACCGGCCCGTTGGCCAACAACAAAGTTTACCTTCGATTGTAGTTGTTCAAAACCTGGCCAGGTATGTAGCTTTAGGAACCGGTCTGAACCCATCAAGAAGTGCAGTTTGGCGTCTTCGAATTTAGCCTCGAGCCAGGGTAGCGTTTCGGCGACCGAAAAGGTTTGATGGTCACTATGTAACAGCTCCAGCCCAGGCTGATCACGTAAAGCCAGCCACATCATATTCAGGCGGTGCCGAATGTCGCTTTGCTGGGTCTTGCGTCGGGGAGTCGGTTCAACCATAAAATACACCTTGTCGAGTCCCAGCTCTTGCATGGCTTTTTGGGCAAATGAAATATGACCGTGGTGGACGGGGTCGAATATCCCAGAGTAAATGCCGATTTTTTTCATGATTTCGCTTATGCTGCTCTCATTGTACTATCTTCTTTGGGCAAGTTGCTAGCTAACTCGACTGGTTGGCGTTTGTCTACTAACGAAATCACTTCTGCTACGGGATGCGCCTCTGGCTCAGCTTGTGGTTTAGGTTGAGCCTCGTTCAGCACCTTGCCGTTGCATATATCAACCTCGTACTTACACTTTGGACAACACCAGGATTTAGCCTTCACCACTTCCCGCTTATTAACGTACTCTCGGCACTTGATGCAACGGATCTTACCGGCCTTTGACTCGGGTGATTCAATAACCTCGACCTCCTCTTGCTCGTTGGCCTCGTTAGCCGCTTTGCGCGCGGTTGGGCAGGAGCTTGAGACGGCCGTTTCTTGGGCCCGTTCGGTAGCTCGCTCGGCACTTTGCGTGTCACCTTCTAGTTCGTAGGCTCTGGCTTGCCGGATATAGCCTGCCGCCTCTTCGCCAAACACCAGTGGGTCTATCGAGTGATCATACTTGACGCTATACCTTACCATATCGCGCTCGGACAGCTCGTCTAGCTTTTCGACTGCCTCAAGCGGCGTATGAAGGTGTTCAGCTTGGTTAATGAGTTCCTCGACAACCGCTTGGACGGCTGGCTCCAGGGCAGTTTCACGCTGGCGACACTGCTCACGATAGGCTTGATAGTCTTGAGCTGGCTCATTCTGACCAAAGAAGGTGCCGCCAGCAAACTGATCATAGAGCTTGACGAGGTCGGAGACACCGTTTGGCATGGCGTCTTTATGTATCAACAGAGGCATATCGATAATTTGAGCGGCTGTCTTGCCCGAGTAATCAACTTCGAAAGCCTGGCCAAGGGCAATTATAGCGGCCTCGTCGTGCGGCTGAGCATCAGGACCGCTCACACCAGCCACGAAGGCTGATTCGGTCTGTAAACCATGTGGGCCAGTCCCCGTGACCTGAATGGCGGCCGACATAGTGTCTACAAAGAAACCGGCTTTTTTGGCTTCTTGAATCGACATGCTCTGGCGATCGGGGAAACGTGAAATTACCACAAAGTTGTAATCCTTGAGTAGACCCTGTTCGTGGAACTGTTTAATCCGGAAGGTGTTATGCGTTTCGGCTTCGGCGCGCTCGCGCATGGCCGCAGTATCGGCCGCGAAACGGAGGGTGTTGGCCTGGATTGACTCCATGCTTTGGCCATATTGCACCAAGTTACCGTCATCGTCTTCAAAAATATCAACCGCGATGATATGGCCGGCCTTGATGGTGCGCTCAATCATGTCAGTTCGGGTATTTATTTCCACCATTTTGCGCGCCATCTGATCGCCCCAAGCAGCGCGGTGAATTGAGTCCATCAAGCTGGTTGTTTGCTCCTCCGGGGTGTGTTCCCGATCGACCGCTTCAACTTGGACTTGCTCGGCCACCCCCACTGCCCCCGCGAAGCGGATGAAACGATCGGCTCGCCGGCGCACCAACTCGTCTTCCAACATCTCTGGCACCAGGATAGCCATCGGCGGCTGTTCTAGAGACTGGTGAACCATTTCGGCAGTGGCTGGAAGCATTAAAAACCCTCGTTCGACTACCGAGCGAGGGGGTGGCTAAAAATAGCCTTACTCCTGCTCGGGAGATTTAACACCGTGTCTGGCTTACAGATTAATCTGCTTACAGTTGCGGCACAGCTCAGGATTCGCACCTGATTCCGGCAATTTAATTGTCAATATAACCAGTGTAGCATGCGGCGCTTACGCTATATGTAGTATTTTTTGCTTTAGTTAAGCGCTAGGACTAACAGAACGATCACGCTCAAAGCAATGCGGTAGTAGGCGAAGATCGAGAGGCTGTGTTTGCTCAAATAGCCCAGCAAGAAGCGAATGGCAATCATGCCGCTCACAAAGGCAGCGAGGATACCGGCAATATATTGGGCCTGCTCATGCTGAAAGCCGCTGGCAAAACCCGGCTCCAGTAGTTTTTTAGCAATGCCGCCAAACATAATCGGGATACCGAGCAAAAAGGAAAATCGCATCGCTGCCACCCGATCCATGCCAAAGAACAAGCCAACCGAAATAGTGCTCCCGGAACGCGATACCCCAGGCACCAAGGCCGCCGCCTGAGCAATACCCATACCGATGGCCTGTTTATTACTGACGTCGTTAATCTTGGTTGGGTTCTTTACATGCAAATGATAGTAACGCTCGGCAAAGAGCATAATAATCGCCACGATTAACAGGTTAATTGCGACCAGTCTTGGCGAACGAAAGGCCGTTTCGGCCGATTTTTCTAGCAGTACCCCGGCAATCACCGCAGGGACAGTAGCGATCACCAGCATCCAAGCCAATCTTGTTTCTTTTTGTTTTGTAAAGATGGCTTTTGTAAGCAGCCAGATGTCTTTGTAAAAGTAGATTACCAAAGCAGCAAGAGTACCGATGTTTAGGGCGACATCAAAGGTCAACCCGGTGACGGGCATGTTAATAAAATGGCGCGCCAAAATTAAGTGCCCTGAACTGGAAACTGGAATAAACTCGGTGAAGCCCTGAACGAGGCCCAAAAAGATTGCTTGTAGAATCGTCATACCGACTTAGTATAGCGCTTTTTGAGCTCAGACAAACGCGGAATAAAACTTTGCGCCGCGCCATCGAGACCAAGCACCTTGAGGGCACCAACTAACACGTATAATTGATCGATCTCGGTGTCACCAAGCGCTTTATTCTCCTCTGCCTGGGCAAAATAATGATCGATTTTGTCGACCAGCCATTTTTCATCCCCGGGCTTCACCTGGTTCGTCACGAGGGTCGGCGTTTTGGGCGCCTCAACTACTTCGAGTGAACGGGCCGCGTGATCGCGTTTTTTGAGATGCCCGCGTTTGATGAGGCTGTTGACATGCAGAGCAACCGTAGCCACCGACGTATAGTTGCAGCTGCGCATAATCTCGCGGTAGCTCGGACTATAACCATGTTCGGCAATGAAGGCCTCAATAAAGGTCAGTAGTTCCTTTTGCTTCTTTGTTGGACGTAGTGACTCGGGTTGGTCGTTGACAGGTTCAGGCATGATGATGAATTCGCTTGTGGTGCGTTTTACCCTTAAATATGTAGTTGCGATACCAGAAGTAGTTCCAGAAGGTAAAGAAACCGGCGGCGATGAATTGTCCGATCGCCACTTGAACGCCGATGCTTTGTAGACCACGTAAAATGGCGTAATTTAAGAGAAAGTTGAAGCCGGTGTAGATCACGTACTTGGTGCTCACCTCGGTAAGCTTTTTACTGTTGGGATTCTTAAACACCCAATAGCGTTCCAGGATAAAATTAATAGTCACGCCGACTCCATTGCCGAGCAGGTTTGCCCACCACAACCCGATTACCGGTGTTAAGAATACGATGATAAAGTAGCCGCTCCAGAAATAAGCGCCACCACTAATGAAATACTCGGTTATGCGGACGAGCTCAGATTTTTTTGGTTTTTGCTTTTTGTTCATGCTTACGCTTCAGTATATCAGGTGCGCTTAGGGCTGCACCAGCCAATCCCCACCACAACAGGCCAAGCGTATCATCAGCCCAGGCATGAGAAATGAGGTTAACAACCGTTAGACCCGCAAAACTGGCCAATAAAACGCGAGATAAGGTGTCGGTCCGTCGCCACAACTGACAAACTACCAAAAGGTTAATCGCGATGAATAAAGCCAACCCAATAACACCAACCTCCTGAGCAATTTGTAGGTAATAATTTTCGGCAATCCGCGGGGGGACATTATTGCGGGTTGAAGCCGGACCAGCCGTACCAGGACCACGGCCGAGAGGCTGCTGCCAGACATCTCGCGCCGCCGTCCCAAGCGCAGTTGTGCGCTGCGCGTTGCTACTCAAGCTCGAACGAGATGTCTCGTCAGAATGAAACAGGGTATTTTGTACCGTATTATTGTCTCGCAGCAGCCAGGTAAGACTAGCCAAAAGCAGTACGCCGACAATAACGCCGCCCAATAGCACGTGTCGCAATCGGCTGTTCCGCAGACTATGCCAGCCAAAGAAAGCCCCGGCGACGACTAGACCGATTACCGCGCTCCGGGAGTAGGTAAAGAACAATGTGACCAATGCGGCGACAATAAAAATCCAAAGATAGCTCTTTTTACGCATGTAGGCTATCGCGGTCGTAATCGGAATAACCAGGTATGCCCCTAGCGGGTTGGCACCACGGAGCGTACTTTGAATCCGACGGTAATCTAACTTCTGGTCAACCGTCTCTGTGGCCGGGATGGTTTTAGGGCTATATCCAAAATGTCGCAAAAAGTCAGCCGGCAACAAGAACTTCTGTACCAGACCAAAACCGATGACTAGGGTCGCGGGTATCAGTACAATCTTGACCCAATATCGGCGCACAAAGGGATTTTCATAAGTTACCGCCCAAACCACCAACATGAACCACACAAAGCGCAGGTTACTGAGCAGACTGTAGACAATCGCAGCGCTGGCTGCTTGGTGGCTCCACAAAAGCTTGAGAGCAAAGCCAGCAAAGAGCAGGCCATAGGCCAGACTCAGCCAGACGAGCCACGAGCTCGTCCAACGCTTATACAGCGCGGGTCTTTTATACACCAGAACGGCTGCGTAGACTCCGAGTGGAACCAGTAATAACTCCTTCCAGATTCGGAAGGCATCAAGATGACCAAAGTTACTACCGACCCAGGTGGTTAGTAGCGCATGGAACGGTAACAAGACCAGAATCGCCGTAATCAAATAGCTTGCCAAAAACGATAATTGGCTTGGTTGTTTTGTAGGGGCGGCAGATTGCTTCATAGATGTTACAATCTAGTATATAGCCAATGAAGAATAATGCCTCGTTCGTCTATAGCTTTTGCCTCGTCATCGGCGACTTTTTAGCCCTGGTGGCGGCTTTTGTCGGCGCCTATCTGTTGCGAGTCACCTTTAGTGATAAAGCGATTACCCAAGCTGTACCTGCAGTTACTTACCTTCAGCTCTTCCTACTGCTGCTTCCCTTCTGGATTCTCATCTTCGGTCTAATTGGCCTCTATAATCGGAACATTTACGAAAAGCGCTTTAGTGAACTGGGGCGGCTGTTTATGGGCTCGTTTGTCGGCCTACTATTTGTGATTGCTGTTGATTTTATGTCGGTCAAGCCAATTTTTCCAGCAAAGTTGGTGCCAATCTACGGTTTCTGCTTAGCCTTTTTGTTTTTGGTTATCTTTCGTAATTTAGCCCGAGCCCTTCGCACCATGTTGTTTAGCTATAACATTGGCATTAGTAACGTCTTGATAATTGGCGACACCGACATTGCAAAAGAACTGGTGCGGTCGTTGCGCCATAGTCGGGCAACCGGCTACCGCGTGGTCGGCGTGGTCGGCGGCAAGAGCTTCACACAGGCTGACTACAACGATATCACCGTTTTTCATACCGCCGAGCAAGCCTTTAAGGCGCTGAAGTCGGAAACAATTCATAGCATCATTCAGACCGAACTCTACAAGGATACAGACCGTAATGACGAAATCATGAACTATGCTCAGGAGCACCACATTTCATATCGCTTCATCCCCGGTAATACCGAGCTATTCGTCGGTAATATCGAAGTGGATTTGTTCCTGTCTTCCGTCCCGGTTATTACGATTCACCAAACGCCGTTAATTGGCTGGGGGCGCATCGTCAAGCGTTTATTCGACTTAGCTGTCACTATACCGGTGCTCATTTTAGTCAGCCCTTTGATGCTCTTAACTGCGCTTCTCATCAAGTTATTTGGTGGTCGCGGCCCCGTCCTCTACAGCCATGTCCGCCTAACACGCTACAACCGAGAGTTTAAATTGTATAAGTTTCGCTCTATGCATGGCCGTTACAGCACTGGTATCACCCCCGAGGAGTCCTTTGAGCTTATGGGCAAGCCCGAGCTGAGCAAACAGTACCGTGAGAACGGGGACTTCTTGGAGAATGATCCACGCATCACCCGTATCGGTCGTTTGATCCGCGCTACCAGTCTTGATGAATTGCCGCAATTACTCAACGTCATTAAAGGCGATCTTAGCTTGGTTGGCCCCCGTCCGTTAATCCCCCAGGAACTTAACGTCTACGAAAAGCGCCATGCCATCCTCAGCGTTAAATCTGGCCTAACCGGGTTGGCCGTGGTATCAGGACGCCGCAGCATTAGCTTTGATGAGCGTCGCAAGCTGGATATGTACTACGTCCAGAACTGGACCTTCTGGAATGACATCGTGATCCTGTTAAAGACCGTGCGGGTACTGTTTAGTGGCAGCTAAAGAACTCCGGGTCGCCATCGTTCATGACTGGTTTGTGGGCGGAGGTGCCGAAAAGGTCGTCGCTGCCATTAGCGAGCTCTACCCCGACGCACCTATTTACACGAGCTACTGTTCTGATGAATGGCGACAAAAACTGGCACCAGCCAGAGTAGTAACCGGCTACCTGCAACACTGGCCCTTCTCGGCCCTGCGTAAGTTTCTGCCAGTCCTACGACAGCATTGGTTTTCGCACCTAGACCTAACGGGTTATGATTTGGTGATTAGCAGCTCCGGCAATGGCGAGGCTAAGGGCGTTCGCGTTGGGCCAGGAGCAACGCATGTTTGCTACTGCCACACGCCAACCCATTTTTATTGGCGCAACTACAATCAGTACCTGGCCGAACCAGGCTTTGGCGTTTTTAACCCTTTGGCTCGGTTGGGCCTTAAGCTATTGGTTGGGCCGTTGCGTCGCTGGGATTTGCGTGCCTCAAAAGGACCCAATTATTACATTGCCAATTCGACTCATATCCAGACTGACATCAAAACCTACTACGGGCGCGATTCGGTAGTCATTAACCCACCCGTGGACGTTGAGCGGTTTATAAGCGACGAGGCGCACGAGCGTGGCGGGTTTGTGGTGGTTGGGCGGCAGCAGCCCTATAAGCGCATTGACCTAGCGGTGGCTGCTTGTACTCAATTGAACCTGCCATTAATGGTTGTTGGGCGCGGGCCAGACCATGCCAAGCTCGTCAAAATAGCCGGTCCGAGTGTGCACTTTGATGATAATGCCGATAGCGCAGCCGTAGTCAGCTACATGCAACATGCCGAAGCCTTTCTCTTCCCTGCGTTGGAGGATTTTGGCATCACACCGGTCGAAGCAATGGCCGCCGGCACCCCAGTTATTGCTTACAAAGCCGGCGGCGCCTTGGACTACGTGAAACCCAGCGTCACTGGTGAATTTTTTGCCGAACAAACAGTCGAATCTTTGTCTGCAAGTTTGCAAAAGTTTTCTGCCAGCAAGTTTAAGGCCGCTCGTTTGCGAGAGCACGCCCGGGCGTTCTCGACAGAAAATTTCAAGCAAAAGTTCGCAAGCACTATCGTAAAATTCACGGAGAATAACCATGCCAAGTAACACTCGGTGGAAGAAGCTGTCCCAAAAATTGCTCCTGGAGCATCCACGAATAACTGTTTACGAAGATGAAGTCGAGCTACCCTCCGGCCACAAAACCCAATACGTACGTTTTGCCAAAAACAAGGATGCCGCCTGTATTCTGGCTGTTAACACTGAGGGCAAGATTCTACTGCAACGAGAGTATAGCTATCCGCCAAATGAATGGTTATACCAAGTGCCCGGTGGAGCAATCGAAGACGGTGAATCTCCTCAAGACGGCGCCGCTCGTGAACTGGCCGAAGAATCGTCACTCAAGGGTGATTTAAAGCTGTTGGGGTGGTACTACCTTGATAATCGTCGTAAAGATAGTAAGTTCTTCGTTTTCTTGGCAACCAATATTTCCGAGGACACCTCAAAGACCCAAGACATCGAAGAAGAACTTGAAGATTACTGGTTCACCGAACAAGAAATTGACGAAATGATTCGCAACGGAGAGCTTGTTACCTACTCGGGGCTGGCCGCCTGGGCGTTTTATAAAACAACAATCTAGCTTGCGGGGCCATGATACACTGGATGCAATGATTGAGGTTGCACAGCACGGCTTACAGCTCCTGACGGGGCGCGCCCATCCTGAACTAGCCGAAGAGATTGCGGCGAAATTAGGCATTTCGCTGAGTAAGGCCAAGCTTGGAAATTTCGCCAATGGCGAGGTTAGCTGCAAGCTTGAGGAGTCGGTGCGCGGGAGCGATGTCTTTATTATCCAAGCTCACGGCGGCGGTTCAGTGAATGATGCCATCATGGAACAAACCCTGCTGATTGATGCTGCTAAACGCTCCTCGGCTCACTCTATTACTGCCGTCTGCCCATTTTTGGGTTATGCCCGCCAAGACCGCAAGGCCAGTGGCCGAGAACCAGTCGCGGCTCGTTTAATCGTTGATATGTTAGCCAGCGCCGGTGCCGACCGCATCATGAGTGTCGACCTCCACTCTGGCCAAATTCAGGGTTTCTTTAACGGACCGTTTGACCATTTAATTGCGGCGCCGGTTTTACGTGATTACATTAAAAAGAATCTCCAAAAAGACCTGGTTATTGTTTCCCCAGACGCCGGTCGGGTTAAATCAGCCGAACGCTACGCCAGCGCTCTCGACTGCCCCATCGCCATCATCCATAAACAGCGCTCTCATACCAAACACAACAGCGTTGAGGCCAAGTACTTAATTGGGGACGTAAAGGGTAAAACCTGTGTCATTATCGACGATATGATCGATACAGCCGGGACGATTTGTGCTGCTGCTGACCTCCTGGCCGAACACGGTGCTAAAAAGATTTATGGCCTGGCTACCCACGGCATCTTGTCCGACCCTGCCTTGGAGCGCATTGAAAAATCAGCCTTCACTAAAGTTATTGTCACCAACACCTTGCCGGTTCCTATCGGCGCCAAAATTGAAGTACTCTCGATTGCCCCACTTATCGCCGATGCCATCAGCGCCAGTTTCTCTGGTTTATCCGTCTCGGCTATTTTTGACGGACAAAACCAGATATGAAACACGCCATAGCGACCGAGCAGTTCACTGACAAAGCCGTCTTGGACAGACTTATTAAACGAGCGGCTGACTTTGCGGCCATGCCGCTGGCAGAATACCCCAAGCCACTCGAACACCTCACCATCGCGACGATTTTTTTCGAGCCCAGCACCCGCACCAGACTTTCTTTTGAGACGGCCATTCAGAACTTAGGCGGTAAACTCATTACCGTCGAAAATGCCGGGGATTTTTCTTCCGCCAAGAAGGGCGAAAGTCTTGAGGACACCATCTTGACCCTTAACGCCTACGCCGATGGCATTGTCATTCGTCACCCCGAGGTTGGTTCGGCTGATCGGGCTGCCGCTGTTTCGGATGTGCCGGTCATTAACGCCGGTGATGGTGCCGGCGAACACCCCAGCCAAGCCCTCCTCGATTTATATACAATCCAAAAGGAGCACGGCACCATTGATGGCCTCAAGATTGGCATGGTGGGCGATCTGTTAAACGGCCGCACCATTCACTCATTTATCCAGCTGTTGGCTTTGTACAAAGTCGAGCTGTATTTGATTGCACCAATGCAACTACAGCTCCCTAAAAAGTATCTTGATATCCTCAAGAAGCACGAAACGCCCTATACGCTTTGCGACAATTGGGATGACATTATCGGTGAGCTCGACGTGCTATATATGACCCGCGTCCAAAAAGAACGCTTTAAATTTATCCAGGATTACCAAGCGCTTAAAGATAGCTTCATCCTCACCCCGCAAATTGTTAAAAAGATGAAGAAAGACGCCATTATTTTGCATCCCTTGCCGCGTGTTAATGAAATCCACCCGGCCGTCGACCAAGACTTCCGGGCCCGCTACTTTGCCCAAGTCAAAAATGGCCTGTACATGCGCATGGCGCTACTCGAGTATTTGTTTAGTATCTAGCTGTTGATGAACGCGAGCATTTCGTCAGCTTGCGTCTGGCTGAGCTTCTTTTCTTCCAGCAAGATATTAATGACTTCTGTGATCGTCATGGCGATTGTCACTTTATAACCGGCTTTTTCGACCAGTTCTTTGCCGCCCATCTCGCGATCGAGCAACAAGTAAAACCCAATCACATCTAGATCGCACGACTTAAACTGAGCGATTGATTCAATCTTAGAATCGCCTTTGGTGACCAGGTCATCGATGATAGCGACCTTGTCGCCAGGCTTCCACTCGCCTTCAATAGCTTTGCCTTTGCCGTGTTCTTTGAGTTTGGCGCGAGGCTGGATGAGCGGGCGGTTGGTTTCGTACCCAACAGCGGTGGCGATGGGGATGCCGGCTTCGGGGATACCAGCCAACAAAACGTCCTGGGGAAGGTCTTTGAGCATTTCGGCGTAGATAGCCGTAATACTGTGCAGTGCCTCGGGGAAAGACTGCACAATACGCATATCAATGTAAAACGGCGCGACGAGCCCACTCTTTAATGTAAAGCTGCCAAACTGTAAGATTCCAAATTTATGTAAACTAAGTGCCACGTCTCGTTTGGTTTGTTCTGATACTCCGCTCATTGTAGGGCCTCCTCGATTTCTTTAATGATTCGCTGAACAGCTTCTTGGGAAGTTCCAACTTCGGTTGGGGGCTGGGTAATCGGGCGACCGATAACCAGCATGTCGGCACCTCGTCTAATGGCGTCACCAGGTGTAGCAAAACGATTCTGGTCGTTGCTGGCGGCCCAGGCCGGTCGGACACCCGGGGTAATGATGAGCGTGTCATTAAAGGCTTCGTCGCTACGGAATAATTCGATTTCTTCGGGTGAGCAAACGATTGCATCCAGGCCTGCCTGCATGGCATTGGTGCCAAATAACTTGGTTTTGGTTTGGACGTCACCACCATAAATGGACTGGCATTCTTCGGGACCAATCGAAGTCAGGACAGTAACAGCGATGATTTTTGGTTTTTCGGAAGCTTCGGCGGCACCATCAACACCTGCCCGAATGCCCCGCAAGGCATCAATACTGTTGTCGGCCATAACAGTAAAAAAGTCTGGTTTGTGGTGAGTCAAGGCCGCGGCGGCGTGCTCGACAGTGTTAGGAATATCCTTAAATTTGCTATCGCAGAAGACTTTAAAGCCTCGCTCGTGTCCAGCAGCCACCACTTCGGCCCAGCTAGTGCTAGTAGCTAATTGCAGGCCAACCTTGATATTGGTGACAAGCCCCGCCAAGTTGTCCATCATTTGTTTGGCTTCCTGGAGCGTATCAACGTCCAGGGCCACAAAAATTCGGTCTTTTGCGGCAAGGTTTACTGGTTTGCGTTTAAAATCCATAGTATTTCCATTACTATACATGTAGCAACATAAGGAGCCAAGCATGACTAACAAGCCCGCTGTTCTGTATGATCCGACCAAAACATTCGACGATAACTTTGACAATGGGCCTTTCCCGCTCCTGCAAGAAAATACTCCCTATGTGAACCAGGGCGAACCCAGCTTCACATTTCTCGGCAAGAAGGTTTACTCGCCCTTTGGTATCCCTGCCGGCCCATTACTGAACAGCAAACACACCACCTACGCCTTCCAGCAAGGTTTTGACATTGTTTGCTACAAAACCCAACGGAGCGTGCCGTTTGATTGCAATCAGTTCCCTAATGTCCTCTACTTGAATGTGGACGGAGACCTTACACTCGAGAAAGCCGCCAAGCCACAGCTCGGCACAATTGATACCGACAAACCACTCGATAAGCTTTCGATTACCAACTCGTTTGGTAATCCCTCGCGCGGCCCCGACTTTTGGGTTGATGACCTCAAAAAAGCCGTCCAGGCACAAGGCAAAGGACAGCTATTAATAATGAGTGTGGTCGGCACCATTAAAGAAGGTGGCTCAGCCGATGATTACTACGATGACTTCGCCGCTGCCGCTGAACTGGCGGCCAGCACCGGTGTTGAGGCCATTGAACTCAACCTCTCCTGCCCGAATGTCGCCACCGAGGGCGTGCTTTGCTACACCCACGACGCCGTCGTCAGTATTTGCAAGAAGACCCGCGAACGGATTGGCGATTTGCCATTAGTGGCTAAGTTCGGCTATTTTTCGGAGGAACAACAGGAGCTACTAGAAACAATCATTACCGACATAGCACCCTATATTTCGGCCATTTCGTCGATTAACACTATCTCGGCTCCAGTTGTAGACGAAAACGGTGAACAGGCTCTACCCGGGCCAAACCGCCTCAATAGTGGCGTCTGTGGTGCTGGCATTAAGTGGGCTGGGCTGGATATGGTTAAACGGCTGGATGCTATTCGCAAGAAGCTGGGTTTGAGCTACGAAATTATCGGGGTTGGTGGCGTGATGTCGGCTGGCGACTTTGCCGAATACCGTGCTGCTGGCGCTGATGCCGTGCAATCAGCAACCGCAGCGATGTGGAATCCTGGCCTGGCGGCTGAAGTCAAAGCTAGTTTATAATCTGGCCGCTGCCAGGCTGAGCCAGCACCTGACCGTTTTCGAAAACCTTGGCTCCATGCAAGTGCACTGTTTTAACCTTGCCAACAACATGACGCCCGGCGAAGGGGCTCCAACCGGCCTTGGTGAGCAAATCGTCGTTATCAATGACGTATTCTTCCATGGCAACCTCAACCATAGTCGTGTCGTCATGAGTAACGTTAAAGATGTGCGCGGGGTTGGCATGGAGCTTCTCGATAACCTGGGCGTGCGTTAGCTTCCCTTCTTCGGCTGCCGTTAGCATCAATGGCAACATTGTCTCTAGCCCGGGGACGCCAAATGGCGGTGTATCACTGTCCTTTTCGGCCTTTGTATGTGGGGCGTGGTCGGACTCAATAATGTCGATGGCGTCCAGGTGGTCCCAGAGGAACTTTTGATCCTTGGCCGGCTTTAAAAAGGGCTTCATGTGGCCGTAGGGACCAAGCTGGTCAGCATCTTTGTTGGTCAAGAACAGGTGGTGTGGGGTAACGCCACAAGTGATTGGCAGGCCAGCCTCTTTGGCGCGCATCACGAACTCCAACTCGGCTTGGCTGGAGACGTGACAGATGTGGGTCTGCTTGGGCACGGCTGCCAGGGTGCGCATGACGATTTCTGAAACATCATCTTCGGCGTGCAGAAGTATCGGCTTGTGGCCGGGCCAAGCTTTGTAAATTTCAATCAAACGGTCGGCATCAATAATAAAGCCACCGGTGGTAACGTTCATATAGATTTTGAGCCCACTCACCTTATCGACGACTTTGCTGAACTCATCAAAGTTGTCGCCGAGCGTGCCAAAATGAAAGCCAATATCACTAACAACTTGTTTACGAGCACTGGCAATCTTGGCATCAAGCCGTTCTGCGGTGGTGATGGGTTCAGCGTTGTTGGGCATATCAAACACGGTGGTGTAGCCACCAGCCAGGGCCGCGCTGGTGCCCGTCAAAAAGTCTTCTTTGTGAGTCTGGCCAGGGTCGCGCAGGTGCACATGAGGATCAATGAGTCCGGGTAAGGTTAGTAGCTTGGCCATAGATCCTCCTTGATTATGTCACCAATATAGCAGGTTCCGCTCAGGCGTGAGCAAAGATCCAAAACTTAAGTAGCAGAAAATTCCAGCTCGAGGTAATAACCATAGCAATCAGCTTGCCAACAGTTGGCTTGATGCCCAACCACTTGAGCCCGGCAACAATTGCCAAGGTTAGAAATAAGTTGACCAAAGCCAATGTGGCGTAAAAACCAAACTGGTGGCTGGCCTTTTTGTTATATTCATGCGCACTAAATGCCCAAAGACGATTCAACATGAAGGCAGTGATAAGCCCGCAACAAAAACTCAGCGCATTGGCCGCCAACAAGTACATGCCGCCAACAACAAATAGCAGATAGAAACTACCATATTCGACGCCAAATGCCACGAGGCCACTTACGGCGTAGCGGATGAATTGCCGCCATACCATGTTTTAGTCCTCAACAACTGCCAGAATGGCTTCGAGGGCCAGGGCGGTGTCCTGCCAGCTGGAAACCTCGAGTGAATCAATCCCCATGGCTTTGACTGGATAGTCGTTGCCACCCTCTGCCAGGCGATCACCAAAGAAGAGCATGTCGTCCTTAGAAACTTCCAGCAGCTCCATCAGTTTTTGCATACCATAGCCTTTATCAATACCAAGCTTGGTAACATCGATCGAAGTGACGCCGCCAACACGAACTTCAAACTCAGGGATAAGTGGGGCGATGTAGTCGCGCAATTTGTTTTTCTTGGCATTGTCGGGATCCCATGCTTCCTTGCGTTCAACCCCTTCCATGCCCAGTACATCAACAATATCCTGTCCCAAAACTGAAAACGTCACCTGGCTACCCCGGTCCTCGACCGTGTCGCCGTATACCTCTTTCTCTCGCATATTGAGGTCATCAAACCCCTTGTTCAAGGCATCAATAATTTTGTCTTTTTCGGCCTTCGTAAAGTCTTCGGCGTAAACTTGGTCCCAGTCTTTTTTGGCCAAGTTATAGCTGTAATATCGAGTACCGCAAGTCGGCATTAAATGTAGTTTTTCAAGCTTGTCGGGGCTTGCCTTGAGATTAGATAGTAGCTGTTTTTGAAACTGTTCAAACTTGCCGCCAGAGATAACGCATACTTGAAAGTTATCAAGTAGGCGGTTTAGGGCTTCCGACATACGGTCGGCTAATGGTGATTTACTAGCAGCCAGCGTGCCATCAAGGTCAAAGGCGATAACTTTTTTCATTACTTCTCCTTTTTAAAACGTTTGCTGACATCGCCAACTTTTTGGGCCAGGTCTTTGCGAGTCACCAAGATCCCATTCGGGGTATTAATGACGGCTACGTTGTCGAGGCCAATAACTGCCAGCGGACGATCTTCGTCGTTGCGCACATAAGAATTGTTAACGTCTTCGAGTTCAACTTGACCGCCAGCCACATGATTGCCTTTCCGGTCACTCTCAACTGCCTTGTGCAAGTCTCCATAGGAACCCAGGTCCATCCAGTCGAAACTGGCTGGTAAGACGAGGAGATTATTGAGTTTTTCTATTAAGGCGTAGTCGATTGAGATATTTTCAAAGCCAAGGTATTCTTCATTAAATTCTTTGGGGTTTTTGGTGGCCTGAAGTTTTTGGAAATTCTCAAACAAATTTGGCGCGGCAGTTTTCATGCTCTCCACAAAGGTTGCGACAGACCCAACAAAGTAGCCACAGTTCCAGAGGTAATTCCCGCTAGCCAAGTAGCCGCATGCCGTATCGTAGTCTGGTTTTTCTTTGAAAGAGTCGACGTTGAAAATAAAACTTTTTTCATCAAAAACTCCATCTTTTTGAATGTACCCAAAACCCGTTGCTGGGTAATCGGGCTCAACACCAACCAGCACAATACGCTTGGCTTTAGCGGATGCTTCGCCGGCAATTTTGAATGAGTGCGTGAAGCCTCTGGTGTCACGCACGTAATGATCTGCGGCTGCAAACGCAATCGGCTCATCGTCATCGTGGTTTCGGCTGATACGATCTAAGGCTGCAACAATACAACTAGCAGTCCCTCGGCGACCCGGCTCAATAATAAATGCATCTTCGCTCAGCTCGGGGAGCTGTTCCTTGACGTGCTTCGCATGGCTAGCATCCGTCACGATATAGACATTTTTACTAACTGTTTTGGCACGGTCGTAGGTGTAACTTAGGAGCGATTTAGCGCCCGTCAAAGACAAGAGATGTTTTGGATAATCCGGTGTTGATAGCGGCCATAATCTCGTCCCCGATCCGCCTGCGATAATTACGACAATCATTCGTTTATACTAACATATCTCATAATCTCGAGACCCATTGTTGGAGTCCCCTTAACAATTACGAAACGGTTTGTTATGGTAGATAGAGTAAATGAGGGTACTATGAGTTTTTGGAGCAAACAGACTGTGCTAGTTACTGGTGGAAGTGGGTTTTTAGGCTCCTACGTTATCGATGCCCTAAACAAGCGTGGTGCTACGGTCATCGCACCGAGTCATAAAGACTACGATCTTGTTGATGGGGAGGCGATAAAAAAGATGTATAGCGACTACCCCGCCGACATGGTTATACACCTTGCAGCAAAAGTTGGTGGCATCGGCGCTAACCAAAAACATCCTGGAAGTTTTTTCTACGACAATCTCATGATGGGCGTTCAGCTTATGGAATACGCTCGGCTGGCAGAAATTCCAAAATTTGTGGCGCTTGGTACTGTCTGCGCCTATCCCAAACTAACCCCAGTCCCTTTTAGTGAGAATGATCTATGGAATGGCTACCCCGAGGAGACAAATGCACCTTACGGTTTAGCCAAGAAGATGATGCTAGTGCAATCAGAAGCCTACCGACAGGAATATAATTTTAATTCTATTTTTTTGCTGCCTGTTAATCTTTATGGGCCCCACGATAACTTTGACCCCCACGATTCTCACGTTATTCCAGCTCTTATCAAGAAGTGCGTCGATGCCAAAGAAAAAGGTTTGGAAAGTATCGAGGTGTGGGGCGATGGATCGGCATCGAGAGAGTTCTTGTATGCCGCTGATGCCGCTGAAGGCATCTTGTTGGCAGCCGAAAAGTACAATAAAAGCGACCCTGTCAACCTTGGTTCGTCGTTTGAAATTACTATCAAAGACCTGGTTGAAATTATCGTTAAAGAGACCGGCTTTACTGGTGCTATCAAATGGGATACAACTAAACCAAACGGGCAGCCACGTCGTAAACTAGATGTTAGTCGTGCTAAAAACGAGTTTGGCTTCGAATCGACAACAACCTTCACAGAAGGTCTTCAAAAAACTATCAAGTGGTACACAGAAAAGGGGAAATAGGCAATTCATGACAACAGAAAAAAAACGCTCGCATCCTAAGCCAAAAGACGTTTCCGATAAAGACTACGATGTTGTTATTGGTCGCTCGCACTTAACCGGTTATGAGGGCTGGCCCCCACCCAAGCCAATTCGGGACCATCTGGAAGTTTTTGCTAAATTCATCGACGAACATGCAGCAGGAAATACCATTCTTGATCTGGGTTGTGGTGACGGCTCAATCGACCGAATTTTGGCCGAAATATCACCCAAGAAAAAAATTACCGGTGTTGATCTGGAAGTTCATGAACAGTGGAGTATAAAAACCCCGAAAAACCTGTCCTTTAATGATGCCTCTATCTATGAATTGCCCTATAAGGAGAAATCTTTTGACGTCGTTATGCTAAAAGACGTTCTACACCACCTCGATAATCCAGAGGAAACCCTCGCCCAAATCGCCAAAATTGCCAAAAAACAAGTAATCGTCATCGAAGCTAACCGATACAACCCAATCTCCTATATTAGAATGGTTAAGATTGCCAAGCACGAACATTTTAGTCGCAAGAAACTCAAAAGTATCGTCGGCAAACCTGCGACTCTACACACTACGGAAGCACATGTTTGGCCGGATTCACTGCAGGGCATCGGCAAAGCCAACGACACTGTATTCAATAAGATTACTCTGCTTAGCCCTTTACGAAACTACAATTTTATCCTATTCAAACCCTAGATTTTTCAAAGCTTTCGAAAAAATCACGTTCCAGTCAAATTCTGCCGCAGCTTTTAATACAGCACGTCGCATAGCAAGCCATTTTTTATTATCAGCGAACAGTGAGCTAATGGCCGTTGCTATTGTTTGTTCGTCATCTTCGACAATGATCGCAGCGCCTTGTTTAGCCAACTGCCGAGCGTTAGGCGGTACTTCAGTTAAAATTATTGGTAGTCCCGCGCCGAGGTAGGCTTTTAATTTGCCTGGATCGGCAAATTGCGTGAAGTTATCAGGGTCTTTTTGGTAGGGCGCTAGCGCAACTGAGCCACCAGCCAGCAGCGACTCAACGTCATCGTATGACTTAACAAAACCATGAAAAGTAACGTACTTTTCGAGGCCAAGTTGTTTGGATTGCTGCTTGAGCGAGTCTAGCAAAGGCCCGCCACCAATAATATCTGCGGTTACCGTCTTATCCTTCGCAACCAGAATCTTCATGGCCTTCAGGAGCGTACCAACCCCTTGCCGCTCAACTAAATGCCCCATAAATACGACCTTTTTCTTCTGCCCCGACCGCAGCGTCGTTTTGTCTGCACGGTCAAGCCAAGTTCCCATTGGGATAAGTTCGGTGGAGGCCATTGCCACCGCATCAAGCCCAAGATATTTTGTGCGACCATCCCGAGCTGCCTCCGATAACTCAATTCGTCCGTCTGCTTCAAGACATACTTTTTTATCGATAGCATTGTAAAGCTTAGTGAGTGGGCTTCCACCAAAGCGGTTTGGCACAAAATCAACGGCCCAGTAATACACCTTTTCGACTTTACCGGCCTTTTTGAGCTTTAAGCCTTTGTAAGCTGCCAAATTATTAAAACCAAACCAGGCAGTTGTTGGTTGTGATTTAAGCGGTACAAACGGATCAAGCACAAAGGTGTACGGC
This sequence comes from uncultured Candidatus Saccharibacteria bacterium, assembly GCA_964410185.1. Classification (GTDB taxonomy): domain Bacteria; phylum Patescibacteriota; class Saccharimonadia; order Saccharimonadales; family JAUPVS01; genus JAUPVS01. The sequence continues at coordinate 202,803 of CAYPFM010000001.1, read as the reverse complement.
GGCTTGTTGGGCAAGCGGTATGTCTTTTGGGAAGTTTTCTTGTTTTGGTAGGTGGTGACAATATGCTTATGGCCACTCTCGGCAACAAGAGGATGATTAATGAAGATGACCTTTTTGGCACCGTGCTCAAGTAGGTAATCACGAAATGGCTGGGCTGGGCCATCGGCAAAGCCATTGGCTTCAATCGTAAATGTAGATTCTGAGATTTTCATACTTTACTACTTCTCAGTTGTTAGTAACAGGTCAGCCACAACGTATTTGTCTTCCCTGCCGAGCCGAACAATTCTTGCCAGGGCTTTATCCGAATAGGTGTGGCCTGATAGTGATTTGACATTAAGCCCGTATTGCTTTAGGTCATTTAGCATTGCTTGGGGGTCGGTCCCCGCTTGCACTAACCCCCACGGCCAAAATTCAGTTATGATCACTGGTTTTGTCTTCAGTGTTTTTGTTGCACCTTTTAATATATACCCCTCGAAGCCCTGCACATCCATCTTAATTACAACCCGTGGCTTAACCTTCTGCTCGGCAATTATTGTATCGAGTGTCTTTTGTTCAACCTTTACATACTTGTCTAGGTCCTTTCGTAAGAACAATGAATTGTCATCGGGGTTTGTTTCGGATAGACCCAACTTTGCAGTACCATTCTCGTAACCAACAGCGCAATCCAGGAGAATCGCGCTGCCGAGTAAGCCTTTCAACTTTCTCTCTTTTAGAACCTGCTGATGATGAGGAGCTGGTTCGACAGCTATAACACTATCGAATAACGGTGCCATTGCATGGACAATATCGCCCTCAGCAGCCCCAATATCAATAAATGTTTTGCATTCCTTTGCGTAACCACCAATACACTTTGTTAAGGGTTTTTGGTATGCCTCAACTCCTCTAAACCTCAGGCTGGCGTAGCCCCCCAAACGATTAACAAACTCTTTCGGCCCCAAAGCCCATAAGACCGACCATGATTGACGTATTGATTGTGGCATTCGTTTAACTATACCAAAACAACTTCAACATGTAACGGGTTTAACTTGGTGGCATTATTAATCTAGACTATTATCTAAGAAGTGAAGATACCTAAAGCCAAGAACTTCTATTTCAGATCTAGCCTGTTTGTCATCCTATCGTTGATTGGTGCCATGTTTAACTATGCCGTTTACCCGATCCTGGTGCGGATTCTTGATACTGCAAATTTTGGTGATTTCGCTGCTATTATGGCCATCTCAAATCAGATTTTGGGGCTGTTATTAGCCTTTAACCTTATTTCGATATACTTGGTGAAAAGCCAGGGAGAAGCCAAAGCTAAAGCTCATGCCGAGGTCATTCAAAAGGTATTGATTTGGATATTTTTAATCATAACCGTTCTCTTAGTAGCCCTCTCGCCCTACCTTCATAACCTACTGCACATTGAGAATGTTAGTTCCTTTCTTATTTTATCTGCAATTCTTGTAGCAGCCGTCCCCGCAGTGGTATGGATGGGCTATTTGCAAGGACATAAAGAGATGGTCAGGATTGGGGTTTACAACACTGGATCATCCCTGGCTAAACTTATTCTTTCTATAGGCCTGGCCTTGGCCATAGGCACAATGGGGGCGATTCTGGGAATGCTCGGTGGTATTTTTGTTGGGCTTGTGATTCTGTTGCTTTACCCCGGCGTTAAACTACCTAGCATAAAGACAGTGTTTCAGAAATCAGAACCCGAGGAGATTCGATACCTACTAAGTCTTAGGCGGTACATTCTTGGCTGCATACTAGTCGTCGGGACTTTTAGCTTTTTGCAAAACTACGACATAACTCTTGCAAAAGCCTTATTTGAACCTAGTATGGCTGGTGTCTATAGCGGTGTCAGCGTACTTAGCAACGCTCTTTACTATGTCTCTTTCTTGATTATATGGATCATAATGCCTGAGATACAGATCAATAATCCAACGGTAAATCGCCGAGTGCTTGGCACGGCATACAAATTACTTGGAGCGTTAACCGTGGCCGTGGTACTTGGCGAGGTGTTAGCCAAAAACTACGCAACGCGAATCCTGCTCGGTGCAAGTTTTGCCTCTCAAGGCAGCTTGCTTATCTTTGCATCCCTTTACCAATTAACCCTAGTTGCTACTACCTTGTATGCTTTCTTCCTACTTGTTCAGCGCAAAAAAAGGAGTGTTGTTTTAGCGGGCCTTGTGTTTGCGTTCACCGTAACGCTGCCTGCTGTTTTTGCACACACTCTCACCGGTATGATTCTTCTACTTTGGGGCTCACTACTGTTGGCGTTGCTGGTGTACAGTCTGCTGATTAATCTTTACTCACTCTCGTCGCGTAAGCGCTAATGCTCCCCTCGATCAAAAACATAGATATCCAAGACGGCTTTCCAAATACCCAACCCATATACAATCGCGAATAAAGGACTTAATACCCATAAACTCAAGGCGTCTCTGTAAGGAACCTTTGCCAACAAAGCACCCGCTAACTCCAAGAGCCAAACAACGATTGCAGCGATGAGGAACTTAGCGAGGTACTGCGGGGATACTGCCAGTGCGAATGGTATCGCCAGTGACATGATTAAGAATGTTACCAGCGGCCAAAAGAAGCGGTTTCCGTCACGGCGCAAAAACCCATCGACAAACACTTTTCCGCGATGAAAGACATGCTTACAATACTGCTTAAGGTTGGTCCGAGCGTGATAGGTGCAATAGAATTCTGGGCTTAAATTAATATCGTAGTTTTCGGCAATCCTCCGTATGAGCAAGGTATCATCATTGGCAGCTTTGGCATTTTTGGATTGGGTCGTGAACCAAACATTGGCTTCATGGATCACGTCCTTGGGTACAAAAAAGCAGGTGGTGCCTTTAGGATAATAATCAAACTCCTTGATCCCATATGACAGTTCTCTCGGGTTGGCAAAATACCTTCGCCAAGCAATAAACGTCAAACCTTCCCAAAAACGAGCATATGGATTGCCGGCGCGGTCGATAATGACATGACTCGTCCAGACTACCTTTTTTTTCGCTGGGTCAATCTTGCTCCCGACATACTTTAATGAATCCTCACCAATGTAAATACGTGTATCGATGAAGAGTATATACTTGTACTTGGCTGCTTCAACGCCATTATAGCGAGCCATAAAGCGACCACTATTCGGTTGTGACACAACTCGAACCGGATAAGCTAGCTTAAGCCCTTTGGCAACCTTGGCCGTGTCATCAGAAGACCCGTCGTCGACAACAATAAACTCGGCGTGCTTAACACCAGCTCTTTTAAGTGCTTTCTCTACGCGGGGTATCGATTTAGGCAACCATGGTGCCGCGTTAAAGGCGGGCATAATTACCGACACATTGTCTAATCTCATATGGGTGTAATTATATAGGAGATTCACGCAGTTATATACTACTTGTGTGTTTTCCATAAATACTGCATTATTAAGGTACTTAAGAGGTACTTAATAAGGTATGCGCCCAAAAAAACCTTTGATTAGTCTTGTATTACCGCTGTATAACGAAGCCGGTAATTTAGTTTGGCATCAGAGCGTGATTTCTAAATTTTTTGACAAAAATAATCTTGCTCGAGAAATTATTTATGTCGACGACGGCAGCTCCGATGGTTCGCTGGGTATCATTCAACAGATCGCAAAAGATGACGCCACCGTAAAGTACATTAGCCTGTCGCGCAACTTTGGGAAAGAAGCTGCCACAACTGCGGGAATCAAGAACGCCACCGGTGACGCTGTCATCGTCATGGATGCCGATGGCCAACACCCTGTCGAAAAAATTACCGATTTCTTGGCGGAGTGGAACAATGGCGCCGAGGTTGTTATCGGCGTGCGAACAGCCAATGAGAAGGAGGGCTTTGTTAAGCGTTATGGCTCCAAGTTACACAATTTTCTCCTTAACAGCCTCACAGACACCAAGACCATTCATGGTGCAACTGACTTTCGTTTAATTGATCGTAAAGTTGTTGATGAATTCAATAAACTCACTGAACGTAACCGAATTACACGCGGCCTAATAGACTGGCTCGGGTTTAAGCGCAGCTACGTTGAGTTTACAGCCCCCGCTAGGCACAGTGGTGCGGCTACTTACACCTTTGGCAAGTTGGCGCGTCTCGCGCTTCATTCATTTACATCGCAGTCGACCAAACCCTTGCAAGCAACTGGCTTTTTAGGTTTTATTGTTACGCTTATCTCCTTCCTCGCCGGCGTAGTTTTGGTAACCAATAAATATATCCTGAATGACCCACTTAAGTTGTCGGTAACGGGCACAGGCCTCCTCGCAATCTTTCTCAGTTTCTTGGTCGGCTTGGTACTGATTTGCCAGTGGCTACTGGCCATCTACGTAGAAAATATTCATAATGAAACTCAGAATCGACCATTGTTTATTGTCTCAGATCAATCTAAATGAATATTGTCTGGTTTACTTGGAAAGATATTAAACATCCTCATGCCGGGGGAGCTGAAAATATCTCTTGGCATCTCGTGCAAGATCTAACTAAAAACGGTCACCACGTTCATATTGTTACTGCGCAGTATCAAGGTTCTTTGGACTACGAGAAATATCGTGGCGTCGAGATTAGCCGGGCTGGGGGGAGAGTTTCCGTTTACCAAAAAGCACGCCGTATATATAAAGACCAGCTCTCCGATTGGGCCGACCTCGTCATCGACGAGATGAATACCATCCCGTTTGGTGTACGTTTCTACAGTCGCAAACCGGCCGTTTTACTGACCTACCAATTGGCCAGAAGCGTCTGGTTCTACCAAATGCATTTCCCATTATCATTAATTGGCTACCTAGTTGAGCCTATTTATCTTCGTTTACTATCTATGCGCTATAAACAGGTCGTGACAGAATCCGAGAGCACAAAAACCGATCTGCAAAAATATGGTTTCTCTCGGGATAGTATTGGCGTTTTCCGCGTTGGCATTGAACTCAAGCCATTGTCTTCTTTGCCAGCGCAGACCGACCTACACAACATCCTCATTCTAGGAGCAATGCGCCCGATGAAACAAACTCTCGATGCTGTCAAAGGGTTTGAATCTGCCCGAGATGCAAATCCGGCACTACGCCTCACAATCGCTGGGGACAATGGCGGCCCCTACGCACAAAAAGTCATGGAGCATATCGATCAGTCACGCCACAAAGCGGCCATCACCGTTTTGGGGCGGGTTAGTTTTGACGAAAAACTAGCCCTCATGCGCCAAGCTACCCTGATTCTAGTAACATCAATCAAAGAAGGCTGGGGGCTAATTGTAACTGAAGCCAACAGCCAAGGTACCCCAGCCATAGCCTACGACTGCGATGGGCTTCGTGATAGCGTCGTCAATAAGGAAACTGGTCTGTTGGTCACACCAGGTGACACGGCCGGCCTAGGGGATGCAATCAATACGATTGTGGCAGATGCTACCAACTACCATAAGCTTCGTCGGGCTGCCTGGGAATCAAGTAAGCAATACACTTTCGATAATTGCTACAAAGACTTTACCCGTAGTGCCGGCATAGAGCCAAAGGCTTCTTAATTTTGCGGTGTGGCGCTCAAGTGTGACACCTCAATTGAACAAAGCTCGGTCTTAACTGTAAAGTCTTTATCTGCTACCGTCGCTGCAATCGGGACGGGCTGTTTATCGACCAACCCCGTCCATAGCACTCTCCCCTCCTGCTCAACGGTAACCCGCGCTGGATTGGAGCAAGCCGAAAGGGCCGAGAAGCTGGCGACATACGAGTTAGCCTTGGGAGCCCCAGTAAAGTGATGTAAGTGCATGGTTGCTCGGTTCGTTATGTACCGATGGCTGATCTGGTGCGCGTCAACATACAAAGATTCATAACCCTTAGTAATTACCAATGCCGCTGGGACAGCCGTAGCCAGATCTGTAAATTTATAGGCGTAGGAGCTCGCGGGGAGATTAAGTTTTCCATCGCTGCTATAATTTTGATTCTTAAAAATCAATTGTAGCTCTGGTGTCTCAAATTGGAAGCCATGTGTTATGACTTCATCGACCTTAAGACTCTTCAAAACCCCGAGCGTTTGGGGGTCAGCAAGACCGGCAATACTCGAGTCGAATGGGCCTCTCGACACACTACCGTCATTGGCATTTACTAAAGTCTTTTTATGAACCGGTTGGAAGGTAAATATGGTTGGGGTATAGGAAAAATCAGCTAGGGGATACTCGGCCACAATTCTCACGGAATCATCAGTCGTTAGTTGTTTGTAAATTGGTGGGGTCTCCTTGTATAGGTCGCCCGTACTCGATATTGGTGATGGCAGATATTCCAAGAAAAGCGCCAGGCCACAAACCACAACAATCACAGCTCCCACAAGGCGTGAACGTTTTTTGGTAAGCCAATAGAGGCCCAGACTGGCCAGTAAGATAAGTAGCGGATCCATGACTAAGAATATCCTCGATAGAACGCGCCAGTTGGCCGTTACCTTAACAAGTAGCAGCGAGGGCATACGCACAGAATGGCCAAAGAGCCACGCGTAAGCCGGTAAGGAGAAGGCGAAACAAAGCAGCAGAGTTGCCCCGAGCATAAATAGCAATGCGGGGTACGGAATATTCTGTAACTTGGCTGTCCTCTTCTTTTTACTAAACACATTTACCACGCCGACTACGGCTAACAGTAGAACCGTAAACCCGACGTACAAGGTCGCTTCGGAGTAATTGGAACCATGTAGTTTACTCATCCGATATGCCCCATACGAAGAGCTCATTAACGGGTTGGAAGCAGCTGGCAGTACAAACTCAATCGGGCGAGCACCGTACAATAGGGTCTCTACCTTTATATTGCTCCTTACGGCAGCCAACGACTGACTAATATCACTTCCGCTGGACTTAAAAACAGCTGCAATTGGTAGCAACAATAAGCCGAGCATGAGACCTGCCACTAATGTGTACTTAAGCCGCCCGGCAGACTGCTTCAATGCCTTTTGCCGTTTTCCACGAGCACCTAGCAAGTGATATAGCTCAACCACCACTTGAGATCCCACCAAACCGACAATGAGCAAACTACTCAGTAAGATGAAATAGCCGTCAAAATAAAAGCCAACCGCACTCACAGCCGCGAACAAGGCGGACCGTTTGTACGAAGGTTTACTTATCATCCACAAAAATACCCATATCAGGGCAATGAAAATACTACCGTATATATAATTAATGTGGCTCTGGGCTTTAAGGACATGAAACGGAACGAAGGCAGCGGCGTAGCCGGCAAAAACCGCAATATCAAACCGTTTAAGTAGCCACCTGACAAGCCCAAACATCATTAAAGCCGAAGACATGTAACCCAGTAAGATAATGAGGTTCAGCCCACAAATAGGCGTTGTTAAGGTGGCAAAGAGCTTATAGGCACCTAGAAAAACGGTTGAGGTTATGAATTGTGGTTTATCAAGTTTTTCGCCAAATGGGTAATTACTTTTATTGGTGGTTCCCCAAGTAAAATCGTTCCCGCCGACCCACTGGTTCCAGGCCATACCACCCGTACTATCACTGCCGAGCCCAGCAACTGAACTGACTGAGCAGCTGGTAATACCCCGACCCATATACAGCCACGAAAAACAGAAGAATATCAACACCGCAACAAGCCACTGGAACCAGGCCTTAGTCGCATAGGATTTTACGGAGTTCATAGAGTCTATTTTATACTGCACCCTGACTTTAAACCTAATAGCTAGTTTCTAGCCAACGAGAGATTGATACTTATGCTTAATTGTGGTATCATACTCTCGAGGAAACCTGACACAAAAAATGAAAACCGTACGCAAATCAAAACGAAAATACTTCATCTGGGCTCTCGTTGTTATTTTGGCAGTTTTTTTGATTGGTTTTGGAAGTTATCGGATTTTTTTGCATAAACCTGCTGCCCCAACCACCACAGATGGCAAGCCTGTAAACCTCAACCCTGCAACAACCGAAGAAAAAACTCAAACAGATGCACAAAAGGACGCGATCATAGACGATAAGGCACAGGTCACCGGCAACCCTTCGGGTTCAAGTAAGCAAAGTGCCATCATTATTACCGAAGCGACCGGAAACGGCGTTCGCGCTTATGTTACCGGTGTCTTTGAAGAAGGAGGTACCTGTACTGCCTCAGCCACCAAGGGAACCCAAGTCGTCACGGGAGCGTCGGAAGGTTTCCAGAATGCTTCTTATACTCAATGCGCCCCAATCAACTGGAGTCCACCGCTGAGTACTGGTTCTTGGACGATAAAAGTAACCTATAAGTCTGCTACGACCGAAAGTACGCAATCTAAGACAATAGAGGTAAAATAAAGCTGTGAAGATTTTAAAGAAATTCGCACAATTTACTGTCTTTCTAGCGGTTAGCTTGGGCGTGATCGCCATGGCCGTGAATACTCCTGTTCTGGCGCTTTCGGGCAGTGACTTTATGGCCGGCCGAATTATCGATGATGCGGTGTTCTTCAACCCAAGCACGATGAGCGCTAACGATATCCAGGTCTTTCTTAATTCAAAAGTTCCCGTGTGCGACACAAACGGCACACAGCCCTCTCACGGCACCACTCGAGCGGCCTATGGTGCTAGCAATGGCTATCCCGCCCCTTACACTTGTCTTAAAGACTTTAGTCAAAGCATCCCTACCACTCCTGGTGATGCGTACTGTACCGGAACTGTTGGAGGTGGTACAAAATCTGCTGCGCAAATCATCTACGATGTCTCAAACGCCTGCGGTGTGAGCCCTAAGGTTTTGCTTATTCTGCTCCAAAAAGAACAAAGCCTTGTCACTGACGACTGGCCTTGGAGCATTCAATACCAGGCAGCAACCGGCTACGGCTGTCCCGACACTGCGTCTTGCGACCCCGCTTACGCTGGATTTTTTAAGCAAGTTTACTATGGCGCTCGACAATACCAACGCTACGTTAAACAAGCCAACCTATTTAACTACAGAGCGGGCACCACTAGCTACGTGCAGTACAACCCGAATGCCGGTTGTGGCGGGACCAACCTCAACATACAAAACCAAGCGACCGCCGGACTCTACAACTACACTCCGTATCAGCCAAATGCCGCGGCTTTAAATAACCTGTACGGCACTGGTGACAGCTGTAGCGCCTATGGTAACCGCAACTTCTGGCGAATGTATATCGACTGGTTTGGGTCACCAAACTCTAACACCCCTTGGGCTTGGTCGTATGAAGGACAATGGGCCTACTCAGATGCCGCACGCACCCAACAATTTACCGCTACCCCCACCGTTGCACCAGGCAATAAAATCTACATGCGCATCAAGGCACGTAACATGGGCACCCAAACCTGGGATCAATCTTTTATGCACCTGGGTACATCACGTCCAATTGATGTACCAAACGGCTTTGCCGAAGCGGGCTGGCTATCCAATACACGCCCTGCTCAACTGCTAGAAAGCAGTGTGCCTCCTGGCCAAATCGGTACCTTTGAATTTGCCATGCAAGCACCTGCCACTAAAGGCACGTATAACCAATACTTCAACCTTGTAGCCGAAGGACGGTCATGGCTAAACGATCTCGGCCTCTACTACTCCATAAACGTGAATGGTACGGCGCCGGTTTCCAATAGCATCAATACAACATTAAATTCCGGCCAGTCAATTGGTGCCGATGACTACCTGCTATCTCCCGATTCCCAAAGCGCCTTAACACTGCAACGTGGTGGCAATCTAGTTCTATACTCTAATTTTGTAGTGACCTGGAACATCGGTGATACCGGCGGCACACGGTTAGTGATGCAAGCGGATGGTAACTTGGTGGTCTACAACCAAAATAACGTTGCTGTTTGGGCAACTGGCACCAACGGTAATCCCGGTGCACGCTTGGTACTGCAGACAGACGGTAACATGGTGATTTATAACACCTCGAATGTTGCGCTCTGGGCTACTCAAACCAACCAGAACCCCGACCATCTCGCGTACATAAACACCTGGTTCACTGCACCGGGTCGCATGTACCCTGGCCAAAGCATAGATACCGCCGATGGCAAATACCATCTCATGCTTCAGCGAGACGGTAACCTCGTGCTGTACTCGCCTACCCGTGCCGTTTGGGCAACTGGCACTGACGGACGTGCGGCTGCCTTCCTCATACTACAACCGGACGGTAACATGGTGATTTACGATAAGTCTGCCAGGCCTTTGTGGTCAAGCGGTACAGCTGGTAATAGCAACCTGCGCAATGTGATCCAACAAGACGGTAACCTCGTGCTGTACTCGCCTACCCGTGCCGTTTGGGCAACTGGCACCTCTGGTGCCCAGTAACTCCTCACACTAACTTGATAGCACTGCCATTACTCCATAATATTTGCTAGAATAAGACTACCTTATATGAAGCAACAAAAGATATTTATTGACGGCCTCGGTTTGGTCGATGGGCACTTTAGTGGTGTCGGGCAATACATCCTTGGCATCATTCGTGGACTAGACACGCTGATCGATGAAGCAAAATATCGTGGTGAACCGGTACCAGTAATCAAGATTATTATTCCACGAGACACTTTTGCCAAGTTTAGTAAATTCCATTTTAAACATATCGATTTCGTCCGTTTCCCCTTATCGTTCCGGCGCATGGCTGCACTTTGGCATCGTGGTTGGCTACCACCCATCGATTTATTTTGTGGCAGAGGAACCTATATCTTTCCGCGCTTTGTTGGCATGCCTTTGTTGTTTAGCAAAAATGCTGGGCTTGTTATTTTTGACCTCTCTTACGAGTTACATCGTCAGTATTCTGACGAAGGAAACGCAATATTTCTGTCAAATGCCGTTAAAAAATCGATTGCTAAAACTCAGAAGATTATTACTATTTCTCAGAATGCTCAGAAAGAAATTATCGACTTTTACGGTATAGATAGAGAGCAAGTCGCTATAGCAACGCCTGCTGTTGATCGTGCAGTTATGTACCGGCGCAGTCAAGATGAAATTGACCACGTTAAGCAAAAATATGGCATCGAAGGTAACTATATCTTGGCCTTATCCAACCTAGAGCCCCGTAAGAATCTTGACATGCTAGTTGATGCCTATTGCGACCTACCGGAAGCTATTCGGAAACAATATAAACTTCTGTTGGTTGGGGTAAGTGGGTGGAAAACTGATAAGCTCTTTGAAAAGATCATTGCAAAGGTTCAAGATGGTTATGAAATTATTCGCCCCTCCTCATACGTTAGCGATGAAGATAAGCCGGCAATTATTTCTGGTTCAAGTCTGCTTGTTTATCCAAGTCACTACGAAGGCTTCGGTATACCGCCTCTGGAGGCCTTAGCTTGTGGTGTCCCGGTCATAACAGCTAATAATTCTTCCTTGCCAGAGGTTGTTAGTGGGGTTGGTACAATGGTCTCAAGCCAGAGTTTGCAAGAACTTCGAAAAACAATGTCTGAACACCTTAGCAATATTGACAAATATACCTCTTCTGTCCAGAAAGCAGGGCCAGCTCGAGCCGCAGAGTTTTCGTGGGAACAATCTGCCCAGGTATTCCTAGATGCAGCAATGGAGGCTAAGTAATGACTATCGGGATCGATTTATCACCGTTACAGGGCCCACACCGTATGCGTGGCATCGGTTCCACGTTAATTAACATTATCAATAACCTCCCAGTCGAGGCACAAAAACAAAAATTTGTTTTTTACATATACCCGCTAGGAGAAGGTGTTTTTGATCCGTTCAGCCTTCTGCATATCGAGGAACTACAATACGAGGTCCGCGACTTAGGAAAAGCAAAACAGTCCACCCGGGTTCTGAGAGGCAGGCTAAACATGTTGGTAAGCGCATACAATGCTGTGCATACTTTGCGAGATCTACGGCGTGGTGACTCACGGTCGTCCGACCTCACTGGAGTGGATGTGTTCCTACAAATCGACCCAAACCAAACTACACCCAAAAAACGTGGTGTAAAGAACGTTATCTTTGTGCACGATATTATTCCTTACGTTCTTTCTTGGGACTATTTATGGTCGTATTCATTCGCCAGAACTCGTGGTTATTCCCGGAAGGCAGCGCTTCGTTGCCAAGTCCGGCGATGGCTATACTTTGAGAAGTTTCGTATTATCTCAAAACGAGCTGATACATTATTGGCCAACTCCGAGCAGACAAAGGCAGACTTCCAACGCTATCTTTCTGTCCCCGCCAAAAAGATTGCCGTCACGCCACTCGGGGTTAGCCTACCGGATAGTACAAAAAAAGTACCAACATTGCATCACTACGTTTCTACTTCTTGGGGCTACTTGCCTAGACCAATGCACCTGGATCCAAAAACTCCGTTTTTATTGTTTGTTGGCGGAGCCGACCGACGACGCAAGCTTGAGGATGTGGTTGCCGCTTTCAATAGGTTGCGTGCACAGGGTCGGGACATTAAACTCGTGCTTGTTGGTGACAGCATGCAAGGGCCATGGAATATTTCCACTGAAGAAATCCAATATGCACTAAAAACATCGTCTTACTTAAATGACATAATCTTTATGGGCTTCGTTGATGAGAACACTCGAGACTGGTTATACCGACACGCTCTCGCCTTTGTCTTCCCGAGTAAATACGAAGGGTTCGGTCTGCCCGTTCTAGAGGCCTTAAGCTATGGGTGTCCAGTAGTTAGTTACGAAAATGCAGCAACAAAAGAGGTGGCAGGTAGCAGCCTGTTGTATGTGGGGAACTCAACAGAACTAGAAGCGACCGTCCTACGGTTGCTTGAAGGTAAAGAGGACGTGCACCGAATGGCGACAGCAGGCATTAAGCAAGCACAACTTTACCCCTGGAGTAAGACCGCCAAAAGGATATTTAAGGAAGTTACTTCTTAGATTCTTTTCGATATCGCACCCAGTCAGTTGACAGCCCGATTGCCGCGCGTCGAATACGACCCAAGTATGACTTGTTTACCAAGCTGAGTTGTTCAGCTTCTTTTCGAAGTTCCATTTCTCGCTCCAATGCATGCGTAGTATCGGCTACAAGTGTATGGAGGCGGGTAAGTTCCTTGGAGTCTGCGGCCCATGACTGTGCTTGGTGCTGCTTAAGCGCATGGTAGTCCAAAAGGATAGCTCTTTCGGGAAAACCCACTGTACGTTGCCAGGACTCGTCCGCGACGTAATATTCATTCAGCCCGTCTTTAATAAATAGTTTGTAGTTGTTTTTTAACAGAATTGGAGACCAGTCCTTTGCAATATGATTTGCTTCGATGCAGATTACTTCTGGCCGGTACTTAGTCCAGTCATTGCCAGCAACAACCTCATACTCGTAGCCCTCGACATCAATCTTGAGGAAGTGGATTTTCTTCGGTTTATACTCCTGGAGTAGCTTCTTTAGGGTTGTAACGGGGACTTCGTAATCATTAAACTTTTCGTGGTGTTCTTTTTTTTGATTAATCTCAAAGGTGGAGTGTCCGACTTTCTCAGGGTATTCACGAAAAGTAACCTGACCTTCTTTTTCGCCCAGACCACATTGCAGGTTTATATCATTCGGTCGTTCTTTTTCGAGATCCGCATGGAGTCGTTTAACGGGCTCAACATTAATACCGCGCCAACCACGGTCGTAAAAATACTTAGTGACCGAGTCGATTGTTGGGTAGTTGGCACCGACATCTATATAAAACCCGCTCCTGACATCGTGCAGCAAGGCAGCTAGAATGACATCTTCATTGTATTGTGCAAAAGTAGTGATTGCTTTTGGGTCAATCATCACTGCTCCTCTACATTTATTGCAAAACCGGGGTCAATTACGTACGGCAAGTGTCGCTTTTTTTGGATAGTAAATGAGATTGCATTGTTCCACCAGTCCGCTACTGTCGCTTCATCGGCATACAAAATTGCGGGGTCGATAGTATACTTTCCGTCGCGCAAAATATTTGGGAACGTAAATGTTAGCTTCAATGACTGCCCTTTGATTACATCTGGCATCTTTATGTTCTCAATCTTGGTATTAGTTCCTGTAATCTCTCTCCCTGTCACGTCGCGGACGCGTATGCCAATGATTGGTCGAGGTGTGTCGATATTAGATCGAATAAGCTGAGTTACTGTAATTTCTTTTGGCGTGACGTCTATGCCTATATCTTTTATCTGTATGCATTGGTTGCCCCAACGGTCGGCCTTACTTGAGGCGTCGCCTTTTTGGACGGCAGATTCCTGGGCGAATAGTTGCAAATACTTTTCGGCAATTGCGTCGGTCGAACCCAGGTCAACGATGCGGCTCTTATCGACCAGCATAGCTCTGTCGCAGTATTCCCGGACAGCATCCATGTTGTGACTAACAAATATAACTGTTGTGTCTCCACCTTTTAGTTGGTTAAAGTAATCGAAGCACTTTCTTTGAAAATCAGCGTCACCGACTGCCAGAACCTCATCGATGAGTAATACGTCGGCCTTGGCACGGACAGCCATCGAGAAAGCCAGGCGAACCTGCATACCAGAGGAGTAGTTTTTGAGCTTTTGGTCCATAAATGGCTTGAGTTCCGCAAACTCAACGATGTCTTCGTACTGGTCGTTGATCTCTTTTTCACTGAAGCCGAGCAGAGCACCATTCAAATAGACGTTCTGACGGCCAGTTAGCTCTGGGTTAAAGCCAACCCCGAGCTCAATAAACGGTACGAGCTTGCCCTCAACATGAATACGACCCTTGGTGGGCTGGTAGATACCTGCTAGCATCTTTAAAAGAGTGCTCTTGCCACTACCATTACGGCCGACGATTCCAAAGAACTCGCCTTTTTTTATCTCGAATGATACGTCTCGCAAGGCGTGTTGGGTTTTTATGGTTCGGTTCCGCCGCTTAAACACGTTAGTAAAGACCGACTTAACCGTCCCTGATTTCTCTTGTGGTAAGCGGAAGTTTTTGGAAACTGCTTCGACACGAATCACTACGTCACTCATTACACATCCTCCGCAAAGCTTGGGGAGAGCTTTTTAAAGAAGAATACCGAGAAGAGTCCGACGGCAATTACAATCCCAAAAGGGATGAGGTACGCTAAGCGGGTCTGGTAGATGTCACCAGCCGTCATGGTCTGGTTGGTAACCAGACCATGCCGAGCATCCTGAATCATTTGCGCCAAAGGATTCATCATCATAAGTTTAGCGAGCGTCATACTGCGGGTGGTTATGTATGTAAAGGCGTACAGAATCGGCGTAACGTAAAACCCTACCTGAATAAAAACTTCCCAAATATAGTTAACGTCACGAAACCGCACGTAAGCCGCGCTCAAAATAAAACTTGTGGCCAGTGAAAAAAAGAACAGCTCACCAATGATGAACGGGAATAATAAGGCATAGCGGTTTGGCTCGGCATGGCCGATCCACATGAAGAGCGACACCACTAAAAGGTTAAAGGCTAGGTTAATCAGGGCCGAGACAGAACCGGACAGAACAATAACGTAGCGAGGGAAACTGACCTTACGCATAAGGTCCCCCTTGCCAACAACCGAGGCGACACCACCCACAGTTACCTCAACAAAGTAGTTCCACAAGACAATCCCAAGGAGCAAATACACCCCAAAGTGTGGCACATCTCCTCCAGTTTTAAGAATCTTCACAAAGACGATGTACAGAACCATAAAAAGGAAAAGCGGCCGGAGGAGGGACCATAAATAGCCAAGAACTGAGTTTTGGTAACGGATTCTAAAATCGGTTTTAACCAGCTGTTTGAGCAGAATCGTAGAGTATCGATACTTAGCTCGCAACTTGTGAATGTATGCTTTCATCAATCCCTTTAGTATAAGTGTTTAGGGGCGCTTCTAGCAAATGGTATAGTGTTTCTGTGCAGACCATAATTATCACCGGAATCAACGGCTTTGTCGGGCAACACTTGGCGCGCCAGGCCCAAGCCAGTGGCTGCCAAGTTATCGGCGTTGGACAAGGGGACAAGCCCCATGCTGGCCTCGAACCAATTTTGAAGGCTTACTTTTCCTGTGACCTGACAGAACGGACCGGGCTGAAGGATATCCCGTTTGAAGAAGCTGATTGCCTCATTAACCTCGCAGGACTCGCCAATGTTGGAGCCTCATTTGACAATCCGCACCATTACGAAGATGTTAACGTTGGTATTCTTCGCAACCTGTGCGATGAACTTTTAGACAGAAATCTCCGAACCTGTCGAATCCTAGCCATCAGTACGGGAGCCGTCTATGACCCAACTGGGCAGCCCCCTTTTAGTGAGGATTCGCCCTTAGTTGACGCCAACAATACCAGCCCGTATGTGCAGAGCAAGCTGCTCACGGAAGCAGCCGCCGAAGCATATAATAAAAGGGGGCTTTTGTGTATTACGGTTCGGCCGTTTAACCATATTGGTCCCGGGCAACTACCTGGTTTTATATTGCCAGACTTGACGCGTCAGTTAAGCCTCGTTAAAGATTCTGGGGTCAGCAGTATATCGGTTGGCAATCTTCAGAACCAACGTGACTTCACTGATGTCCGTGACGTCGTCAAAGCTTACACTCTATTGGCAACAACGGATGCATCAAAACTACAGCATACGGTCTACAACGTCTGTAGTGGAAGAGGCTTAAGTGGTAGCCAAATTCTTCTCTTACTTGAGGAAGCCTTAGGCGTAAAGGACGTAACCGTAGAGGTTGACCAGTCGCTCATACGAGCCAGTGACCCAGCAATTATTATTGGCAGCTCCTTGCGCCTTAGCCGTGAAACAGGCTGGCAACCAACCATACCAATCGAGCAAACAGTCAAAGATTTTGTTAGCTGGTATACGACTCAAAACTAAATATGCTTAAGCCTCGGTTTTGAGATCGTGCTCTACCATCAGCTTAACCAAACCAGGAAAGTCGACTTTGCGCTGCCAGCCAAGCTCTTTTTCGGCTCGAGCAGGGTCACCAAGCAGGACGTCAACTTCTGACGGCCGGAAGAATTCGGGGTTAATTTTGACGAGGACCTTTTCGGTCTTGGTGTCGTAACCAACTTCATCCGTACTGGTACCGCGCCAGGCTAAATCAATGCCGATCTCCTTAAAAGCCAGTTCGCAAAATTCGCGGATAGAGTGTGTTTCGCCCGTTGCCAGTACATAGTCGTCGGGCTTTTCTTGCTGCAAAATACGCCACATGCCTTCGACATAATCGCCAGCGTAACCCCAGTCGCGCTTAGCGTCCATATTGCCGAGCTCCAACATGTCTTGTTTGCCCAGTTTAATGCGAGCGACCGCCTTACTCACTTTGCGGGTGACAAACTCTGGGCCACGGCGTTCGCCTTCGTGGTTGAAGAGAATGCCGCTCACAGCGAACATGTTGTAGTTTTCGCGGTAGTTTTTGGTAATCCAGAATCCGTAGAGCTTGGCGACACCGTATGGGCTGCGGGGGTGAAATGAGGATGCTTCGGTGTAGCCTTTTTCTGGGCGATTGTAATCAAGGCCGCCAAACATCTCTGAGGTCGAAGCTTGATAAAATTTGGCCGTTTTCTCGAGACCAGATAAGCGAATGGCTTCAAGCATGTTGAGCACACCCTTGCCAGTAACGTCAGCAGTCATGATTGCATTTTTAAAAGAGTAGCCGACGTGGCTGATGGCTGCGAGGTTATAGATTTCGTCAGGCTTAATCTCTTGCATAGCGCGCGTCAGAGCAGCGAGATCAAGCAGGTCCGCCAATACCAGATTAACGTATGGCATTTCCTTTTGCACAGCTTGATAACGAGGGTGGCTCGCCTCTAGTTGGCCGCGAATAACGCCATAAACTTCGTAGCCCTTTTCATGTAACAATTTTGCCAAATGTCCGCCATCTTGTCCTGCGATTCCTGTAATGAGCGCTCGTTTAGCCATGCTACGTTCTTCCCCTTCGTTCAAATTACGTGTTGTTGGCTCATTATACCTCATGCCGTGGTTGCGCTATAGTATAAGACATTATGAAACGAATTATTATTGACGCGCGCGAATCCGGCACTACCACTGGCCGCTATCTTGATAAATTAATCGAGTACCTCCATAAACTCCCAATCGAACACGAAATTATTCTCTTGGCCAAACAACACCGGGTTGGTTTCTATAAGGACCTCGTGCCGCGCTACAAAGTTGTCGTCACACCTTATAAAGAGTTTACCTTTGGGGAGCAGCTCGGCTTTAAGCGACAGATCAAAAGCCTAAAAGGAGATCTTGTCTTCTTTCCAATGGTTCAGCAACCAGTCTGGTACAAAGGCAGGGTAGTTACGACCATGCAGGATTTGACCACAATTCGCTTCCGCAACCCTGCCAAAAATTGGCTGGTTATAACAGTCAAGCGCGAAGTTTATAAGTGGGTCAACAAGCGCGTTGCCAAGAAGTCTATTCATCTAATTACGCCAACCGAGTTTGTGCGGCAGGACGTCGCCAATTATTGCAAAGTAAACCCCCGAAAGATTACGGTCACCTATGAGTCGGCCGACAAAATTACCGTGCCAGCTGAACCAATTAAACAATTGGCCGGCAAGGACTTCTTGTTGGCCGTTGGGCGACCAGCCGCCAATAAGAACCTGCCAAGGCTAGTTGATGCCTTTGTTATCCTCAAGAAAACCAACCCCAAACTCCAGCTGGTATTCGCCGGTAAGTTCAATAGTGAGTACGAAAAACTCCAGAAGTACGCGCAGTCAAAATCCGCCGACATTATTTTTACCGACTTTGTTAGCGAGGGACAATTAAGGTGGCTCTACGAAAACGCGCGGGTGTACGTCTTTCCGTCGCTTAGTGAGGGCTTTGGGTTGCCTGGGCTGGAAGCCATGCAATATGGATTGCCGGTCGCCTCCAGCAACGCCACCTGCCTACCAGAGGTCTACAAAAATGCTGCTCACTACTTTAACCCGTTCAGCCCCCCGCACATGGCCACTAAAATACAGCAGATCCTGGACAACAAACAGCTTGCTAACAAACTTGCCGCCAATGGCCGTACGCTGTTGAAAACATACAGTTGGCAAAGAATGGCTAAGCAAACGCTGGCCGTCTTTGAGGCCGCCTTACGCAAGAAATAATTCTGGGCACCCGTGGCACAGTGGGAACAAGCTGCGTTTTTGGTGCGTCGAAGGGGGAGACAAACGCCAAGACTTTAGAGCCGTGCCACAGGGTGCGCCCAAACCTAATTGGGGTATCTCCTACTTTACAAAGCTATTCTTAACTTCTGCTTAACTGTTAATCAGTTTTTAAGAATTGGTTATTTTTCGGTGGCTTCAGCGACCGGTTTGATAACGATGTGGCGCTCTCGGGACTCACCAACAGACTCGGTAACTAGTCCTGCGTCACCCACTACTTGGTGGACGGTGCGGCGATCGGCGGCGTTCATTGGTTTCAGCGACATAGGCTCGCCAGAAGCTTTAACCTGGGCGACCCAACCCTCTGCCTCTTTAGCAACCCGTTCGGCGCGATTCTTTTTGTAGTCAGCGACATCGACATTCACGCGGCTAATTTCATAATTATTGTTCTTGAGCGCGTTCATAACCACAAACTGGAGGGCGCGCATCGTGTCACCGTGTTGACCAATCAAAAAGCCGTTGAGGTGGCTTGACGGTACGTGGAGTTCAATAACCTCATTGTCGCTGCTGGTGGCGTAGACTTCGACATTGAGCCCAAAGAACGATAGTAAGTTTTCCAGATACTGTTTGGCGTACTGAATTGATTCTTCCACTATTTTTTCCTCCCTTTAGGCTTCCTTTTAGCGCTTGTTTTAGAGGATTTTTTAGCTGTTGTCTTGGTGTTTTTAGGAGGGATAATTTCGCCTTCGACGACTTTTTTCTTCTTGGCGGCAGCATCGCCGACAGCTTCCAGCTCAGCTTCGTCTTTATTAAGGACCCGTCCTTGTTGGATAACCGCCACTAGGCCGCTGACAAACCAGTACAGAGACAGGGCTGACGCAATCCTGAGGGTGACGAAGAAAATCAAGAATGGAATCATCAAGCTAGTAAACTTACCGGTAGCAGCTTGCATTTCGCCTTGATCAGCCTTGTTGCCCGAAGAGGCGTCCTTAAGGATCTGCCGTAAGCTCTTGCTGTCCTTGGCAGTTGGCATTAACTGCTTGCTCTGGAAGTACTGCACAATGGCGCTACCAGCAACTAGTACGAGAGCTGGGAAGTACCAAACACCATTAGTCAGGGCTGCCTTATTTAAGTCAACCAGCCCATAGAGCGTTGGCTTAAATAAGGAGGGGTCTTTGGCGACCGCTTGAATCCACGGCAGGCGGCGTACAAATGGGTACGTAAAGGTGATGAGTTGCTGTGGGTCGCTAATGAGGTGACGCAGACCAACATACAATCCGATTAGTACTGGGAACTGGAGCAAAGTTAAGCCCAGGGTGGCAAAAGGGTTAATCTTGCGCTCTTTGTAGAGCTCCATGGTCAGGGCTGACTCTTTTTGCTTGTCTCCCTTGGCCGCAATTTTTATCTTTTTAAGTTCTGGCTGGAGCTCGCGCAACTTTTTGGTGTGATGTAGTTGCTTTTTAATCAATGGCCACAGTAGCAGGCGAATCACAATCGTAAAGATAATAATGGCCATACCAAAGTCGTGGCCTGGAATAATGGCGTAAATAAAAGCCAACAAGTTAAACAGAGGTTGGACTATAAGGGTGTTAAACATCGGAACTCCTTTGGTTATATTCTACCATGCTACTTAGCTGAGTTCGGCCTGTTCAATCAGGCTGGCCACCTGCTGCCGCAATTCATCCGCGGGCAACTCCTCCAGACTAGCTTGGAACACGGTGATTACCAAGTCATAGGGCTGATCAACGAGCTCAAGTTCGCGAAAGGCTTCGTAGATGCGGCGGCGCATACGATTGCGCGCCACGGCCGACTTGTTGATCTTCTTGCTCACTACGACAGCCAGGCGAAAGGTGTGCCGCTTAGGATTAGGTGAGTAGCGCAAGCTCATATGTGGTCCGCGCACGGTCTGGCCGTTCCGGTACACAAACCGGAGACTCCCGTAGCCGTGGAACCGATGAGCTCGTCCAATCATGCGTGAGGCCGCCTGTTGACTTTAGTGTGTTAGGCGAACGCGGCCCTTAAGGCGACGTCGCTTTAGAACAGCCCGACCGGCTTTGTTTGACATGCGCTTAAAGAAGCCATGTTCGCGGGCGCGGTGTCGTTTTTTGGGTTGATAGGTTCGTTTTGGCATAATTCACTTTCTTCTTTGATATACTTTAGCACATTTTTGAGTACATCTGTTTACGACCAGCCGGGGTGTCCTCCAAGCTAGTTCGTAAAATTAACAATATTTACCCTACCAATTCTAGCAAGTTTTCCCCAGTTGGCCAAGTTTTATCCACACATTTCAAGAGAGAGTTGCAATCTGTGCAAAAGTTTACCCTAAAAGCAGCGATTTTGTTGTGCCACAAAATCTTTTCATATTTGGCTGTGGAAAACCCCACCATATCTGTGTATAGTGTAGTCACTAATTGGTGTGAGGAGAGGGGAAAAAGAAGTGTTGGTGCAAGAAACAGACCTGTGGCAAGCCGTCCTTGGCGAAATTGAACTCAGCGTTCCACACGGTAGCTACGTCACGTGGTTCAAGCCGACACGCATCCTCAAAATGAAAGACGACGTCCTCGTCATTGGTGTTTCGAATGTCTTTGCCATTCAACAAATGGAAAAGAAATACGCCCCCCTCTTAAAAGAGATTTTGGCCAAGAACGGCATTAAGCCCACCAAGATCGAGTTTAAGACTCATGCCAGCATCAGCTCCAAAAAGGCCGAGGACGACGAAGAAAACGTTGTCGTCATCGAAAAACCGTCTGAACAGAAGAAACAAGAACAAAAAACGCCCGCCTACCGAACCAGTGGCTTGAGCCACTCCTATCGACAAGGATTAAACGAGCGCTACACCTTTGATAATTTTGTAGTCGGCTCTGGTAACGAGCTAGCCTATGCTGCCTGCCAAGCTATCGCTCAAAATCCCGGCACTAAATATAACCCTCTATTCCTTTATGGAGGATCGGGGATTGGCAAAACCCACCTTATTCAAGCTGCTGGTAACGCAGTGCTGGGCAACAAAAAGGACGCGCGAGTGGTGTACGCCTCAACCGAACAATTTGTCCAAGAGTTTGTGGACGCGTTGCGGTACAAAAAGAATACCGATTTTGCTAACCACTACCGAAACGTCGACATGTTTATTATGGATGATGTCCAGTTCTTAGCAGGCAAGGAACGGGTGCAAGAAGAGTTTTTCCATACTTTCAACGCCCTCCACCAGGCCAACAAGCAGATTATTATCAGCAGCGACAAGCCGCCGCGTGACATCCCGACCCTTGAGGACAGATTGCGAACACGCTTCACCTGGGGCATGTCAATCGATATGCAGAATCCTGACTTCGAAACTCGTTGCGCCATTATCCAAATCAAGGCCTCGGCCCACGATCTCTCGCTCGAACCAGATCTGGTTGAATACCTCGCTACTCATGTACAAACCAATATTCGTGAGCTCGAGGGCGCCCTTAACCAGTTGTTGGCATTTTGTGAAATGCGCGGCTTGGTGCCCGACTTAACAATTGCCACTGGTTTACTCGGCAGCCGCAAGAGTCGGCCGAAACACGTCAGCGCCAAGCAGATTATTGAACGCACCGCCAAACACTTCCACGTCTCGATGGAAGATATTGTCGGACCAAAGCGCGACAAAGACATCGTCGTACCACGCCAAGTAGCCATGTATATATTAAGAAGTGAGTTGCACCTCAGCTTCCCAAAGATCGCCCATGAACTTGGCCGCAAAGACCACACCACTGCCATTCACTCGGTCGAAAAAATCACCAAAGAAATGACTTTTGATGCCGACATCCGCAACGCCGTATCAGAAATCAAGGAGCGCTTGTATGTCTAGTTTGCGGCAAAATATGGTAAAGCTCTGTGGAAAGACTGTGCACCCAACTGGTAAAACTTGTGGGGGAGCAGGGGACTTGTGCGACCACTTCCCTGCCGCCAAAATTTTCCTGGGCACAACCACCCACTTATCCGACCTTTTGTACTATTTATTTACTCAGCTTCTACACAGCCAAAACCGCCTTCTCTCCCCTGTTATTTCGGGCTTATACCCACTTTCCACACCCCCTACTATAACGATAACTACAAATATATAAGGAGTAATAGATGAAGCTACAAGTAACCCAAGAAAATTTGAATAAGGCTCTCGCTAACGTAGCTCGAATCGCGAACAGCCGCACTACCCTACCGATCCTTTCTAACGTATTGTTGAAGACGGTCAACAACCGCCTAAGCATCGCCGCCACCAACCTAGACATTGCCATCACCCACTACGTTGGCGCCAAAGTTGCTCAAGAAGGTTCGATCACCGTCCCTGCCCGCCTGATGCAAGACTTTGTCAGCAGCCTCCCTTCTGGAACGATTAGTTTAGAGCTCGAAGACCACAAGCTCCATGTATCGACCGAAAAATACCAATCCACTATTAATGGCGTCAGCGCCGAGGACTTCCCTGTTATGCCGGCGATTACCGAAGGCACCAGCTGGTCCCTGCCCGCAGCGGGCTTAAAAAAGAGTTTGCAGCAAGTTGTATTGGCGGCCTCTAGCGACGAATCTCGGCCTTTGTTAACCGGAGTTTACTTCCATACTGACAAAAACAATCTGTACCTCGCCGCCACTGATAGTTACCGCCTAGCAGAAAAGCTCCTCGTGCCAACCAAGCAAAACACCAACCTCCTTGTGCCGGCTACGGCCATGCACGACCTTTTGCGAGTTCTTGGCGACAACGACGAAACCGTGGAGATTGTTAATGATGAACAGCAGGTACTGTTTAAGGTGAATGATGTCGAATTGGTTACCCGCCTGATCGAAGGTAATTACCCTGACTACAAGCGCCTCATCCCCGCCTCGTTCACCACGTCGGCGCTTATTAAAAAGAGCGAGCTCAGTAATATTACCAAGGTTTCTAGTTTGTTTGCCCGCGAAAGCGCCGGCAGCGTGACTTTTAAGGTTGACGAAGAAAAACAAACCATTAGTATCCATTCGATTGCTTCGCAGCTTGGCGAGAACACCGCCCAGGCAGCCGCCAAGGTACAAGGCAGTGGCGAAATTACGCTTAACTCGCGCTACTTGCTCGACGCGCTTGGTGTTATCCAAGACGAAGACGTCGACTTTTGTTTCAACGGCAAGCTTGAAGCCTGTGTGCTGCGCGGCAGCAGCCAGGATGACTACACGCACATTATTATGCCCCTAAAGAGCTAGTGGCCGCTTAGGTGGCTTTAGGCGGTACAATGAGGTTGCTATGATAACCAACATTCGCCTCCAGAACTTTCGTTCCTACAAAGACGCTTCGTTTGAGTTCGAAGACGGCGTGAACGTTATTGTTGGCCCAAACGCCAGCGGCAAGACGAATCTTCTCGAGGCAATCCTCGTGATGTCAAAAGGCAAATCCTATCGCGCCAAAGATACGGAACTAGTTCATGAAGGCGCCGCCTGGGCCCGGGTTGACCTGCAAATGGGCCCAAAGCAACAAGTACTTCGTTTAAAGCTCACCGGCCCTGAAAAGATAGACAAAAGCTTTGAGCTGGACGAGAAAACGTTCACACGGCTTAGTTCGGCTAGACAAATCCCCGCGGTGCTTTTTGAACCAGACCATTTGCGCATACTAAACGGATCGCCCGAAATGCGCCGAACTTTCTTAGATGAACTTATCGCACAAACCGACGCGAGCTACGCGGCGGTACTCCGGCAGTACAAGCGTGTGCTCGCACAGCGTAACCGGTTGCTAAAAAACGGCGGACAGAGCGCCCAAACCCAGTTGTTTGTTTGGGATATCCGGCTCAGCGAGCTGGGATCAAAAATCGTTGTCGCCCGCCAAGAGATGGTAAAAACGATCAATGAGCACATAAACCAAACCTACTCGAAGCTTGCCAAAAAAGGTGGCAGCCTCTTGCTTGAGTATGGTGTGGCAGCCGGACCTAACGGCTATGCTACGGACTTTTTGAAGCGGCTGGAAAGCGAACGAGAGCTTGATCTGTTGCGAGGCTTCACCGGCGCAGGGCCACACCGCGAGGACATCCAGGTTTTTGTTGATAAAAAACCGCTCACCACGGTTGCTTCTCGCGGCGAGGTGCGAACCTTGCTTTTGGCGCTCAAAATTATCGAGCTTGATATTGTTGAACGGGCGCGCGGCCAAAAACCACTGCTTTTGCTCGACGATGTATTTAGTGAGCTAGATGGTAGCCGACGGAAAGCCCTCACAGAGCTTATGCAGAACTACCAGACATTTATCACCACCACTGATGCCGACCTCTTGCAGCACGAATTCAGCCAACATAGCCACGTTATTGCGCTCTAGTTTACTGTCGTTGCACCGTGTAGTTGAAGTTAATAACAAGCTGGTTAGGGTCGTAGCCGGCCGCCTTTATGTCGTCCATCAAAAGAGTCGAGTTCTTGACATAATCAGGGTAGATATTGGCTATATAGGTGTTCCCTGTTGCCGCGTTGGTAAGGTCAATTGATAGGTCGTATTGCTTGCCGAGGTGCTGTTTATCGATGATTTTTTCAAGACCGGTTGATTTGATTTCGGGCAGGTTTTTTGTGTCGCCACTCTGTTTGCTAACGGTCATTGCCTGAGCTAATTGGTTAACCGTTATGAGGTTGGTGGCGAAGCCAAAGGTGTTCGATATGCTGCCACCGGCCTGACTGGCGATGTAGCGTTGCGTACTGGTCGGTCCATCGATACGCGTGAACACGAGATTATCACCATTGTGACCGTTGGCAAACACCTGCTCCCCAGAGATATTGATGGTCCCGGAAAAATCCTTCACCAACACCTTTGTTTTGCGGGTGCTCAAGCTATACGTCACCAGCTCGCTGGTTTTGTTGTTTGGTCGTACAAAAACTGCGTAGGCATCCGAGGGCATAACGAAGGCCGTATTCTCGCCAGCGCCCTGCCCGCCCGTGCCGAGTATGTTTTCTTGAATAACCTCAGGCGAACCTGACTTTCCGTATCGTATGAGCTGGGTGGCGCGGTCGCCAGACTGAACCAGGGCATAGGCGATTCCCTGTGAGCCATATACCACGCGCGGAACGGCTGTACCCTGCCCCTCTACAATCACTTTGCTGGTATTCGTGTTGGCGTCAAACATGCTGATGGTGTATCCCTCGTCGCTGCGCGTGGTGTAGTAGACCGTGCTGTTCACGGTATCGGCAAATGTGCTTTCTACGAACTCATCGACTACTACGGGGTTGCCAGTGAAAGGTACGTACCAAAGATAGCTGGGCTTTTGGACGGAACCTAAATACTTTGGCGCAATCTTGCTGCCAAGGTCGTCAAAAATAGTATAGTTGGCGGCTCGTATGAAGGCACCGTTTTTTGCCCATTGCACGCTTGTTGGGGTGGTGGGGAGAATTCTTGTTGCCCCAAGTTGGCTGGTCTGGTGTGAGGTAGTGTCGAGGAGTGCAAAACCGTGGCCGGTATAGAAAACTAGATGACTTTCATCGGCTTTGGCGGGAAAGTTGATGTTCTGGGCGAAGGGCTTAGAGATCTGGGTATTTGGCCGTGAAGACATCCACGAAAAAATCAGATAGCCAGCGAGCCCCAGGGTTAGTACGGCAAGCCCGGCAAGGACGAGGTTGAGGAGCTTGTTCGGTTGGTTTTCTTCGTACATAGCCATCCCCCCTATTTACTTATCTTTTTAACTGTTACGTTGCTGCCATCAGAGACAACGGTGACCGTGAACCGGCTCTGGTTGGCGTCCGTGACAATATCGAAAGCGACGTTGTTCCCGGTTTGCTTCGGCTTGCTGACAACAGAAGCAACGGTTGGTAGTGAAGAGTCAATGTCGTAGATTTTGCCGCGAAGGCTGCCCTCGACGGTTGGTATAACGGTCTTTTCGAGCGGAGGAGAAAGCTTCTCTGGGTTAAGGATGGTTAGGTGGCTGTTCTCGTCGGCCTTATAGTCCGGATAGCTCCGGGGGTCCGATTGGTAGGATGATTTGCCGACCGTCTGGGTGGTTTGGGCGGGTTTATTCTGGCCCCGAAGAATAATAAAAAACAGCAGGATAAAACAAAGGGCTCCCAAGACGATTGCGGCGTATACTTTGGTTTGATTTGGAGTCTTTTTCATATGGCCTACTTGGATATTATAAAGAAGTTAATAGGGTTTGTTTCGGAGCCCGTCATAAAGCTAACGTCATAGGTCTTGTCTGTTTTGGGGTGTCTGGCGGTGCTCTCGCCAACGTCGTGCACCTGGACTTTGCCATCTTCGGCGTAGCCACGCACCACAAAGTAGTGGCCAACGGTGGTCCAGTACCCGGGTCGAACATTCATAATCATGAGTTTTGTGCCACCCGACGCTTTTATCTCGTCAAGGCCAGCCTGGAACTGGGCCATGTTAAAGATCGTTTTGGTGTGGAGTGAGTGTTTCTCGGGGATGGCCGAAAAGGCCGTTGTGCTCACGGTTGTCGGGGCTATGCCGTTGTCGCTTATTTCTTTGACAACTGTGGCTGGTGTAATGGAGTTATCGCCGGTGAGGGTGCTAATAACTGTGGCCAGGCTGGTTACGCCACAGCCAGAACTGCCGACCGTATTCGAGGCGTAGGGTATGTTCTTCCACTCCGCGTCGGTTTGGAAGTAGCCGTGGAATGAGCCGTTGTTTGCCTGAGCCTTGTTGCCGCAACCACCCGAGGCAACAGTGGTAACCCCAGCCAAATCTTTGAATTTGTCGAACCAGGTTTGGGCTTGGGTGGCACGGTCAGGCTGGGCGGCACCGGCGTGCCGCTCGTACTTTAGCTCGAATGCTACGGCAGCGGCCTGAACTGTTGTGGCTGCTTTTAAGGCCGCGAATGCACCTTTTTCGGAGCCTTGGAACTGTTCCCACAAGAAGTCCAGTTGAAAACCAAGATCGCCTGGTTTTTTGCCTGAGGCGGTGGCGGCAGGCAGGATTTTTGTACCCGGCGTAAACTGGACGATGCCATAGCCGGAATCTGCTCCCGGCGGCGGGGTGTCATCTAGGCTAGATGGCTGTCCAGGGGCCGAAATTTCCCCTCGTGAATTAGCGTGACCGTATTGTACAAGCCGAGGCTCAAAGTGTGACTCACTCTGCATATTGCCCAATATTCCGGCCGCCTGTTCGGCAGACAGCCCTTTGCCCACAAGATATTGAAAGATGATTTTTGCGTTCTCGGCCCCTGTTGTGTCTGCACTGACAGTGGTCGCTGTTGGGCAGCAGGAACCTCCCCCGCTCGGTTGCGTGGTCACTCCCCCGGTTACGGTCGACACCACAAGACTGGCTAGTTTTGTAACACCGTCAGCGTTCGGGTGTATGCCATCCGTATCTATCAGGTTGGCCTTATTGTGTGTGCCATCCCCACCTGGGTCAACAGTCTCACTCCATTTGATGACAGAAAACTTACCAGCCGAGGCAGCAACATCGAGCAGTTTATTGAAGACCGGTACGTTAGCCTGGTTAACAACGGCAGTATTGACCCACCAAACAGGAGCCGACGGGTTCATGGTACGGATGGTGGTAATAATATCTTCAATATTGTTTTGTTGACCAAATCCGTTTGTACCGAGAGCGATCACAATCCCGTTGGCAGCAGCAATCTTGTCTTTGTCGGCCGTAGCAGCCTCTTTGCCCGTCCCTTGTTTACCGGTGTTAAAGGTGTCTTCTTGACCAGGAGTTGTCCATGAGCGGCCCACGCGCGCACTAATCTCGGTAGTAATGTTGGTCGAAGGCGCCTCAAAGCTTTCTTTGTATTTTTTAGCTGTACGGGCGGTAATGGAGTCGCCTAAAATATACAGATTGGAACCGCTGCCAAGGCCGGCTTTGTTGCTTATTGGGGCGGGGGCGGTATTGGAGCAACCGACGTCGTTGGGGTCAAACATGGTTGTGTCACCAAACACACTGTTAATGCCGTATGTGTTGTCGGCGTGGACAAGCGCGGGGTGGCCAACCTGAAAGACTTGTACCGCGAGTACAATCACCAAGGTTAGTCGGTAAATATGTCGTTTTATCATGATGTTGGGCAGCTCGTACCCTTGGCTGTGGCGGGTTTAGTTAATCCATTCTTGAAGGGGTCAATATTCTGGGAATCGTTACGCGCCCATGGAGTGTGGAAGACGTTGAAGTGGAGGTGTGAGCCCCTCGACAGGCCGAGGTTCCCCTCTTCACCAATCTTATCGCCTTGTTTTACTTTGGCGCCCTGTGTAACTAGCATCTTGCTCATGTGGCCGTAACTTGTCCCGATTCCGTTCGTTCCTTCGATTACAACATAGTTTGGTCCATAGTTGGTTGGGCCGCTATCGTATGCTGCCACAACCGTACCGTCTTGAGCTGCAAAAATTGGCGTGCCCTCACCGGCGAACATGTCAACGCCCGGATGGCCGGTTGGTGGTCCACCCGCAGGCCCACCAAAGCACTGTGAGATCGAGTTGGTTGGGTTTTCGGGCCACGACAAAGGCCCGCCGGTTGGTCCTGTTTGAGCGGCCGCCGTGGTGTCGCCCGCCTGAGAGCCACCGTCTGGGTACCCGCCGTCTTTGTCGTACCCGTACGTGTAGCCGAGGCTGCCCATGGCACGATTATCAAATAGCGCGCAATTGTATATTTTCTCGGCCTGCGCCTGGGCATCACCCGAATCACCGAGCTTATCATAGACGGCTTTCCAGAATTGATCGCCATCCTTCATAACATCAAAGCCGAGTGTTTGCGGGGATAGGCCAATCGTACTGACGTTGGAGCTTTTACTTAAGTAGTCTGGGTCAAGCGGGTCAAGGTCGAGGCAGGCTTGAGGGATGTCGTATTTATTAACACCAGCCCAGTCAGCCACTGCCGAGGCGGGCTTTGGTGTGTCGGCTGCAAAGACGCGGCCGCTCACAATGCTGCCCAGGGTTGCGGGTAGGTTGCTCAGTGCTGAGCCCAGGCGGGTAATAAGCTGGGACGAGTTAAGATTGCTGGCAACCGCGAACAAGGTGGAAGAGGCCAAAGAGTCCGGGTTGTCGAGTGAGGCGTATCGTTCAACGACAGACTGCTTGTTTAGCTGATCTTTTTTGTAATCGGCTGCCAGTTTGTTGCTGTACGATAGGCTCTTAGGGGTTGATTTTATGCCGCCCGAGCTACGCGTAGAGCTTTCTGCTGAGGCCGCACCGCCGGCCACCAGGAAGTTACCTAGCCCGGGATTGTCGCCAGCAAACAAGGGGCTAGCACCCAAGAACTCCAACATCTTTGATAAAGCTACTCCCATGAAGTCACTAACGGTTTTGCCAAAGGCGGTATTGTCCATAATAGCCTGAACGGCCGGATCAACCACTTTACCGATGACTCCATCGATAGTATTGGATACCCAGTCAACAACCGTTCCAATCGGGCTATCTTGTACAGCACCAACCCCGTCGGCAATTGGGGCTGCGATAGGGCCAACAGTACTGTTGTAGGCTTCTGTGATGGTTGTGGCGTTGCCGCCACCGTTTGGCTTTTCGCTATCACAGAACCAGGCAAATTCGTTCGGGATGCGTTTGTGCGTTGGGTCACAGAAGGTTTTTTTATCAAGATTAGTCACGGCATCGGCCGAGACAGTCGTGGTTTTGAGCTGGCCATCGACGGCCGACCAGCCTTCGGTGTTGCCGATGTTTTTTGTCTGGTCAAAGAAGTCGTTTAACTCCGCGCTATCAAGCTTACCGGACTTCATTTGGTCGCTCGCTATCTGGAAGGTAGCGTAAATGCCTTGGAGTTGTGAACTCCGCGCGTTGCTAACCATATTCATCAACTTGCTCGCGCCAGCCACGCTGCCAATCATCGCATGGACCTTGGCAATGCGCTTGGCATATGTCCAAACCTTGGTGGGATTGAAGGGTATTGCATCGCTCACAGTACCACCGGTCATAGTCCGAACGATTGCCAGAACGAGTTTTTGTCGGAGGGTGAATTTACTGGCAACCTTTTCTGTTTCCTGGGCTGCCTCAGTGGTTATAACGCCTTCGATGGCCTTTTTAGCCTCGGTGCCAGCCTCGCCCGTGGCCAACGTCTCTCCTTTTACCTTTTGCCCAAGCGCGTCTTTTGTATCTGGGTTCACATCAGCGTCGGCCAATTCGTCGGGCGCCGATCCGTGGGCCGGGTCCACGACATGTTCGTCCGGATTGGCCGGGTCACTGCCATTTGCGCAGCGACCATTGGAGAATATGCACTTCATAAATTGGGCGCTGGAGGGGTTGTTGGAATAGTATTTGTCGACAATCTTATTGAGCAGGCGATCCTTGATGTCCTGCTTGTTTTTGGCGAGCTTGTCACGACTAGTCTCGAACAGTCGCCAGCTTTTTATCCCTGTCATATTTGCGATATCTTTACGAATCGCCCGTCGTTTGAATGATTTATACCAAGGGATGTCGGCATTAACGACATCTCTGACGGACTTTCGGGCGGCCTTGTGGCTATCAAAGGACTGCACGGTAAATAACTTTTCCATTTGCTCGGGGTCAAGATTGTTGAGTCGTGTACTGAAGTTCTTTTCGGTAAGACCTTCGCCTTTTGCGTCCTTGGCGCTCAGTTTTGCCGCCGCCTCCGGGTCATTAGCCTGAATTTTGGCTATACTTATGCGCCCGTCCTTGTCGACCATGCTGGTGAAGCGGATTCCCTGTTTTTCAAACAGATCCTTTTCGAACTTACTGGTGCGCATGGTGTGGTACCAGTCGCGCAACGGGTTGCCCGTATCTACCTTACCGGCTCGAAAATAGAGGTTTTCGTTATTGGTGCTGCCTTCGATTTCGGTCGCACGGATTTTTATGTAGGCTTGTGTCAAACTCCGATTACGGTTGTCGAGTGATGCTGACAGTCGGCTGGCCGTTTTGGCCTCAACATTCTTAAAAAAGTGATCCATCTGAAAAGTGTGTAGAATGTTGAAAAGGGCCATAAAGCCAAAAACCAAGCCAATGACACCGCCGCCAACACCGGCCACCATCTTTTTGTTGCTAAAGGTTCCTTTGGCAGCGGCCTTACGACTTCCCTTTTTGCCGCCAAAGCCTTTTTCGCTGTCGTTGCGATAAAAGCCACCGCCCGCCGAACCTTCACCCAGCCCGGACTGGATGCCACCTAGTTTAGCCTCAGTATCGGCCCAGTCGGCAGCGTCTGCTGCATCAGCCTTCTTGCGTTTATTATAAGCGGTTTTATTGCCAAAAAAGCGACCACCTTTTTGGTCGCCACCGGCTTGTTCAAGCTCTGAGCCGCCGTCGCTACTATCGTCTTCAGTAGCCCGTTCTTCCTGTTCGCCCAGCTCACTCGGGGTTAGCGGGTTTTTTTCGTCGTCTTGATTTTCGTCGTCGTAAACGGCCATAAGCTTATCTTATTATACGCCTGGATAGAGACGGTTGGCCAAGTCTATCGTACCTTCTGGTTGGGCGATGTCCCCCTGTTGACCCATGGCTGCGATTTGGTCTGGGTTGGTCGTAATCAAGCTGGTTTCGGTTGGGCTGGCTGTAATCTGGATATGGACGTGGTTTTGGCCGGCAAAGAAGAGGCCCTGCCCGACTGGGAACTGACTCAAGCGCTTCTTTTCCTCGCTGGTTAGCTTAAAGACGTCGGATAGCACGTCAACGGCCGAAGACGATTGTTTGAGGAGTAGTTGCATCGAGGCGTTGGCCACAATCGCACGACCCATGCGGGAGCCCATGAAGTCCTCAACGTCCTGGGTGATGGTGGTAATGCCAAGGCTATACTTACGTGCTCGCTTAGCTAGGCTAAATAAGAAGTTGGCCGAATCTTCATACTTCATCAGTTGCCAGGCTTCATCAACAATTAAGAGGCGCTTTTTTTGTTCGGCTTTGGTTTTGTTCCAGATATAGTTCAAGACGATGTACATGGCAACTGGTCGCAGTTCGTCCTCAAGGTCTCGGACGTTAAAAACAACCAGTGGATTATTAATGTCTATGTTTGATTGCTGCGAGAATATACCCGCAAACGTACCACTAGTATATTTGCGCAACCTTTGAGCAAGCTGAGGACCGGTGCCGCCCATGTGGAGCAGCGTGTCGTAGAGGTCATTAATGGTTGGTGGGGTGCCTGTGTGAGTCAACGGATCGTTGGTGATGCCCGCCTTAGCGTAGGTCTCAATAAGCGCGGCATCGAGGTCAGATTCCTCGACCGGTGTCAGCGCTGGTGCCATCATGCCTGAGCCAGCGGTTTGTTGCATCTGGGTCTGAGCGCCACCCATCATTAAACGGAGCAAGCCATGCAAGGTAATGAGGTTGCTACGTAAGGCGTTATCGGCTTCTTCGGTGTCGACAACCCGCGGCAGGTCAAAGGGGTTAATGCGGGTGGCTGAGTTGAGGCTCAAGCGCACGTAGGCGCCACCAACGGCTTCGCACATGCGCTGGTATTCGTTCTCGGGGTCGATAATAAATATCTCGATGCCAAACATCATGCTTCGCAAGGCTTCCAGCTTCACTGCGAAAGATTTACCTGCGCCAGACTTGGCAAAGACCACCGAGTTGCCATTTTCTAGGCTAAACCGATCAAAGATAACCAGGCCAGAGTTGTGCATATTGATGCCATACAAAATGCCATTGTCTTGGCTGAGGTCGGCCGAGGTGAATGGGAAGCTGGTACTGAGGGCGCCAGTGCTCATGTTGCGGCGAATCTGGAGTTGGTCGGTAAACTGCGGCACAACACTGTTAAGGCCCTGCTCCTGTTGCGAGGTGGCTGGCTTTGAGTAGACCAGCTGCTGGCCCAAAATAGACTCGACCTTGTGCGAAACAAACTCTAGTTCTTCCATGCTGCCGGCGTAAATCGTAAAGTACAGGCCAAAACGGAAGAAGCGTTCTTCTCCGACTTGCAACTTGTCACGGATGTCCTCAGCGTCGATAATAGCGGCTTGCTTGCCTGGGTCACGAACCCGCCCCTTTTCGCTATCAATCTGAATGCCAGCCTCGAGTTGACCAACCTTTTTGCGCAAGTTTTCCAAAACCACCTGGCTCTCGACCGGATAGATAAACATAGAAAGGTCAATCACTTCATCGAGGTTGACCATGCTACTTAACCAGCCGGTGTAGAGCTGACGGGGGTAGCCAAATACGTAGTAGGTGCGGGCAAAGCGCGTGCCCAGGTGGAAGAAGTTTGGCTTGAACTCCAAGGAGCTAGGCGCAATAAAGTCACGCAGCGCGGTGATGCCCTTGCGAAAGGCCTCTTCGACTTCTTGTCGTTCACGTGCCTGCTGGCTCTGTGCCAAAGAAACCGGGTCGGTTGCGGCGGCTTGTTTTTTCTTACCAAAGGCCATTACTGAAGACTCCTATCTAGACCGGGTTGCGGGGCGGTCCCCTGCCCCTTGGTCACGACGGGGGCGGTCAGGTCGTTAAAGTTGACGAGCTGTTGACGGGTTGCGGTATCGGGGTTGTAGGTGTTGTAGTAGAGTTCGATGAGTTCTTGTGTATCCAGCGGTAATCCCTGGACGCCGCACTGCATCAGTCCACCCAAAACCGCTTGGACGCGGTTGCGAAGCTCGGTTTTAGCTTGTTCCAACACCTGTTCGTTTACAACAACGTGATGCTCCTTTTTGCTGAATAAGTCGGCCACGCCAGTGAAGAAGTTCTTGCTATTAGTAATTGCCTTTTGGACGTCATCAACCGGGAAGTACGGGATAATCATGTAGAACTTTTTGTCCATAATGTTGGTTTGACTCGATATGTCCCCCATAAAGCCAATGTAGTCTTCCATAAGCATCGCCAGGAGCATGTTGTCGTGTTCAGCGCGAATCTTATCAAGTTTTTCGATGTATGGGCCAAGATCAACCTTTTGGGAGCGGATAAAAATCTGGACATTAAAGTACAGGGCATTCAAAAACCCCTGATAGCCAGACTCAACAGCCTCTTGCTCCTGCAAGCTCATGAGGTCAAAGTTAATCGACTTGAGCATGACTACGGAGCGGAAGGAGCCGTCATTCATAATAACGATGCCGTCGCGGATTTCGGCAATCTGCAGGGTGTTTTGGGTGCTGTTGGGGTTACTGGGGTGTGGTGCTTGGGCCAGCTCGCCCGGTTTGCCGGCAGGCTGGAAGTTACCGATAGCGGCACCTAAGGGCACACCACCTCCAACAGGAGGGGCAGCAGCGGGGTAATTCGGTTGGTTGTTGTTTTGCGTCGAAGGATCCATATGTAGCCCACCCTAGTTTAGGATGTATTTATCGGAGAGATATGACAACTTCGCCATCATCCAGGCTGTTTTTATTGGCTTGGCGAGCGATTGTGGCCACTGATAAATCATCATTGCTAGCAAGTTCAAGTATAGCAGGTTTGGTAGGCTGTGTCACAGTTGCTGACGGGGGCGCAGGTGCAGCCGCGGGTTGCAAGATTGGCGTCTGCCCGTAGGCCATTTGTTGGGGCATGGTTTGGGGTGGTGGCGTTGCAGCTATTGGTGTTGGTGGCACCGGAGCTGGCGTAACTGGCGGGGCAGCCTGATTGCCGCGGATTTGATCCATGCGGGTCATGATGGCTTGGCGGTGAGCCTGGTCGTTGGCGTCCACCATACGCGACATTTGCTGCGCTAACTGGTTGTTATCGGCATCAAGGATGTCGTCGCTGGAGGTTATGTCCAGATCTGATACAGCTGTGGGGGCAACTTGCGTGGGGCCGAGCAGGCGGTCTGATGATTGTGTGCCGTAAACCGGATTGGCATACAGGTTAACGTCCACGCCCTTTACCGCCCAACCATGCGTGTCAATTGTTTGAGCCAGAGCCTCGAGCCGGCTCTTAACCTGGGTTTCGTCAAGGCCATTGGTAAGATGTTGTTCGACGCGCTTAGGAACCGTAATGGAGACCAGTTCCTGAAGACCAGTCTGGTCCCATTTACGCAAGCGCGGCTTTAAGAAAAAGCGAATCTTGGCGAGCAACCAGATTTCGGAGCTTTGATCGTGACCGAAAGGCGCCGCCAACACGCCAAACAGAATGATTGGCGGCAAGAACGGCGCCACCAAGAATGGCTGGATAAAGAACACTCGGAAAACGACGTAACAAAGCACCACAACGATAACGGCATAGATAAACTGCCGCAGGCTCAGCGGCCCGAGCAGCTTGTCTTCGGCTTCGATGTCTTGGATTACTTTGTATGTTGCCATAGTTTAGGCTCTCTTAGTTTTGTCTTGGGTTAACCGAAGGGCCTTGTGCCGAGTGTGTTTCGGTGGAAGGGTCTAGTGGGCGGTACACGCCGACATCGACTGCCAGTTGGCGTGCGGCCTCGGCAACATGACCGGAACCAGGTGCATTTGTTTGATACTGAGGTGCACCCATAGCTCCTGCTGCTCCTGCCGGTGCTGCGGCGATTGGGTTACCGCTCGCATCTAGCTGTACTCCCGTGTTGCCGCCAAACCGCGACATAAACGTCTCGGCGGTTGCCTCGATATTGCGCATCGTATCCGTATCTCCTGTGCGTTTTGCCTCTTTGTGCGCCTCTCCAAGCTGCTTGAAGGTATGCGCACTCATCTGAGATAATGCGTAGCTGCCCTTCTTCTCATATGCTTCGCGGGCAAACTTCGCGCCATCGAGTTCTAGTGGACCCGTGGCCGGGTCTGCCTTGTTAAGCGACATGTTCTTGAATTCCAGGTGTTGGTTTTGGTTCTCGAAACCGGCGCCAATTAACGCGCCAGCGGCCTGGTTTCTGTTCATGCCCCAGCCGCCCTTGCCCATGGCCACCTTACCGTAGTTATCGGCAATCCCTTGAACTTCCTCGTCAGTTGAGGCTTTGCGCATTTCGTATGAGAGTGCGGCTTGTTGGGCGTAGCGGTCATTGCCCCAGCGGCGATGACCTTCATCCACGGCCTGTTCACTAACCCAAGCACCGCCAAGCGTTTGGAATTGTTTTACACCATCTTTAACACGAGACGCACTGGTTAGCTTATTAACTGTTAATGCGCGAATTTCTTCGTCACGCCCTGTTGCGATTTGATCATTAATTTCTTTGCCAACTTTTGCCTGCATGGCGGAAGCTTCAGCCTGTATATTACGACCACCTACTCGGCGACTTGCGGCGGCAAGCGCGTACTTGCTCAACCTATTGCGCCCATCTTTTGAAGCCGCATCCTGCCAGCGGTTTTGCAAATCGGCACGTTTAGCGACAGTTCGACGCTGCATTTTGTCCATGTGGTAAGCAGAATTCTTCTTGGCCTGGTTATCCCGGACGCCACGTAGGCGGTCGAAGGCGCCCTTGCCCTTGCTGTTAACTGCCCCGGTAAGCGTAGAGAATGCCGTACCGGCTAGCTTTAGGGTGGCTGGGATCATGAATAAGGGGCCAAAGAAACCGAGGACGACCATTGCATAGGTAAGCAAGGCATTCGCGCCGGAGGCAGCCGCAACTTTGGCAAAGACCCGACCGGCCGCTATCATCAACAAAATCAACGG
Source organism: uncultured Candidatus Saccharibacteria bacterium (assembly GCA_964410185.1). GTDB lineage: Bacteria > Patescibacteriota > Saccharimonadia > Saccharimonadales > JAUPVS01 > JAUPVS01. The sequence goes on along the minus strand of CAYPFM010000001.1, from coordinate 165,644 downwards.
GTACATAAGCAGCAGCTTACTGAAACTTTCCCACCATAACTTCCAGAATTTCTCGGTGCCGGGGAGAACCCAAGCCACGATAGCCAAAGGAGCGATTACCATTAAGAATAGTAAGACGGCACGGCGAAGTACCAAGGTGAATATGGCAATAATCACGCCCAAGGCTGCAGTCCCAGCCAGCGCCAAGACGCCAATTAGTGTGCCAGGCCCAAGAACCAAAAAACCGGTGCCGGCTGCAGCCGCCGCGAACACGCCGGTTGCAGCTGCACCCCCCGCGCTGCCACCATTTGTTTGAATAATTGCGCCCAGGCTGAGTGCTTTTGTGCCACCGAAAGGTGCGTAGAAGAGGGCCTGCAAACCGTGAGCTACCTCGTTGTTGACATGTACAGCTAAAAGCACCAGTGACCAAGAAAGCTGAATGGCGATAACAGCAATGAGTAGACGGGGCAAAACTTTGCGGATGGTGTAGGCGCTAAACATGCTACTCTCCCCCACCAATCGCTTGACCGATTATCATCACCAAGGCGACGCCCAGCAGCGAGAACGAGGCAATCGCTCGGAATAACGACCAGGTCGTGTGGAGTGCTTCGTCGTTTCGGTAATCATCACCATTAAACGATAGCAAATCCTCAACCACAGTAATTCCAGTATCAACAGCACCATCAAGGCCGTCGATAACGCCGCAAATCAGCCAACCAATCACGATGGCGGGGTTATTAGACTGGCAAGACGACTTTACTTGTGCGTTGCCAGCGGCTGCTTCATCAGTTGTACCAGTTATGTTGTAAGCTGCTACGTCGGGTGGTTTTGTAAAGACCCGATTGTTTGCAAAAACCAGATGATTCCCCGGAGTTATAATCTTGCAAGGGAGATCTTGACCAACTACCGTTGGGCAGAGTGAATATTTATAGATGGGCGCATCGTGTTCATTGGGGTTGGTGGTAACCCAGACGCTTGTACCGGCCGATGTAGGCGGGACAATATCAAGCTTACCATTGGACTTGCGATCAAAAACCATACACTTGCCAGCATCGATATTGCCACTGTCCTGAGGGGCGACATTGTTATCCCGCCGGCATTCTTCGTTGTCATTCGTAAAACGTTCAAAAAGCCCATCTTTTAGTACTACCGAACTTCCCCCTTGGGACTGGCCATCAAAAGCATGGTAATACGGCATGAATACGTGGTCGGCATCAAGCTGGTATACATTTACCCAGCGCGCATTTGAATTGCTGAGGGTGACATGCTCTGAACCATCGGGTGCACAGGTGCCAGTTTGTTCGACGACCTTTTGTTTTTCGAGGGTCGCTTGCGTCCCACCATTAGCGGACATATCCGTCATGTTATCTATTTTTATCACGTCAGGGCATTTACCGTTCCGGTAATTGCCAGCGTAGTAATCGAGATCGTCAAAAGGGTCGCTATCAACATACCGCGTTGTGCCAATGACGATGGTAACCTTATCAATCCACTGGGCGTTCTGGTCGGCAAAGGCGTGTTGAACGTTGATGAGGGTGACGCTAAAAATGCTAACGATGAATACCAACAAACACAACCAAATTTGCATTTGGCGGCCGACGGTATGAGTTGACCAATTATATTTCATGCATGTACGAAGTGTTTATGCTTTTATCTTAACAGAAATTAAGACAATTACTCCCATATAGTAGTAGTAATTTACTGCCTTGAAAAGCCCTCTGGTAAAAGTGGGCGTACGCTTAGGAGCGAGACCAGCTCCAATTGAGGGTCTTAACTTCCGTCTTGCCTTGGGCGTCATGGGTCATCACTAATGAAAAGTCCTTACCCATTTTGTAGCTAAAGGTGTAGTCGGTTCGGAGTACCTGCGGGTCGTGCCATTTAAAGTCGTCTTCGTAACCAGTGGTGTAGGGGTTGAGGCGCATCGTCCCACTTTCGAGCGTGAAGGTATAGGTTGAGCCACTTCGATTCATGGCAAAGGCTGCCGGGTCTTTGGGGTCTTTAAAGGTCGCGACCTGGAAGGCTTTTGGCGCTACCGGCATGTTGTTGTTCTGGAGTACGTTGTTTTTAACGTGATCCATCATATCGATAACGACCTGCTGAGTATCTGGTCGAGAGGAAATTTCGTCCAAGCAGGCTTGGTCGCCAGTTGTTCCCCAACAGTCAGCAAGCCCCATGAACGACTCCACTACCTCGTCTGGTGAGTAATCTTCGGGGCTACGCAGTCGGGCAATAGTGATTTTCTCGCCATTGGGGCGGACAACATTGATGGTTGGTTCACCGTCGATAATCCCCGGTTTTGCTTCTGGCATCGTCGTTTCGCTACTGCCTGGTTGTTGCGTGGTGGTTGTCTCGACCGGCGCGGTGACTGCGCTCGGAGTAGACGATTGAGAGGTGGCTTTACCAATACCAACTCCACCAGCTACGCCAACCAAACTTGCCAACGCCACAAGAGGAGCGCCAACTTTAAGCCAGGTTCGCTTTTTGGCAGGTGGTGCTTGTACAACTTCGGGTGGGGTTGTGGCTTGTTGTAAGGCTTCGGCGCGCAAAGCTGCCATCTGTTCTGATGTATACGAAACAGTTGCCGAGGCATCAAAAGGTTTTTGGTCGGCTTCAGGCTCAATTACTTGAGTGTCGGCGAATTGTGGACCTGTAGCAGTGATGTCGGAGTTTTGCTGGTCTGGTTGGGTGAAGGCGCCCTCTGGCATGAGCGGAGGTTGAGCTCCGACTTGGTGTGGTTGTTCCTCGAATGGAACATCATGGTCGTGGTGTGTAAGTGCCATCTTGACGCGCCTTATTTATGTGGTCTGCTTTCGGTATATCACCAATCTCTCAGAATGTCCATAGCTCAAACCTGTTCTCTGATTGACAAAACGGATGACTCAGGCTATTAATTAAGACTGGAATCAACTTAAAAATGAATACAGAAACACAAATGCCGCCACCGGATTTTGATTTTATTAACAATCAACCCGGGTTGCCTCCAAAGAAAAAGCGTCCAACAGTATTGCTGGTGCTCTCTGTGGTGGTGGTCTTTGTATTGGTGGTAGTGGCGGTCTTTGCCTCGATCGCCAGCAAGGTTGCAAAACAGCCCAGTAACGCCTCGGTTGCCGCACAGCAACAAGCGGCCACCAAGCTTGCCCAGGAGTATTTTAACGACGTTCTCCAAAACCGCGCCGCCGATGCCTACCCCCTATTTACGTCGGCACAACAGAAGAACTTTAGTAAAGAACAGTTGGCTGAGTTCAGCACAACAACCCTGACCACAAGCTTTGATTTATCCAAGTGTACCCAAAAAGCCACCCCGCAGATTACGAGCACCGGTGCCGTTGTTGTCTATAACTGTCCCACGCGCAACGGTCAGTACAAGGCCGACTTCCAATTGGGGCTTATCAACGAAGGCGGCAGTTATAAAATTAACAGTTATGACATAAAGGCGCAGCCGGTATGAGAAAAACAGTATTAAGTTTACTTAGTTCGGTAGCGTTTGTTTTGGTGGTGATGCTCTCTGGATCCCAAGTCAGCGCGGCGACACCAGGCTGTTACGCAATTAGTAATGGCACCTCAACCAAAATTGAGTGTAGCACGCTCAAAGCGTTGTATCCCACGGTGACAATCGATACCGAAAAAGGCTGTTATCGGACTGGCCCCCCACCTGTGTACACTCGGCCCGAAGCATTCGATTGCAACGCAACCATCGCTAGTTCGGTCGCTCCGTCCACGGCACCAGGTGCTGCCCTCGGCGCCGCTGTTGCCCAGACACCCGCCAGCCAAACCTCTACTGGGGATATCAGCGTCGAAGATCCCGCGACCACAACTGATCAAGTTAAAGCGCTCAATGATTGTAATGGCAAAAATGGGACGGAAGGCGGTGACTTGCAGGGCTGTATCAAGAAAAACCCCCTCATCAACACCTTTAATTCGATTATTAACTTCTTTGCAATCGGCGTTGGTGTTATCGTGATAATTATGGTGATTATCGGCGGCATCCAATACACGACAGCAGGCAGCAATCCACAAGCTGTTTCGTCTGCCAAAAAGAAGATTATGAACGCCATCATATCGTTGGTCGCTTTTCTGTTGCTCTATTCATTTATGCAATGGCTGGTGCCAGGAGGAGTGTTCTAGATGTTCAACATGCTTCTTAGCGGCCTCACGCAAGTGACGCGCATCTTTGGCGCCACCACTTGCGACCCAGTTCAGGGCGCAAATAGCTTTTTAGGACTTCCCCACTGGTTTGAATTTTTACCGGGCCAAACTGATGAAATCACCGGAAAATGTATTCCAGTCATCCACTCGATTAATGACTTTTGGGCGATTGCTCTCGCAGTCGTTGAAATTCTGCTACGGATTGGCGGTATGGTCGCGGTTGTCTATGTTATCTATGGTGGTTTTTTGTACATGACCAGTCAGGGCGAACCAGATCGTACCTCGGCTGCTAAAAGCACCATTCTGAACGCACTCATTGGTGTCATTATTGTTATTATCGCCATTCTGGTTGTTAATTTTGTGGGCGGGACAATAAAGAAATGATGACCAAGCTTTTCGCGGCAACAGAAATGTTCCCCAAACCATCAGCGCTCCCCAAGGTGGAAGCAAATAGTAATCTTGTGACCGTGATTATGCAGGCTATTTTTGGTATCGCCGGTGTCGTAGCCGTTCTTGTTATTACCATTGCTGCCTTCCAGTATGTTATTTCACAGGGTGATCCAGGCAAGACAGCCAAAGCCAAAGATGCCATCATGTACGCCGTGATCGGACTCGTAATCGCCATTATGGGTTACAGTATCGTCACCTTTGTAATTAGTAGGTTAATTGGGTGATGATGCGCCTCGGACTACTACTCAGCGCCGTCGCCCTCCTGTTTACTCTTCTCACGGGTGCTGGTCTATCGGTCGGGCACGCCCAGGCTGCCGGTCTCTACGACGAGGTATGCGTAACGGGTAGTCGCGCCAACACCTCAACCGTTTGTAAAAATAAAGATAACACCTCAAATCCGGTTGGTGGCAACAACGGTATTTTGGTCAAAGCTATTCAACTCATTGACTTACTGATTGGAATTGTGGCGGTGGTGGTTATCATTATCGCCGGTCTTCAGTTCATCATTTCGTCCGGTGACGCAGGCAAGGTTTCCAAAGCCAAAGAAACCATTTTGTACGCCGTCGTTGGTCTGGCTGTCGCGGTTGTAGCCCAAGGAATAATCGTGTTCGTGGTTCAAAAATTATGATGAAAGGTAGTCTATGAAAAAAATCATGTTTGTTCTGATGTCGTTGTTAAGTGTGGCGTTTATGGCCACGCCGGCACTTGTGATGGCTGCAGATCCCGCTCCGGCATCACAGTCGGCCACCAAAAGCGCTGTTTGCGACGGATTGAGTCAGGTTGGTGGCGGTTCATGTGACGCCAACGCCCCTGGCCAGACAAATGTCGGTGACACCATTAAGCAAGGAATCAGTATCCTAAGTATTATTGTCGGTGTCGCTGCCGTCATCATGATTATTGTTGGCGGACTTCGGTACGTTCTCTCTGGTGGCGATTCTGGTAACGTTTCTTCAGCCAAGAGCACCATCATGTATGCCATAGTTGGCTTGGTTGTTGCCGCGTTGGCGCAGTTAATCGTCCAGTTTGTTTTGAAGAATCTACCCTAGTAAAAGGCTTGCCATTAGAGAGAAAACTGTGGTATAACCAAAAGAAGAACTAAGAAAGGTACATAAAATCCATGATCAAAAAAATCAAACTAATCGTCGCCGGCCTGATGGCCACAGCTCTAGTCGCAGTACCAGTATTGGCACCAGCCGCTGTTTATGCTGCTGACGCCTCTGTGCAAAACGGTCTTTGCCAAGGAGCAAACCTCCAAGTTGGTAGCTCTTGTCAGGATATTAGCTCAGAACAAACACAAAAAACTGTTAACGACACCATTGCTTGGGTTATTAACATCTTCTCGATTATCGTTGGTGTCGCTGCCGTCATCATGATTATCATCGGTGGTATGCGCTATGTTATCTCTGGTGGTGACTCTGGTAACGTTTCTTCAGCTAAGAGCACGATTCTCTACGCTGTTATCGGTTTGGTTATTGTCGCCTTGGCACAGTTCGTCGTCAAGTTCGTACTGACCAAGCTCGGTGGCACTCAGTAATATCTGAACTGCTCCACAAAAAAACCACCGCGCGAACGGTGGTTTTTTTATTGCCTATCGCCTACTGGCTAGAGGACTTGAATCTTTTTGACGGTGTCTTGCTTGAGCTTCTTAAAGCTAATTGTCAGAACGCCGTCCTTGAGCAAGGCTTCCACTTCGTCTTCCTTAACAGGAACTGGCAAAGCAATGCTGCGAGAGAATTCGCCCCAGTAGCACTCTTGGACAAAGTAGTTTTCAACTTCTTCTTCGTTGCCAGCTGATAGTGTGCCGTGGATACTCAGTGTATTGTCAGAGATACTGACATCAAGTTCATTCTTGTTAACACCAGCAGTACGGGCCTTTACAACCAATTTCTCGGTGGTTTCGTAGACGTCTACAGCCAATTGGCCTGGAACAGCCTCGTCTTCGTCCCACTCATCGTTAGCCGGTGCTTGTGCGGCAGCGGGATCGGCAGCGGCAGGTGCGCTGTCGCTTGTTGGGAGATCGTCGTCGCCCAAGAAGGCGGCCGTTAACTCATCTTCCATCAATAAATCGTCATCGCGGTTACGTCGCGCCATTTTACCCTCCAAGTACAGGTTAATACATTCTGTTTGAGATTTTTATCTTTGTAAGCAGTATAACTTAGACGATATTTATAGTGCAACGTCTAGGGTTCATGATTTACAACATAATAAACACAACACTCAAGAGGGCCTCTGTTAATAGGTTTTTAATATCAGCGGCACATAATGGCGATTATGTGGAAGCTAGACCAGATTTTACAAGTATTTGCCCCATTTGAGTGTCTGGGCTGCCGTCGCGAAGGCGGCTTGCTCTGCCATGACTGCGGGCTTGGAGCGGTCCCCTTGCCCCCATTTCACTGTTTTGGTTGCCGGCGGGCCTGTGACTCCGCCGTTTGTGTAATCTGCCGTGCCAAAACCCCACTACAAGGAGTGTGGACGGCCGCTCGTTACGAAGGCGTTGCTTCCCAGCTGATTAGCCGACTCAAGTTTGCGCGTACCCAAGCGGCCGCGCGAGTGATTGCGCAAGTGATGGACGCCCGCTTGCCGGCCACCCCTGTCGAAACGATTGTTGTGCATATACCAACAGCCGCCCAACGGGTGCGCCAACGAGGCTACGACCAGGCTCAGTTGATCGCGCGCGAGTTTGCCCGGTGCAGACAACTTCCCTACCAACCCCTGTTACGGCGACGTGGCCACACTCGACAAGTTGGTGCCAACCGCCACGAACGGCGAGAGCAACTGAAGCAGGCTTTCTACTGCCCTCGGCCGGAACGGCTGGCGGGCAAACAAATACTACTAGTCGATGATGTGCTAACCACGGGTGCGACGATTGAGGCGGCAGCAAGGGTTTGTGTGGAAGCGGGAGCTGGCGTGGTTGTGGCGGTAACTTTTGCGCAGAAGTTGTAGGTGGGATAAGTTTCCCTGCGGCACATGCTCGGAACAAGTTCCTGTGCGTGTGCCTGGCGATCGAACCCCCGCTGCGCGGTTGGGTTCTCATTCACTCAACAAATTAAAAGACTACATCTTGCGACGTAGTCTTTTAATTTGGCGGAGAGGGTGGGATTCGAACCCACGGTACCATTGCTGGCACGACGGTTTTCAAGACCGTTCCCTTCGACCGCTCGGGCACCTCTCCATAAATGTGTTCAGTTCTAAAGTTGGCGGAGGAGGAGGGATTCGAACCCTCGCTGGAGATTGCTCCCCACTAACGATTTAGCAAACCGTCCCCTTAAGCCACTTGGGTACCCCTCCGCGTCAAAAGTCGCACGCGACTAAAGAGCTGAACAGGGAGATTATACCAGAGAGAGCAGTACTTTTACAGTGGCAGCGGCAATTTCTTTGTGGCCCCAAACCGTGTACAATACGCTTATGCAACCCGAGTCCCCTAATTCTCCGCAACCACCTGCTGCCTGGCAGTACAATCAGGAGCAAGCTGATCCTGCCGACCCGCCCGAACAACCCAAGGGTGAAGCAACCGTCGAATGGACCGCCTCAGAGTTTATCGCTCATCAAAAAAATAAAACTTGGTACTGGCTTTTGGGCCTTGGCGCCTTGGTTTTTTCTGGCGCGCTGTATCTGTTAACGAAAGATCTTGTTTCAGTCGTTGTCGTTTTGATTGTCGCAGTATTGCTTGGGGTAATCGCCGGCCGAAAACCGCGCACACTAACCTATCGCATGGATGCCAGCGGGATTCATATTGGCGAAAAGTCGTACTCGTACGCAGACTTTAAGTCATTTTCGGTTGTGGATGAGGGTGCCGTCAGCTCAATTGGCCTCCTGCCGATGAAACGGTTCATGCCGCCACTGAGCATTTACTACGAACCCTCCGACGAGGATATTATTGTCGGTGTTTTGGGCGCACGCCTGCCCTACGAAGACCGTCAAAAAGATGCGGTTGACCGCTTGCTGCACAAAGTTCGTTTCTAATTATTCTGCTATACTGCGCATATAAATGAGGGGTTAAAAATGATTCGATTATTAGCCAGTGCCGTCCTCCATCTACTCGCTAACACAGCTGGTTTGCTGGTGGCCGCGGCCGTGTTACCGGGTTTTTCGATTAATGGCGTCGCCTTTGTTACGGCCGTATTGATCTTCACTATTACCGAAGTAGTGGCTGGCCCTTTGATTATCAAAATAGCTCTTAAGAATCTGCCCGCCCTGGTCGGAGGCATCGCACTGGTTACGACCCTGGTAGGGCTAATCATTACCGATATTTTCTCGGATGGTCTGACAATTAGTGGTCTCAGCACTTGGGTGCTGGCAACGCTGATTGTATGGCTGGGTGCACTTATCGCCGGCCTTGTCTTGCCACTGGTCATATTTAAGAAAACCCTCAACAAGCACAGAGAAAACCAGGCCTAAACAGCGCAAACCCCAGTCAAGTGGGGTCCTTGTTTGGTTGTGACATGCTGGTTGAGGTTAGAACTTGTCAAGCTCGGCCGATATTCCCTTAATATATTCGGGGGTACGAAAAGAGTGGGGGCAATCAGGTACTATGACGAGTCTGCTTCCTTCTACGGCCTTTGCACTCTGTTCTACACGCTCACTTAATTTGATGAATCGCCCCCAGTTTTCTTTTTCGCCCCTCATGAACGTTATGGGTACACGCGCACCATTAATCTTCTTCGCGGTTTCATCTGCTGAGATGATATGAGAGTCGGCAGTACGCCTTTTACCAAATCTACGCACCATGTAATTTTGCTTTTGTTTGTGCATGTCCTCTTTGAAGTAGGCAGATAATGAACAAACCAAAACCCTGTCTGGCTTAATAATCGGAGCTGAAAGAAAAGCCACCATTGCGCCGAACGAATTTCCGATAACAATGTTCCCTTCGTCGCCCTTATTACTTTTATAGAAGTCTATAAATTCTTTTGTGTACTCGGACACAGTTTTTTTATTCCAGTGCAAAGGCGAAGCAATGACCTTGTAGCCCCTTGCTTCTATAGCTTGCCGAAGCTCTTCGTACTTTGGGTCTGCGGCACTCTGGTTCATATTAAACCCGGCAATAACAAAAGCAGTTTTCATATTGCCGTAAGTATAACAAACAAAAAAGACCTCCAGAGAGATCTTTCAGTAATACTTTGGTGTGCCCGACAGGATGAACGCTGCGCTACCGTCTGCGGCACATGCTCGAAGTAAACTTCTGCGCGTGCACCTTGCCGTCGAACCTGCGCTACGCGCTACGGCTCTCATTCATTCCGACTGACCAATAAAAAAGCCCCACAAGTGTGAGGCGTTTTTATTGGTGTGCCCGACAGGATTCGAACCTACGACCTTCGGCTCCGCAAGCCGACGCTCTATCCAGCTGAGCTACGGGCACAAACCGTAAAGCAACAGAGGTAATCCTACCATAATTAATCAGTAATTACTAGTCTAAGGTGTAGTTTGTCGGAGTTGTTTGTTCTGTCTATGGATTGCAAGCCCTTCCCGCCCAAACGAGATAAGACTAAGGAGTATGAGTATGCCCAGGCTACCCCAAAAAACGGCAGGATTTGTTTGGGGAGCGGTTTGGTGTGCCCCGAACTGTTTTAAGACAGTGTCGAGTAGGATGGCCCCCTCGAGTGGTAATAACATTCCGGATAATACGTAGGGTAGCATGCTGTGCCGTTCAAGGGTTGTTGCAAACAGGGCAACCTGGATGCTGCACATTATTGCTGCCGGGATAGCAAAAATCAAAATTATCTCTGGACCAAACGTACCAGCATATTTGTGGGGGTGCAGCAGGCTGTCGAGCACCTCCACGATAAACCAGCCAATGAATCCGCCGGCGATGAGTATCCAAACCGCGCTGCTCAGTGCGCCCAGCCACATTGCGAGGCTATAGTTGCCGAAAGCTTTAAAAGGTACTGGTTGGTTTTGCATCGTAGCCCCATAATATCAAAGTCTCGTCCCTATCTGTTAAAATAGTCGGGACGGAAGGGTGCAGGAGTGGTTGAACTGGCTTGTCTCGAAAACAAGTGTGCGGGCAACCGTACCGAGGGTTCGAATCCCTCCCCTTCCGCCAATTCAGTGCTACTATATCCCTATGCAAGATAGCGTATTTACCAAAATCATTAATCGGGAGATTCCCGCCCATATCGTCTACGAAGACGACTTGAATATTGTGATTGTGCCGCTCGAAACCATCGCTAAGGGGCACGTCTTAGTGATCCCTAAGCTTCAAGTTGATCAGTTTTTTGATTTAGAGGACGACGAGTACCGAGCTTTGATGGCCACCGTTAAAAAGGTAGCTGCCAAGATGAAAGAAATTTACCAGACCAAGCGCGTTGGTGTTCAAGTTGTAGGGCTAGATGTTCCCCACGCCCACATACATGTCATTGCTTTTGATACTATCGAAGAGTTCTATGGCGTAAGTGGCGGCGTGGTCGATGAGCCAAAGCTCACCGAACTGGCTCAAGAGCTTGCCAATTAGCGGTATAATAGAGCTATGCAATTTCTTATCGCGTTTTTCGTGGGCACTGGGGCCGCCACCTGGGTGTATACCAAGATTATCCGGAGCACCGGCGGGAATGTTAAGTCAACGCTTATTGTGTCGGTTATATCTGGCCTTGGCGCGTTCTTTGTCACCTATCTTTTAGCACTGTCCTTCCTGTAAATAACTAGCCACATAGTACCAATTTATTGGCCATTTTGAGCCAATAACTGATATGATGTGGGTATATGAGTATTGGGGTGGACGAAAAAAGTCTGGGCTTACGCCTGCAAGCCGCGCGCAAGGCGGCCGGTTTAACGCAGCAAGAGCTTTGCCAAAAAGCACACCTAGCTTATTCGACCTTAGCCAAAATCGAGCGTGGTGCCATTAAGGCTCCATCTATCTTTACGATTCAGAGCATCGCAGACACCGTGGGGCTATCTTTGGATGAACTTATCGGCTCCGGGAGCACCCCTAAGCCAAAGCCCGCTAAAAAGGTCTCTAAATCGGGCATTAGTTTTGTCTACTTTGACATCAACGGCTGTCTGGTGCGCTTCTTCCACCAAGCCTTTAGTCGGCTGGCTCACGAAACAGGGGTGCCAGTTGACCAGATTGAAACAACCTTTTGGCACTATAACGATGAGGTCTGTCGGGGAGACATGACCCTGGCCGAATTTAACGCCGCCTTTGCCAAGCGGCTCAACGTGCCATCAATCGATTGGCAGAGCTACTACTTGGACGCCGTTGAGCCAATTAGTGAGATGCAGACCTTCCTCCCCTGGGCAGCCGAGCACTACAAGATTGGCTTGCTTAGTAATATTATGCCGGGCTTAATTGAAGCGCTCCAAACGGCTGGCAAGATCCCTACCCTTCCCTACGACTCTGTTGTGGACTCATCGGTCGTCAAAGCGATCAAGCCCGAAGCCTCGATTTATCAGATAGCGCAGGTCCAGGCCAACGTGCCCGTGGAGCAGATTTTATTTGTTGATGATAGCCGAACCAATCTGATGGCGGCCGAAAAAATGGGCTGGCACGTGATGTGGTTCGATGACTATCGTCCAGCCGAAAGCGTTGAGCATATTCGCCAAGCGCTTAGTTTTGAGTAAAGCGGTGCTGCTGTTCTTGGATACCAGCCAAGAGGCGCTCTGCCTCGGCTAGCTGAGCCTTGGTTTGATCAATAATCTTGGCTGGCGCGTTCTCGACGTAAGCCTTGTTGCTAAGTCGCTTCTCGAGCTGCTGAATAATACCGATTTGAGTATCTTGTTGTTGGGCCAGACTATCCGTGTATTGCTTGATAGCCTCAGGGCTGACAGCCAGCCAGGCCGGGTAGTCAGTCTGGAGTAGCTTAATCCCCTCCCCCGCCTCTTTGGCTTCGCGGACCGTAACTCGAGAGAGTTTGGCAATAATGCCAGCGTGCTCGGCTAAGAACGGCACTTCATGGAAGGCTAGGGTCAGGTCTTGGGTTTGCAGGTCTCGGGCAACGGCCCGTACCTCTGTCACAATAGTTTTAATATCCTCGAACGCTGCAGGGTCGCCGGCGGGCAGGTTAACGGGCCAGTCGGCATTGGCCAAAACGCTGCCGTCTTCCCAGGCCAGCGTCTGCCAAATCGTCTCGGTGACAAATGGTGCAAACGGGTGCGCCAGTTTAAGGATGGTCTCTAAGCCAAAGGCCAAAACCGATGGGTTGGTCTGCTCTTTTGAGGCCTCGAGGTACCAGTCGGCAAAGTCATCCCAAGCGAGGTGGTATAGGGCGTCATAGGCCTCCGCCAAGCGGTAATTGTCCAAATGAACAGAGATAACTTCCGCGGACTGTTGTAATTTGCTCAACAGCCAGTCATCAGCTGGACTTTGTGATTTTGGTGTTTTGCGCAGTTCTACGTCATCGCCCAGCTTGTCTTCAACAAAGCGCGCCACATTCCAAAGTTTGTTGCAGAAGTTGCGCGCCCCAACGACCTTGCTTGGGTCGAACGGGCGATTCATGCCAGCGGTTTCGGTGGCGATAATGCCCATGCGGAAGGCATCCGAACCATACTCATCAACCTTTTCCATAGGGTTAATGACATTGCCTTTGCTCTTGCTCATCTTGGCACCATGTTCGTCTTGAATCATGCCGTGGAGGTAGACGTTTTTAAACGGTACTTGGCCGGTTACGTAAATGCCAAACATGATCATCCGGCTGACCCACGGGTAGAGGATGTCGGCGCCGGTTTCCATGACGCTGAGGGGGTAAAACTCGTCAAAGTCGGCGCCATCCGGGAAGTCCAGGGTGGCGTATGGCCAGCTCGAGCTGCTGAACCATGTGTCAAAAACGTCGGGGTCGCGGCGGTAGGTTTTGCCCCCTTCAACAATTAGCTCTTCGGTAACATTTTCGCTGTACACCCAATCGTCCGGATCATCGACATTTTGGAAGGCAGGGATCGGAATTCCCCAAGCAATCTGCCGGCTAATATTCCAGTCTCGCAAGCCCTGGAGGTAGGTAATCAGCTGTTCCCTTTTATTGTCAGGGTAGAACGTAATCTTTTTGGCTTCTAGGGCGGCGATGGCTGGCTGGACCAGGGGCTGCATATCAATAAACCACTGTTCTCGTAGCAGCGGTTCAATGACAGTGCCACACTTATAACAGTGGCCAACATTGTGAACAACTTCTTCTGTTTTAATTAAAAGTTTAGAATCCTCGAGGTCTTTGACGACCTTTTTGCGGGCCTCAGCAACTTCTAAACCACGATATTCGGCGTGAACATCAGTCATCTTCCCTTCGTTGTCGATAACGGTGATAAAGGGCAGGTCATGACGTTTGGCGACTTCGTAGTCATTGGGGTCATGGGCCGGCGTAATCTTGACGGCACCAGTCCCAAACCCAACCTCTACCATGGCATCGGCGATGATTGGAATTTCGCGATTTGTCAGGGGTAGACGGACGGTTTTGCCAATAAACTGGGCGTAGCGTTCATCGTCTGGGTGGACGGCCACGGCGGTGTCGCCCAGCATGGTTTCGGGTCGTGTTGTAGCGACTACCACTTCCCCGCTGCCATCAGTTAGCGGGTAGCGGACATACCAGAGGTGGCCAGGATCTTCTTGATACGCAACCTCGATGTCGGCGAAGGCGGTGCCATGAAAGGTGCAAAAGTTGACCAGTCGCTCGCCTCTGTAAATGAGCTTATCGTCCCACATCTTCTTAAAGGTTTGATAGGCGCGATCGACAATCTTTTGATCAAGCGTGAAGGTGTACCGGCTCCAGTCAACACCAGCACCCAGTTTACGGAATTGCCCCTCGTAATTATCCTTGTTGCCAGCCACAAACTCGTGAATCTGATCGTACAGTTCCTCGCGGGTAAAATCGAAGCGGCTCTTCCCTGTTTTGGCCAACTCTTTTTCGTAGACCACCTGGGTTTCAAAACCAGCGTGATCGGCGCCAGGTAACAGCAGTGCGGCTTCACCTTTCAGGCGGTGATAACGAACCAAAATATCCTCGATAGCGAGGGTTAGCCCATGCCCTAAGTGGAGGTTCCCATTGGCGTTTGGTGGCGGTACGACAATACTAAAACTCCCCTTGCCTTTTCCTGGTTGAGGCGTAAAAGCGCTCGCCCTTTCCCACAGAGCGTAGATGTCAGATTCGTATTGGTTTGGTTCGTAGGTTTTAGATAGCTTCAATGGTTGCCGCAACTCTTCCCTTTTAATTAACTGTTAATAGGATACCACATCTGTTAATAAGCATGAATTGGCCCGTGAAATATTAAAAACTGATTAAATATCGCACCGAAGTTGGTTCATGTGAAACGAATTATTAAAACAATATTAAATAGTGCTCTAGTAATCCATCCTAGAACCCTCTTGAATATTCTCTTACAACTGGTTTTACCTGGAGAACGTGCAGGCCTGCTGCGTCTCGGTGAGGTGTTTGTTTTCAAGCATTAGCATACCACAAGGTCAAGCCCGTGTACCATTGACATGCAATGACGTTTATGCTATAATCTGCACTTTGAATGAAGTACTCAGTGGAAAACCCTATCGATTTAATGCCCGTACCAGTGGTTATGTGCGAGGTTTATCGTGAGGAGCTAAATTATGGTGGTGTTTACGACCAAGAACTGGGGCGGGAACTGACACTTGTGGAAGTGGTCTACGCCGAGAACCCCGATGTTCAAGCCGTATTTATCGATAACAATCGACACTTGAGCCAAGCTTCTCGGGACCACAATACTAGGGTCGAGCGCAGCGCTTCACGAGGTTATGTTGACCATAATGAAAAACGGGTGGCTATCGTGGCGATGTTCCCAACACCCGAGCAACTGGCTTTGCGTGAAGTCATCACAGCGGGCATTACGCTTGATGGGCAGGGAACTAGTGAGCGCCCTCATATGCCGACACACCACGCCGAGAGCCATGGGACAACCCACGATCGCAAACTCATCGATCCCGTGCACACCCCTGTTAAATAGCCGACATTACATTGATAAGTTGGGCTCAATCGCCAAAGTGTAGGGGTCAGCGGCTGGTCGATTATGGCTGGCTTGGAAGCAGCCCAAGGTAGCAATCATGGCGCCGTTGTCAGTGCAAAGTTTGGGGTCGGTGTAGCTAATTGGAATAGGTAGGCGCTCGGCTAGTTGACGGCGTAATTCCGGACTGGCTGCCACGCCACCGGCGATAACAACTGAGACAGGGGAGAACTCCTGGTAAGCCAAGATGGTCTTGTCGACAACGGTTTCGACGGCAATTCGCTGGAAGCTGGCCGCAATATCGGCCTTCTGAGGCTCGCTGAGCAGCTCTGCCAGCTTAAACGACGGAAAGTCGTGAGGTTTACCACATAATTCTTGAATAGTTCTTAAAACGGCTGTTTTGGGCCCAGAAAAACTAAAATCATACTTGGCTTGGAGCTTTGCCTTAGGAAACGTAAAGGCCATCGGGTCACCATCAAGGGCCTTTTTGCCAATACTCGGACCGCCAGGGTAGGGGAGGCCGAGCACCTTGGCAACTTTGTCGAAGGCTTCACCGATGGCATCGTCGTGGGTTTGACCGAGTAAGGTGTAGTCAAAGTGGTTGCGGAATAAGACCAACTGGCTGTGGCCACCACTGACAATCAGCGCCAGGAGCGGGAATTTGGGCTGTTCGGCCGGCAGTACGTAACCGGGCAGAGAAGTGGTCGTCAAGAAGTTGGCATAGACATGCCCCTCGACGTGATTTACCGCGTAGAGAGGTTTTTTATGGGTGATTGCCAGGGAGCGAGCCGACATAACCCCAACCAATAAACAGCCGCCCAGGCCGGCGCCGTAGGTGACGGCAATGCCATCGATGTCATCCCAGCTGCAGCTGGCATCGGCTAAGGCCTGCTTGATAACTGGCAGGATTGATTCGATGTGGCTGCGAGCGGCAATTTCTGGCACTACACCACCGTATTGGGCATGAATATCCATGCTAGTGGCGACGGCGTTGCTCAATAGTTTGTGACCATCATCGACAACCGCGGCGGCTGTTTCGTCACAACTTGATTCGATCCCTAAAATCTTCATCTAAAACCTAGTATACTGAAAACCAATGAATCTCCGCAGCACTGTTAAGAAATTAATTCCGACCAAAACCTTTAAAAAGGTCGAGCCGTATGGCCACTTAGGTGAGGCGATGCTGTTGAATACAATCAATGGTTTCCCATCGAAGGGGCTGAAGGTGATCGGTGTCACCGGGACGAATGGTAAAACCTCAACCTCATTTATCATTCATCGCATGCTACTCGAGGCTGGCTACAAGGTGGGGCTTATGACCACTGTTGCATACGGAGTCGGTAGCGACATTAAGCCGCAAGTTGCACACATGACCAGCGTCACCGTCCCGGAACTGATGACACGCATGAAAGAGATGAAGGCCGAGGGTATGGAATGGCTGGTGCTGGAAACGACCAGTCACGCTTTGGCCCAGCACCGCATGTGGGGCGTTCCTTATAGCGTCGTGGTGTTCACAAACCTGACACATGAGCACCTGGACTACCACGGCACCTTCGAACGCTATCGTGATGCCAAACGAATGATGTTTAAGCTGTGCAACAAGAACAAGAAGGGCCTACAAGTTGGCATCGTTAATGCCGACGACCCAAACGGGGCCTTGTTTGCCAGTGATATTAAAAACCCACTCAGCTATGGCATCAAGAACGGCGATCTTAAGGCGAAGAACGTTGAATTGACCCCTGACGGTGTGAGTTACTCGGTGGGCCTGAACGGCACGCAATACTCGATTACCTGCCAGCTACCCGGCAGTTTTAACGTCTATAACTCGTTGGCGGCAGTCGGCGTCGGCCACACCCTAGGGCTTTCCAAAGCCCAAATCGAGCAGGGCATTGCTGCACTGGAGGGTGTCGAAGGCCGGATGACCCGAATTGACGAAGGCCAGGACTTTAGTGTGATTGTTGACTACGCCCATACCCCGGATAGCTTCGAGAAGTTATTTAAAGACCTAAAACCAGTCGTAAAAGGGAAGTTAATCGTCATGTTTGGCTCTGCTGGCCGGCGTGACGAAGAAAAGCGCACCACGCAAGGCGCACTCGCCGGCGAGTATGCTGACGAGATTATTGTCACCGAAGAAGATGACCGCGACATTGATGGGCAGGAGATTATGGAGATGATTGCCAAGGCCGCCGAAGCCAAAGGTAAAGTTCGGGGCAAGGACCTTTTTTTGGTGCATGATCGTACTGAAGCAATTTCAGCGGCACTAAAACGTGCAAAAACCGGCGATACGGTGTTATTATTGGGTAAAGGCCACGAAAAAGACATTCTTCGTAATGGACCGAAAGCTGCAGAGCTGCGACATTTAAAGCAAGATGATCATGATCCGCTCAGGGTTATTGAACACAAGTGGGACGAAATTACCACCGCACGACAAGCGCTCCGCGAAAAAAAGTAATCAGAAAGTATATTGTAAAAAAGTAAAGCTTATGCTATAATATGAGCATTATGACCGATGCATTCCATGACCACGTAACAACGCAGCCGCCTGTAGCGGGTGCAGAGCTTGCCGAGCAGAACAATCTTTTATACCACCAGATTATGAGTGCTCGTGATTCGGTTGCAAAGGTAAGGAACCCAGAAGTCCGGGAGATGCTTGAAGTTAACCAGGACGCCCAGGAAGCAGTTGCCGAAGGGATGAACGTCTTTGAGGGCCTGACTTTGGACGAGCAGCTAGAAGCTGTTGAAGAAATTGTCGACATGGTCTTCGACCAGGACGAGGAAGCGCTTGCCAACCGTACCTTAATCACCGAGGCTCGAGCCAACGGGGACGAGGGCGCCGTTGAGGATCGCATCAGCGCGCAAAAGAAGCGCTACGATGAAATCCGCCGCCAAGTAGCGTTTACTCTTGGGGTCGAGATCGACGATACCGAAAAAGAAGACGAGGAGTATCGAGCCAAACTTGTTGAACGCGTTGCCGGCATGAGCGGTGCTTCACAGGAAGACATCATGAAAAAGCTTGGCTTTATGGTGCTGGATGAAGAAACCGGCGAGTACCGATTCAATATGCCAAAGGACGTTTTCCCTCCACATATCGTTGACCAATGGGAGCGTTATGCAACAAGCGTTAATGCGCACAATAAGGCTGCCCGTAAGTTTGACCGCGCACTCGAGGATAATGCCGGTGATGTTGTTATGCTTGATGCGATCCGACGTTATGCCCACAATAACCTAGCATCTTCTGTGCAGGAGTTCTTGCAGCTGGATGGCTGGGATCTAGAACGCTGCCGGAAGTTTATCACTAAGATGCTTGATCAACGGTTCCCAACTGTAGAGACGCGGGAAAGTGTTCTTACCTCGGAGGCTATCATTAATCGTCTTCGCACTATCGACGCGCTTCACAAGGTTGTAAGCGTTCATCCTACCCAGGACTAAGTCTAATTATCAAGTGTTAAACTAACGCACCGAATGTAGCCGCCACCCTTGGCGAGCTCTTTTATTTTAGGGGTTATAGTCTTGATGCCCTTAGCTTCGATGGTTGCTTGTAAGTGGGGTGCTTGGGCACTCATAATCACAGTTTCTCCAGTGGAAACCAGGTTACAGGCAAAGCCTTTTGTGGCTTCTTCAAACGAAACTTCAATCGTCTCAATATCTAACTGGCGGATTTTTGTCTGGCTTTCAGGAACGAAAGCATCGGGACACCAGGCGATTAAATCAGGTCGAATTACGGAGAGGGCTAAATCTATATCGTAGAAAAAACTGTCGGGCCAGCCGGTCACTTGGTTTATGACTGGTATCCCATTTTGGTCCCGTGAGGGCACTGTTTGTAGGCTAATAACGCGAAAGCCAAGTTTATCAGCCATGAAGCTATGCATACGGGGGTCGGTGCGGTATGTGGTGCCCACAAATAGCAAATCACCACAGGGGAGGGCGTCGCCTTGGCCGCTAAACCGGAACGGCGCATCGATAGTTTTAAAACCGAGATCCTGGAGTGATTTTTTTGCAAAGGGCTGCTCGGCCTGCCGCTTATTGGGGAGAGACGACAAAATTACTGTTTCACCCCTGGTTAAACCCCAGTTTGCTGTGTAAACTCCATCCTGACAATTGGCAGGGGCGGGGACTTGTTCAACCCTAATGCCAGCAGATTCAAAAGCGGTGCGGATAGCCAAGTGCTCGGCCGTGGCCTGTTCGGTGTCGATGGCCAGGCTGCTATCCATGTAGGGGTTAATCGCAAAATCATCAGTAAAGTACTGTGTACCGGACATCAAAACGTGCTGATTAATCAAAAACATTATCAAAATTGTAGCATGAGAAAACGTGATCATAAGACCCTAGTAAATAAGAGCATTATATGATATAATATACAGATTATGGTGATGAAGGAAGCTATTTTGGATGCCCTGAGCCCGGTGGCTCATAATTTTCCGCATTACAACGTTGATGCGGCGGATATCAATGAAGCCCTCGATCACGGAATAGCCAACTGTGCAGTTCGTGCTTACGCGTCCGGCTTACTGCTTCGAGAGGAGTATCCGTACGAAGGTCCGTACGGCGTACAATTCGGCTTTGCCAAGGAGCATGGGGATGAACTTGTTGGGAAAAATGGAACCTATCTCAAAATGGGACACGCTGTTACCGGTCTCTGGGTGCCAGACCGAGATTTCTTGGTGGTCGAGTCTTTTACCGATACGACGACAACCGTTACGCTGCCGACCGACGCACATGACGAGTTCACCTGGATGGACCTTGATGCTGGCTATTTGATGTACCTCTGGAAAGCAGGCTTAGGTGAAGTCGAAGTCAATCCCGAAGAAATCCTGCATGTGATACAGAAAAAATCTGCCCAACTCGTGTATAGCTAAATTACTAGCACTCGGCACTTGAAAGTGCCAGAAATCTTCGGTACAATTGCCAGTACGAACAAGATTTAACGTTTACTGGAGGTTTTAAATGTCTGTAAATCTGCACCCCCTCGCGGACTATATTGTGGCCCAAGGCGATACTGCTAACGAACGTACCGCCAGTGGTCTGTACTTACCAACCAACACCCAAGAAAAGCCAAAGACGGCGACCGTTTTGGCGATTGGGCCGGCCGTGACCCATGTCAAAAAGGGTGATCGGATTATCTATAAGAGTTACAGCACCACCGACGTTAAAGTCGAAAAAGAAGACTACATTTTAGTAAAAGAAGAAGACGTCCTAGCGACGGTTAAATAGGAGACTAAACGATGGCTAAAAAAGTATTTTACGACGATGACGCTCGCCGCCGCGTGCTCGGCGGGGCAGAGGTTCTGTATAAGGCAGTGAAGACAACCATGGGACCAAAGGGCCGCAACGTGGTCATCAGCAAGACGTATGGCGCGCCAACGGTAACGCACGATGGTGTAACCGTTGCCAAGGGCGTTGATTTGCCCGAAGAAGATGACGATACACTGGGCTACAAGGTTGGCGCCGAGCTCATCAAGCAGGCTGCTAGCAAAATGAATGATGTGGCCGGTGATGGCACCACGACCGTTACTGTCTTGACCTACCACATCTTGAACGAAGCCAATAAGCTGATTGCAGCTGGCCATAATCCTATGCAACTGCGCAAAGGGCTCGAAGCTGCCGCTCACGAAGTTATCACTAAGCTTGGCGGCATGGCCGAAGACATTAAGGGCAAGAAATCACGCGTCGCCGAAGTTGCGACCATTTCTGCTGGCGATGCCACGATTGGTCAGTTGATTGCCGATGTGATTGATAAAGTCGGTAAAGACGGCGTTGTCACCGTCGAAGAAGGCCAGGGCCTCGACCTAGAGAGTGAAGTCGTTGAAGGTTTCACCATGGATCGTGGTTTTGTCAGTGCCTACATGGTCACCGACCCGACCCGCATGGAAGCCGTTGCCGAAAAACCAGCCATTGTTATTACTGACCGTAAAATTACCAGCATTCAAGAGTTTTTGCCATTGCTAGAAAAGCTTGCGACCGCTGGCAAAAAAGACCTCGTTTTGATTGCCGATGATGTCGAAGGCGAAGCGCTTGGTACCCTGGTGCTGAATAAGCTCAAAGGTGTCTTTAATACTATCGCCGTTAAGGCTCCATCATTTGGTGATCGTCGCAAAGACGTCCTGCAAGACCTGGCCATCCTAACCGGCGCGATCGTTATTAGCGAAGAGCAGGGGATGGACTTCGAGAACGTTGAACTCGACGTTGTCGGTACCGCCCGTAAAGTTATCGTTAATAAAGACGAAACTACTATCATCGAGGGTAATGGCACTAAGCATGACCTAAAGGCTCGTGTTGATCAGATTAATGCCCAAATCGCCGTCGCCAATAGTGAGTACGACAAGGAAAATCTTGAACAACGGCGGGCGGCTCTCAGCGGTAAAGTTGCCGTTATTAAGGTTGGTGGTGCGACCGAGACTGAAATTGAAGAGAAGAAATTCCGGGTTGATGACGCAGTCGCAGCCGTAAAAGCAGCCATGGACGAAGGTATTGTCCCTGGCGGCGGTGTCACGCTGTTAAATTTGAGTGACAACATCAAGCTAGAAGGTTCGGATAGCGAAGCTGCCGGGCGCCAACTGCTTAAGACAGCGCTTTTGCAACCCTTCTTTGAACTACTGCGTAACTCTGGCCTCAATCCAGACGAGTGGTTGCCAAAGATTCGTGATGCCAAGAAGGTTGGGCAGGGTGTTAATGTGAATAAGCCAGATAAGCTCGTCGACCTCAAGACAGCTGGGGTTATTGATCCTGCGCGTGTTACCAAGGAGGCCGTGCAGAACGCAGTATCGATTGCTGGAACTGGTATGACGATGGGCGCGCTGGTGGTTGATATCCCAACGAAGGGCAGTGACCCGAATGATCCTACCGCTGGTATGGGCGGTGGCATGATGGGCATGTAGCCCTTGCCGAACCCAATGCCACTTATGCTTGCATAGCCCCTGTGCCTGTACTACTGTATGTTGAACAGAAGGAGGCAGGTATGCGCTTATCTCGAAAGAAACAGGAAGTTGATCAAAAGGTAGTCGAGCCACACCAACAGAGTGGTTGGCTGGTGTGGTTGCTATCTATTGTGACGTTCTTTTTGACGGTCGCTATTGTTCTGGGTCTGTTTTGGGCTGGCCGTTGGGTGGTTCATCGCTTCACAAAGAAGTCGACGCCCACAACACCGACGATTAGTAATACGCGCAGTCAGACAGGTGGCGGCTCTAGCGCTGGCAATTCGGGTACTACCGGCAACAACGGCAGCGGATCAACAACTACGCCCCCCAGCAGTTCGTCTCAGTCAAAGCCAACGCCAACGACGCCTCCGGCAACCAATAACACTGCACCGACCACGCCACCAAACCTGGTTAACACTGGTCCAGACAGCGACGAGTAGAACTATTCTTTTGGTTGAGTGAAGTAATTAATCTCGTTGACGATATCAAGGAGAGCCTGCGCCCGAACTTTTTCGTCGGTAATTTGTAGAGCCGCTTCGTGAGCAGAAGTCACAAGGGCGGAGCTGTCCGTAGCCTGAATCATCATCATGGTCGTCTTGAACTTTTCTTCTGGTGTTTGGTCAAGTTCACCAAGGAGGGGAGATAGTTCCTCGAGAGCTTGTTTTTTAAGGGCTAGGAGGGCGGTTTCATCGGTGCCGGTTGCAGGAGTAACAGCAGGAGTGGGGTCCGCGATTGCTGGAGTAGGGGTAGTCTCGACAGCAGGAGCTGCGGCTGGGGCGGCTTCGGCAGGTGCCACTGCTGGTGTAGGTTCAGTGGCTGCACTATCAGCGAGAACAGCCTGAGCGGTAGGGGCAACATCACTGGTTGGCGCGGCTGCAGGTTCAACAGCAGGAGTATCAGGTACTGCGGGTGTTGAAGTGTCTGACCCGTTAAGTGTTGGATTTACTGTTGAAATATCGTCGTTTTGATCGTCTTGACCGAACATGCCCACCCCCTAAAAACTTGTTTTTGATTACTATAAGCACTATAGCATAGCTTTAACGTATACTAAAGACACAATAAGTGGAGGTTTTATGCTAGACGATCTTGCCTACATTCATGAAAAGGACGCTCAGGATTCACTGGGGATTGTCGAGAAGCAATGGCAACAACTTGATCATGACTTTACGTTTACATCAGAGCCAACATTCAACACGATTAATAATATTGTTTACACCGGTATGGGCGGGTCAGCCCTTGCCGCGCTGGTTGCCCAATCTTGGCCTAATGTAAACAAACCATTTGAGGTCGTGCGGGGTTACGATTTGCCTGCCTATGTGACACCGGAAACATTATTGATTTGCGTGAGTGTTTCGGGCAATACTGAGGAAACGCTAGAGACGCTTCAGCAGGCCGAGGCCAAAGGGCTCCAAATCGCCGTTATTACTGGTGGTGGTAAACTCGAAGCCGCGGCGCGGGCCAAGAATTACCCGCTACTTATTTTGCCCAAGGCGGTTCAACCTCGCTACACCGTGTTGTATAACTTCAAAGCCTTATTGATTCTGCTCGAAAAAGCCGGCTTATTAAATGCCGATAGCACCCAAGAAGCGCTCAAGCAGGCCGGCCAATTTTTACAGCAAGCAACGGCCAAGTGGCGAGCCGATGTGCCCACAAAAGATAATCCAGCCAAGCAAATCGCCCAAGAGTTGATGGGTAAGTCGGTGGTAGTTTACAGTGGTCCAAAACTGTTCCCAGCCGCTTACAAGTGGAAGATTAGCGTCAATGAGAATGCCAAGCAAATCGCCTGGGCCAACCAACTCCCGGAGTTCAACCACAACGAGTTTATTGGTTGGAGCAAGCAACCAGTCGATAAGCCATATGCTGTCATTGATCTTCGGAGCAATCTCGAGCACCCACGCGTGCAGCGACGGTTCGAGGTATCGGCCCAATTGCTGTCGGGCCTGCGCCCAGAACCAATCGTGGTGACGGTAGAGGGTGAGTCATTGCTCGAGCAGTTACTATGGACTTCGGCACTCGGCGACTTCGTAACTATCTATTTAGCATTACTGAATGGTTTCAACCCAGCACCGGTTGATTTAGTCGAAAAGTTCAAGCAGGTTTTGGGCTCATAAGATGGGAGACACCAATGCACCAAAATTTGACCCAACCAACTTTGTGAACCAGGCCTATGCCAAGCGCGTCGATAAGCCCTGGGGCTATGAGATTCACTGGGTGCCCGAGGACGCGCCGTACATGGGGAAGTTGCTGCATATTAATGCCGGAGCGCGCCTCAGTCTTCAGGCCCATGATCAAAAACAGGAGAGCTGGTTCTTGAGCAGTGGCCAAGCCAAGGTTATCTGGGAAAATAACAAGGGTGAGTTGATCGAGACGGAGCTTCAAATGGGGCAGGGCTACAGCACCCAAGTCGGTCAAAAACACCGGCTGATGGGGGTTACTGATTGTGATATCGTCGAAGTTTCGACGCCCGAGCTTGGTACGACCTGGCGGCTCGAAGATGATTATGCTCGCCCAGACGAAACGCCAGACCAACGCAAGAAAGAACGCGGCGAAGCCTAGATTGGCTTGTCCTTGAGCCCTAGCTTGTAAGCGCTATAGGCAATAATTAAGTGCAGTGCAAAGTAAGTTACAAAAATCACGCCGGCTGTTCGTAGAGAAATTTCCGAGAAGGGTAGGATTACCAGGAGGCCACCAATAATGTAGTCAATCTGGTCAAACGGGAACCAGCTATGGCCGGCAGGAACGCCCCGTTGGCGCTTCAGAAAACTCTCAAAGGCGTCGCCAAGCAGGGCGCCAAATCCCATCAGCAAACTAAGGCCAACTATCTCCCAGCGAGTTTCTGTCGTGTTAGTAAGCGGATAGAGCAGTAGCCCAGTTAGCCCAGCTAGGCACGTGCCCGTAACAACGCCGCGCCAGGTTTTATTACTGCCAAGTAGGCGTTTGCCGCGCCAGCTCAAGCCAAAATCCATCGGGGTAACCCACTTATTAATCAACGGAATACGATTAGCAACAACAGGCGTGGCGTTGGCGACACCAGCCGGCAGGAAGAACAAAATCGCCATTAGCCAGTCGTGCATCAGCGGGCCCTCAGTTTATTTTTGAGTCGATTAATTTTAGGGTAGGTCAAGCTAATGAGAGGCGGTCGAGCGTGCACAAGCTCTGCTTGGGTGATTAGGGACTGCAGGGTGTCTTTGGTGAGCGGTTGCCCGACGACCGTATAGGTGTGACCGACGCCTTTGGCGCCATGTGCGTCACTGCTGGCGGCAGTTGGTTTTTTGTGGAGGGTTGCCCAAGTGAGGGCCTGCGGGCTGCGATTCTGGAGAACGGCCCGTCCGTTGTGTGCCTCCACTACATCGATGAGCTTGGGCATTTTGTCTAACGTCTCGGCCTGGACACCGTGACGGATGGTTTCAAAAGGGTGGGGCAGGTAGACGATACCGCCCTGATCCCGAATTGCTTCGGCCGTCTTCCGGGCAGTTTGACCCGGCTCAACTAATTTGGTTAAGAACAAGCCGATGAGTTCACCCTCGCTAGTCATTACTTCTTCGCCAATGATGATTTTGTCACCCAACTCTTGATGCATCTGCTGAGCGAAGTCGATCCGGTTGTGATCGGTAATGGCGATGTAATCAAGCTGGCCGCGGTCGAGGAGTTGGCGGTAATCTTCGGCACTAATCCCGCCATCGGGGGAGGCGACGGAGTGGGTGTGAAAATCAGCTTTGAGCATGGCGATGAATAAGGTGGCTAATCCGAATCAGGCGTTCAATTGCGGTGACCCAAGACAAAACCGCGATGATAATAATGGCGGCTGGCAATTGATTGATGGCTAGGCCAACAACAAGTGAAAACATACGGATATCAAAGCTCATGAGGCCGCCCCGAAAGGCTTTATTGGTTTCGGCTGAGCTCTTCATATCTTTGGTTACAACTTCACCCCAGGCGTTGACGTAACTAACCAAAAGCCCGGCGCCACAGGCGACAATTGCCCATACGGCCATATAGGGTCGCCCCGACCATACAAAGAAGTAGCCGACTCCAATATAGAGGATGGCTTCTTTCATTTTGTCGGTCACTGAGTCTAGGAGCATACCGAATTTGCTAGAGCGATTTTGCTCGCGGGCCAGCGCGCCGTCTAAAGCGTCAAATAGACCGAAGAAGGCAAGGGCAATAGCCGCGTAGATGAAGTACCCCTTTGCAATTAGCAGAGCGATGGGGATATGCATGGCAAAACCAAAGAGGGTGATGACGTTGGGGTTCAAGCGTCCTCCGGTTGCTTTGTTGAGTAGGTGCGCGATCGGACGGATAACGCCACGGACGATATTTCTCAAAGCCTCGAGGAATGAATTGATTAACTGCATTGAGTTTATTATAACCTACTTGTTACCTCTGTTAGTTGATATAATAGAAAAACCATGGGAGTAAACCAGCGGCGAATTCGCCAGCAACTGCTCGTAACACTGGGGCTATCCAGCGCCGTTAGCGTCGGCCTGTTAGCCGCCCGCATGATTGCCAGTCAACAACCGACTTACTGGTTTCTAGCCTGGAATCTAGTTTTAGCTTGGGTACCACTTGGCTTGGCTTGGTGGCTGATTGCTCGGTTGCGCACGAAGCCTTGGCTGAGTTTCGGCAATTTGGTACTAACTGCGCTGTGGATTGGTTTTTTGCCCAACGCCTTTTATATTGCCAGTGACATCATTCACCTGACCGAGACGGGGGCTGTTAGCCTGTTATATGACGTCGTGATGTTCCTGTCGTTCACATTTAATGGTTTTGTACTGGGGTATCTTGGTTTATTTGGTATCCATCAGGAACTTAAAAAGCGTTTGAGCCCGCGGGCTAGTTACGGCTTGGTGGCAGGCGTGCTGCTCCTCTGTAGTTTTGCGATTTATCTCGGTCGCTACTTACGCTGGAACAGCTGGGACATTTTGGTTAACCCAGCTGGCCTCATCTTTGATGTTTCGGAGCCGTTTCTGAACCCATCGGGGCATCCTCAGGTTTTTACAACCACCGCCATGGTGTTCGTGTTGCTGATGAGCGTCTACGCGGTCAGCTATCAGCTGGTCAAACTCGCCAACCAAAATCGTCATTAAGCACCAGGCTAATCTGTTATACTAGTTAGCATGACGTATCTTGAGGAGCTCATAACGACGGCTTGTGACGAGCTTTTTGGCATCACCGTGCAGCCACAACTAACTCGCCCGGATGAACAATTCGGTGATTTTGCGTGTAATGTCGCTCTGCAGCTCGCCAAGGAACTTAAGCAGCAACCGCGCCAAGTTGGTGAGCAAATTAAGGCCTACCTAGAGGCTCATAACGACGGCTCCATTAGTAAAATCGAAGTAGCTGGTCCGGGCTTTTTGAATATTTTTGTGGCCGATGGGGTTTTGTGGGAAGCAGCAACCAGTCAGCCGCAAGCGCTTCTGTCGGGTAAAAAAGTTCTGCTTGAGTACTCGAATCCCAATGCCTTTAAGGAACTACACACGGGTCACTTGTATCAGACAATTGTGGGTGACGTTTTGGGCCGTTTGATGGCAGCCAGTGGTGCCACGGTCTATCGAGCTAACTTTGGCGGAGATGTTGGTTTGCATGTGGCCAAGTGCCTCTGGGGCATATTAGACGAACTGGGCGGTGAGCATCCCGCAAAGCTGGGCCAAATAAAAACGCCGGAACGAGCTGGCTGGCTCAGTAAAGCTTACGTCAAGGGCGCGGCGGCATACGAAGATGATCCAAAAGCAAAGCGTGAAATTGGTGAGCTCAATAGTGTGATTTACGGGCTCCATGCCGAAGATAACCACGATGGCGCCTTGGCGCAAATATATTGGCAGTGCAGGGAATGGAGCTATGACTATTTCAAAAGCTTCTACGAGCAGCTTAAAGTAGCACCTTTTGATAAGTTTTATCCCGAGAGTTCGACGATTCAGCCTGGTTTACAGGTGGTAAAAGAAAACACTGGAACAATTTTTGTCGAAAGTGAAGGGGCGATTGTTTTTAAGGGCGAAGAGTATGGAACGCACACTCGCGTCTTTGTGACCTCGGCTGGCCTGCCTACCTATGAAGCCAAAGATCTGGGCGTTATCTTCTCTGAAGTGAAGGATTTTACCTACGACACAAGGGTGGTTATGACGGGTAATGACCAGTCTGAGTACATGAAAGTGGTTTTTGCGGCACTTGGCCAGATCGATACCGACTTGGCGTCCAAGCAAAAGCACCTGGCGAACGGAACCGTGCTTTTTGGCGATGGCAAGAAGATGAGCTCTCGCTTAGGTAATGTTATGCGGGCGGCCGACGCTATTGCGGCTGTCGAGAAGGTGGTTGACGCGTCCAGTGATCAATTGCGACAGGAGATTATTTTTGGCGCCCTCAAGTACGCTTTTCTAAAACACCGTCTGGGTGGAGATATCGCTTTTGATATTAATGAGTCAGTAAGCTTGCAAGGGAATAGCGGGCCATACCTTCAGTACGCCCATGCTCGCGCGCGATCTATTCTCGCAAAGACGGCTGCAGTCGGTACTGTCACGGCAGCGGACTTCAACCAAGGTGAACGTAGTTTGGTTCGCAAACTGAGTGAATACCCAGAGGTGGTCGAACAGGCAACCAAGGAACTCAGCCCGCATCACATCTGCACCTACCTATACGAACTAGCCCAGGTTTTTAACCGTTTTTATGAGAACAACCGAGTGATTGGTGATAAGCGGGAAGCCGAACGACTGGGCTTAGTCCAGGCCTACGCCGGCACACTAAAAAATGGCTTGGGTCTTCTTAACATACCTGCCCCTGAGCAGATATAGCCAGCGCTTGGTGTTGGCTTGCAAGACAGGTACAATAAGTACCTAGTAAAGGAAGAAATTTATGGCAGAATCCAAAAGTACGCGGGCGAGCAAGGCAAGAAGCGAAGATGCTGACTACATAACTTTTCCGGCAATCAAAGTGCCAAAAGTGATGGCGCCTTTCCAGGGCTTCGTCGACTTTATTCGTGAACAGGGTGTGGTTGGCTTGGCCATTGGTATTGTGCTCGGTGCTCAGATAAAAACGTTGGTAGACTCTTTTGTCATTAGTTTTGTGAATCCAATCCTAGGGCTTTTGCTGCCCGGTAATGGCGATCTTGCGACTAAGACCCTGCGGGTTACTGTTGGGGCCAAAACAGCCGTGTTTACCTGGGGCGCGTTCCTGATGCAATTTATTAGCTTTATAATCGTGGCGGCAATTGTGTACTACGTCGTGAAGGGACTCAAGCTCGATCGTCTGGACAAGAAAAAAGATAAAGACGCGAAGAAATAGTTGTGGCTGACGACTGGCAAGCCAAGTTAACCCCTGAGCAGTACAAAGTTCTGCGCGAAAAGGGGACGGAAGCACCGTTTACGGGCAAGCTTCTGCATAACGAGGCAACTGGAATGTACACCTGCGGTGCCTGTGGCCAGGAAATTTTTAGTAGTACCGCCAAGTTTGACTCGGGAAGTGGATGGCCAAGTTTTTACGAGGCCAAGGACAACAAGGCTGTCAAATTGGTGAACGACGGGTCATTGGGTATGCAACGCACGGAAGTTGTCTGTGCTAATTGTGGCAGCCACCTGGGGCATGTTTTTGATGATGCCCCGCAAACACCGACCGGGCAGCGGTTTTGCATAAACTCGGTAGCCCTGGGCTTTGAGCCCAAAAACTAGATAAAGCCTACTGGTTTATATCATGTCGACTCGGGGAGAGCTTAGCCATGAGGGCGCTCGCCGTGTCGATATGAGCTTCGAATCTTTGGGCAATCGTGTCAGGCATGGCTGTCATTACAGGGTCTAGCTCGCCAACAGCGTTGGCGCAATACGCGGTCACAATGTCCTGAATACCTGGAATGGTTAGATGGCGAGGTCCACCGGCTTCGGCGCTATGCCAACAATCTGGGGCTGGCTCGGGCTGGGGCATTCGGGCAATTCGATCGGCGTCCTGGAGGCGGTGTACGGACTGAATGATGGCCGATGGGCCAAAGGTCATGCGGGCCACCGCCTTTGTTTTGCGATGTAGTTCGGGTAACCAAAATGCTTGGTGCGGCGAGTCGGATTGCAGGATGAAGCCGCTGAATAATACAACACGGTCGAGCAGCTGTTGCTTTTGTTCGGTGCGACCGGATAGTTGACGGAGGTGCTCAAATGCGGACATGCAGGTACCATAGCAGATATAGGTGCGCAGCAAAATTGCTTATGACAAGAGTAAAAAGGGGACAGCCGAGCAGAAAACTGTATAATAAACAGTAATGATAGACAAGAACAAGATTCCAACCAAGATTCTGTGGGTTGACCTGGAGATGACTGGTCTTGATGCTCACAAGGATGTTATCCTCGAAATCGCAGCCGAAATTACCGACTTTGAATTTAAGACAATCGCAAGTTATGAAGCTCGTGTAAAACACCCTCGAGACCTCGTCGCTCGTTTGTTGCAGGCCAATGTTTGGTACAACGATTACCCAGAGAACCGTGATGAATTTGTTCGCAAAGCCGGCGACGGTAAGCCACTTGAACAGATCGAAGAAGAAATGGTGGCACTCTTGCAGCAACACTTTGGCAACGAACCTGCCGTCTTGGCCGGCAACTCGATCCATAGTGATCGAGCCTTCATTAAAGAGTGGATGCCATCACTGGATCTAAAACTGCACTACCGCATGCTCGACGTTACCAGCTTTAAGATGGTTATGCAGGCGCGCTATGGCGTTGATTTTGAAAAGCCAGAAGTTCACCGTGCTTTCGAAGATATCCAAGCCAGCATTGCCGAGCTTCAACACTATCTAGATTGGTTCAAAAAGAGTGACTAGACCTAAAGTTGTCCTTTTCGATATGGACGGCACCCTGCGCGATAGTCGAGAAGCCATTTGGCCAGCTACAGAACATGCCCTACATGAGCATGGCGTAACAGCCACGCGAGAGGAAATTATGCCGCATGTGCACTACCATGAGTCCGTCCGCCGAGAGCTGGCTAGCCATGTTGCAGAAGAGGATTTTCAAACTACTTTTCGCGATAAGCTCGAGCAATTCCGGCCGCAAATCAAGATGTATGAGGCTGCTCCAAAGGTGCTTAAGACATTGCACGGCCTGGGTTATAAACTGGGTGTCGTAACCTCGGCTACAACCGGCGAAAAGGCACTTCAGGACGCTGGCCTGGACCATCTGTTCGATGTCTATGTCGGCAGTGCTGATACGCAAGAACGCAAACCTCATCCCGAACCAGTTTTGTTGGCCTTAGAAAGGCTTGGTTGTGCGGCGGTCGATGCGGTGATGGTGGGTGACTTGGCGGCAGATATTATAGCCGCCAAGGA
This sequence comes from uncultured Candidatus Saccharibacteria bacterium, assembly GCA_964410185.1. Taxonomy (GTDB): domain Bacteria; phylum Patescibacteriota; class Saccharimonadia; order Saccharimonadales; family JAUPVS01; genus JAUPVS01. The sequence goes on along the minus strand of CAYPFM010000001.1, from coordinate 133,979 downwards.
GGCCGGCGTTCCTATCACGATTGGAATCACTCATGGCTTTGGTACTAAAGAAATGCTAGAAGCAGCTAAGGCAGACTACATCATCGACGCACTTGAAGAATTACCTAAACTACTCGATACTATCTGAGATGGATCACAAAACCGTAGAAGACTACATTTTGAGCATGCCCAACGCCCGTCTCGACTATCCTTTTGGCGAAGACGTGGCGGTCTATAAGTCTGGCGAGAAAATGTTTGCCCTTATTAGCGAGAAGACTAATCCGTTACGGCTGAGTCTTAAGTGCGACCCCCAGTTGGCCGAAACATTACGCCAGAAGTACGAAACGGTTTTACCGGGCTACCACCTCAATAAAAAGCATTGGAACACGATCATCTTAACCGGCCAATTACCCTGGGAAGAAGTTCAGGGTTTGATTCGTCACTCTTACGAACTAATTGCTGGCTGATTTTTAATTAAGGCACTAACTTGTTCAAAGAACTTCTGTAGTAGGGTCTTTTGTGACTTGCTTGAAGTTGCCTTGTAAGTCTGACTCAGCTGGACTTGGTAGTCTGCTAGTGACTTTTCGAGCACAGTTAGCAGCTCTTGGTCGTAGCGGCCGGCAGATTCAGCAGTTTTGAGCGCGGCGTCAGTTTTGGGGTTTACGCTGAGGGCCAGAGTTTTAGGACTGATTTTTTCTTTGTGAGAAGCCAGGTAGCTGACGGTTTGCTGTTGTTGGCTCGAAATGGTGATCCCTACAGTGGCAACGAAATTGCGGGTGGTGATATCGCGCGCCTTGAGGGTGCTGGCGTTACTAACGCGGGCAATCTCGGTTTGGGTCTTGGCTATAGCCAAAAGATCTTGGGTGCCACCACCACCGCCCAGCACCAGACTTAAAATAATTGCTAATAAAAAGATGATACCAACAGCGCCACCGACGACGAGTAGCAAGCGACCCTTTTTGGTTTTGGCATTCGGCAAAAGTGTCTTTTTGGGCTTTTGGTTGCCATTCAAAATAAAGTCATAGGCATTGTTGCCGCCAGGGTAGGACGGCGGAATCGGTTGATTGAGCTGCATAACCTCTATTTAAGCATATGCAGCATAGGTAATACCAGATAGCGTACAATATCAACAGATATGGATGCAGTAGAGGAAATCAAGCAGCGCTTAGCAATTGAAGACGTTATTGGCCAATACGTCGAGCTAAAACGTGCTGGCCGAAACTTCAAGGGTCTCAGCCCGTTTGGCAACGAGAAGACAGCCAGCTTTATGGTTAGTCCCGAAAAACAGATTTGGCACGACTTTTCATCGGGTAAGGGCGGCAACATGTTTAGCTTTGTCATGGAGATGGAGGGGGTGGATTTTAAGGGTGCCCTGGAGCTACTGGCTCGCAAAGCCGGCATCGAGTTAAGTCAGTACCAACGTGGTCCAGGCGACGGTGGCCTTAAGGCGCGCCTAACAGAGGCCAACGAACTGGCCACAAAGTTCTACCAGGCGCACTTAAGCAAGAACCAGGACGCAATCGACTACGTGTTTAAGAAACGCAAAATTGATAAAACGACCGCTCTGGCTTTTCGGTTAGGTTATGCCCCTAATAATGGTTCAGCTCTGACAGACTTCTTGATCAAAAGAGGTTTCAAACTAGCCGAACTTCAGAAAGCCGGCCTCAGTACGCAACGAGGTTCGCGCGCCAATGATATGTTCCGCAGTCGCATTATGGTTCCGCTGATGGATGCTCAAGGGCAGGTGATTGGGTTTACCGGCCGTTTGCTAGAAGACATTCCCAACGCTCCAAAGTATTTAAATACGCCTCAAAGCCCGCTTTACGATAAGTCTCGGCATGTCTTTGGCCTGCACTTAGCCAAAGAAGCGATTCGTAAGTCCAAGTATGCTGTGATTGTGGAAGGGAACCTCGATGTCGTGGCCAGTCATCAGATTGGCGTGAACAACGTCGTGGCGACGGCGGGGACGGCCATTACCGAGATGCACCTCAAGACGTTGGGTCGTTTTGTGCAGGATGTGCGGCTGGCTTTTGACCAAGATACGGCTGGGATTGCCGCCACCGAACGCGCCATTCCCTTGGCCAGCAAAGTCGGTGTTAATTTGAATATCGTCACTGTCAAGGGTGCCAAAGACCCTGACGAACTGATTCAAAAGAACCCCAAGGCCTGGCAACAGGTGATTGATAAGCCAGAGTATGCCCTGGACTGGCTGATGCGCGTTTATCAAGAGCGGCTCGATCTTACTAAAGCCCCCGAAAAACGACTCTACAGTGATGTTATGTTGGCAGTGATTAAGGGCTTGCAGGACCCGGTCGAACAGGAACATTATCTCGAGAAGTTGGGTAAAACCATTGGCGTCAGTAAGGACGCACTGGTTTCTAAGTTGCATACAAAAAGTGATACGGTTCGGCTCAAGAAGCGGACCGCCACTCCAGTTGCCGCCCCCCACGCCGCCGAAATTATTAAGGCCCAAAACCATCTTATGGCGCTCGTTTTAACAGTGCCGAACCTACGAGCCTACCTACAGCCAATCAGCGATGAAATGCTGCCCGAAGACGAGGCCAAAAAACTCCTCAAGTTCTTACAAACGCATCAAGATTTTGCCGGCGCGGATGACGCTAAGAAGGCACCTCCACCGGAGTTGTCGGAACTGGCGGACTATGTTAAAATATTGGGAGTAATCTTTGAGGAACTCTATCAAGACCTCGAGCCCACGGAGCTTCGTTACGAAGCCGCTCGAATGCAGGTTCGCCTGATAGAACACTATGTCAAAACCAAAAAACAGCCTCTTACCGCGGCTCTGACTGATGCAAACGAAAAGCAAGCCGAAGAAATTCTCCAAAAAGTAAAAGCGCTCGATGCCCTACTTAAACTAAGCAAACAAGGAGACACTGTATAGTGCCAAAGAAATCTACTCCCGAAGACAAGCCCGTCACCAAAGCAGCTAAAAGCGCCAAGGCGCCAAAGGCCAAAAAACCCGCTAAACCTCTCAAAGGGAAGGCTGCCAAAGAGGCTGCACTAGCCGATCCAGGCTTCGAAGAAGCTACCAAAACCTTGCTCGCCAAGGCAAAAAAGGACGGCAAAATTGACCAACGTGATATCTACGCCTTGATTGCTGACACCACCGAAAACGTCGAAGCCCTCGATAAGCTCTACGGCCAGCTGGCTGAGCAAAACTTGCTGATAGTTAGTGCCACCGAACCAAATGCGGCTGACTTCACTGATGAGTGGGCCGAAGACGATGAGGAAGAAATTGTTCTCGACGACCAGACCTACCTCGATGATATCGCTGACGACTCAGTTCGTTTGTACCTACGCGAAATTGGCAAAATCCCACTGTTAAACGCCGAGGAAGAGCTGACACTGGCAAACAAAGTTGTGGCTGGCGACAAGGGTGCCAAAGACAAAATGGCCGAGGCTAACATGCGTTTGGTGGTCTCGATTGCCAAGCGTTACGTTGGCCGTGGTCTGGATTTGCTGGATCTCATTCAAGAAGGTAATACTGGCTTGCTGCGCGCCGTTGAAAAGTTTGACCCAGACAAGGGCTTTAAGTTCAGTACCTACGCAACCTGGTGGATTCGCCAAGCCATTACCCGCGCCATTGCCGACCAGGCTCGCACCATCCGTATCCCCGTGCACATGGTTGAAACCATCAATAAGTTACTGCGTACTCAGCGCCGTTTAACGCAAGAATTGAACCGCGAACCAACCAACGAAGAAATTGCCAAAGAAATGGAAATCGACGTCGACAAGGTTGAGCACATCATGAAGATTAAGCAGGACATTTCCTCGCTTGATGCCTCGGTCCGTGATGATGAAGAAGACTCCGTTTTGGGTGACTTTATCGAAGATGAAGACTCGGTTTCTCCCGAAGAAGCAGCCACTGGCCAGCTCCTAAAAGAACACGTTAAAGACATGCTGGGCGCCCTGACCGAACGTGAGCAGAAGATCCTGAAGCTGCGTTTTGGCCTGGAAGACGGCAAGTCGCACACCTTGGAAGAAGTCGGTCAAGAATTCAGTGTCACCCGTGAGCGCATTCGTCAGATCGAAGCCAAGGCTCTGGCTAAGTTGCGCAAACATAAAGACGCCCGCAAGCTGCACGATTACATTAAATAGAGAAAACGCATGAAACTGTACGGTTTATCAGGTACGAATGGCGCTGGCAAAGATCATGTTGGCGAGTTTCTAGCTAGCAAGCACGGCTATTTGTTTGTCTCAATGACCGACATGCTGCGCGATGAGGCAAAACGGCGAGGGCTGCCAGTTAGCAGGGAAGTTCTCAGCACGATTAGCGCCGAGTGGCGACGCGAAAGTGACCTCGGTGTTTTAATTGATAAATCGCTTGCTCACTATGAAGCCCAGGCAAAACAGTATAACGGCTTGGTTGTGGCAAGTCTGCGCAACCCTGGTGAAACCGACCGACTCCACGAGCTTGGCGGGACTTTGATATGGGTAGACGCCGACCCACGTGTTCGATACGAACGTGTTCAACGAAATGCGGCCAGCCGTGGCCGAGCCGACGAGGACAACAAGACGTTCGAAGAATTTTTAGCCGAGCAAGAACGTGAAATGCACCCCATTGGTGACAGTGCAACGCTTAATATGGCGGCCGTAAAAGCCGGGGCAGACCTAACAATCATCAACAACGGCAATGACATTGATAGCTTCGAGGCCGATGTCGAAAAAGCTCTTGGCCTAGCCAACTAGCAACAGAGGTCAGGCTATTGATATATTATAGTACTTATGCTATAATATAGGTGTTATGAGTATTCAGGCTGATGTTGAGCCAGTTCAGATTGAGCTTGACCCACAAATGGTGTGGCTACAAGCCAATCGCAGCTTCGGCAATATGGTCGAGGGCTTAAGTGATGATTGGCTGCAAAATCGCCAGCAGGCTGTAGATATTTTGTCTGAACACACCAGTGCTTCACAGGTGGTTCGCATGAAGCCGCTTAATATGTCTGGTTTTGTCGACCTTGATCGTACAGAAGTCGAACCAATCCATCTCACCGACGGGTTTGTTACCACGAACCCTAACCTTATCCTGCATGCTAATCCTGCCGATTGCGGGGAAGTTGCTCTGCATGGTTTTGGTATGGAAGTTGGTCAAGAAGTTCTAGGACTCTTTCATGCGAGCCGCAGTATTGTGGGCGAAGGCGGTCATATTCGGGGTATTGAATACATGGCTGCGGCCTATGGGCTTGATCCTGCATCAATGACGGCACGTCTTGCGCCCTCAGCTCGAGCGGAGTCGTATGCGTTTCAAAAGTTGAATGATGATGTGGCGGCAGATGCACTGTGGAGGGACTATATCTACCAGGATGAAGAAGGGTTATGGCACATTGATTTTCATCAACGGACTATCGATGACCTAATTGAATTCGGCATCCCAGCTACAAATATCAATGTTAGCCCGGTTGATACTATTACTGAACCTAACTATTTCTCGCACTTCCGCGAAGCGCGTACTGGCGAACCAATTGGCGGTAACGGTCTACTTGTTGCCCTGCGCTAATTCTTGGTGAGTCTTCTCTTGCCGAACAAACGAACTCAGTAATTTCCAGAGTTGTAAGAAGGCCCCAGCAATAACTGGATCCACGATCAGAACGGCGTGTGGTTCATTCACAAAGGACACAATTAACAGAGATGATTGTGTGACACTCCACTCAACAGGGGCAGTGTATGCATCTTTTTTGATCCAGCTTATCTCCAGGTTACTGCGCTTATGCGCGGCGTAGTTAATAGGTCCTTTCTCGGGTTCAGACAATATACCGTGACGTTGATTGCCATGCCGTCCTGGGGTGATTCGAATGTCGTGCATAGTATCGAAACCCATTCGCGACACATCGACTGGGGTGTGAATAAAGTGGACATCTTCGCGTAACTTCAGCTGCTTCCGATATAAATCTGCGACTGCCTTTTGGCCAGAAGCAGAAGAAACACTTGGTTTTTCGGAGTGTTCGTAATATTGGGTGAGCAAGTCCTGCATGATACTGCTGGCGGCCTCTTCCCGAGCGGTCGCTTCGGCCCGGAACTGAGCTGTCACATTGGCAAGCGCGAGGGGATTACTGGGTGAGTAGACAAGCTTCTTGCCGCTCTCTTGTTTAATGGCAAGCTGCAGGCTCACTAGCTTGTCGAGCAGCTTGTAGGCATTAGTGCGGGAGAGCTTAAGATGCTGCGCCAGCTGGGGAGGGGAGACCGTGCCCTTCTCAAAAAGAAGTGCGTACGCTTGTGCCTGAAGAGGGGTGAGGCCCGTGGCCGTGAGCTTGCTAATATCCATACCAGATACAGTAACACAGTTTTCTTAAAATGTGAATAGTAATTTCACAAGAGCTCAAACTAACAGATACAGAGATTACAGAATACTCGAAAATATGTGAAACTATAGTTGACAGAAAGCATATTTTTTGCTACTATGCGAGCATTCTAAAATTGAGGAACATGTATGACCAATCAAGAACAATCAAATAATGGTGAGCAGCAACGAGCTGAAGTCCAAGCCTACATAGACCAGCGTACGCAGTGGATGGCCGATGCCGTCGAGCTGATTACGGGCGACCGTGAGGCAGATCCGCTGGAAGTCTTTCCGGCACCGACCGAACCACGGAACGCAACGGAAGGATTGCCATTAACAGAAGCCCAAGAAGCAGAGCTACGCCCTATAGCTGAACGGTTTGGCGTGGGTACCGAGCAGGACGTCCCAGGCACAGCTCAGATTCGTCTTAAGGAAGGCGGACTGGTCTGGAAGGTTGAAGCCGAAGCCGCGATTGGCGGAGAACAAGATACTAACATTTTTGCTGGATCACCATACCGGGTGATTAACGAAGTCGAAGTTTCGCACATTAGTGTTAAGTATGGTGTCGACATGACTGACAAGACCGAGTATGACATGGTTCGCTTTGTGGCTGAACAACAGCCAGGTTTTGTTGCCAACGAACAGGACGAAATCCTACCTTTTGGCTATGCGCTATCGGCTGAACACGAACTGGTGACTGAACCGACCGGTCAGCTGGTGAAAATTGGTGAGAAAAATGGCCAGCCCGTTATGCTATTGCGCGTCGACCGCGAGTACTTTACAGATGACGAAGGCGCACAGAAGCCTCGTTTTCAGCCGGACAGTGCTGCACTGATGATTTTTATTGGGAATGTACTTTCGGCTTGCGGTGACGAGACGACTGCTGTCGGTATGGACACCAGTACCACCTATGCATCGCGAGTGGTTGATACCATGCGGGCTGGGCTTAAGTCTGGCCGTTACTTTGATGTAGGTATGTATGGACGTCAGACTCTAGCCGATGCCAAGAACCAACCAATCGCCGAGCCAACTGCGATTAACCAAATTCCTGGCGAATTGTACGCGCTCTACGAAAAACTGAAGAACCTCCAATCCGAACTTAACCAAAAGTAAATATTTATCCCGTATACTTGGGGGGATGACAGAGGCGAGTACCGATACATTTAAGTCGCGCTTGAAACAGCATAAACAGGCCATCGATGCCGATATTGCTGCTTATGTGACCCATCTTACCGAGACGTCGGCGGCGCAGTACGGAGATTACTCTAAACTCGCGCTCCAGGCATACTGCGAGATACTCGCTCGGGGCGGGAAGCGGCTGCGGGGCGCCCTGGTTATCGAGGGCTATACCATGTCCGGTGGCACTAACATGCCCATGATTATGCAAGCGGCCCGGGCCATCGAGATGGTCCATGCCTATCTGTTAATCACCGACGATATTCAAGACCGCTCCTTGACTCGGCGGGGCGGGCCAACCGCACACGTACAACTTGCCAACGCGGTTGGCGATGAGCACCTCGGCGAAACGCTGGCCACTAATGCCGCACTGCTTGGCAACCACGCGGCCATGATGATCTTGGCCAATCTTGATGCTCCGCCCGAGCTGCGAAGTAACGTGCTCAGCATCCTGAACCGAACCTTGGTCGTGACCGTCCATGGTCAGATTGCCGACCCCATGATTCAGTATCGTAAAAAAGCCACCGAAGCTGATGTTTTAAAGATGCAGGAATGGAAAACCGCCACATACACGATGCTGAATCCTTTGCATGTCGGTATGGTACTGGCGGGGGCTGGCTGTGAAGTGACAGATGGTGTGACGCCGTTCGCCATGGCCGCCGGCCAGGCCTTCCAAATCACCGACGATATCATCGGTATGTTTGGAGATGAAGCCAAAACCGGCAAGGGCACACTGGACGACATCCGAGAGGGCAAACAAACCCTCTTGATGGTTCACGCCCTGGCTCACGCCAACCCGGATGACCGCAAATTCTTGCTGGCTTGCCTGGGCGATCAAAAACTGACGCCAACAAAATTTAAGAAGTGCCAAGAAATTGTTCGTCGGACGGGTGCACTGGAATACGCCCAAACCCAAGCAAAAAACTATTGTACTCAAGCCGTCCAAGCCTTGCACAAAAATAGTCGCCACTGGTCTGCCCAGGGCACCGAGTTCTTGCAAGGTATGGCCGATTATTTGCTCATACGCTCCAGCTAACAGATAGGGTATACTGATATCATGACTGAGGCGGAAGAACAGGCAGTTGCCACCAGTAAGCGCAAAAAGCTGGCGATTATTGATGGGAAAAGCGTGTTCTACCGGGGCTACTACGCCATGCCCAACCTTTCGACTAAAGACGGCACGCCCACTGGTGGTGTTTTTGGCTTTGCCACTATGGCCCTAGAGGTGCTAAAGCGCCTGAAGCCAGATTATGTGTGCGTGGCGTGGGACAAACCCAAGACCAACATTCGTCGTCGCTTAGAACTCTATCCGCAGTATAAAGCTGGTCGTAAACCACCACCCCCAGACTTCTATGAACAAATTCCTATCCTCCATGAGTTACTTGGTGACTTTGGTTGGCCGCTCTATGAACTTGATGATTATGAAGCAGACGACATCATGGGTAGTTTAGCTATTCAGGCTACCGAAAAAGACATTGAAACCATGTTGATCACCTCTGATTTGGACATGCTCCAGTTGGTTAACCCGCATGTACACGTTTTTGCACTCAAGAAAGGCTTGAGCAACATAGAATTGTATTCACCCGAGAGCTTTGAGGCCAAGTACAACATCGAAGTGGAACAATTTTTAGACCTCAAGTCCCTAAAGGGCGACTCATCGGATAACATCCCCGGTGTGCCCGGTATTGGCGAAAAAGGCGCGATTGATCTGTTAAAAGAGTATAAAACGCTTGACGGGGTCTACGAAAACCTGGACTTAATTCGTGAAACGACACGCAAAAAGCTAGAAGCCGGCAAAGACCTGGCTTACTTGAGCAAACAACTGGCGGCCATCTGGACGGACGCCCCAATTAAGCTCGACCTTAAGGCTTTAGATGTTGCCAACTGTGAACCCGAGAAGGTTCAGGCCTTGCTGCAAAAGCTGGAGTTCCGCAGCCTGGTTCGCCAGCTGCCAGATGTTATGCAGGTCGCGGCCGAAGATAACCAAGCGCCCGCACATTTGCCTGCCCAGCTGACGGTCGGGCAGGGGGTGTCTGTGGCAACAAACACGGCACTCAAAAAAGTTGATTTCTCTGGTGCCAAGCAGTTGTTTGTCCATTCCCGATGTGCCGGTAAGCACGGCCGCCAGCCTCGCTTGCTCACCATGAGTGCTGATAACAAAACCGTCTACACACTGGAGTTGAGTAAGCTTGATCCGGCACTGGTAAAAGATGTACTCACTGCCGTCAAAAACGTGCCACTAATTGGCTACGACCTTAAAAGTACGCACAAAATGTTTATTGAGCTGGGTGTACCACTGCCGCCAGTCAAACACGACGTCATGATTGGGGCTTTTTTGGTCAATAGTTTGGAGCGAGTGCAAACACTCGGCGAACTGGCACAACTAAAACTTGATTACCAAGGCAAGGGCTTTGATGAATTAACAGATGAAGAGTTCATTAATGATGCACCAGAAATCATCTCAATTATTGAAGGCCTGTACCATCACCAGGAGCGTGAGTTTAAGGATTTACCAACGGTTGCTACAGTAGCTGAAACGGTCGACTGGCCGGTTATACCGGTTCTGGCCGAGATGGAATACGAGGGAATTGAGCTCAACACTGACTACTTGAACAAGTTTGCCGTTGAGCTGGCAGACAGCGTGAGCGACCTTGAGCAACAGATTTACGGCCATGCTGGCCGCGAGTTCAACATCGCTTCGCCCTCCCAGCTTTCCGATATTTTATTCACTGACCTGGCTCTACCCACCAAAGGTATTAAAAAAGGAAAAACCAGTTACTCAACCGCCGCCAGCGAGCTTGATAAGTTGCGTGGCCAACACCCGATCATTGATTTAATTACGCAGTTCCGTGAGGTCAGCAAGCTGAAAAACACCTATGTGGATACGTTGCCGAAACAAGTCGACGAGAACTCACGAGTGCACACAACCTTTAACATGATTATTGCCCAAACTGGCCGACTCTCTAGTAACGATCCAAACCTGCAAAATATCCCAATCCGAACGGAACTCGGTAAACGAATCCGAACGGCCTTTGTGGCAGGTAAGGGCAAAGTGCTGGTCAGTGCCGACTACAGTCAGTTTGAGCTGCGGGTAGCTGCGGCCTTGAGCGGGGACAAGGGTATGATTGATGCCTTCAACGGTGATAACGACATTCATGTCGAAACTGCGGCCGCCATTTATGGCATTGACTCCAGCGAAGTTACCAAGCCACAACGCTATGCTGCCAAGGCCGTTAATTTTGGCATTATGTATGGTCAGGGTCCGCATGGCTTAAGTGCCGGTACCGGCATGCCTTTTGGTGAGGCGCGCGACTTTATTGCTAAGTATTTTGAAATTCGTCCGCAGCTAAAAAAGTACATTGATTCGCTGCGCGAGAAGGCCAAAGACGACGGTTATGTCGAAACTCTCCTGGGACGCCGCCGCCCAACGCCAGACGTGCACTCGTCGAACTTTGTCGTCCGTGAAGGCGCCTATCGTGCGGCTATTAATATGCCAGTGCAGGGGACTGCCGCAGACCTTATGAAGCTAGCCATGGTTGAGGTCGACAAGGAGCTGGAAGCGCTTGACGCCAAGCAGTTGTTACAAATTCATGACTCAATCTTGATTGAATGTCCGGCCGAACAGGCCGACCGAGTAGCTAAAGTGCTCAAGGACAAAATGGAACACATTTATAAACTTCCCGTAAAGCTGAAAGTGGACATCACGACGGGCAAAAACTGGGGTGAACTATAGGCGGGTTTAAGCACTTGCATTATGGGTTTATAATATAGGTAGAGTTCCGGTTACGACCTAACAAACATTAACAGAGCGAGGAAAAAGCTATGGGTGAAATCCAAGATATGTTGTTGGTACCCCTGAATAGCCCCGGAGAGGCCGTCGATTGGGCCGGCGTCTCAGCGGCTACACTTGGGGAAGACTCGCCGGTGACGGCGCAGTTCAGTGAACTAGCTACCGAATTGGCAGAAGCTGAGGCGGCTGCCAAAGCGGCCAGAGAGGCTGCTGAAGCCGCCGCGGCTGACGAGCTGTACGTCGAAACACAGCCGGAAGCGGCAGTAAAACGAGAGATTGTGGTCGAAGTGGTCGGCAAGGAGGCTCGCCTTATTCGGGATGGTCTGGTTGAACAAATTAAGGGCATTCCTTTGGTGCCACCACCAGATGAGGCCACCCAGCGCCGCTTTAAAAAACTGCGCCATCTTTTATTCCAGTCTGACTACCAACGAGTAGACAAAAAAGCCGCCTAACCATAAGCTTGCACCACAAAAGTATTTATGTTATGATTAGTGTACTATTTCGGTAGTGTGAGACCCATAAACATATGAAATACTTTCTCATTTCCTTTGGCGTTTTGTTACTCATCATCTTCGGTATTGTTATCTTCAACCGTGGTGGTACCAAAACCGTCACCAGCCCTGGCCGCAAACCAGTGGTCTTGATGGATTATGTGAACAACCAGAATGCTACTGTGCAATTCAGTACAGAGGGCCCCATTAACGCTATCGAAAACCACCGCACAACAGTGGTTACTATTGGTCCGAGCAGTCGTAATGTCAGTGTGTACGGTGGCTACCAAGGACAGGCACTCGTCAACCAGAGTTATGTGAACGATAAGAATTCATACAGCGCCTTTTTAGCAGCCCTTAACCGAGCCGGTTTTACGCGTGATCGCAAGCTAGCTAACGGCGTCAATTCCGAGTCGGTTTGCCCAACCGGTAGCCGCAGCCATTACTTGATTGTAGAAAACGGTAAAGATGTCATGGACTTGTGGTCAGCCACGTGTACTGCCGGTTCGTACGGCGGTAATGTCAGCCTGACGAGCACACTTTTCCAGGCTCAAATTCCTAGCTACTCCAGTGTGGTTAACGTGCCAGCAACTGCCGTCCAAAACTAGACGTTAGTGCCCAATTCTAATTAATAATTGCTTGTCGGTGCCACAGAGCATCTTGAGTTTATACAGATGTGGGCGCAGGGCGCCAGCCAGGGCAGAGGACTGCGTGGTGATAATAAGTTGTTTATCGCGTATCGCAACCGCGACTGTTTTGCCAAAGTTTTCTTGGACATAGTTTTTGATTGTGACGATTTCGGGCGGTTCGGGCTCGAATCGGTCAGCTAAAATATCGGATAGCGCGTGTGTTGCCATGAGGCTAGTATATACTATAACTATGCCAGAGTTACCAGAGGTAGAAACGGTCCGTCAGGGCTTGTCGGAATTGTTGCCCAAGCACGTTATCGTGGGGGTGACTTCGAGCTATGACAAATCGTTTCCAAACGCTGTTGCTGACGTTGAGGCGTTCTTGATTGGCGCGCGAGTAAAGGCGGTCAAACGACGAGCCAAGGTGTTAATGATAGAACTCAGCTCCAACTACACGCTGTTGGTTCACTTGAAGATGACTGGTCAACTGGTCTATCGAGCTGACGACGGTGTTCGATTTGGCGCCGGTCACCCTAACCATAGTCTGATTGGCGAGCTGCCAGACAAGTCAACACGCGTCAGCCTACAGCTAGATGGCGCCCATCTGTTCTTTAATGATCAGCGTCGGTTTGGTTGGGTGCGTCTGCTGCCAACCAGTGAGGTTCCTAACATTGATTTCTTCAAAAAGGTCGGCCCTGAACCGTTGGCCGCCGACTTCACTCCTAAAGACTTCCGGGCACGCCTCGCAAAACGCCCCAACACTACTATTAAAGCCGCCTTATTGGACCAAACGGTGATTGCTGGTATCGGTAACATCTATTCTGACGAAAGTTTGTGGGGGGCTAAAATCCATCCAGCAACGCGCGTTAAGGATGTCTCGACTGCCAAGCTGAACGCTTTGTATGGCGCGTTGCGGGAGGTGCTGGCCTTGAGTATTGCCAAGGGCGGCTCGAGTGATCGCAACTATGTTGACGCCAAGGGCAAACGCGGTAGCTACCTGACTTTTGCTAACGTCTTTCGTCGTGAGGGTCAGACATGTCCACGCTGCGGCCACGAAATTATCAAGACGCGTGTAGCTGGGCGGGGAACACATACCTGCCCACATTGCCAAAAGGAGCCCAAATGATTATTACACTGACTGGCACTAACGATTTTATGTTGCGTGAAGCGCTCCGGAAGCTCCGGGATGACTTTGTTAAAGAGTACACCGATATGGGGCTTGAAAACTACGACGGCCAGGATGTCGATGCCAAGCAACTGCCATCAATTTTGCAGGCGCTCCCATTTTTGGTGGCCAGAAGGATGATATTATTTCGCCAACCAAGCGCCCAAAAAAGTATTCAGGATGCTCTTGAGCAACTTTTGGGTACAGTCAGTGACGCCACCGACCTGATAATTATTGAACCCAAGCTCGATAAGCGGACGAGTTATTACAAGGCCCTCAAAAAAGTGACAGACTTCAGGGAGTTCAATTCGCTTGATGAAAGGAGCCTGGCGCAGTGGCTGACAGAACAGGTCAAAGCACAAGGCGGCAAACTGAGTAGCAGTGATGCTACATATCTTGTTCAACGCGTCGGCGCCAACCAATTGCTGCTTTCTAATGAAGTACAAAAATTGCTCAGTTACCAACCGCAGATAACACGGCAGACTATTGATGAACTAACCGAGCCGACTCCGCAAAGCAGTGTTTTTGACCTGGTGGACGCTGCCTTAGCAGGCAATCATAAGAAAACTGTCGCGCTCTATCATGAACAACGACAGCAAAAGGTCGAGCCAATGGCGATTATGGGGATGCTCGCCTGGCAGTTGCACATTCTCGCGCTGGTCAAAACGGCCGGCGAACGCAGCCCGGGCGCCATCGCCAGTGAAGCAAAGGTGAGCCCCTATGTTGTTAGCAAAACGCAGGCAGTGGCAAGAAACTGTGGTCTAACAGATGTCAGGGAATGGATTCATCAAGCGGCCCTACTGGACGTACGTCTCAAGCGACAGCCCATCGACGCCGATGAGGCCATGATCAACTTTTTACTAAGTCTTAGCTAGATTATTTTTTCTTAGCGACAGGCTTTTTGGCAGCCGGTTTCTTGGCTACGGGCTTCTTAGCAGCTGGTTTGGCAGCTGGCTTTGCGGCTGCTTTTGGTGCAGCTTTTTTGGCGGTACCAGCAGTCTTAACACCGGCAGCCTTAGCAGCCTTAGCCAGTTGGCTCTTCTTGCGAGCAGCTTTGTTCTTATGAATAACGCCCTTTTTAGCAGCTTTATCGAGGCTGCTCTGAGCAGCGCTGTGAGTTTTAGCGGCGTCTTTGCCACCAGCCGTTAATGAAGCCTGGAAGGCCTTAACAGCGCTACGGAAAGTGCGCTTAGTTTTAGTGTTGCGAGCGGTTGCCTTAGAGGCGACACGAACACGCTTTTTAGCTGACTTGATAATTGGCATGTAGTATTACAATCCTTCGATACTTATTAGATTTCTAAACTATCGTGACAACTATACCTTACAGAGGCCAAATTGTAAAGCCAGCCAGCAAGAAAAGAGTAGACAAACATAAGCGCAGATGATACGCTTTGCCTAAGGCTCACTAAAATAAAAACCCACAACTATGGATCAAAACGCGTTACAACAGATTATCGACCGCCTCAAAGAGGCTAACAATGTACTGGTAACTGTCAGTACCAACCCTTCTGTTGACCAGTTGGCGGCCTGTATTGGTTTTACGCTGTTGCTCAACCACTTGGGAAAGCACGGAACGGCCGTTTTTAGTGGGGCAGTACCTTCGACCATCGAATTTCTGAAACCAGATGACACGCTCGAGAAGAATACCGATTCGTTGCGGGACTTTATTATCGCTCTCGATAAATCCAAAGCCGACAAGCTGCGTTATAAGGTAGAAGACACGGTCGTTAAGATCTTTATTACGCCGTATCGCACCAGCATTAGTGACAAAGACCTCGATTTTAGCCAGGGTGACTTTAATGTCGATGCTGTCTTGGCGCTTGGCGTGCATGAACGAACAGATCTAGACAAAGCAATTATGGACCACGGTCGTATTTTGCATGACGCCACTGTTATTTCTGTTAACAACAAAGACCAGGGGAACCTCGGCGCCATTAATTGGGTAGACCTTAATGCGAGTAGTTTATCGGAAATGCTTGTCGAGCTGGTTCATGGTTTAACCAATGATCCGCTTGATGGTCAGATGGCTACCGCCTTTATGACCGGTATTGTGGCCGAGACCGAACGGTTTAGTAACACCAAGACGAGTCCACGAACCATGTCTCTGGCCGCCGAACTCATGAGTGCCGGCGCCAACCAGCAACTGATCGCCAGCAAGCTTGAAGCCAGCAAAGATATCCCAACGACGGCGACGAAGATCGATGACGGTACGCAAACAAACGAACCAAACCAAGAAGCTGCCGATGGTTCGCTGCAAATTTCTCATGTCGAAGCAGCGCCAGAGCCAGCTGATCTGCCAAAACCAGTCGACACCCCGGTTGACCAACCAACAGACAACAAGGAAGAGGCAGGGGATGCGCTCGGAGGTCTATCAACACCGCCGCCCCCTCCACTGCCACCACTCCCACCCGTTTCACCACCAGCTCCAGTTAACGAGATCATTTCAACGGATGCCAGTGAAAAGGACAAACAACTTGCCGATGATATGCCAGCCGGCATGCCTAACCGAGCCAGTATGGCGCTTGAGCCACCAACCATGGGTGGCCAGCTAACTGCTAACAGTGTGCCTGAGAGTATGCAAGTCGATGCCTCGCCGGACCCACTGAGCCTGCCAGCAGTCGATCGTACTGCCACCAGCCCGCAAATCTTAAATCGTCCAGCCGACCTCAATGGAATGCCAATCCTGCCAGTCGGGCAGACCCCGACCCAGGAACCTCCTCAAGAGCCTGCAAACGAGGCTACCGACAGGGGTGAGCAACTTGAAGATGCCCGTGAAGCCGTTGATGAGGCAATTGCTGCCGAGCCCTCGACTCGTCCACTTGACCCAATCGCCGCGCTCGGTGCACAGCCAGTAAACCTTGATCTTCGTGGTACTGCGCCTGCTGAGCCAGCCTCAGAACCAATGCCACAGCCGAACCCAGTTTTCGGTGGTGTCCCCAATGACGCAGCACTTCCAACCTTACCATCGCTACCACCGGTTAATCCTGAGCCAGCCCCTGCACCGATTTCATCATCGCCATCAATGCCGCCGCTGCAACCTCTGGCACCACCTGAACCATCTCTGGCTCCAGCCCCACCAGCAACGCCAATGTCCGAACCATTCCCAGCCGCCGCCCCGGCGCCAGCACCAGCTCCGCCACCACTGCCAGGGCCACAACCCTTTGGCGCACCACCAGAGATGAACGGCGTTAATCCAAACGTCCCAACCAGTCTTTTGCCACCAAGCCAACCAATTGACAGCACGGCTGGCAGCGCAAACCCTAGCGCACCACCACCGGTGCCCCCACCTTTGATGCCACCATCAGACGCTATCTAGTACACAAGTGAGCATGAACGGTTACTTACTCATCGACAAACCACTTGGCTGGACCAGTTTTGATGTGGTCAACCGGATACGACACATGATTCAAAATTCCGGCCTCAACACCACGAACAAAAAGCGCTTTCCAGTGGGTCACGCCGGCACGCTCGACCCCTTAGCGACTGGTTTAATGATCGTTATGCTGGGCGATTACACCAAAAAGGCCCAGGAGTTCACCAAGCTCGACAAAACCTACACCGTGACTGCGCGCTTAGGGCAAACCAGCACGACAGGTGACGAGGAGGGGGAGAAGACCACTGTATCTACTCAAAAACCAACGCTGGCGGCGGTCGAGGCTGCTCTGCGGCAGTTTTTAGGGGAGATTGAACAACTGCCACCAGTTTTCTCGGCTGTTAAGATTGATGGCAAACGGGCCTATAAACTGGCCCGAGAGGGGAAGGCCCCGGAAATGAAGCCACGCATGGTCAAAATCTATGACATTAGCCATATTGAGTACCAATATCCTGAAGTTGACTTCAGTGTTGCCGTTTCGAGTGGTACCTATATTCGCTCACTGGTTGAAGATCTGGGGAAGGCGCTCTCAACAGGGGCGTATACCGCGGAGCTCCGACGTACAAAAGTCGCCAACTATGACGTTGCCGACGCGCTTACTGTAGACAAATTGAGTCCAGAATCTATCTACGAAAGCTTGCAGACAGCAGACTGAGTACAAAAGTGGAACAGGGGTTGAAGAATCGGCCCACCTCTGCTATAATTGGCATCAACGCCATCACCAATCTCTAACTAAAGAATAAGGACATAGATGATTTCAACAGAGAAGAAAGCCGTAATTATCAAGGATTTGCAGACCAGCAAGACTGACGTTGGTTCGCCAGAAGTGCAGATTGGTATCTTGACCGCACGAATTAGCGAGCTCACCGAACACCTACAGACCAACAAAAAAGATCACATGGCTCGCCGTGGTTTGCTGCAGATGGTTGGTCAGCGCAAGCGCTTACTTCGTTACTTGGCTAAAAAAGACAGCAACAAGTACCTCGAAATCACCGAAAAACTCAAGATTCGCCGCTAATTTGCGTAGACTAGTGTGACCCCAGCCGGTCACACAAGCTTGTGCACATTAACAGATAAAATTAAAGAGTTTCGTTGTACAGATACAGATATATTGCTTGGCATCAATCGACTGCACAAGAGCCATTCATATATTTGCCCCGTGCAACGAAAACTACCTCAGAAAGGGAACCTTACGAATGGGACAAACAATTAACCCCGCCGGTAAACCAATCATCAAAGTCGAAACAGAATTCTGTGGACGCACCCTCAGCCTCGAAGTTGGCCGCCTGGGCTTTCGCACCACTGCCTCCGTGGTCGCTCGTTATGGCGACACAGTCATCCTGGCCAGCACTATGGTCGGCGCTAAGCCACTCCAGGGCTTTGACTACTTTCCATTAAGCATTGATTACGAAGAAAAGATGTACGCCGCTGGTAAGATCAGTGGCTCACGCTTTATTAAGCGCGAAGGTCGCCCCAGTGACGAATCTATCTTGATCGGTCGCATCATCGATCGCCCAATCCGCCCGTTGTGGCCCAAAGGTTACCGGCACGAAGTCCAGGGTGTGGCCAGTGTTTTGAGTATGGACCCAGATTTCCGACCCGACATGGTAGCTATGATCGCGCTGAGCGCGGCCTTTATGCTGACCGGTGCACCGTTTGACGGCCCAGTCGCCGGTGTTCGCGTTGGTATGGTGGATGGTGAGTACAAAGCCTTCGCCTCACTCGAAGAGCTAACCGAAGGTAAACTGGACCTCGTTGTGGCCGGAACTGAAGATGGCATCATGATGGTGGAAGCCGGTGCTAACGAAGTAACCGAAGACGAAGTCGCTGGTGCCCTTGAATATGCCCAAAAGATTATGCAACCAGCTATCGCCCTCCAGAAGGAACTGGTCAAGAAGGTTGGCGTTACCAAGCAAGAATACGAACTGAGCCTGCCAGACACTGATATCCAAGACCGCGTTGAGACCTGGTTAAGTGGCAAGCTTGGCGTTGGCTTACGACGTCCATATCCAGAGCGCAACGACCTGGTTCGCCAATTGCGTGAACAGATGGAAGCGCACTTTGTCGAAGAAATTGGCGAAGAAGGCTTTGCCGAAAACAAGAATGAATATAACGACTCCTTCCAGCTGGCCATCCACAAGGATGTTCGCAAGGGGATTGTCGAAGAGCAGGTCCGTCCTGATGGCCGCAAGCTCAATGAAGTTCGCGAATTGAGTAGTGAAGTTGGTGTCTTGCCGCGAACTCACGGTTCAAGCATCTTTACTCGCGGTTTAACCCAAGCCCTGAACATTGTGACACTGGCACCACTGAGCTTTGTGCAGCTGGTTGATACCATGGAGCGCGAAGGTGAACGTCGCTACTTCCACCACTACAACGCGCCTGGTTACACCGTTGGTGAAGTCAAGCGCCTCGGTAGCCCAGGTCGCCGCGAAATCGGTCACGGCTACTTGGCCGAGCGCGCCCTGATGGCCGTTATGCCAAGCGAAGGTGAGTTCCCGTACACCGTTCGTTCGGTTACGGAAATCATGAGCCAAAACGGCAGCACTAGCATGGCCGCCACTTGTTCGAGCTGTTTGGCCCTGATGGACGCTGGCGTGCCACTCAAGGCCCCAGTTAGTGGTATTGCCATGGGCTTGATGATGGACGGCGACAAGCCAGTCATCCTCAGTGATATTGCCGATGCCGAAGACTTTGCTGGTGACATGGACTTTAAGGTCGCTGGAACCGCCAAAGGCATCACCGCACTCCAAATGGACATGAAGGTGCATGGATTGCCCGTAGAGGTCCTTAAAAAGGCTCTAGAAGAGGGTAAGACGGGTCGTCACCACATCCTCAAGCACATGTTGGAGACGATGCCGGAACCACGCAAGGAAATGAGCCCCTACGCACCACGCGTTGAGTCAATCAAGATTAATCCTGACAAGATTCGGGAAATCATCGGTAAGGGCGGCGAAACCATTAACCGCATTATTGCTGAAACCGGTGCCGAGATTGACATTAAGGATGACGGCTTGGTATTTATTTCTAGCCCAGACAAGACCTCAATCGATGCTGCCAAGGACATGATTGACCAAATCACCGCCGAGCCAGAAGTTGGCAAGATCTATAAGGGCGCACCCGTTAAGACCGTTATGGACTTTGGCGCCTTCGTCGAAATCATGCCGGGCAAAGATGGCCTGGTGCATGTTAGTGAAATGAAGGATGAGCGCGTGGAGCGCGTCAGTGATGTCGTTAAAGAGGGTGATCTCGTCGACGTAAAACTATTGGCAATTGACGACAAGGGTCGTTTGCAGCTTTCGATGAAAGCTGCCGCCCACGAGTCAAAAAAGGGGAAGTAACATGAGCAAGAGTGCAATCAAACAGTTTGATGCTTGGCATAAAACCAAGCCAGGGTTGGCAATTTTTGGTGTACTCGAACTCCTCCTGGCCTATATTGTCGCCTCACGAGCGCTCGACACCGGAAGCTGGTGGCAGTACGGCGCCGCAGTCTTGCTGACCATCGGTGGCATCCAGAACCTTGTAAAATTAATCGGAAGATTTATCAGTGCCAAGCACAAAACAAGCAAAGCTAAACGAGCTTAAAGACAAAATTCTTCAAGCCAAACCAACACCGGAGCTGGCTGCCCAAGCCACGCAACTGGTGTTTGGCGATGGCAACCCCGATGCCGACCTGGTCTTTATCGGCGAGGCGCCTGGCAAGAACGAGGATCTTAAAGGTATCCCGTTCGTCGGTGCCGCCGGTAAGTTCTTGGACGAAATGTTGGGCATGATTGACCTCAAGAGAGGAGACATTTACATCACCAATATCGTGAAGTATCGGCCACCAAATAACCGCGATCCGTTGCCCGAAGAAAAGGCCGAATTCTTACCGTTTCTTCAGCAACAGCTTGCTATAATCAAGCCAAAGATAATTGTCACCCTGGGTAGGCATAGCATGGAATGCTTTCTGCCTGGGCTGAAAATTAGCCAGTGTCACGGCCAGCCAAAACGGAAAGATGGACAGGTGTATTTGCCCCTGTTTCACCCGGCGGCAGCACTGTATAACGGCGGCATGCGTCAGACTGTAATTGACGACTTCATGACCATACCCGCCCTGCTCGAACTTACTCAAGAAACTAAATAATATCTCTAAATAAAAGGAGAACAATAATGATAAATAATACCCCAAGACCACCGCGACCGACCCAGCCCGAAAGTTCTGATCGTCCCCCGCGCAGGGAAGGTTCTGCGAATAAACCCAACAATCGCGGACCACGTCCGGCCGGCAAAAAACCAGCTGGTAATAAGCCAGCCAGCACCAAGTCGGCTGGTGGCATTAGCCGCGGTGCCGCTATTCGCGCCCAACGCCGTACCCAGGATGACGCCCAAAAGGCCATCAGTCTGTACGCCAGTGCCGCTACCAGCGAAGACAAACCACGCCGGCAGCCAGCTTCGGTTGGCGATGGCTTCGATAAGCTCAAGGTTACCTTCCTAGGTGGCCTAGAAGATGTTGGTGAAAAGAACATGGCCGTGATTGAGTGGCAGAATGACGCCGTCGTCCTCGACTGTGGTATCAACCTTGGTATCGATTTGCCAGGTGTTAACTACGCTATCTCAGACACAACCTACCTGGAAAGCATTCGTCATAAGCTCAAAGCCTACGTGATTACGCACGGTCACTTGGACCACATCGGTGGCCTCAAGCACACCGTACCGAAGTTCCCGGCACCAATCTACGGCTCGCGCTTTACGATTGGTATCGTCGAAAAGAGCTTTGAAGACATTAACGCCGAAACTGGCAGCGACTACACACCTGACCTCGTCATCATGAATATGGACAATCACGAACGCCTTAAAATTGGACCGTTCATGGTTGAAATGGTGCGGGTGACACACTCGATTCCCGAAGCTTCAACCGTCGTTATCGACACGCCAGTCGGCCGCATTGTCGCCACCGGTGACTTCCGCCTCGACCCCGAACCATTGGACGAAAAGCCCAGCGATATCGCGCGTTTGAAAGAGCTTGGCGATCAGGGTGTCCTCCTGCTCTTAACAGAGAGCAGCTACTCCGATTCCGAAGGCCGTACGCCAACCGAACATACCCTCCAGCAGAGTTTCCATGATGTCATCGCCCAAGCCCAGGGTCGCATCTTTGTCGCCATCTTCTCCAGTAATATGAACCGGATTCAGATGGTTATTAACGCCGCCGTGGCTGCGGGCCGTAAGGTCGCCTTGGACGGTCGCAGTATGATGGGTTACGCCGAAATTGCTGTCCGCCAAGGCATCCTGAAAGTACCAAAAGGAACAATCATGGCTTTGCGCGATGCCGCCAATGTGCCTGACGACCAACTACTGGTGATGTGTACCGGTGGGCAAGGTGAGCCAAACGCCGCGCTGCAACGCATGGCCGAAGGCAGTCACAAGTACATTAAGCTTCACCCCGGTGATACGGTTGCCATTAGCTCGTCGCCAATTCCTGGTAACGAAATCCGCTACGACCAAATTAGTAACAGCTTGTCACAAAAGGGTGTGCACTTATTCCGTCACCCAACTCACGAACTTGATGGTTGTGGTCCACTGCACGTTTCTGGACACGCCCGCCGCGACGAACTACGCGAAATGATTAACTTGATTCGCCCGAAGTTCATCATCCCGGTACATGGTGGTGCCTTGCGCCGTCGTTACCACGCCGAGATTGCTATCGAAGAAGGCTGGAAGCGCAACGCGACCTTTTTG
The DNA here is from genome assembly GCA_964410185.1 of uncultured Candidatus Saccharibacteria bacterium. Taxonomy (GTDB): domain Bacteria; phylum Patescibacteriota; class Saccharimonadia; order Saccharimonadales; family JAUPVS01; genus JAUPVS01. The sequence continues at coordinate 111,366 of CAYPFM010000001.1, read as the reverse complement.
CCAAACAACGGTGACAGCGTCTTGCTAACCGCCGAGACGGCCGAACTTGGTCCCGAAGTCCCACACGGTAGTTTACTGGTCGACCAGACCGGCGCCATCGTCAGTGGCGTCGTGGTCAAAGACCGTATTATGCTGGCCGAAGAAGGTCTGGTGGCGGTTGTCTTAACAGTTGACCGTAAGTCAGGCAACTTGCTCACCAGCCCAGACATCATCAGTCGCGGCTTCATCTATATGCGTGATTCCGAAGACCTGATGAACGAGTTCCGAACCGAGCTGCGCCGCGCCGTTGGCCAACGCTTCAAACGCATCGACCTGGATCGCTTCAAGCAGGAAATCAAAGAGCACGTGACGCACTTCTTGTATGAGAAGACCGGACGTTCACCAATCGTTATCCCAGTTGTGAATGTGATTGGTGGCAAACCAGAAGGGAAGTCGGGCAACAATCGTCCCCCACGCCAAAACGGTGAAGCTGCTCCGGCTCCCGAAAAAACACCCGAAGCTATCGCCGATGACCAGCAAAAGCGCTTCCAAGAAATGCGTGCCCGTCTCCTCGGTAGCGACCAGCCCAACTAACCACAAGCCCGATTGACAAACGTTGTATTTTTTGCTATAGTATTGGCATGACCGAACGAAAGTCACCACCACCCCAATCAGCTTTCGACGATGGCTACGCGCCGTCTCCAGCACATATTGATAAGCTGGCGGATGAACTCTCCCCAAAAACAAAAGTCCTAGATGAAGAGCGCCGCCGCGGGGAGGCAATTATTCTCAGCTGCATGTCGCCAGCCGAACTGGCGATTTTAGCAGGTGATGACTCGATTTTCTTTACAGTGCCTCCGCCAGAGCTCGGGTCGGCGCGACCACCTAAAACCTGATATAATGAAACAGTTATGGCAAAAAGAAAAAAATCCAAAGCCCGCAAGGCACCAGTTCGCAAGAAAAAGGTAGAAGAAGTCGAGAAGTCACCCTTCTGGGCGCTTTCTGGCGCAGTGTTGATGATTGTAGCCGCGCTATTTCTGATTATCGGTGGCTTTGGCACTGGTGGCGCTCTGCCGATGACCCTGTTTCACGCCGTTTACTGGACACTTGGCTGGGCTGCTTGGTTAGCGCCAATTGCCTTGGTTTATTTTGGTGTTCATAAGTTTGTCAGCGACGACAATCAAATTCCATTGGCGAAATTTGTCAGCATGCTGGCTTTTGTGACACTGTCGGCCGCGTGGCTGCACGTTGCCTTTGTCACTAAGCAGGCCGAAACCTTTGCTGGTGGTCACGGCGGCATGGTTGGGCAGGGAATCGGTAACGCCGTGCTTACTATGCTCGACGGCATTCCAGCCAGCATCCTGTTTGTCATCTTCGCTGTTTTGGCCTTCTTCTTTGCCTTTGGTATTTCGCCCAAGGCCATTCTTAAGCTCGGCAATCTCTTCAAGCGTCCTGAAGCCGATGAAGAGTTAGCTGAACTAAAGCAGAAGGCCGAACCAAGCGCTTTTAAGATGAACGAAGGTGTACCGGTTGAACATCACAACCCAGCTCGAATGAGTACTTTCCGAAACTCGGCAGCTAAACTAGCACCGATAGAAAACCACGAAGCCCTGACCACCACCAGCGACCCCGACTGGAAATTCCCACCTATTAACTTGCTGAATCAAAAACAAGATAAGGCTGATGCTGGTGACGTTGAGGGTAACGCCAAGGCGATTGAGCAGTCGTTCGCCAACTTTAGTATTGAAGTTGAAATGGAAGGGGCTAACATCGGCCCGCGTGTCACGCAGTATACCTTGAAGCCACCAAGTGGCGTTAAGCTGACCAAGATTGTGGCGTTGGAAAATAACCTGGCGCTCGACTTGGCCGCCCACTCAATTCGTATCGAAGCGCCGATCCCCGGCAAACGCGCTGTTGGTATTGAAGTGCCAAACGTGAAACCAGCCACTGTTCGCATGAGTAGTCTGCTGACGACAACTGAATGGCAAGACGTGAAGGGTCCACTGGGCTTTGTGATTGGTAAAGACATCGCCGGCGCGCCCATTGTTGGCGACTTAGCCAAGATGCCGCACTTGCTGGTAGCTGGTCAGACTGGCTCCGGTAAGTCGGTGATGATTAATGACATCTTAACCAGCTTGCTGTACCGCAACAGCCCATCCGATCTAAAGCTGATTTTGGTTGACCCAAAGCAAGTTGAACTAACGCCGTATAATGACATCCCACATCTGTTAACACCGGTTATTAACGAGCCCGAGAAGTGCTTGAGTGCGCTGAAGTGGGCCGTGGCCGAAATGGAGCGACGCCTGAAAACGATGGCCGAAGTGAACCGCCGTAACATCGAAGAGTACAACAACCTCAAAAAAGAAGAGGGTATGCCGTACATCGTCATTGTTATTGATGAATTGGCCGACCTGATGATGGTGGCGGCTCGCGACGTTGAAGCTCTGATTGTCCGCCTGGCTCAGAAGGCTCGCGCCGCCGGTATTCACTTGGTCTTGGCGACTCAGAGGCCTTCAGTGGACGTCATCACGGGTTTGATTAAAGCAAACGTTCCCGCAAGGATTGCCTTTACGACCGCCAGCCAGGTTGACTCTCGTACCATTATCGACCAGGTTGGTTCCGAAAAGCTGCTGGGACGTGGTGACATGCTCCTACTTACTTCTGATATGCCAAAGCCAAAACGTGTTCAGGCCGCCTTTATTGAAGACGGCGAAACTATGAAAGTGACCGACTTCCTGCGCATGCAACGTCCACCGCAGTATGACGACGAGGTTGTCAGTCAGCCAGTTCAGTTGAACGGCAAGGGCGGCATGGTGGCTGATTACGGCGCTAACGAGGCTGACGACGATATGTGGCGCGACGCTGTCCAAGTTGTCATTGACGGCAAAAAAGCCTCTACCAGCCTCTTACAACGCCGCCTACGCGTCGGATACGCCCGCGCCGCCCGCATTATCGAATCGATGGAAGAACAGGGCATCGTTGGCCCAGCTGATGGCGCCCGCCCCCGTGAAGTACTGGTCAGCTCAATTGATGAGGTTTTCCCGCCAGCAGGAGCTGACCCAGCCCCGACCTCTATCCCGATGGCCGAAGAGCCGGCTGATCTCGAAGACGAATCAGACGACGAGTAACTCTTTACAAACAGGGGTGAATAAGTTACAATAGACCTACTATTAACTTCAGCTTATCCCCTCTAGTGGAGATGGGCTTTAACCAAAGGAAGGATTCAATCATGGCGCAATACGAAATTGCAGTGCTGTATCACCCCGATTTGGAAGTGGACTTGTCCAAGGCCGAAGAAAAGGTGACCAAGATTTTTACCGACGCTAAGGCCAAGGTAACTGCCACCGATAATTGGGGCAAGCGCAAGCTAGCATACCCAATTAAGCACAACGAGCACGCTTTGTACGTGTTCTACACGACTGAGATGCCCGGTGACGCTGTTGGCAAGATCGAAACAGCTCTCAACATCACTGACGAAGTGATTCGCTACCAAATCGTTAAACCCGATTTGGCTGCCATCGCCAAAGCCGAAGCTTTGAAGGCTGAAAAAGCCGAAAAAGCTGCCGCACGCGGTGATCGCTCAGATGACGACAAGTCTGATTCAGACGACGAAAAATAGCCCAGCATTAACAGTTAATTAAAAGTTCATTATGCTTGACCATCCGCAAGCGCGGGGGTTAGGGTATAGGTACTAACAGTTAACCAAGACATAGGTCTTATAAAGAAAGAGGAGTATGCAATTATGGCACGAAGCTTTAACCAAGTAATTTTGATGGGGAACTTAACTCGCGATCCCGAGGTGCGACAAACACCAAACGGACAGAGTGTTTGTAACTTTAGCCTGGCTCTCAACCGCAGCTACAAGGGCGGCGATGGCGAATGGCAAGAAGTTACCGACTACGTTGATGTAATCGCCTGGGGTCCCCTCGGCGAGCGCGTGGCACAATATGTTACCAAAGGTCGCCCCGTATTGGTTAACGGTCGTCTGCAAAGCAGCTCCTGGGAGCAGGATGGCAAGAAGCGTACCAAGGTAGAAGTTAACGCCCAAGACGTAACTTTCCTCGGCGGACGTGGTGAAGGCGGCGGTGACGCCCCAGCAGCCGGTTCAAGCTCATCCAGCAGCGCTCCTGCCAGCAAACCAACAGCCAAGAAAAAAGATGATGTCGTTATCGAAGATATCGGCGACGAACCAATTAATTTAGATGACATACCTTTCTAAGGAGATATAAATGGCAAAGATTTTTAAACACCGCACTGACGTTGCGTACTTCGACTACAAGGACTTCAAGACCTTGCAGCGTTACGTGAACATTTACGGCCAGATTGAAAGCCGCAAGAAGACCGGCCTAACCGAAAGCCAGCAGCGTCACTTGTCGACCGCTATCAAGCGCGCCCGCCACTTGGCACTACTTCCATTTATCGCAAGTAACTAGGAGGCTCGAATGGCATTTGGAATAACTGACCTTAAAAAAGGCACCGTTTTTCAGTACGAAGGCGTACCGTATCGGGTGACCGATTACTCACAAAAGGTGATGGGCCGTGGTGGCTCGATCGTCAACGTTAAAATTAAGAGTCTGATTGACGGCAAGGTTTTGGCCAAGACGTTTAAGGGCAACGAAGCCGTCGAACCAGCCGATGTCACGAACAAGAATGTTCAGTACCTCTATAACGACGGTACGAACTTCTTCTTCATGGATGATGATACCTATGAGCAGTTCGAGCTGCCAGCCGAAGACATGGCGCACCTTGCCGGCTATATGAAAGAGGGCGACGCTGTGCAGGCTCAGCTGTTTGATGGCCGAGTTATCAATGTTGAACTACCTAAAAACGTGCCCTTAAAGGTTACCTACGCCGAAGACGTCGTAAAGGGTGACACCACCAGTAACGTCATGAAGGACGCCACCGTTGAAACTGGCGCCACTGTTAAAGTACCGGCTTTCGTAAAGACGGGTGACGTCATCAGTGTCGACACCACCACTGGTGCGTACCGCGAACGCGTGAAGGAATAATTGTGCGGCTTGACCAAGCACTTGTAACCCAGGGTTTGGTTAGCTCGCGCAGTCAGGCCGAGAGCTATATTAAGCTTGGCAAAGTGACGGTGAATAATAAAGTTATCACCAAAGCTGGTGAGCAGGTAGGCGATAGTGATCAACTGCAAGTCAATGTTCAGGAACAATACGTTTCCCGGGCAGCCTTGAAGCTGGCCTCTGTTGCCGAGGTGCTGGAGCTCGACTTCCGGGGCAAAACCGTCCTCGACATCGGCTCCTCAACTGGCGGATTTACACAATATGTACTCGCTCACGGTGCCCGCGAAGTGATTGCTGTCGAATTGGGTACAAATCAACTACACCCCAGCTTGCGCGGTGACGAGCGGATTCATCTGTTTGAGCAAACCGCTATTCAGAATATGCAGCCAGTTCCGGGCATTACGCCAAACATGGTGGTGGCCGACGTTTCTTTTGTTAGTCTCCGGGAAATCTTGCCACATGCGCTGCGGCTGGCCAGTAAAGACGCGCAGTTTGCCATTATGGTGAAGCCCCAGTTTGAGGCAGGGGAGACCTATAAGCACAAGGGTGTCATCAAAAATGACTCAATCCGACGGGCGATTTTGAAGGACTTTGAAGTGTGGGTACAAAAGTTCTTCATGATTCAGAACAAAGCGGATAGTGCTGTGGCCGGCGGCAAGGGTAATCGCGAACGATTCTATCTGTTGACGCGTTTGGCAAAAGAAAGGTAGAGTAAGCACATGTATTTTAAAAGCCGCACCGATGCTGGGCAGCAGCTCGCCAAGCTGATTGTACCCAAGTATCGTTATGAAAACTGTGCGGTCGTGGCGTTAAGTGACGGTGGGGTCGTCATCGCCAGCAATATTGCCGCTCAATTGCACTGTGTGTTAATGATGCTCCTGACCGAGCCAATTACGTTGCCGGGCGAAAAAACGCCGGTGGGTACCATCGATCAGAGTGGGCTCTTTACCTATAATGGTATGTTTTCAACTGGTCAGCTGGAAGATTTTCAGGCAGAATATCGCAATTACATCGAGCAGCAGAAGCTAGAAAAGCTGCACGAAATGAACGGGCTACTTGGCAGTGGTGGTATTATCGAGCCGGAGCTACTCCGGTATCACAATGTTATCTTAGTTTCGGACGGCCTGAATACTGGCTTGTCACTGGATGCGGCTGCGGCCTACCTCAAACCCTACAAGCTTGATCGTCTGATTATCGCCACGCCGTTAGCCAGCGTCGCGGCGGTAGACCGTATGCACCTGGTGGCCGACGAAATTTTCTGTTTAGATGTGCTCGAAAACTTCATGGACATTAACCACTACTACGAGGACAATACGCTGCCCAAGCACGAAGTCATCGTGAGTAGCATCAAAGACATTATTCTCAGCTGGCACTAAGCGGGGGAGTGGGCTACAAGGCGGCCCGAAGCTTGTCGGGGTTAAGCAGGCTAATTTTGCTGTGAGTGGTCGAAACGAGGCCGAGCCGCTCCAGCCGGACCAATTCGCGGCTGGTTGTCTCGCGAGTAGCGTTAATAGAGCTGGCGATATCCTGTTGCTTGAGAGGTACGTCAATTACGACTCGTCCGGAACGAGTGGGCGGGGCCCCAAAGCGGTCGGCCGTGTTGAGAAGGAAGCAAATCAGGCGTTCGCGGACGGTGCGGTATTCCAGGTTTAAGATGTGTTCGGAGTGCAGTCGGTACATCTCGATTGTCATGTCGAGCATAGTCATAACACTCTTTGGGGTATTATGAATGTGTTCAAGAAAGTCGTCACGGCCCAAGCGCCTGACGGTAACTGGTCCTAGTGCCTCGTAGATGATGTCGCGTTCCTGCCCGGTAATGGCCCAGATAAGCGGAAAGATCTCCTGCGACTTACGAATAATCAGTAGGTTTTCTTCGCCGTACTTCGAGATATCGTAGGCTTTAACCAGGCCCGATTCAATAAAAAAAACGCCACTTGGCGCTTCTCCTGGACGAATGATGTACTCACCCTTTTTGTATGTCAGCTTGGTGCCACCGCGGAATATCCTGAATAAGTTTTGCTCTTCTGCTTTGGTAGCCAACATGTATCTAGTATGAACTATCAAGCCGAATTGGCCAAATCGTGTGATTTTTATCACAGCCATGTTGTGAGAAATGTACCTGTGAACGGGTAGGGGAAGGCATATTATAGGAATGTAACCGAGGAGGTGCGACATGATATCACTGGAAGAGGTTGAAAAACAGCTTGAGGCCATCGGAGCCAACAGTAGATTCTGGGGCCGTGCCGAAATCGTTGAACTGCAACATATCTTGGTGCCTGGTGAGCAAATTCAGGCCTGCCTAAACGGCCGTTATGAGGGTGGTTTCGCCACCTTTGTCGCCACCGACCAGCGCCTTTTATTGGTCGACAAAAAACTGTTCTATCTGACGGTCGAAGACATGCGCTACGACATGATTGCCGAAGTCGACTTTGGTGCCCAGCTCTTTAGTGGCACGATGAACGTTTGTACACCAACCAAGAACCTGGCTTTCACTGCCTTTAAGCCAAAACAACTGCGCCAAGTGGCGACGTATATTCAGCAACGAGTTATGCAGGTACGTCATCAGTATGAGCCACAAAACCAGATTGAAATGACCCCCGAGCCAGCCATGGCTAGAGTGCAACCGGTCAGTCCAGCACCAGCGGCAGCGCCAGTCGTGGTGGCAGCTGCCGAAACTCAGCCCGCACCCGTGCAGATACTCGACGGTATGTATGCCTCAATGCTAGGTAGCCAAGCCGTCAATGGAGCTGAACAAGAAGCCCAACGTTTGCCTATACCGCAGCGGCGCAACCCGTATATGAATGCTCCCGTTATCTCGCGCCGGCGGATTGGCCGGTTTGGTCCAATCGGTACGCCGCAAGCGCCAACCTATTAAACGTTAAAACGAAACTCGACGATGTCGTTTGGCTGCATGATGTAGGTCTTGCCTTCGGTGCGGACCTTGCCAGCCGCCTTGGCGGCGGTCATTGATCCGGTTGCGATCAGATCATCATAGTCGACGACTTCGGCGGCGATAAAACCACGCTCGAAATCACCGTGAATCACGCCTGCGGCCTGTGGGGCGGTGAAGCCCTTATGAATGGTCCAGGCTCGGACTTCTTGCTCACCGGCGGTTAGATAGCTCTGTAAACCAAGCGTGTCGTAGGCGGCATGGATAAGTTTGTTAAGACCAGATTCGGTCTGACCGTAGCTTTCCAGCATCTCGGTACGGTCAGCGGCATCGAGCCCGTTCAGCTCAGCCTCGAGCTGGGCACATACAAACAGTGCCTGGGATGGGGCCACCAGCGCCGCTAATTCTTTTTGCTTGGCCAGATCACTGAGACCGGCTTCGTCCAAGTTGAACAGGTAAATCACGGGCTTGGCACTCAGTAATTGCAGGTCGGCGATGTGCTCGGGATCGAGATCACTGGCTTGTGACAAGGGCGTGCCAGCCTGGAGTAGGGCATCAACCTTCTGTAGCGTATCGAGCACGGGTTTTAGCTTGGGATTGGCCTTGGCTTCCTTTTCGACTTTTGGCAGCCGCTTACTGAGCGTTTGCAAGTCAGCCAAGATTAGCTCGGTATTAATGATGTCGATGTCATGCTTGGGATCAACCTTGTTATCGACGTGTACGACGTTATCGTCAGAAAAGGCCCGGACGACCTGGCAAATAGCGTTTGTGGTGCGAATGTGAGCCAGGAACTGGTTGCCCAGACCTTCGCCCTCCGAAGCACCTGCGACGAGCCCGGCAATATCAACAAAGGTGACTGTGGCCGGAACAACCTTCTTGGTCTGGTAAAGTTCGGCCAGCTTGTCGAGGCGGGGGTCGGGGATAGGCACGATGCCCGTGTTGGGCTCAATCGTCGCAAAGGGATAGTTGGCCGCCAAGATGTTGTTGTCGGTCAGGGCATTAAAAAGAGTAGATTTGCCAACGTTCGGCAAACCGACAATGGCGATAGATAAACTCAAAGCCAACCTCTGCTTTCACTCAAACGGGTATATGACCCCATATCGTTGCTTCCTTTCTGGCGGAATAGTCTCGTTATCAATTTGTCTAATTATAAACTCTATCTCTGTTAAGTCCAAACGACTCGGCAGGCGTGCGGAACGCAAAACAGCAACAACCATATAATTGACAATAAATGAATATTATGATAACATTATACGATAAAAATCATCATTCTTGTTCGTTGGCACCAGCACAGAATAAGAAACAACAACCATGAATGAACGAATAAATTTTGATGTAGACGCAGCGTTTGACCCAACGAGCAGAGCTGCCCAAGCAGACTTTGATGCCTATTTATTGAGTCGGCCAGCCAACGAAGCCGAAAGGGCACTTGCGGAAACTACTGACTTTTTGCCAGTCGAACACGCCTTTGGGCCTGAACCGGCGGTTATTACTCGCGGGCCTGAACCCATTACCGAAACCTTCAACAAGCCCGTCATACCAGAACAACATCAATCTAAGCCAGACAGAATCGGCATGATGTTCGATGACATTCGTGATAACCACGCCTGGGTCATACCGCCTTGTACTGCTGAGTACGATGGGTATGAGGCCGACATGCTCCTAGAACGATTGCTGCCATACGGTGCTGCTAGTGCGGTGCGGCGACTTGGACAGGCCTACGAGGATGGTCACGTCTATCGGCGCATTACTCACGTTGGTGATAAGGAAAAACACACCTTTCATCCACACTACTACTTTATGGATAAGACTCATCCTGGAAAAACTCGCATGTACTTTGTTGATCCCGAGCACAAGGTTGCCAATAAGAGCTTCCTCCGTCCGCCGATTGTAAACCTGGTTGGTATTGAAGTGCCTGACCAGGAAGATGAAGAGCCGAAGGTTGCAATTCTTCGTTGCCGCATTCCTATGTATGACCAGGCACAGAAACCAGAAGGAATGGGTCCAGAAGAATTACGTACGGTTATCGAACAAGCGCTTGATCGCGGTGAATTACCTGATAGATTCTCTGATGATTCTGAAAAGGAAGTGCTATTTATGATTGCCGCCAGCGAAAATCACAGTCGCGTTCAGGCAAGATATAGCACCAAGAGACAAATTCGAGCCTTTGCGAAAGGCCAACGAGGTTCAAGCGCGCTAGAGGGTAAGGTCTGGGTCAATGCCTACGTCGTTAATAAGCTTATAACCTTGTTCAACCAACCCGCTGAAGTTCGCGAAGTCGCCTAGCTATTTCTTGACGAGCTTGAAACGATTCTGCAGGTAGACCAGGTCCTGAATAGTGCCCTCGAGAATAATATAGTCAGTGTGGTGGTGACGCTTCAGTGACTGGCTGATTTGGTCGAGCCGTGTGGCCAAAAGCGATAAGTAATCACCGGATTGGGCTTGGGCTTCGAGCTCACTTTTATCGGCTGTTCTCATGCTGCCATCGCGTACCAACATTACTGTGTCGGGCCAATGATGGTTGCTGACATCAAGACTCTTCAGTTTGTAGGTCATGGCGCATGCAGTCCTTGATGCTGATGTATTTGTTTTCGGCTAGCACTAAGTGATCGAGCAACTCAATGCCGAGCAGCTTACCAGCCTGCATTAATTGCTCGGTAACGATAATGTCGGCGTTGGTGGGCTCGACGGCGCCCGATGGGTGGTTATGGCCAATGATGACGGCGATAGCACCATATTCAATGGCCGGCTGGAAGACTTCGCGCGGGTGTACAAGATTGGAAGTCAGCGTACCAACCGAAATGACTTCATCATGAATAACTTGGTAGCGGCTATTGAGGTAAAGGCCACGGAGCTGTTCCTTTTTGCTGTGGCCCATTCCGCGTAAATGCAGTTGAGCCTGGCGGGCGTTGCGAATATACAGCGGCTTGCCAGCCTGGTTAGCAAAGAAGCGCCGACCAAGCTCAAAGCTAACTACTACCTGGCAGGCTTTGGTCAGCGGGATATTTAAGGCATCGGCTAGTTTTTGCGGACTGGTTTCGGCCAGCAGGGCTTTTTCGCCGTATTCCTTGGTGAGGCGCTGGGCCATGGTGAGCAACTCTTCCTTTTTTGTGCCGACTCCCCACAGGATGGCAATAATCTCGGCTAGGGTCAGATGCTTGGCCCCAAGTTGCAGCAGTTTCTCGCGGGGCTTCTCGTCACTGGGCAGATCTTTGACGCGTAAAACATACTGATTCTCGGCGCCTTCGTCGAACATGACAAAGTCGTGATCAACGAGGCTGTAGGTGGGTGAAATGGCGTTACTAACAGGCATAATTGGAGTATACAAAAACAGTTCGTGAATCCAGAAATTAGTTAATCAGAAGTTAATAATTCAACCATTATTTAGAAATTTGACGGTAGCTCGCCAAGAATTTGGTGGCCTGTGTTTGTTTAGTCAGGGTGGTCTGAACTGAGGTTTCGAGATTGTCCAGCAGCTGGGCCAATACGTTATCGGGCTTTAAGATCTTCACTTGTTTGAGTGCGCCCCGAGCAGACACAATATGTCCGTTCATAACGTCGCAAACACGCGGCAGGGTATGGTGCCAAAATTGCTGCTGCATGTTGTGGCTCGCGTTGGCTCGCAGAATCTCGGCGACAACATAACTGACGTGTCCATTGGTAAAGTCGGTCTGCCAGTCGTGCATATCATCATCCAGTTGGCGGGCAATAAGATAGTGATGAAAGGCTTTTTGGAAACAGACTACGTCAGAGCTGGTTAGCGTTTGCCCGGCTTGCAGTAGGACGGCTACGGGCGTCAGAACATGCCCCATGGAGCGCTCGGCCAACTTGGATCGAGCGCCATAACGCGGTGGTTTATCGACGGAGCGACAGTGAGCTTGCTCCCAGGCATTGGCATTGTCGATTATATTAAACGTTTGGTTGACGTGGTGTTGAAACGCGGCGTGGTTGGGGAGGGCAGCCCGAAAATACCCAACGGATGAGCGAAGGGCAAAATTGGCAACGGGCAGTTGTGGTGGTTGGCCGGCATCATCTAAGAAATCATCGTAGATGGTGTAGGCCATCCAACCGAACAAGTTGGCCAGCCCGAGGGTGCCATAAAATTGTTCATCGGCGGGAGGCGGCTTGCGCAATGATTGGCCGACCCAATAAGGCAGTAAAGTAATCTGATGTTTAGGGTCGCTCTTGAGCGTGCGCTCCAAGGCCAGCAGGGCCTGTTTTCGAAGGTCAGGGCCGAGCTCTTCAATGTCAGAACGAGCCTGCTCGACAATGCCGCCTTGTAGTTTGGGGATAGGGCTGGCTGGCTTGGTGGTGACTTTTGGTGACTCAACCAGAGCCTCAAGCGCAAAGGCAGTGGTGAGGGCGGCACTGCCGTGGTAGTACGTCTGACCGTCGCGGGCTGGGTCTAGACAGAAAGCGGCCGCTGGCCAACTGCCGTCGTTTGATTGCAGGTTGCGCAGGGTTTTCTGTCGTCTTTGTACCGGTGCGCCAAGTTGCCGGAGCGCGCTGATCGAAAGTGCTAACTGCAGAGCATTGGTGGGTCTGGTGGCCTCAATGTCTTGGCGGAGTTTCTTACGGCAGCCAGCCGGACAGACACGGGCCAAGTAATACCAGATTGGAACGGGGTTCGGGTAGTAGTCAGAGGCGTAGTCGCCCTGCATAATTTTGGCTGCCAGATACTGTAGCAAAGGCGGGGATGGACTGCCGATAAGCTGCAAAAAGTAGGCGATGTTGGCGTTTACGGCGACATCAACCCCCAGCCATTCAGGTGGACTATCTGGTTTAACCAGCCAGGTGCGATACGGTCCACCAACCGTGGTTTCGCTGGCCAGCAACAGGTGAACAATCCGCGCCAGAGCGGCTTCGTCAATCAGGTTAGGGTTGTGCTTGTAGAGGCCAATCAGGGCACAAAAAGTATCGTCTAAATCGTCGGGATATGGAAATTGCTGACTCTCCGGGCTGTCGCGTAACCAGTAGTTAAACGACCAGTTTGGAGACCGCGCTTTCAGGAGCAGTCGGCAAATATCTTCGCGTAGCGGGGCGGCACCTTCGATTTCGGTCAGCGATTGTAGCATCAAAGCCGGCACAAAACTGGTGGGGTAGCGAAAGTGGGCCTGCCAGTCAGTTGGGCTGGGGCTAGAAGTGCCAACCAGACGGCCGGCCGCCGCCAAGTAGGCGAGGCTAGCGGACTCCATGGCTGGGCAGACTTACGGTGAATATGGTGCCAGTTTTGGGGCTTGAAGAAACAGTGATGCGGCCATGCAGATCATTCTCGACAATTTGTTTAACGATGAATAATCCAATGCCCGTACCATCGGTTTTGCTACTGTAAAAGGGCTCGAATATCTTGCTTTGTTGAGCGGCCTTAATGCCGATACCCCAATCGGTGACCGCTATGATGATGGCACCATCAACTTCACTAAGTTGGACCGCAATCTTACGGGTCGGCGCGTTTTTATGATTGCTGGCGTCTATGGCGTTGCTGATGAGATTACTAATGATTTGCCGAAAAGGGATGACATCAGTTTCCAGGTAGATGGTCTTTTTAGGCTTTTGAAAATGAAAGGTGATTTTTGATTGAACCATTTTGTAATTCAAAATCTTAAGCACTTTATTAATTTCGGAGGCCACGTTGAACCGCTCCACTGAACCCTGGCCGCGCAGCTGCAGACGGACCCGCTGCACGACATCATCGATGTAGCCGATGTCAGCTTGCACCCGAAGCATCAGCTCCGATTTTTGACTATTACCCAACCCCTCAATGTCCAAAGAAACAGCCGTTAGATGGTTGGCTAAATCATGGAAGAGGGCGCTACTAATCCGACCCAATTCCGCAAACCGGTAGACTTGCTGCAGCCGTTCTAGCTGCGCGCTTTCCAGCTCCGCGGTTCGTTCTTTGACGGTTGCCTCCAGCCGCTCGTTCTGTCGTTCTAGCGCTGCCTCGGATTGCTGCACCCGTTTTAAGGACCGCTCCATCTGCTGGTTGTATAGCCACGACACCAGCGCAATAATGACGTAGATAACAGCGAAACCCATGATGTCACTGAAACTCGATGGTCGCTGCATCCAGGCCAAGTTTGGCGTCACCACATGGCGAACCTTAAGGTATTCAAACAGCGACAGTAAACCAATGCTGAGCAGGGCAGTGTACAACGCGTACCGCGCCCCAAGCAGGATGCCCGCCATAACGATGATGAGACCGAACAGAAGAACCCCTGTGGGTGTTAGAATGCCCCAGCCCAAGATAACTGCTGCAGTGATAATGAGCAGAAGTATCACTACTGATAAGCCCGCAATTTTGATGTAGCCACGCCAATGCGCCAGCCAGTACAAGGTTGTGAAAATGGCTAGTACGACGAAGAACGAAAGCATCCGATAAAAGCTCAGGTGCTGCCCGCTAACAGCAAAGCCTAAAACAGAGTTCATGAATTCTGCAGCCACCAATGTCAGCAAGCCAACAAGGACATAGTTCAGGACACGTTCACGGTTACGAATATCTAGTTCTGACGAGCGGGGTTCAATGAGAATGCGGTAAAGATTTTTCATGATTTTAGAAAGTTAGTGTAGCCGGCCAACCAACCGGCTACAGTGTTTTAGTTGACCCAAGGTGTAGCCACGGCCTGCGTGAGTAGGGTGGCTTCGACGGTGGCAGTGTCGCGGGCTGTGGCATCGGTGAGGATGCTGGTGATGGCGTCTGTCATGGCGAACTCCTTTCTTCCATATTAATTGAAACTAGCTGCATGTCGACTAGGTTGCGTCATCGATCATGTAGCCCACCCCGTAAGCAGTTTTGATGAGTTTGTGAGGGAAGGGGCGATCGATTTTGTCGCGCAGGTATTTGATGTGCACATCAACGGTATTGTTCCAGCGGTCTGCGCCCGGATCCCAGCTGTTATTAATGATCATGGCTCTGGTAACAACGGTTCCGCGATTTTGCATGAGGTATTCCAGGATGTCGAACTCTTTGCGGCGCAGCTCGATGAATGTTTCACCGCGCCTCACCTGGCGGCGGTCTGGGTCGAGCACCAAGTCGCCGACCTTGAGAATGTTGGCGGTTGTCGAGTTGCCGCGCCGGAGCAGGGCACGCAAGCGCGCTTTTAGTTCACCAACATAGAACGGCTTGAGTAGGTAGTCGTCGGCGCCAATATCGAGCATATTAACTTTCATGCTGACCTCGTCGGTGGCAGTCAGTACCAGGATAGGCGTTTTGATACCTTTGTGACGGACTTCGTTGCAAACCTCTTGGCCGCTCATATCGGGTAGCCCCAGGTCGAGGAGTACGACGTCGTAATCGCGGGTTGTTAAGGCTTTGATGGCTTTATGACCAGTCGTCACTAAGGTGACCTCGTAGTGTTTGCTCAGCCAATTCTGGAGGCTTTTGGCTAGGGGCTGATTGTCTTCGACGACTAATACCTTGCTCATCTCAATCTATTAAATACTACAAATATTAAAAGATTCTTAACTTTTTATGCACAAACCCGAAAATCTTCCGAATTTAAGAAGTTTTTAATAATGCCTCGTTACAACTAGAAGCATGACAAACCCACAGCCCATTTTTCACGAATACCGTTGCAGTTGCGGCAAACTCCTATTTAAGAGCCCATTCTTTCGCGGACGGATTGAAATAAAGTGCCGGCGTTGTGGGCAGATCAAATTGTTTAGCCAAAGCGGTTAAGCCGGTATCTGTTTGGCTAGTTCAAACATAAGCGTAAATGGTGTATGCTGTCTATAAGATGAAAGCTTTCCGGAAGAAGACTTCTCGTTCGGGTGAAAAGAAGACAGTCAAACCGACTGTTGTAAGTGGTGATTTCCATAAAAAGAAGAAGCTTCCGTACATTATTGCCGGTGTAGTCATTATTGTTGCGCTGATTCTGGTCGGTGTTTGGGTAGGCCTTAAAAAGTCGCAGCCCAGCAAGCCGAAGGCCGCGACGGTGTCGACTGCCTGCACAGATAAGTCTGCCAATGGCATCTTGGCCCAAGCCGCGCCACTGCTGAAGCCGACTCAACGGGCGCAGCTCAAGCCAATCGTTGACAAGATAAAAGCCCTACCAGACTACGACCGCGACCCTAACTGCCTGGCAGTGGTTACTGTCTACTACGTCAACTTGGGCGATAGCACCAATGCGCGACAGTATTACGAAAAACTAAATGCGGTTTATAAGCCAAACAAGGGCTACGACAACGCGATCATAAGTGCGCCACGGCCGTATAAACTCAAGTCCAGCATCGAATTCCTAGAGAAGTTTAAGCAGGATCTTATTAAAAACGGGAAGAGTTTACCGGTATGATGCATCAAATGTTCCTGCCACGAAATCTCAGAACCAAGCTGGCTTACGCAGCAGCACTCGGCGTGGTACTTTCGGTAGCGCTTAGTATCGGATTAGGTGGGAAGGCACATGCCGCCGCCGTTCCGACCGGGAATTTCCCAGCTATGCCTGCCGAGGTTACTGACTATCTCGCTAACTGTGGCTACACCAACAATAGCAACGCTCAAACTGCCTGGCTATCGCCGCCTGGTGACCCGTCAACCACGGCAGACATAAGCGTGAATTATGGCCAAGCCTCGGTGCCGATTCAATATAACGTCGCTGGTGTGGTTTGTAGCGCAGTCGACCATAACCTCATTTCGACCAACACCAAGGTGGTTAGCACATCGCCAACCGTGCCCAGCTTAGACGGGCAAATTCTCGGCTATACATACGGTCCGAACCAGGGTGATGTGAGCATCACCTCAATGGTGTTCAACTACGGGCCAGGCGGGGGCTTCACGAACCCTGGTACCTATACGATTTTTGCTGAGGATAAAAAGATTAACTACTTTGCTTCGTTAGGGTACCAATGTGTTGTCAGCCCGGGTTTCCCTGCAAGCGGTAAGCCAGCAGACGGCAATGACTTTGGTGCGTGTAACAGTAGAGGTGGTTCTACGCTGCGGATGAATGTTACGATTAACGATCGGCCAGTCCGGGGTGGCCTCTTTGCATGGGGCTGTGACCTGGGGGACTTTACCTACGCGCATCGAAATAATAATACCTATACTGTCCAAGCGGGCTTAGTTGGATCGATGCAAGATCCAGATTACGACTGGACCCAAGTCCATGTATATATCAATCATGTTGACCCGAACGACCTGAATAAGCAGGTCTTCGTTGGTGCTTATGACGCTAGCCAGTATCCGTTGACGCTTAACGGAACGGTGATTGGGCCGGGAAAACCGCCGTATGGAACGGGAGTGCCAAATTGGCACGACTGGTTCGTGGTGCCCAAGGCAGACTTGGATAGATTTGGCGATGCCTACCAGCACGATGTGTTCGTCTATGGTATCGGCCGAAATCCGGATGGATCAATGAATGGCAATAACCTAGAGCTCTATCACCAGCCAGATGGTGGCAGGGCCTCGTTAAATAGCTGTGTACCACCGGCTTGTACCGTCACTATTACGCCAGGCTCACCAGAAGTCGGTGTATCCTATACGGCGCAGCTAAACTACACCTACAGTCCGGGCTCGCAAGGTCGCGCCATCGCACCGCTTGGCACCATGAACTTGAATGGCGTCCAGACGTTTGCGTTCCCATCGTCTCGGACTGGTGCGTCGCATCCATTCGGGCCATATGTCCAAGCGGGGCCGGGATCATTAACAGCCAATGCGACAATTAGCCAAGCCGAGTTTAATAAGCCATGCTCGAGCAGCTTTAACATCGCCGCCAAGCCGTATCTCAAAGTCTTTGGTAATGATGTCGCGGCTGGGGGGAAGTTTATGGATTCGCCGGCCACCGGCACCTGTACGCCCGGTGCCAAGACTACGGCGGGGCAGCCGCCCGCTAGCATCTGGGCCTTCAACAAGAAGGTCACGAGCGGAAGCGGCACATACTATGGTGGTGCCTCCAGTCAGTTTGGCGCACTTGCCTTGGGTCAGATCTACAAGTTCAACACGGCCGGAACCCGAAACGGCTTAACGGCCCCGACAACCCCGAATGATTTGAGCTTTGGTAATATGATCAATAACGGCGGTACACCAACTGGTGTGACTGAGGATAATAGTGGGTACAGCGGCATGTATCGTTGTATACCGGACTACTACAGTGCCAGTAAGGATGCCACTAAGAATCCAGTCATACTGCCGGGCGGTACCACCATCGCCTTTGGCTTCCCGCAAAGCATCCCAGACAGTAGCCAGGTTGTTCGCTTCGTGGATGGCGACGCCTACATTAATGCCAACATCACTTTCCAAAACACTTCATGGTCAGACACATCAGCGATTCCGAGCTACTACTTAATCGCCAAGGGCAACATTTACATTGGCCCTAACGTGACGCAGCTCGATGGCGTCTACATCGCGCAGCCGCGAGACGATGGCACCAAGGGCACCATTTATACCTGTACCAATGGGCTCAGCCTCTTCCTCGCCAAAGACATCTATAACAATTGCCAAAAGAACCTCACCATCACTGGTTCGTTTATCGCTAACCAGGTTAAATTTCAGCGGGCCAGGGGAACCGTCGAGAATAGTATTCCTAACCCAACCCCAACCCCCGCATCAGTGACTACGGTCTGGAGCTCAGCCGGAAACCCCGGTGGTGCGAATTGCTTCGCAACTCCAGAAAGCGGCAGCCCAAGCTGGGACGACAACTGGTTGTGCACGAGCCAACCTAATTTCTATTGGGCCTGGTTGCCGGGTATCTCAGCCAGTGCTGGTTACCGACACGCAGGCGACAGTTGTTTTAGCTGGGCACCAAGGCATCACAATACGGGGGCCTGGCTTGATAACGCTGTCTGTTGGCCTGCATCGACAACCAACCCGCAGTTTAGCTGGAGTAGCAGTAATGACTTAAGTAAGAACTGTACGTTGGTCTATGAGCCGGCTGACCCGGATACGAGTGGAACGGGTTGGATGGTGAATAGTTGGTTGTGTACGCCAAAGCCAGTGGCGCAGCCGTATATACCGTTTAACGAGGGCCCGCCAGCAACGACAACCGGCCTGGATGGTAACATCGCCGAGATCTTTAACTTCAGTCAAGAAATGTATTTAGCACCGACACCATCAATACTTGATTCGGTCATTGGCAACACGACCGGCTCGAATGTCTACCAATCAATTACCAGCTTGCCGCCAGTCTTATAAAAGGCTTGCGTACAAGCATGACGCTTATGCTATAATCGAAGTAATATGAGTCTTATTACTGGTGTATCAGATTTCTTTGGACTCGACCTGGGCACCACAGCTATCAGGTTGGTTCAATTACACGGTACCGGTTCGTCCCGGCAGCTCATTAAATACGCTCACACACCAGTTGATCCTAAGATCGCCGCCAGTGATGCCAACGCCGATCAGCAAAAGTTAGTCCAGGTCCTAAAGGAGCTAATTAGTCAGTCGCACATCGATACCCGCAATGTTGCCGTTGGTATTCCATCACAAAAGGTCTTTACTACCGTTGTTGATATCGATCGATTATCACCAGCTGAGCTGGCTAAATCAATTCGCTTCCAGGCCGATTCAATCATTCCTACGCCACTAGCCGAATCAAAAATTGACTGGGCTGTGATAGGGGATTCACCCAAAGACAAGACCAAGGTCGAAGTTCTCCTGACCAGTGTGAGCAACGACTTTGTCGAGAAGCGATTGGATATGCTGGAATCAATTGGCCTGAACGTTATCGCTTTTGAGCCCGACAACCTGGCCTTGGCCCGCGCCATGGTGGCACCTGGTACCGCCGCGGCCCAGATGGTTATCGATGTTGGCCACCAGAGTGCGGACATAGTCGTTACCTTTAACGACGCGCCGCGCCTAACACGTTCAATCCCAACTGGAACCGAAGCCATCGTTCGAGCGGCCATGCAGAATCTGAGTATCGAAGAAGCTCAGGCTGAACAGTTCGTCTTTAAGTTTGGTTTGAGTAAAGACAAGCTCGAAGGGCAGGTCTACCAGTCAATTATCAGTACTGTCGACCTACTGGTTGGCGAAATCGAGAAATCAATCAAGTTCTTCCAGACGCGTTATCCTGCCAATAAGTTAGAACGAATTATTGTCACCGGTGGCGCTTCGACATTACCAGAATTCCCAACCTACATCGCGAACAAGTTTGGTGTGAGCGTAGAGATTGGTAACGCCTGGCGGAACATCGCGTTTCCACCCGAACGACAGAACGAGCTAATGGCAATTTCGAATAACTTTGGTGTTGCCGTGGGCTTGGCGGAGCGACAGGAATGATCCAGTTTAACCTCCTTCCTGACGTAAAGGTCGAGTTTATTAAGGCTCGACGCAGTAAGCGCATGGTTTTATTGGTGGCAACGGGTGTAACAGCCTTTTCACTCACCATTTTTATTGGCTTATTCTTGGTAGTTAACGTCCTGCAAACCAAGCATATTAGTGACTTGAATAACGACATCAAAAAAGACACCGCCGCGCTCAAGGCGATTCCTAACCTAGACAAAATATTGACCGTTCAAAACCAGCTGGCTAGTTTGACCCAGCTCCATGAGCAGAAGCCGTACACCTCGCGGCTGATTGATTATCTCGCCAAGCTTACGCCAGCCGAGGCAACCATTTCTAGCACCAAGCTTGATTTCCCAGGAGGCAACACGCTGACAATTTCTGGTAATGCCAACGCGCTCAGCACGGTGAACAAGTACGTTGATACACTTAAGTTCACTACCTACACGACAAACGATCAGCCCGAAGCCAAAAAAGCCTTTTCTAACGTTGTCCTGACATCGTTCGGGGCTGGCGAGAAGACGGTAACTTATCAAATTTCGGCGGTTTTCGATCCAACCATCTTTGATGGCACCAAGCAGGTTACTCTAGTCGTTCCCAAGATTATCTCTACTCGCTCCGAAACCGAAAAGCCAGGCGATTTATTCCAGCAAACTAACACGGTAAAACAATAGGGCACACGATGGCGGCAAATATTTCACTCAAACGAGTTCAAATCAACAAAGCCAACACAACAATGGTGGCAGCTATTGCATTGGCCGCCTTTGCCTTGACCTTCACGCTGGTGGCCGGCAGAGCGCTGCTCAGCAAACGGGCCTACCAATCACGAGTAATCGCGGGCAAGGAACTAGCTGTTAAACAGCTTCAGGCCAACATCAAGGCCAGCAACAGCTTGGCTGACTCATACAAGGTGTTCGTCGGCAGTAGCGAGAATGTTTTGGGCGGCAACCCGAAGGGCACAGGTGATAAAGACGGCGATAACGCCAAGGTTACGCTCGACGCCCTACCAAGCCAGTATGACTTCCCAGCGCTGACCAGTAGCCTGGAGAAGATTATGACCGGCAATGGCTTTAAGGTTAAGTCTATCACCGGTAGCGATGATGAAATTGCCCAGCAGAAGGCGCCAGAGAGTTCAAAACCACAGGTTGTGCCAATTCCGTTCCAGGTCTCGCTTGATACCGACGCCACCGGCGCCAAGAACATCCTGACAATACTCGAGCGGTCTATTCGACCAATTAACGTACAACAGGTCACCCTGACGGGCAGTAACAGCAGTCTGCAGATGACAATTGATGGGCAAACCTACTATCAGCCAGCCAAGAGTCTAACTATCGAGACAAAGGACGTAAAATGAAACAAAAAGACATTCTTCTAATTGTCGTGGTTGTCATTGTGAGCGGCGCTGTCTCATTCTTTATCTCCAAGCTATTGTTTGGTGTTCCTAAAAATCGTCAGACAAAGGTTGAGGTGGTGCAGGTTATTTCGCCCAACTTCGAGCAACCTGATACCCGCTACTTCAATGCCGCTGCATTTGATCCGACCAAGAATATTAGCATTGGTGACAGTCAAAACAGCCAGCCTTTCAATAGTAACGGACAGTAGGTGGTGAGTAGGTTATGAGTGTCCTCTCTGCAGACACCCAAACCAAGGTTGAAGCCCAGCTCGTTAAGAGCGGGCTACTCAAAGCTGACCAGGTAAAGAAGCTTCATGATGACGCCAAGGCTAAAAACCAGCCCTTTCTGAGCTACTTAGTTTCCGAAGGGCATCTGACCAACGAGCAGCTGACGCAAACCATCGGCGCGGTAAGCAATGTGCCGTACGTAAACCTCAGTCGCGCCATCATTGATCCAGATATCCTAACCTTACTACCCAAGGAAATTGCCGAACGCTACATGGCTGTACCGCTGGGTAAGATGCAACATCGCCTGGTGGTTGCCATGCTTGATGCCGATAACGTCCAAGCGGTCGACTTCTTGTCCAATAAGATTGGTCACCCGCTCAAGGTCTATGCCGCCTCAGAGGAGGGCATTCGGCGCGTTCTGAGCCAGTATAAGTCGGATTTGAACCAGGATATCGTTGGTGAGCTTGGTGAGCAGGTAGAGACCGAGCAGAAGGCTGAAACCGATAAGTCTAAAAAGGCCAACCAAGGCATCGAAGCGATTGTTCAGGATTCGCCCGTTAGTAAGGCCTTGTCGGCCATTTTGGAGTACGCTGCCAACAGCCGCGCCAGCGATGTGCACATTGAGCCGCTCGAGAAAGAGTTGAAGATCCGCGCCCGAATCGATGGCGTCCTGCGCGAGATTATGCGATTACCCAAAGCCACCGAGGCGCCGCTGGTGTCGCGCATTAAAATTCTGTCCAGTCTCAAGATCGACGAACATCGTATCCCGCAGGACGGTCAATTTACCCTCAAAATGGCGGGCAAAGAGATTGACTTGCGTATTGCTATTTCGCCAGTGGTTTGGGGTGAGCAAGTGGTTATTCGTTTGCTCGATAAAACCGGTACCAGCCTTAGGTTAGAGGACATGGGGTACGCCGGGCGAGCTCTGCGCACCATCCGCGAAGCCCTCAAATTCCCGAACGGCATGGTTTTGACCTCTGGGCCAACCGGTTCAGGTAAGTCGACCTCGATGTACGCGCTGATTCAGGAAATCATGAACGACGATATCAATATTGTCACCCTGGAAGACCCAGTTGAATATAAGATGAGCGGCGTTAACCAGATTCAAGTCAACGCCGATGTCGGCCTGACATTCGCGGCTGGCCTGCGCTCTATCCTACGCCAAGACCCCGACGTGGTGATGGTAGGGGAAATTCGCGATAAGGAAACCGCCCAGCTGGCGGTGCAGGCGGCCTTAACTGGTCACTTGGTGTTCTCGACACTGCACACCAACAGCGCGGCCGGCATTCTGCCTCGTTTGTTAGATATGGGCATCGAACCCTTCCTGATTGCCTCAACCGTCCGTGCCGTCATCGGGCAACGCCTGGTGCGGCGGCTTAACGAAGATAAGCAAAGCTATCAGTCGGGAGAGGCGGAAACGGCGGCCGTACACGCCACTTTGGGCACGCTGTTACCAAACGGTGATGCTGATATGAAGGCGGTTTGTGACGATCTTGGCTATAAGAGCTTGCCTACAAGAGGCCAAAACGCTTATACTTTGTTTAAGGGCGTGGATAGCCCCGAAGCGCGCAGTGGCTTTAAGGGTCGGATGGGTCTCTACGAGGTTTTCGATATAAATGAAAAAATCCAGGATTTGATCATTAAACGAGCAACCAGTAACGAAATTCAGAAGGCCGCCATTGCTCAGGGAATGGTAACCATGCGCGAAGACGGCTATCTCAAGGCATTGGCCGGGTTTACGTCATTAGCCGAAGTCGATAGGGTAGCAGCGGCCGATAGCGCCTAAGCGGAATAATTAAGGGGAAATCATGGCAGACAGCACACAAGTACGAATCGAACCACTTCTGGATGAAGTTATCAAGCGCAAGGCGTCTGACCTCCACTTGCAGGTTGGTTTGGCTCCAATTCTCCGTGTCGATGGTAAGCTTGCTCCGGTGCCAGGCAGTGATGTGCTCAATGACGAAGCTGTTGAGGCCCTAATTTTCTCCATCCTCGATGAAGACCAAAAGCAGATCTTATTAAAAGACAAAGAGTTTGACTTTAGTTTTGCCTACGGCGACCTTGGTCGTTTCCGTGTGAACGCTTTCCACGAACGCGGTAATCTGGCGGCGGCTTTACGTCTTATTCCGAACGAACTCCTCAGCATTGAGCAGCTACAGCTACCCGAAATCGTCAACAAATTTGCCGAGTATCCGCGTGGTTTGGTGTTGGTCACCGGCCCAACCGGGTCAGGTAAGTCGACCACACTGGCGGCCTTAGTGGACAAAATCAACCGCGAACGAGCTCAGCACATTGTGACCATCGAAGACCCAATTGAATTTACGCACAAGTCCAAAAAATCAGTCGTGGTGCAGCGAGAAGTCCACTACGATACCTACTCGTTTAGCGCCGCTCTCCGTAGTAGCTTGCGTGAAGACCCAGACGTTGTCCTCATCGGTGAGATGCGTGACCTCGAGACCATTGCGGCGGCTATTACAATCGCGGAAACCGGTCACTTGGTCTTTGCTACCTTGCACACCAACTCAGCCAGCCAATCAATCGATCGTATGGTCGACGTTTTCCCGCCACACCAGCAACCACAGATTCGGGCCCAGTTGGCTAACATTTTGATGGCGATTGCTTCACAGCGCTTGGTGCCATCGATTGGTGGTGGGCGAGTGGCCGCCGCCGAAATCTTGGTGGCGACACCGGCCGTTCGGAACATTATCCGCGAAGGTAAGAGCCACCAGCTCGAAGCCGTCATCCAGACTGGTGCCGAATTTGGTATGCAATCCATGGACAAGACCTTGGTGAGCCTGGTGCAAAAAGGGGTCATTACTTATGACGAGGCCCATAACTATGCCGTCGATATCGATGAACTTGATCGGATGATGAGGGGCTAACTAGATGTTAACCTTTGAATACACTGCCCGCGATCCGGCCAGTGGTAAAAAAGTAAAATCGACTGTCGACGCTGAAACCGAGCAGGCGGCCGCTTCGCTCCTGCAAAAGCAGGGCTTAGTGCCAATCGAGTTAACTGCCAAAAGCAATGGGAACGGCGGCTTTTTAGCCAAGTATACGCACCGCATCAAGGCCAAAGATAAGGTCTTGTTTGCCCGCCAACTGTCGACGCTGATTAGCGCCGGCTTGCCATTGGTACAGAGCTTACGAAACGTCGTGAGCCAAACGCAGAACAAGAACTTCCAAGTCATCTTGAACCAGGTTATTAGCGACGTAGAGTCCGGCACGGCCTTCTCGAAAGCGCTGACTAAATACCCGGATGTCTTTAATGCGATCTTTGTGAACCTGGTTGCCGCCGGTGAAGTGTCCGGAACGCTGGACGTGTCGTTGGCCCGACTGGCTGATCAGTCCGAAAAAGACGCCGATATTATCAGTAAGGTACGTGGTGCGATGGTCTATCCAATTATCGTCTTGGTGGTCATGGTCGGTGTTGTCTTGTTCATGATTATCAAGGTGGTACCAGCCGTCCAAGTGGTGTACGAAAGTATTCCCGGCGCAAGGCTACCTTTCATAACCCAGGCCTTGGTCTCGTTCGCGCACTTTACGACCAAGTTTTGGTGGATAGAGCTGATTATCGTGGGTGCAATCGTCTTCTTGACGTCTAAGTGGGCACGCACGGTTGGCGGGAAACGGGTAATCGATAAGCTCAAAATGCGTACACCGCCATTTGGTCAGCTATTCATGAAAGTTTATATGGCTCGTTTTACGCGGATTGGCTCGACGTTGGTAGCCAGTGGCGTGCCCCTCATTCAGATGCTAGAAATTACCGGTAAAGCCATCAATAACGTTCATGTCTACGAATCAATCATGAAGGCCGCCAACAAGGTGAAGGGCGGGAAGTCCTTGTCCAGCTCACTGGAAGGCGACCCGAACTTCTTGCCGCTTGTGCCTGATATGTTGCACATCGGTGAGGAATCGGGCTCGATGGAGCAAATGCTCGGCAAGGCAGCCGATTACTACGAAAAAGAAGTTGATAACCAAATTCGCGCCATCTCGACGATTATCGAGCCCGTGCTCATGATTTTAATGGGTGTTATCGCGCTCATCGTGGTGGCCGCCGTCCTCCTGCCAATCTATGGCTTGGTCGGCAAAATTAACGTTCAATAGATAGTCGTCAGTTATCAACAGCCAGCAGTAAAAAAGCTTGCTTTTTACTGATGCGAGCAGTATATTTGTAAGCATAAGCATAAATTACACCTACAGGGGGAATCAAAGGGCATGTTAAAGAAACTACAAAATAAAGATCAGGGCTTCACCATTATCGAAGTTATGATCGTGTTGGTTATTGCAGCAGTTATCTTGCTGATCGTCTTCTTGGCGGTACCAGCTTTGCAACGTAACTCACGTAACACACAGTACAACAACGAAGCTTCAGCCGTCTCGGCAGCAGCCTCGGAGTGGGTATCGAACAACAACAATGGAAACGTCCCATCAGCCGCAGCCGAGATTACTGCGTTTAACACGGCAATTCCAAAGTTGGCCAACACCAAGAACCTTACCCCAACTGGTACAACAACAGTTGGTAAAATCACAACTACAACCTCTGGTGTTACCGTTGTGTTCAAGGCTGTATGCCCTACAACGGCTAGCGGTACAGCCGACGTAACCCCAACTGCAGGAACGGGTCGTCAGATCGCTGTAGTCTACGGTGTTGAAGCAAGCGGTGGTAGCGTTGTTGGTAAGTGTATCGATAGCGGCGTATAGTCAAACAAGCTAAGTTTGCACGATTTAGTGGTCCCCGAGGGGACCACTTTTCTTTTTGATCAAAATTACGATACTATACCAGTAATGATTATTCTTGTGCTTGTCTTGTTGGGGTTGTGTCTGGGGAGCTTTACGAACGCCCTGGTTTGGCGTATTCATGAGCAAGCCAAGGTCAAGGGCAAGGCCCGTCCAGAGCTGTCTATTACCAAGGGTCGCTCGATGTGTACGCACTGCAAGCACGTTTTAGGCTTCTGGGACCTCATCCCAGTTCTGAGCTGGCTGACCCTAAACGGGAAGTGCCGCTACTGCCACAAGCCGATTCAGGATACGCCGTTGGCCGAGCTCATCACGCCAGCCCTCTTCGTCTTTTCTTACGCCTTCTGGCCGCTGGGATGGTCAAACTTGGGTATTATGCAGTTCGCGGTCTGGTTGATCGTTTTAACGGGCTTTGTGGCGCTTGCCTTATACGATTGGCGTTGGCAGGTGTTGCCGAGCCGCATTATTTGCCCGCTGGGCGTTTTGGCGGCAGTTCAGGTTATCGTCTTAACGGTTGCGCAACGTGATTGGCATATCTTGGCCGGTGCGGCCATTGGCGTCCTCTGTTTGGGCGGTCTATTTTACGCCTTATTTCAGGTTTCAGACGGCCGTTGGATTGGTGGGGGAGACGTCCGCTTAGGGTTTGTGATTGGTCTGTTGGTTGGCGGCCCGATTCAGGCAATTCTGGTGCTCTTTTTGGCTTCATTGCTCGGCTCGTTGGCGACATTGCCAGCCGTAGTTTTTCACAAAACGGGACTGAAACGGCGCGTGGCATTTGGGCCGTTTTTGATTGTCGCGACGATCATCGTTTACTTGTTTGGCGCGGGCCTCGTGAACTGGTATAAAACCCGCCTTTTACTTCTGTAAGTTAGCAAAATGCTTGTGCTATACTAAACATATGAAACCTGCCCCCGATCGGCAAGCCGGTTATACTATTATTGAGGTGATGATTTTTTTAATCATTTCGAGTGCCTTGATTTTGGCACTCCTACCCTTATTCAACGGTCGCATTCAACGGACGCAATTTAACCAGTCGGTTCAAGAGCTCGACAATCGCATTAAAACTATCGCCAATGACGTTGCCACTGGGACCTATCCACCAACACCAACTTTTGGCTGTAGCACCAACAGTGGCACCTCAGCACCGGCAATCTCTAGTACTGGCACCGACGATCAGGGCTCGCGCACGGACTGTATATTCTTGGGTAAAATCATCAATTTCAACGTGCCGACTGGCAGCTGCACAGCGGTCACATCGGTAGGCTGTACAAAGATCGAAGTCTATACGGTCGTTGGCAAGCGCGTTGATGCTTCGCAGAACGCCGTTAACAGTATGGCTTCTGCCATGCCGCGGCCGGTGGTCAACCCGCCTACGACGGTCAGCCTCACCGAATCTTTTGATCTGCAGTACGGCACCCATGTTACCGGCTTGCGCCAGGCAGGCGGCTTCCCAGTGCGCAGCGGCCTAGGCTTATTCCAGAGCTTTAATGGCAACTACAGTGCTGGCAAGCTCGACTCAGGTGCCCAAAACGTTTCGGCGTGGGTGGTTAAAAGTACGGCTTTCCCAGCTTCGCCGGTGAGTGCCAACAACATTTACGATACCCTGGTTGCTAATCAGAATGGCACCTTTAACCAGCTCGGTACGGGCAGTGGTTTGTGGGTTTGCGTTAACAGTGCGGACAACAAGCAGCGGTCTGTAATCGATTTCCAGGGTAGTGGTAACGGCTTGAAGACGGTGGTGACATCGTTAGTGGCGGGGGATGTAACCAAATGTCCGTAAGAATGACCAAGTCAGTCCTATCCGAACGAGGCGATACTATCGTTGAAGTACTCATGGTCATCCTGGTACTGGGCGTGGTGCTCTCATCGACCTACGCCATCGCGGTGCGGACACTTCAGGCTGTGCAGCTGCAACAAGAACGCACCTACGCGCTTAAACTCGCCGAGGGTCAGCTAGAGCGCCTCAAGGCGGCCGCAATTAAGAATCCAGCCGTTTTGACCGGGGGCACCGGTTTTTGCCTTAAGCAAGACCTTGCAAAGCAGGGCCTAGGCACCAGTCCCACGACCACAATGGATGCAGACACCTACAATAATTACGAGTCCGCTGGTTGTATCCAGGATCCCGTCCCAGGCGCAGGCTGCGACACTTATTGTTATCATTACGGCATCCGACCACTGGGCAGTAATACCTACTTAGCCACGGTACGTTGGGATGGACCCGCTGGACGCAAACAGCAAATCGAAATTGCCTACAGGATTTACCCATGAGCAAGCTACAGCGACAAGACGGCTTTACGATTCTGGAATTAATGATTGCCACGATGGTCTTTTCGACAGTTCTGCTGGGTGCTACGACGGCACTTATCCAGATCGGCAAACTCTATTACAAGGGCGTGGTAAGCAACCGTACTCAAGAGGTTACGCGCGGGTTGGTTGACCAAATTGGCCAACAGTTGCAGTTCAGTGGTGGTAAAGTAACACCCGCTGTAGTTGCTGATTATTCGGGTATCGCTGGAGCGCCAAACAACACACTGAAATTTGGCGTTGTCTGTATTGGCACGACGCGGTACACCTACAGCCTCAATGTTAGTGTTTATAGTAGCACCAGCCTGGCGGACAATACCTACTTAGCGGAAAGTAATCAGCTGCATCATGCCTTGTGGCGGGATACTTTGCCATCGAACCAGAGCTGTACTGCCGTCAATCTCAGCCTAGCCACACCGACTGCTAGTGGCGAAGAGATGCTGGGCGAGAATATGCGCCTATCGGACTTTACGGTGAGCTGTGGCGCCAATAACATGTGCAATGTGGCAGTGGCAGTTTTGTACGGTCCAAATGACCTCATGGCGCCAACACCAACCACTGACCCAATGAATCCGGTGGCGACCCATTGTGCCAGTGTCGCTGGGAGTCAGTGGTGTACGGCTTCACAATTTTCAACCACAGTATTTAAACGGGTAGAGGATAAATAGTATGAAAACCATCACACCTCAACACCAGGACGGATTTGTATCCATAATTGTTGCACTCATCATTATTGTTTTTGTGACACTGATGACGTTGGGCTTTGCCTTTTTGGCCCGCCAAAACCTGTACGAAAACCAAAACCGTATCTTCAGTACGCAGGCTTTCTACGCCGCGGAGTCAGCAGTTAACGATACCATCCAGAGCTTTAAAAACGGGAGTGCTGCCAAGCAGAAAACGAGCTGCGATCCTGGTCCAAGTAATGGCCTGTGGGCAGCCAACGACAGCATTAAGTACACCTGCGTTCTGTATGAAACCGAGCCGACCTCGTTGGTTTACCCCGATCTTGAACCCGGCACCGAGCAGATCGTAAAAGTGCACTCCGCCGACGACAATAACTTACACAGCATCACCATTGGTTGGGAAGATAAGGATGGCGGTTCGACGTTTGTGCCAGCAGGTGGTGGTACTGACTTCTTGCCCCAAGCATCCTATGTCAATAATGATGGCTACAATCTTGCCATGGCAACGGGCATGCTGCGCGTAACGCTTATCCCAATCTACAGCAATATTAATCGAGCCGACCTGACGACCCACACACAAACGGTCTTCTTGTACCCAAGAGCGGGCAATGGAACGACCAGCCAGCAGTTTGCCACCAGCGGCACGTTAACCGATCCAAACCAGGGCTTAATCCTGGATGGTAACTGCAACACTGGGGCTAAGACCTCGGCACGACCGCGTTTCTGTAATGTTCAGATTCGCGCACTCAGCGGTGTTCTAGCAGCAGGGCCGCCAGCTAATACCTACTATCTGCGCATCCGTTCGCTGTATAAGGCTTCGGCAGTCACAATCGTTGCGTCTACGACTGGTAACACCAATACCAACACCAAGCTCTCGGGCGAACAAGCCACCATCGATGCCACTGGTAAGGCCAGTAACGTGGTGCGCCGCATCCAGGTCCGCGTGCCGTTGAACGCAGCGGGGCAGAGCCAACGACCGCCGTACGCCCTCGAGTCAGTCGACAGTGTCTGTAAGCGTCTGCAGGTGTGGCAAACGGGGGCCTCAATCGCCTCGGTCCCATCTGTTAATGGCAGCACAACCATGCCATCGGCTTGTACTGGCGTGGCTTCGGATCTCTAGTCTTTGTCTTTGGCGTGATGAAACTTTTCGTGCACTGCTTTGAGGTGGGGGTCGGTAACGTGGGTGTAAATCTGGGTCGTGGCAATGTTGCTGTGGCCGAGCATGGCTTGGACAGAACGCAAGTCAGCACCGTTCATTAATAGATCGGTCGCGAACGAGTGTCGGAGCGTGTGCGGCGACACATGCTTTGTGATGCCGGCCAGTCGGGCATACTGGGCAACCAGTCGCTGGACGCTGCGGGCCGTCAGGCGGCTAAAATTACCACTGGTATCGACCTGTTTAGAGCCGCTGTAACGGACGAATAGGGGCGGGGCGGTGTCTTGGCGCTCATCAAGGTACTTTTGCACCCAGTCGGCCGCTTCGAGGCTAATAAAGATGGGCCGATCCTTTTGACCCTTACCACGCACCATAAACTCGCGGCGCTTCAGGTTAATGTGGTCCCGGTCTAGGCCCACCAGTTCCGACACACGCAGGCCGCTGCTAAATAATAGTTCCAGGATGGCCCGGTCACGGAGGCCGGCCAATCCACTGATATCGGGCTGATCAAACAGCCGCTCCAGCTCCTGTGGGTTCAAAAAGGTTACTTGCTTACGGACCGTCTTTGCCAGTTCGATTTTGTCGGGGGCCAGGGCAGGGATGTCGCGCTTGCTGCAAAACTTCAAAAAACTCCGCAAGGCAATTAAATGGTAGTTTTGGGTGGTTTTTTGCAGTTCATCAGAGGTATTGGTACCAAGCCGGTTGAGCCAAAGGCGCCATTTGCGAATCAGCTCGCCGTCAATGTCGGACACTTTAATATCGCCGGCAAAGTCACTCAAGCGGGTGAGGTAGTGGTCATAATTGGCGATGGTTTTTTGGGAGCGGTTTTGTTCAATCTCAAGGTATTCCAAAAAATCGGTCTTGGCTTTGGCGAATAGCATAACTATATTGTACGACACATTGTCCAGCCCCAGCCGTACCTGTTACAATAAGGCGAAATAAGCAAAGGAAATTCATGGAACGAACCCTCATTATTCTCAAGCCAGACGCCGTCAAACGTGGGATTGTCGGTGAAGTGCTTAGCCGCTTCGAGCGAGCCGGCCTCAAAATCGTCGGTACCAAAATGCTCAAGCCCAGCTACGACGAATTTTACGAGCACTACGAAAACATCGGTAAAATGGTCACTCGTCGTGGCCAAGAAGCCTTTGACGTAACCCTTGAATTCATGGAAGAAGGCCCGGTCGTACTGGTTGTTTTGGAAGGCATCAACTCAGCCTCGCTGGTGCGCAAAATGGTTGGGGACACCGAACCACAAAAGGCTGCCCCTGGCACCATCCGCGGCGACTATGCTCATATGGGCTTTGAACACTCCAACAAAGAGAAGATTGGCGTGCCGAACATCGTTCATGCCTCAGGTGATGCCGACGAAGCCAAGCTAGAAATCGCTCACTGGTTCTCCGAGAGCGAACTATATAGCTACGAAACCGTACACGAGGTGTACACCCAGGCGAAGAACCGCAAAAAGTAACCGCCAAGGATTGCTTCGCTAGGTTGTTTTTGCCTGCTATGGTTTTTGGAGCGCCATTTAACCAAAAGGTAAGAATTCAGATTAACTAAGTTAATAACATTCTGAAGTTATTTAATCTGAATTCTTAAAAACTCGTTAAGTCATGCTCCAAAAACCATAGCAGTGCCCACGTCTTGTGGTTCTGCCCTCGGGTAGGTACTTGGTGTCCCCACCGCGATTCGAACACGGATCTGCTCCTTAGGACGGAGTTATTCTATCCATTGAACTATGGGGACGTGTGCAAAGGCACGCCACCAGTATAGCGCCTCTGGACACCGTCCCCAAAAAGCTTTACGCTAATGCTATGTCCAAAAAGCCAAAACCGGCGGCCAAGGAGCGCACAACGCCCAAGTACTTTGCCGACCAAATGGATGACGAAAATGTCCTGTTCGTTTTCCGCAAACACCCAATTGTCATGCGCAAGGGGCTTATTTTGGGCATGTTGGCGCTGTTAATTGGTCCGCTTTACACCTTGTCGTTGACGTATCTCAAGCCGAATAGCTATCCGACGGTCCAGTTCTTCTTTATGTCATTATTGCTCAGCGCTGTTTTGGGCGCCATTGTTTACTTTCCCAGCTGGATTGGCTGGTTCTACAGCGTTTTTATTGTTACCGACCAAAGACTCATCCAAATTACTCAAAAAGGGCTGTTTCACCGAAGTGTGGTGGATATAGGTCTTTCTCAGATTCAAATGGTAAACTACGAAGTCGCCGGATTGCAGGAAACCCTGCTCGGATTTGGTACAATAATGATGCAAACCTATCTTGGTGACTTAATTATTCATGATATTCACCATCCGGCTAAGATCCAGAAGAAATTGTTAGGGATTTTGCGCGAACAGGGCGTCATGGCCAGCAGTTATCCAGCTGGCGCCAATGGCAGCATTATGCCCGTAACAGAAGAGGAACCAGAACCAGATGAATCGTAAGCTCAAAAAGCTCCACAAGTACGCCAAGCAGAAGGTCGAAAAGACCCCATCTGAACCGACCGACGCGCCGCGAATTACCAACGATAACGTTTCGGCTCACCGTGAAGAGGTGCTTTCCAGCGCGCGCAAGTATATCTACCCCTTGCAACACTCCAAGCACCGCATCGTGGTCATTACCACCAGTCTGATCATTGCAGCCTTCGTGTTCTTTATGGGCTACTCGGTGGTTTCGCTCTACCGCTTGGACGGTACTAATTCGTTCTTGTACCGGGTGACGCAGGTGATTCCGTTCCCAGTTGCCAAAGCCGGTTCGAGCTATGTGTCGTACGAAAACTACCTGTTCGAGTTGCGCCACTACATGTACTTCTACGAAAACCAGCAAAAACTTGATTTTAAGACCACGGCCGGCAAGCAGCAACTCGCCGATTACAAAAAGCGGGCATTAGAGAAGGTGATTAATGACGCCTACATTAAGCAGCTGGCCAGCAAGAATAAGGTGACCGTCAGCAACCAAGAGGTGAGTGATGAAATCACCATTTTACGTCGCCAGAACAGATTGGGTGGAAGTGAGCAGGCCTACATTGATGCCCTGCGCCAGAACTTTGGCTGGTCAACCGACGACTTCCGTCGCGTCATCAAGCAACAGCTACTTGAACAAAAAGTTGTCTCGGCTATGGACCAGGCAACCCACAAACGCGCCGAAGCTGCTCTAGCTGAACTAAAAGCCGGTGCCGACTTTAATGCTACCGTGGCCAAGTACTCCGATGACGCTAGCAGTAAGGCGACAGGTGGTGACTTTGGCGTAGTGGTTGACCCAGCCAATCGTGACCTCAGTCCCATCACCACAGATGCCTTATTTAAGCTCAAGCCAGGCCAGTTATCCGGTATCATTAACACCGGTTACAGCCTGCAAATCCTCAAGAATAATGAAACCAGCGCCGACGGCAAGATCAAGGGCGCCCACATCGACTTCAACTTCCGACCAATCGCTGGCTACATCAACGATCTCAAAGAAAAACACGCCGCCCACACCTACATCAACTAGCTACCAACAAGGAATTGCTTTTTAGGCGTTTTCTTGCTAAACTTACCCCTGTTCTTTACAAATTATTGGTAGGGGCCCGTGGTGTAGCTGGCCTAACACGCCTCCCTGTCACGGAGGAGATCGCCGGTTCGAATCCGGTCGGGCCCGCCAAAGAAAAAACACCAGCAGCAATGTTGGTGTTTTTTCTTTGCTGACTCCCGCCTAGATTTGAACCGGATAGGGCGAAGCCCCGGTTCGATGGCCAAACCTGCTCGCAGGAATTCATTCCGAGACCAGGTGCAGGGCAGTAGCGCAGCGTTCACCCGGTCGGGCCCGCCAAACATAGTCGACATAGAGTTTACATAGAAAATTAAGTAGTTGACATAGAAACAATATGAAGCTATAATCACCGCTATGAAACGTCAAGAGATCGAGAAAGTAATCCTACGGCTCGCCAAAAGTTTGGACAAAATTCAGGTATCACAGGTCTTGGCGCAACTTGACCCAAAGTTCGCTAGTCGTCAGTATGTATCCGGTATTCTCAGCGACCTCGTAACAAGGGGTGAGCTTGTGGTTGCTGGCTCAAAGCGCTTCACGTTCTACTCTTTGCCAAGCAAAGCTGACACCTTAATTGATAAAGAAACTCGCATTTTGCAAAATAATGGCTTGTCGGATCATCTGGTTTATGAGGAACTAACCTCAAAGGCCGTATTGGCAAAAAAACTCAACGATAACACCAGTAGTATTGTCAATTTTGCCTTTACCGAAATGCTCAATAACGCTATTGAACACTCCCATTCTGACCGTATCAAAGTTGAATTGTATCGGGACGGCCGCGATTTGGTTTTCACTATCAGAGACTTTGGCGTTGGTGTGTTTGAGAATGTTAAAAAGAAGTACAATCTCAGTTCCGATCTCGAAGCCATCCAGGAGCTTTTAAAAGGTAAAACAACCACAGCACCAAAAGCACACTCGGGCGAAGGCATCTTCTTTACCTCTAAAAGCGCCGACGAATTTATACTAGAAAGTTTTGCTACTCGGCTACGAGTTGACAATACAATCGACGATGTCTTTGTCGAATCAAGAGACAGAGGCCTGAAGGGCACGCAAGTAACGTTTAGAATAAATTTGCACAGCAACCGACACCTTAGCAATATTTTTCAACAATACTACTCCGATCCTCAGAGTTTTGCTTTTGACAAAACCCTCATTATGATCAAGTTATACACCATGGGGACCGTATATGTTTCACGCTCACAGGCGCGGCGCGTGCTGAGTAATGTCGAAAAGAAGTTCAAAGTGATTATCCTGGATTTCGATAATGTGCCAACTATTGGGCAGGCCTTTGCCGATGAAATCATCAGGGTTTTTGGCGCAAAACACCCCGAGATTGAAATCCGCTGCGTCAATATGAACGATAACGTAGAATTCATGATTAAACGCGCGCACTCAACAGCTCATATGTAGACATAGGGTTTACATAGCGAGTCACGCTGTTTACTTAGACGGAGTGACTCACAACATCGATAGCAACGATACGACGAGAGTGGCAAAACTGGGTTGAATAGCTCATTGCTCCCTGAGTTAGGTGATTCCAAACAACTGAACCATTACGCTCAGTTGACAAACCAACATGCTTATGCTAAAATATACATGTTATGTCAACTACTCCTGCGCCCCCTGTTCTTGCGCTTCCAGAGCATCTACCAGAAGTGTCATTTGATATTGGTCTTGGCCAAAAGTATGCTTTTGTCGATTTCGATTATGCCAAATTTGACCAACAAGCAGAGGGTTTTGAAATGTCACCCGAGGACAGGGCAGCACTAAGTATAGAAGTTGTCGATGTCTCCAAGTATTCACCCGTAGGTGCTTTCTTTAGCGGGGACGAGAATACAATTGTTTTGGGTGCTGGCAATAAAGCTAACACTGCACTTGCTCACGAGCTACAGCATGCGGCTGATCACTCCCATGGTACGTTGGACGAACAGCCACTGCGTTCTAGGATTGGGGTAAAAAGTCTACCGGTATTTTATGGGGTAGTTTGCGTGGATGCAGCCGTATGGGTCACAGCTCTCACGGGTAGCGAAGTCGCTCGTTCAGTTGCAGCAGGGCCCTATCTGAGCCTCGCTACACTTGCAATCGTTGGTACGACCATGTGGGGTTACCGCTTTCACCCAGTTGAGAGACGAGCATTTAAGGCTCAAAAACACGCCGAGGCAGATGTTGTTACACTCCTGAAAAAGTAAAACTCTACACTTCTGCTACCATAACCAATTTTCAAGACGCCCAAATCATGGTATTTTTGGTTTATGAAGAATCGTGGACCAAGAAATACGCTCAAACGAGAAGGTGTTACTTTTCGAGAGCTCGAGGGGCAAGACGGCAAAGGTTTTGTCATGCGAGTTCTCAATAAAACAGTTCAGCCACCGCAAATTACCGTTGTTGTGAAGCAACCGGGTCAAGAGCACAGCACGGTTACCACTATTCAGACGGAAGCTCACCACTCATATAATGGTCGACCGTACCGGGGCAAGCCAATTCAACCCGAAGGAACTGGTGCGATTGCCAGAATGCTTGAGACATACAAGGTTCGTAATCCACTGGCCCAGGTTGCCCTCCAGCACCTTGCTGCCGAAGCACCGTTTCCTCCCTTAGTAGGTAAGTCTGCAGAAGTTGCGCGTGGTGCGTACGAGCTAGTGGCAGGCAAGAGTGAGTCATTAAGTCTGGCCAACGGTCAGCTCCACCTTTTTGAAAACGGTGGGTCGGCAAACTACCGACCACCTTGGCTACCTGGCGTACACCCCAGGGGCTGGTATGACCATTACGGCGAACTTTTAGATGTCGTCTCTTTCCTTTACCACAAGCTTGACGCCAACGGTGATCTCGAAACTCAAGAGCGGGGCATGATTGTTACGGGAATTGGCTATGGAGAATATCCGGGTCATGAAGGGCAGCCAGCCACTTGGTATTTAGTTGGCCCGCAGATCGGAACCTTTGATCACCAAACGGGGCAAGCCCTTAGCCTCGAGACTGCCGATACCATCTCGCCCAAGAACTTTTCGGTTGCCTGCATCACCGGCGGCCCACTGGGCAAACCAATTCTGGCAAACCCTCAGTAGTACCTGTGGTAGTATTTCCTTATGTCCTTGGAGCAATTTCCAGTCAAAGAAAAACTC
This sequence comes from uncultured Candidatus Saccharibacteria bacterium, assembly GCA_964410185.1. Classification (GTDB taxonomy): domain Bacteria; phylum Patescibacteriota; class Saccharimonadia; order Saccharimonadales; family JAUPVS01; genus JAUPVS01. Next base: position 74,123 of record CAYPFM010000001.1, on the reverse strand, counting down.
GTTCGGTTAGCCCGCGATCCCAGTGATGCCCAATCAGTGTTTGGTTTTATGGGCGGTTACTGGCACCGATTTTTACAGGCAAATAGCGCGCTTGAAGAAGTGAAAGAACCAATTATGGTGAGTGGGGCGCTTCAGGCCAACGCCAAGGTGGCCTTTGCCTTGTGGTTGCAAGATAAGGCAGCCGGGACTAGCCATCCTGAGTCTTCACGCTTCCTATGCTAAGGACGCTTACGACACAGAGACACTACTGGCAACCGCCCTGGAGGGGAGCGTAGTCGGTGTGCTGATGTGGCAAGCCTATGCCCGAAGCCTCGAAGAGCAGGGTTTCAGTACCAAAATGCCCCAACCCGGGCTTTCGAGCGGCAATATTGAGGATTGGCAGTAGACCAAACAATTGACTAAAGTCAATAAAAATGATAGAATATAGATATGTCTCAGGAGATATATCCAGGACAGGGACCAGAGGAACAGCCTCAGCATGGCCCTTTGTCTGATATTCCTACTCCCGACCTCCAGGCCGGGCCAAATGATTTTATCCAAAATGGGCCTGACCTCGCTCAGTTCAGAGAAACGCCCGCGCATGTAATGCATGAAGCTGCCCAGCAAATGCATGAAGAACTTGGCCAACGACTTTTAACCAACCCTTGTCCGACTCGTGAGGAAATGGAAATTGGCGTCTATGTAGAAGAAATTCAGCCGCAAGTACGTGACGCTGTTCTGCAAATGTGGGACAAAGGTTACGACGTTGGCAATGTTATTCATGCCGGCTTCAGTGTAGATCGTCAAGAGGAGCAGAAAGTTGACCTTGTTACTCCGCTCTCCGTCGAAGAGGTTGCACTCTTGGAGCAAAATGGTTTCGTGGTCGAAGATAATCAGCTTAGCTTTCAGCCAGAAGATACCGCGGACCTGGACAGCATAAAGCAGACTTGGGATTTTCTGGCGAGCATTTTACCAGATCGGGGTGAGCCGGTCGGACCGGCAATGTTTGGCAATGCCGTTGCCTTCCGTGAAGCAGCGGAAGCAGGGACGCTACTTGATTTTTACATGCCAAACGGCGTGCTCGATATGGTTGGCACCAAGTATGTTCGGGAGCGTGATCCGTTGGCTGCTATTGAAGATTCATTCTCGCCCGATGCGGCTAGTGCTGTACGCGAGCGTACGTTTATTGAACAGTTTCGCGCTTTGGGGGACAGAGTTGCCAATAATCCTGTGCCCACTGATGAGGAATGGAATATGGGTGCCTATAAAGAAGAGATTGAGCCCCAGGTTCGCGATGCGGCAATGCTGATGCGACGAAAAGGCTATAACACCGGGTCTTCGGGCTTCTGGGGTCATGATCACGTTGACCAAGTTATGGATATTAGGACGCCGATTGATGATAATTCAAAAATTCGTCTCGCAGCGTTGAATGTGGAAGTTACAGACACTGATGTCAGGTTTACGCCCGACAACCCAAGCGATCTAGAAAGTGTCAAAAAAACATGGGACTTAATCGCCGATATTCTGCCCGACCTTGGCCAGCATGCCGAGCCAGCTTCAAGCCTCCGGGCTTCGGTTTACAGGCAAGCTATGCGTACCGGCAGGTATGCTGATTATATGGAAACGTGGGTGTGGCAAACAGGCGCCTTGGGCGGCCAGATGGAGCCACTGACCATGACTATGCTGTACGAGGGTTATAGTTTCGGCGAAGATGTCTATGCGCCTGCCCGCAATGCAGAAGCCAAGTTCCTTGAACTGGAACGGCTTGCCAGAGAAGCGTAAGCAATACCCATAAAACCTGATCCATGGTACCTTTGACCAATGAAGCGAGGTGCTGAATATCTAGGCTCAACAGAGAAGCGACGGCTTGATCGTGCCTTGCTGGTGCTTACTTTTCCGGCGGTTGCGGCGGCCGAGTTGGTGGTGAAACAGTATGTTGCTTCGGCAGGTATTACCGATAGTCATATCTTTGACCAAGAACGGGTCGGGAAGGCCGGCCAGCCGTTCACGATTCATAAGTTCCTTACCTTACATCCCGAAACAGGTGAGCCAATTTCTCCGTTCGCTGCCAGGTTCCGCAAACTGGGACTAGACGAGCTGGCCCAGGCCCGCAATATCCAAGAGGGGACCATGAGTTTTGCGGGATGGCGGCCAATTGTCCCCGAGGAGTATGAGGCGTTCCGTGACGCACTGCCACCCAAGCTTGGCATGCAGCATGATTTTGTTATGGCAAACTCCTTGCCGGGTGATGTCAGTACCTACGGAATTTACTCGCACATTCGGCAGGCAGATGAACCCGACAGCCCAGAAATTCGAGCCGAGATGAACATTAAAGACTTTATTGACGCCTCGTTGGCAAATGACTTGCGTTTGGCGCAGAGCTTAGTTGCACACGCCGTTTCGCGGCGACTTACGTAAGCACTAACAGTTTCTCTGGGCAGCTTTATTGCTACAATGGTTTTATGAAAGACGGATGGCCAGTGACCGATAATGCAGTCCACATCAGAGTTGGCTCGCCCGAAGGTGGATCAACCATTAACCGCGAAGCCTGCTTAGAATTTACGAATGGAACCTGCGAGGCAACCTGCCTAATGGTAGGCGAGTGCGCCTTAGCCAATTCCGTTGCCGATCAACTAAAGGCAGCGGCCACTGCACCTGTATCTGGAAAGCCCCCAACAACGAGCGAAGTCTTTGTGATTATGGACGAGATGGGCCTTTAAGGGCCAATCCCTAAGAATTCAGAAACGTAAGCCAATGCGAATGCTGACGGAAGTTTTCGTAGGCCGAAAGATTGTGTCCATGTTTGGTATTTTCTACCAGTTGGTAGTCGACACCGGCCCGGTCGAGGGCCTCTTGGAATTGATGTGATTGCTTGTATACCAGAATTTTGTCGCGGAAGGCGATGTAGAGGAGAATCTTCTTACCTTTTAATTTGGGGGCGTTCGGAATTGGGGAGATTGGTGCCAGTTTTTTATCAAGTGACTCCATGGTATACCCTTGGCGAATGGCGCGTCGTTTGGCGGGATGAATGAACCACCAAGTCCAGATATTCTCGGCGATACTGCCGTAGGTGAGCATGATGATTGTTCGCGTAATCTCTGGTAACTCAGCAGCTGTCTTAATGGCTAAAATCGTGCCCATGCTAAAACCAAAGCTACTAAAATCAGTAAAGCCAGCCGCTTTTAGTGACTGCACCTTGGCGCTGACGTCATCGAAGGTGGTGTTGGCAACGGCGAGGTAACTGTCGGCATCGCCTTTATGTACGAGTAAAGGGTCGAAGTCGTAGGCAAAGACGCGAAAACCATCGGCCACCATGCGTTTTATGGGCCGCTTATACATCCAGGTGCGCGTGCCCATGCCCGCAAAAAAGAACACTACTTTGCGGTTATCGGTACCGAATTCTTGAAGTCGAAACATTTTTGCTGCCACGGGGGTTATTGTAGCAGTGGTGTCACTGTTCAGTAAAATTGCCAAAGCAGAGTACAATAAAAGTATGAATCAATCACAACTCCAACCCTATCTCAACTTCGATGGTAACTGCGAAGAAGCCATGAAGTTTTATCAAAGTATCTTTGGCGGCAAGCTGGAGATTAGTCACTTTTCGGACTTTTCCAAGCCGGGCGAGGAAGCGCCCAAAGGTGTTATGCACTCGACGCTCGACAATGGTCAGCTGACCTTCATGGCGAGCGACGGCATGCCTGGCCGCGCTGTTACATTTGGTGACAGCGTTAATATGTCGCTCGCTGGCGATGATGTCGAGCAACTAACCGGCTACTTTAATGGTCTGGCCGAGGGCGGCGATGTTTTTGCTCCGCTCGAAAAGCAGGTTTGGGGCGACATTTTTGGTATGGTTACCGACAAGTACGGCATCCACTGGCTGGTTAATATTGGCCACGCCACCAAACAGTAGTAAAACTACCTAAATTTGCACAAGAGTCTGGCATACACGGCAACGAGGTGATTTAATAATGAAATGGAAGATCTTCAGCGTCGTAATCCCTGGGACGAAGGACCGCGGCCACCACAGGAGCCAGAATCCGGTCTAGTCCCGGATGTAGGGCAAACCGAAGGGCAGCCGTCCGGAGTTGATCTTTTGGATAGCCTGCCTGTAGATACGCCACCTCCCAGCGAGGAGGTACTTACAAAGGTATTGCAAGGTATTAAAGCGCTGCCTCAGCCGAACGATCCGAGCCAGCACTAACCTTTAACTTACATTGACGCCCAAACTCAACTATACTTGAGGTAGAGGAGAGACCGACATGTCCAAAATAAGTTCTGAACATAATGATCGTATCGCCGCCGAGTTGCGCGAAGTTGGTGCTGGTGGCTATGGCGCGGTTAAGTTTGCCAGCCATTATTTGCCGAATGTTATTCACCCAGACGAGCATATTACAGGGGTCGTGTACGGACGCTACAAGGAAGATAGCGGTTTGCTTAACTTTAGTTCAGGCATGCTGGTGGCTACCGACCAACGAGTCGTATTTTTGGACCACAAGCCCGGTTTTACATCGCTGGACGAAATTACCTACGATGTTGTGGCTGGCGTTAAAGAAGCCACTAACGGCATGTTTTGTACAGTCACACTCCACACCCGCGTGGCTGAGTACACCGTTCGCTTTGTTAGCCTTAAGGCCGCCAAAATTTTTGTCCAGTACATTGAATCTCGGCTCAAGAACGTGGGCGCCACGGGGCAGGAGAGGGTGTCTACCGTCACAGTACCGCCAACACCGGTGCCGGTGGCTACGCCAAACCCACAGCCCGGCCAACCAGTTGTTCCCGAGCCAGCCGCGATTAAGTTTTTACACGATCACGAGGTTGGCGTGCTTTCGACCATTGATCGAACCGGTGTTTTGCACGGTGCCGCAATTTACTACTTTTTGAACATGGACAACCGGATCTGTATGGTTACCAAGGCCGGCACCCAAAAAGCCCGCGATATGTTTGGCCACGAACAGGTTGCTCTGACTATTTTTGATGAACAAACCGCCCAAACTGTGCAAATGCGGGGCGAGGCCGAGGTTGTCAACGATGCCGAGACGCGTCAAGCCATCATTGCCAAGCTGGTCAAACTTCGCTTATACGGCGATAATGCCTTGTTACCGCCGGTTACTACCATTCACGAAGACGGCTACGTTGCCTTGCAGATAACGCCAACAGAGATAAAATTCCATGACTATAAGCAGTCACAAAAGGCAGAGGTGGCATGAAAGTGCTGCAGCGACGTCGTTTCCCTAAAACCCTAAAACGAATCATTATTACGGTAATTGTGCTGCTGATATTATCTATAGCGGGAGGGGTAGGCTATGTCTACTTGACTGGTAAGAATATCCCCAAACAAGAAGAGCCACAAACAGTGGCCAATACCGAGGATTCAAGCCCACTACCAAAACCAGTTAAGCCTGGCCCGAATGCTCCGGTGGGTGTGGCGATTAATGCCTTAACGACGCCCGTTGCAATTGGTACCAATGCTTCTGCCAGTATTGCCACCACTGCTGGCTCAAAGTGCACCATAGTTGTAACCTATGCCAACGGAATCAGTACCGACTCAGGGCTTGCTCCCAAACAGGCTGATGATTATGGTTCAGTCACCTGGACGTGGACAATTGGCGCTTCGGTTGCCCCCGGAACGGGCACGGTAAAAGTAACCTGTGCATATAATGGTCGAACTGGTGTCGTGGTTGGCAATCAAGTCATCACTAAGTAAAACGAACACAAAAAGTATTCAACTAAATTAGTTGGCAATGATGGTGCCACCCCTGATATTGGTGCCACCTTGGATGAGGACACTCAGGGCCGAGGTCGTAAATCCAACCGTTGACGAATACGAGCTGTAGGTAGCCGTGCCCCCAGGATCATAGGCCCGCGCGCGTAGATAGTAGGTGGTATTGGGGGCGAATATTCCGGGATCAACTGTATACTGACCCATTGTCGAAAGCGCCTCGTTTTGCTGAGCAATGTAGGCAAGTCCGCTGTTGGCATCCTGCCCAGTCCAGTTGGTTTGGCTGGATACTTGGTCGAAGCTACCACCACCAGAAGGGCATGGCCAGGAGTTAGTTGGACACCACTCAATTACATACTGTAGGTAGTTGCCCAAGACATCGGCCGACTTGAGCTGAATGGTAGGTGTGCTGGTGGAGTTAGAGCTACCGTTGAGCGGGAAGAAGAAGGTTGGTGGGTTTGGCGCCGTGGAGTTGGAGAAGATGGAGGGGTAAGTGCATGGCAGTGCATTGGTGCCGTCATTACAGTTATCCTGCTCGACACCAGCCGCGTTGGTATTTTGCTGGCGCAGAATGGGGTTGAGGTTGGTGATGCTGCTGCTGGTGGAGGTGCTGGTACCGATGTCGTACCCGCGGAAGTAGTAGGTGACACCAGTTGGAGCCGAGTTGTTTTGCAGGGTGTAATCGTATTCTTGAACGGAGTTACCAGTCTGAGTATCACCAGTTACAGTGGCGGTGCCGTTGGTAACTGAGTAGCCAGTGGCAGTCGCGCCAACTAGGGTGGTCGAAGGAACGGCGGCGTTGTCGGCCAAGCCACCAGCGGTTGAATAGCGCCAGATGGTACCACTGCCTGGAGCACCGACATCTGTCCAGGTACAAGAGGAAGAGTCGGGGCAGCCGGCACCACTACTGTATTGCAGTTTTTTGCGGGTATCACTGGTTGAGCCACCGGCCAGCTCGGCATATGCCATGCGTAAGCGTACGATGGCATTTGGTTGCACGGTGGCCGTATTATTATCGTTGGCCAAAGGAACGGTTGGGTTGCCGGTAGCGGTGTAGTCACTATATATGCGCCAGTTCTGCGACCAAGGGGCGTAGGGTTTGTAGGCATATTGGTGCGGTTTTTGCATGTAGGTTGTGTTGGCGGTATTACCGGTCGTTGTGGTAACGGCTGTCGTCGGAAGGCTGGTAGTCAACAAGGCTCCCCAGGCAGTACCGTTGAAGGTTCTGGCGCGAATCTTGCCATCACGGTTACTTTGGGTGAGCGTCATAATGTCGGAGTTGGGCGAGGGGATAAGCTCATTATTGACGATAATGTCTCCAGAGGTGGTAGTGAGAGCCGCCCAAGCTACAAAGCCACCACCTTGCGTCCAGGAGGACCAATCGGGCTGCTGTGTGTTGGCGTTGGCCGAAGCGCTAAACAGTGCTTTGGGTGTACCAAGGTTAGCTTTTTCCCAGGCGGTGCTAATGTTCTGACCAGCATCCTGAGCCATGGTCAGAGTAGTGTAGTTGGTAAAGCCAGCGGTCGTGCCGTCTGTTTTCCAGATATACGGGGTGGCTGTGGCAGTTGAGCCGACGGTTCCGGTTGACCCAAAAGCAGTGATCAAACTCATACGATTACTTAAAGAATCGGAGGCTAATCTAACCCATTGAGCCGCAGTGGCGTAGGTGGCAATGGTCGTGGTGCCGCTCCAGCCACTACCAGTGCTGGTTCGGTACTTCAAGGCCGTACCGTCGGCGTAAACGGCCATTTCCTGGCCCGAGACACTCTCGTAGCCAATATCAAAGGCCGCTCCAAACTGGGTGCCACTGTTAGTGGTCGCAACACTGGCGCCACCGGTGGTAGTAAGGGTTTGGTCATCGGTAGTTGACCAGGCTGAACCGTTCCAACTGGTCGTGTATATGTCTTGGTTGGTATCTTGAACTGCTAGTAGCATATTGTTGGTGCGCAGTGCGCCAAATTGTTCCCCCTGGGGGACCAGGCGCACCCAGGCAGGCGTGCCGGTGAGAGCTGTGGTTCCATCATCTAAGGCAATACTGTTGGTGCCAACAGTTGGCGCGCAGTTACTAACCGGGCCCCAGCTGCCGCCGTCATATATACAGTAGAATAAGTAACCGGTTTGGTTACCGGCGTAGACTACCATGGCTCGGCCAGTACTTTGTTCGTAGGCGATATCAAATGCCCGGTTTACGACGTTCGTCCCCCGAATGGTCACGAGAGCGATGTTCGAAGTTAGGTTGGCGACGGCCGTACAAGTACTGGCACATTTCGCAATCACCATGTTGCCGTTGGTTAACTGGGTGCCAATAAGCCGTTCGTTCCTGTTTGGCGCATGCTTGTTGACAACAAATTGGATAGTGCTGGCCGAAGGAGCGGTTGTGGGGCGGAAACTGGTAGCAAAACTGCCCGGCGCGCCAAAAGTGTAGGCACTAACCCTGACGCGCCCGGCGGTGGCATCACCCCAGGCAATGTTACCGTTATTCCCAGTGAAAGCCGCGCTGGCAAACTTAAAGTAGAACCCTAATGATAGCGCCACCAACAGGAGGGTTATGAGTATGAGTTTTTTGGGCCAAGAATTGTATACTTTTCGAATTTGTATTCTCATGAAGACTTCCACGCTCCGTATCTTATATAAGCTTAACAGAATCACCCAAAAGGGTAAACACGCTTGTGTTAAGCCAGTGGCTGGGCTATTTTGTAAGTATGGATGAGGAGTTACGGAACCGGTTTCGGCGGACGGATTACACGCGGCGTGCACAGTCGGCCACAGGGCATGTGCGGCCGGTTGCTAAGCCGCGCCCAAAACCCACACTTCCATCGGCTGCCCCTGTTGAAAAAGTATCACCGCCGCCGGTTATTCCTGTGCAGGAGCCCGAACCAACGCCAATTAAGCAACCCAAATTGCCCAAACCACCTAAACCACCAAAGCAACGGCGCCCCAAGCGTAAAAAACGGATAATTATATTCATTATTATAATGACAGTTATTTTGGTGTTAGCTGGTCTTGCGGCTGCTGGCTGGTTCCTGGTCAGGCCACGATATGTGCAGTCAAAAAACAATCAGAGTACAGCCGCCAGTACACCAACTATCCCGGGCATTAGCTTCCCGTTGTATTATCCATCGAATCTACCAGTTGGGTATACCTATAATAAAGACATCAAAGTTATAAAAGAGGATGTTCTGTACTATTCAATTACGGACCCAGCCGGTAATATCTATCACGTCACCCTGCAAAAACTACCAGCGGCGTTTAACTTCAGCGCTTTTAATAGTAAGTTTCAAAAACCTGACTTATATACCACTAATGTTGGCTCGGTCGTGGCGGGCCAGGTCGGGGCAAGTAGCATCGCTAGCATCCAGACCAGCAATAATGTGTGGATTCTTATTAATACAGATGCTAAAAACGTCATTCCTCAACTCGAGACAATTTCGCGATCGTTCCAACAAGCTACTAAGTAAGGAGGCTAGTCCCTAATACCGTGGGTGCTGGTGTTGACGCCACTCCATTGGATGTAGTCGATGTAACAGTTCAGGGCTGTGGTGGTTGAGGCATAGCAGGTGGCGCCTGGGCCAAGCTTGTTGGTGGCACCAGTATCGAAGGCGCTGGTGGTAGTAACGCTGGTAGGGGTGCCGTTGATGTTCGTGACGAAGGTGATGTTGCTGGCGCTGTTGATGTAGATTTCGAGTTCAGCCCACGTGTTGGCGGCGATGACAGGGCCGGCGGCACAGACGGCAGTAGTGTTGTTGGCGTAGCAGTAACGGAGGTGAGTGGCGTCTGCCGTGGTGTTATATTCCCACCACGCACCAGAGGTAGGAGCCGTGTTAGAAGTTTGGTTGGTCCAACCGACACGCATGGTACCAGTTTGCGCACCAATCGCGACGTTGGTCTTAAAGACGTCGCCAGCACCAATAATCTGGCTGAGGGTGGCAGTTCCGGCAGCAGTTCCGGCTTGGGTCATGGCACAGCCATTACCACTGGCGTTGCCGGCTGTCAGGCGCAGAGTACCAGGGTGATCATGGGCTAGGGCAGGGCCGGTTTGGTTGTAGGCGGCAGCACAAGAGGTAGTGGCGTTGACGTTCCAACCCAGCGCGCCAACACCCTGGAAGCTGGTACCGGTGGCGGCCGAAGTTGTACCGCCCAAGAACTCATCTTCAAACACATATGAACTTTGGATGGAGTTAATGGCACAGTTGGTCCAGGTGCCGTTTAAGCCACACATAAAGATGTTTTGGTCGGCGTTGTAGTACATGGCACCATCTTGCTCAGTTGGGGCTGAGCCAGCCGTGATAGGTTGGTAGTTGTCGAGGACAAGGACGATTGGGTTGGTGGAGTGAGCAGTGGCGCCCTGGCCAACTTCAATGCTTGTACCAGTCGTGTCCATAACTGCAACACCAGCCGATGTCTGAATGGTAACGTTACCAGAGCTGGCGACATCAAAGACACTCTGGCCAAGACCAGAAGCCGTACCGGCGCGGACGTTGAACAAGTCGGTGACGGCGCCAGCGTTATCACCCTGAACATCAAGTGCGCCACGGGTGGTGTCGAGCTTGATTTCGGCAGTGGTACCACCGGTCGAAGCGGTGTAGGTAGCCTGGGTGGTTGGGGTCGTAACATTGATAACATCGTTCCAGGTTGGGGTTGAACCCTGACAACCGCGGAGTGTGTTAGAGGTTGTGTTGTAGATCAACGCACCAACCGTACAGGTGGCGGGGTCACCAGCATTTTGACCGAGTACAAACTTGGCCGAGCCGCTAATGGTGGCCATGCCGGTACCCGATGGGGTCAGGACTAAGTTCGAGTTCGTACCACTTTGCAGTGTCAGCGTACCAGCGGTGGTGCGCCATAGGGAAGCGGCGTTACTAGTGATAGTAATACTTGAACTTGTACCGGCCACGATGGAGATAGCACCGGCACCAGTACCAACGGCGACCGTACCGGAGCTGGCGGTATAGTTGGCGGTGGTGGTAGCGGTGTCGTAGTAAATCAGGGCGTAGTTGGTGCTACCAGCATTTTCCATAACTTTGAGCTGGCGGTTGGTGGTGTCGACAATCAAGACACTGGTACCACTGGCGTTCTGTACCTGGAAGCCAGTTGTGCTGGTTGATTTTGCCAGGACCCCAGCGCTACCGGCGTTGATAGTGGTGGCCGAAGTACCGGATGCCGAACCGACGGCAGTTGTGTGGTCGGTGGCATTATTACCAAAACCACAAGTAGCGGTGGCACCACAACTGGCCGAAACTGAGGTTCCAGAGGTACCATTACCAATGTTTACGCCTGAGGCAGTCGATGTACCAACACCTACCGCACCAGTGATTGAATCGAATAATGGAGCCGTGAAGCTGGTATTAGCTCGGCCAGTACCACTAATTCGGAAGTTAGCGGTTTGGTCGATGCTGTTTTGGTTGAGAATCGAGGCTGCGTCAGCACCGGCAAATTGCCAGCTGGCGCCGCCCGTTGTGTTTGCCCAAACCAAGGTAGCGGTTGTGCCGGCACTAATGGTGGCGCTGCCAAGCGTAAAGCTGGCCGAACCAATGTTGGACAAGTAGAGCAGGCGACCATAGGTAATGTTGGCACTTGGGGTTGGGATGGTGAGTGTTCGGCCAGCCGTTGATTGGTTGATGCTAATCGACGTGTAGATATCAACTGTACTACTATTTGTTCCAATTGAACCGCCGGCTGGGAAGTCACCCAACGGCAAGGTTATATTTGTTGTTCCACCATTATTTGTGAACGATCCGGAGCCAGCAGCGCTGCCTAAAGTAATGGCCGCATTGCGCAGTGTGAGCGTGCCAGAAGTTGCGCCCATGGTGATTGACGTGGCTGATTGGAGAGCCGTCACGGTTGTAACTGTTGTATCCATAAAGCTAACGCTTGATTGATTTGTTGAGATTGTGGCCGCATTCAAGCCGATTGAGCCAGCGGCCAAAGTGATGCCGCCAGACCCGCCCTGAACAGTGGTGGTAGAGGTTCCGGTAGTCGAGCCGACGACGGTTGTGTGATCAGTAGCGTTGTTAGCAAAACCACAGTTTGTTGAGGTGCCAGCGCCACAAAGGACTGCTACGGTGGAAGCAGCACCTGAGCCGCCGATGGTAATGGCCCCGCCAGCGCCTTGACTCATGATAATTGCCGATGATCCGGTACCACCCTGGATAGTAACTGCTGTTGCAGCTGTTGTATTACCTACACCAATAGTTCGGCCATTGACGGTGCCGATGCTTATGTTTCCAAATGTACCAGTAGCCGAACCAACGTCTAAGGTAATGCTACCTGAGCTGCCTGATGTAGCGTTGCCGGTTGCTAGGGTAAGGTTACCAGTTCCACCAGATACTGTTGAAGCACCAGATTGAAGGATGACTGCACCGGAGGTGGAGCCAGTGCCAACCACGGTACCACTTTGCAGAGTCAGAACCTGCGAGTTTGTACTAGCTGTTGTAGTTTTAACAGTACCAACTGTGCCGTTAATGGTGTCAACGGCGAAGATATTAGTGCCGCTTGAGTTCTGCACGGACAGGGCAGAGGTTGAGTTTGTGCCTGATTTTACCAGGAAGTCACTGTCGGTCTTGAGCTGGTTGTTACCACCACGATACAGGTTTGCAGCCGTGCCGGCCGTGGCACCAAAGCTGATGCCGGCATTGGCGGTCGTTCCATCAGCATCATCGCCAACTCGCAGGGTTTGGGTTGAGGCAGTACCGATCGAAACACCATAGTTTGTGGTACCGACGGTCTGGGTCTGAACTTGAATACCATAGTTGGCTCCAATGGCGCCGCCGGCGCCGACAGCAGCAGATGAAACCTGCATGCCGTAAGCCGTGCTAATAGTACCGGCGCCACCGGTTGCGCTAATAGCCCCCTGAACACCAATTGCAGTGACGACGTTCCCAGTGAACAAATATGTGCCAACGCCACCACTTGTTCCAATGGCACTAGTCGTGGTGCCACTACCAGCCGCCAAAAAGCCGCCGGCAACACCAGTGCCAGCATCTGATGAGCCAACCGCCAACCCGTTGATTGCCCAGTTGGCCGATGTACCAGAGCCAGCGTTATCGCCGGTGCTCGTTACGGAGATTCCTTTCGTTAATATAGTGCCACCGGTTTGGCCAGTATGAGTTACGGATATTGCCATTCCGTTTGCTTCGTCTTGCCCAGTAGTAACTACGCCTGTATCACTGAGGGTAATTTGCTGTGCAACTTCTAGAGCGGCCGTGGTGCTGGTGTTGGTGTAGCTGGTATTAACCAGAGGAGTACCGTTTGTGGCGTTGGCAGCTGTAGCAGTAAAGGATACTTGCGGTGTGCTGGTATTAACGGCCAGAATTGCCGCACCGGCGTTATTTTGGACCTGGAAGGCGGTACTGCTATTGGTTGAGGTCTTAATGGTTTCGCCAGAGTTGGCAATAGTCGTTGTGGTGGCGCCACCGGTCAGAGTAACGGTCGCACCACCACCCGTATTACCAACTGCAACAGTGGTGGTGTTGGTGGTACCAACATTGACGGTGCCCGAGCCGCTCGTGTTCAGGGTCAATGTACCAGTGCCATTGGCCTGTAATGTGAAGCCCGAGTTTGTTGAGGTCGTGCTGATGACAGGGTTGGCGCCGGTGAAGGTCAGGGCAGTGGTAGACAGGGTGTCACCATTAATGGTGCCAGTCGTACCTAAGGTGCCCGTTACGCTGGTGTTGCCGCTCAAGGTAATGCCGCCGGTACCACTCTGGATGTTGGTGGCCGAAACGCCGCTGACTGAACCAACGTAGGTGCTGTGGTCGGTAGCGTTATTAGCAAAACCACAGGTGGTTGCCGTGCCGGCACCACACTGGACGGAAACGGTTGAACCAGCACCGGTGGTACCGATGACAACGCCACCACCTGTGCCTTGTGCTAACACAATGGCTGAGGCGCCGGTGCCACCCTGGACAAGCGTGTTGCTAGAGCCCAGCAGGTTACCGATAGTGATGTTGTTAACAGAAGTTGCGGTCGCATTGTTACCGATGCCAATGGTTTGAGTGGCAACCGCAGTGGTTGTACCGATTTGGATGGTGCTCGCGATACCAGTCGTGCCCAAGCTAATGGTACCGCCCGTACCAGTTTGAATTGAAACGGCGTTAGCCCCAGTACCACCGGTAATGGTGGTACTAGTTGCGGCAGTATTGTTACCAATGCCAACAGTGGTGGTGTTGGTGGTGCCAACATTAACCGTACCGGCGCCGGTAGTATTAAGCGTCAGCGTACCAGTCCCATTGGCTTGGACGGAGATGCCGGTGTTTGTGGTGCTGGCGCTAATAACTGGGTTAGCACCAGAGAAGGTGAGGGTGCTGGCGTCAAAGGTATTGCTATTAATGGTGCCATTAATGGCAGTATTGCTGTTGATGACCACACCACCGCTACCACCTTGAATGGTGGTGACCGAAACACCGGTGCCAGAACCAATATAGGTACTGTGGTCGGTAGCGTTATTAGCAAAACCACAGCTTGTGGCCGTACCAGCGCCACAAAGGACAGATACGGTGGAGGCCGCGCCACTTCCACCAATCACAATGCCACCACCGGTAGCTTGGGTCAGAGCGATGGCCGAAGCGCCCGTACCACCCTGAATAGTCGTGGTTGAGGCATTAACGGTAGTACCAAGCGTGAGGACGTTGGTGCCGGAGCCAGTTGGGGCGGTATCACCAATATGGATGGTCTTACCGCTAGCCACCGAAGTACTACCGGTGCCGATATTAATGGTGTCGATACCGACAGTATTAGCTCCAGTGCCAACGTTGATAGTTCTAGCGGCAGCGGCAGCGACGTTGCCGAGGTCGATTTGGGTGACACGGGTATTATTACCAAGTGACAAGGTGCCGGTGCCGGCCGTCCCAACACCCGAGAGGATGTTTACATTAGTAGCTGTGCCAGCGCCGGTGCCGTTAGCAATGTTAACGGTCTGAATGTTGCCACTGCTAGTGGTGCCGCCACCGATTTCGATGATGTTGCTGGCAGTTGATTGGCCGAGTGTAATTGTGCCTGTCTGGGTGGTGCCACCAATCTTGATAGTGCCACCAACTGCACCGGTACCAAACAAGATAGATGTATTAGCGCTGGTACCAATACTGATGCCGCCGCTGGCAGCTGACTGAATCGAAACTCCAGCAACGCCCGTGCCGCCGTTGATAACGGTCGAAGTGCCGCTAGAGGTATTACCAATAGTGATTGAGCGGGCGTTGCTGGTACCAATTGAAATGGTGCCAACCGTGCCCGAAGGAGCCGAACCAACATCGAGACTAATGGCACCAGAGTTACCAACCCCGGCGTCACCGGTCTTCAACGCCAATGCACCACTGTTACCAGAAGTACTTGACCCACCAGATTGCAGGGTTACATCGCCAGAGTTAGAAGTTGTGCCGGTGACGGAACCACTCTGTAGCAACAGTGCGCGTGAAGCCGTGCTGGCTGCGCTAGTGCTGACGGTGCCAACGGCGCCAGTGGTGGTATCAACATTAAAGGCAACGTTGTTGCTGCTGTCCTTAACTTGTAGGGCTGAGATGCTATTGGTATTTGTTTTGATGGTAACCCCAGTGTTGGCAACGGTCTGTACGGTTGCGCCACCGGTTGATGTAACGGCAGTGGCCGCAGTTGAGTTACCAATGCCGATCGTAGTGGTATTGGTGGTACCAAGGTTTACCGTACCGGCGCCAGATGAGTTCAGGGTGAGGGTACCAGTTCCATTCGATTGCAGTGTGACACCAGTATCAGTGGTGCTGGCACCAATAACTGGGTTGGCACCAGAGAAGGTGAGGGCACTGGCGCTGAGGGTAACGCCGTTTATGGCACCAGAAGTTGAAACTGCACCATTCAGCGAGATGCCGGCCGAACCGCCCTGAATGGTCGTTAGTGACACACCAGTGGTCGATCCAACGGTCGTGGAGTGATCGGTTGCGTTAGTACCAAGACCACAGGTGCCGGTACCACAGTTAATGGAAACATTGGTTCCACCGGTGCTATTGCCGATAATGATGTTTTGGGCGATGGCATTGGCACCAATGTTTAAGTTGCCCGTACCTTGCGTTTGTAGGTTCAAGTTGCCCGTACCACTTATGATGGTGGTTGCCGAAGCTCCAATGGTTGAGCCGATTGTCACGTTTGTCTGCGAGCTCGCTGTCGGGTTAGTACCGATGTTAACTGTCTGGGTCACTGCGCCAGTCGTATTACCAATCTGGACGGTGCTGGCGACGCCATTATCGCCGATCCTAATCGTTCCTGCGGCGCCAGACATGATCGAGATTGCACTGGAGCCAGTGCCGCCCTGAATGGTAATAGCAGTAGCGGCTGTCGCGTTTCCTATTCCTATAGTATTAGTGTTGTTGGCTCCGATTGAGATACTTCCAGTGGTTGTGCCAGCCGTACCAACATCAAGCGAAAGGTTGCCACTGGCCGCTGAGCTGCTGTTACCAGATGTAATTGTAAAGTTACCGCCAATACCGGTTGTGCCTGCGCCACCCTGTAGACTAACGCTACCACCAGCACCACCACCACCGGCCGCACCACCGTTAATAACTACGTTACCGCCAGAACCGCTGGCACTAGTTCCGCCAGTTCCGCCAGTTAAGTTAATAGCTCCACCAGCCAAGTTGCGTGAACCAACGCCACCGTTAATATTGACGGCGCCACCGGTGCGACCAGTGCCACTAGAGCTATCGGCTGCACCACCCTGTAGGTTCAAGGCGCCACCATTGCTACCGGTAGTAGCATTCGTGCCCGCCCCAGCAACAATCGACAACGCCCCGCCAGTTGTGCCGGCTGTGCTGCTACCGGTGGCATTCAAAGTAAACCCAACAGGTGCCGCGTTGGTTACGCCATTACCAATATAGCCAGTTGTTATCGATGAAGTATTAGAACCAATTACCAGTTGATTGCCGGCTGTGTTACTGGCGCCCGTACCAATGACGATGCTGCCGTTGAAGCCGGTGTTGCTAGCACTGTTACCGATGGTGATGCCGTAGTCACCCTGGGTGGTTGAACTAGAACCAAGGGTTATCATGTCACGAACTGAACCAGGACAACTGAACAGACAGCCGGCCGTGGCACTGCTACCGATAGCGATATTACCAGCGCCACCACCATTGAGTGCAATAGAGCTAGCACCAATTGAAATGCTGTTTGTAGAAGACGCACTGCTGCCGGCACCGATTCCGATGGAGTTGTTACCCGAAGCCCCTGCGGTGTTGCCCACCGCAACTGAACTTGTTCCTGCTGCGGTTGAACCAGCTCCAAAGCGTTCGCTACTAGCACCAGCCCCCGTACAGCTAAAGCTGCCATTGGTGCCAGAAATAGTACAGGCAGTAACAAGAGCGTTGTTGCTGGCACCGGTGGTGCCCGGAGCAGCATAACGGAACAGAATGTTACCACCGTTACCGGTACCAGTACCTTGCCCACCAGCAATGGTGAGGGTCGTACCAGCAACATCAGTACCAGAAGCGTTGCCACCCTGCAGGGCGCCAGCGGCAGTAATGCTGACCATATTAGCACCAGCGCTGGTTTGCCATTCTTGCAGGTTGGCTGTTTGGCTGGCGGCACCTTGGATAACAAGCCCCTTGCTCGTGGTGGCACCGGTCGCCAAGATAGAGGCGGCACTGTTATCGACAGTGGTCGGGGTATTTACTCGGAATTTCTCGACTGTACCAGCAGTACCAGTTGAATTCACTTTGGTTGCACCAGCTAATTGGATATCGCCGCCACTCTTTGGGGTGATAGAAATAGTAGAAATGCTCGCATTACCAAATGCCAAAGTTCTACTTGGGCTGGTGCCCGTAATACTAGCCCAAGAGTTATTGTTTGTATCTTGCCAGACATCGCTGCGGAAACGGGCAGCGGTAATGTTGCCAGAGATATCGACTACTGCTAGAGCAGATCCGGCCGAGTTTTGCCATTCTTGCAGGTTGGCTGTTTGGCTGGCCCAACCCTGTACCGTTAGTTTTGTGCCGGTTACCGAAGTAGGCGGGAGACCCGCGGTGGTAGCGGTGCCGTCGTCGGTGTAGGACAGGGTTAAACCGTTCGCGGTTGACGCTCTAAATAATGAACCGCTAGTAAAAACGTTGGAAGAGTTGCGGTAGACTTTATAGCTGGTAGCACCTGGTACTACTGCCCAAGAGATTGTAGCGCTGCTACTGGCCATACCAACGGTGTTGCTCAGGATTGTTTCGCCCTGGCCATTAACTGCTGTAACTCCGTAATAGAAGCTTGAACCAGTCGAACCGGTGCTAATAACAGGAGTGGCCAGGGCGTTAGCTGTAATGTTTGTACCGTTGGTTTTAATGTTTTGTCCAGTATCAATCTGGACGCCGTTGTTGGCGCTCCCAATGAGTACCTTACCACCACCGGTATTGATGTTGGTGGCACCAAAGGTAGAAGAGAAGTTGGCGGTTTGTAAGGTGATTGCGCCGGCAGTTACCCCAACACCACTATTAATAACCACGCTACCACCAGCGTTGACACTACCCGAAGCAGCGTTACCGGCAATAATGTTCACACCGCCACCTCCACCGACGCTATTAATAGCGGTACCACCGTTAATGTTCACAGCACCACCAACTGCGGCGTTTCCGGTTCCACCGGCTAGGGTAAGGGAACCACCGGCAGTACTGGCGGTGGTACTGGCATCAACCTTAATGACGCGGTTGGCTTCTTTGGTCAGGTAGATGTCACCGGTAACCTCGAGGGCGGCCCCTGGTGCAGAGTTGTTAATGCCTACACGCTGTGAGGTGGTGTCGACCGACAGGGCAGCGGCGTTGCTGGCGTTTTGGACTTGGAAGGCGGTGGTGCTGTTGGTACTGGTTTTAACAGTAGTCCCACCGTTGGCAACGGTTACAGCGGTGGAGCCACCGGTGATGGTGTCGACTGTCCCCGAGGTATTGTTACCGATTCCGACGGTGGTGGTGTTGGTTGTACCAACGTTAACAGTACCTGCCCCAGTGGTATTGAGGGTTAACGTACCGGTTCCGTTGGTTTGAATGGTCATGTTGGTATTAGTGGTGCTGGTGCTGATAACAGGGTTGGCACCAGAGAAAGTTTGGCTTCCCCCAACAGTCAAAAGGCCACTACCGGTGGTAATGGCGCCATTATTAGTGGTTTGCAGGGAAAGGGTATTATTCCCGATATCCCAAACCGAAGCCGCGGCTCCGGTGAAACTAAGCGCACCAGCCGAATTGAGTGTAATGGCGTTACCGGTGCCTATCGATCTGAGCGTTATGGCCGCACTATTGGCCGCGGGCCCAGTTACTTGGATGAGGTTAGTATTGTTGGCCGACTGAACATTAAAAATGTCGGCAGTGGGTGCGCCAGCCGAGCTCTGAATTACTTTTACCCCTGTTACATTGGTGGTTGGCTGGAAGATATTAGCACCCACAAACGTCTGGCTAGCAGCCAGTTGGCCAAACGCGGCGGCGGTTAAGCCACCCAGTTGGTTGGAGTTCAGCGCGTAAACGGCTGACGTCAGTGGTTGCATCGGCGTCATTTCACCATCGGGCGAACAAACCGCGAAGCTGGCACACGATACATTGGTGTTACCGATGTTCATCGACAGCCACAAGGTGTTTTGGTTCCAGTCGACGCTACTACCAAAGGGGTTGACTGAACCGAGCGAGACAGACATGTAGCCGTTAAAGACTCTGACACCTTGGGAATTAACGTTTAGATAGTTTTCGGTCCACTTCAGTGTCCCTGTTGGGGAACCGGTCGTATCACCAACAGAGGCGCCATCACCGTCTTGGTAGATTTTGAACTGGATGTTGTAGTAGCCATCAGGTACGGCCGCGCCACTCGAGGTGAGCAGGCGTCCCTGGAAGTTAATGGTTTGGTTGGTTCCGGTTGAGGCATGAGCCGGTCGTGTACCAGAGGTCAGGGACACAAAAAAGACACCCATAAGGATGGCCAATACCAAAAGCCGCCGGAATGTTTTTAGAAAACCCAAATCCATGTTTGTTTGTATCTGTTTTAATTTTTTATTTGCTGGTGCTTAGGGAAGACGCTTGTTCTACTCTTTTATTCGCATCTAGTCTATCTCTATAGCTATAACTATAAGCTTTATAGACAAGATTGCAAGCATTTTTTACAGATTAATGTTGGCCAATTCCAAGGGGTGGTGTTTTTTTGTCAGGATCGCCAATGATTTTCTTCTCGCGGCGCTCGCCCAACCAGAAACTTATGACCATTGTGGCACTCACAGCATAGAGCGGCCAGAGAACAAATAATTTGTTCAATATGGTTTTTTTGTCGTTATTTTGGGTCCCGCCAGCACCGGTTCCATTCGGCTGTCCGTTAACGATTGCAGCCACAGTTAGGAAGGCAACTTGCTGTTTGCTATCTGTTCCGGCCAAGGTGATTTTGTAGGTACCGGGCTTGTCGTAGGCATGTGAGGCGTTAAAAAGGGTGCTGTCGCCGCGAGGTATAATTTTGTTGTTCGAGTCACCCCACACCACGTTAACAGCATATGGTGCGCTGCCACCAATGATTGTGACGGGCACATTGAGCGTCTGTCCGGGGAAGCTTCCGCGGTAGACAGCATCGGTATTAAGCAGTAATTGCGAACCATTAAAATTGAGCTGCTCTAGTGCCGCGCCCTGCAATTGTGAAGCATCGTAGTACACAATTATGGCCGTGGATGGCGGACCAGCTTGGTTGAGCGTGTCATAGACCTGCGCGGTAATAGAATTCTGCCCATACAGTAGGTCAATGTTGATGGTGTACTTGCCATTGTCTTCGCACGGCGTCGAGCCGGCAAAGATACTGTTTTTAAATATTTCAACCAAAGTTCCTTTTGGGCAGGTTCCAGTAATGGTGATGGTCGATACATTAAAGTGCTGGTTGGAGGTTGGAGAGGTGATGGTGGCAGCTACTTTGGGGGGCGCAGCAGGCACCGCCCCAGTGAGGCTCACCGAACCCGACTGTGGCGCTGGGTGGTCAGCAAGAACCGACGACATCGATATAACTGAGTAGCCGGCCAGTATTACGCCCACCGCAAACACCAAGAAGGCTAAGGGGAGGTAGGCAGTATGCTCATGGGGGCGCAAGCGTCCACTATGTTTGGAGCTAATCAGTTTTGTTTTTGATTTTTTATCAAATGAGGCATAGTACATCATCGATTATTATAGCACTTATGCTAACGATGTGGAGTCTGGTGGCTAACAGGGGTTACTGCTGAGGGTGTTGCGGTGGTTGTGGTGTTGTTGGCGGATTCTTTGGAGTCTTTTGTCGACCACCCTGCTTGAGGATGTACCGGTTATAGCGGCGGAGGAGGAAGCGTATCAGGAAGAAGAGAACGATGAGAATGAGGATGACGATGCCGATAAGCTTGTATGGAATCACCCAGAAGGTGGTGGTGCTGGTGAGAACCTGCTTGTTTGTGCCGTACGTGACCTTCATAACGGCCTTGTAGCGGCCGAATAGGTGCTTATTGCCAATAACACTGCTGTCGAGCTTTTGGGTGAATTTACGGGTACTACCTGGCAGAATGTTGCCCGGAGGAGTATTAACGTTGACTGCCGCCAGCTTTTTGCCAAACAAGTCAGTGACTGTTACTTGACCAACTGGCTGAACATGGACGTTACCATTGTTCTTTAGTACTTCAGTAAAGCTGACTGGACCAGATTCGAATAGCTTACCGGTCTTATCGCCCTTGCTCACCGTAAAGGACTGGGTTGATAGGCTCTGGGTCGTCTTGCCACTAACAGTTAGTAGAATGAGTGAGCCAAGACTAGCAGACAGGGACACGCCGTTACCTTCGAGTGATGGAGCGGTGGCAGTAAAGCGGACAACGCCGTAGTGGCCACCTGGCGAAGCGTCAGCAGGGACCTTGATGGTAACCGGCAGACTCTTAATTTCACGAGGTACCAATAGGAGTTTTGGTAGCGGGGCGACCCAATTCTTCATTCCGTAGGGGTTATTGGTGTCGTTATCGAGGATTACTTTTGGTGTACCGTCTTGTCCGGAGGCAACAAAGTCGTTAACTTGACCGGTAACTAATAGTGAACCACTTGAAATATCGCGAATCAGGATCTGGGTATTAACGGTTTGGCCAGGACTGACCGTTAGGTAAATGACCGGTGGGGCGATTTCAAGTGCTTGACCGTTGTTGGCGGGGTTTGCGGCCGCGGGAGCCTTGGGGGCGGTTGCTGCCAAAGCACCGGCGGTGTTGGCGAACATCAAGCTAAGGGTGAATACGGCCAGGAGTAGAGTTGATTGTATAGTTTTTTTCATAGTTAAAATGTTGCCGTACATATGTAAGTTAATGTTGTTGTATAGGTGCCAGCGAGCTGACCACCACTCACGTTAATGATATAAGATGCAGTATAAATCTGTGAGTTGGTTGGCCCGGCGCCACTGACGGCACTGTTGGCTACACTATCACCCGACGCAAACTTAAAGACATCAGCAGTATTGTAACCGGTAAGGGCCTGTCCCTTCAAGGTGGTTCCGTTAGAAGCAGCCGTGATAGCCGCTCCGACCGCTGGTGTGGACGTGGCAGTTGTATTCGCTACCAGGTTCATTCCAAACTGACTGGTTCCCACAACCGAGCCTGTCGCCGTACTCATGGCGGGTATGGTGGCAGATCCTGACGTCATAGTGGCCCCGTTGACGGTTATGACATACCCCGCGCTGGCATTTGTTGACGCCGCCATTTGTGAGGTAGCGGTTTCTGTAGAAGACGGGGAGAACAGGTTTGCAAAGGTGATTGAACCACTGGTAGCAGTGGTACAGTCAGGGATGCCAGAAGTAGTACTAATAGTACCGCCAGCACAGAAGATAATCGATTCAGGCATGGTTCCGGTTAGCACAATCTGAGCAGCCGTACTGGCTGCGACACTACCGGCGTCAATTGCACTACCAGTAGCATTTGTCGCGGTAAAGGTCGAAATACGGACGAAGAATTGACCAACAGTGGATGGGTTGGTGATGGTGTTTAATTGGTAGGTGAGCGTCGTGCCACCGGTAATAGTTGCTGCGGTGCGAGTAATATAAGGAGCGCCGTTAGTACCATTAACCATCGTGAAGCCCGTAGCACCGGTCTGGCTGCTTAGGGTAGCCGATGTTGTTGATAAGCCGGTTGGGGTGACACAGGCGGCAATGCTAGGAGTTGTACAGTACAAGAACTGGATTGAACCGACACTACCACCGGTAGGAACGGTAAAGGTGAAGGAGTGGTTAACAACACCGCTTGGCTTGGAACCACCATCGCTGGCGCCGGCTATGAGCGTCAAACTCCGGTTAGTAATCTGTGTAGCGGCCGCAGCCTGAATCGGAAGCGTTATTAGCATAATAACGAAGAGTAGTGCAGAAAAAGCCGCACTAACACTAAGAAACCCTCGTCCGTTCACTCTCATGGCTCAATACTACCATGAGCATTTAGCGATAGTCAAAAGAATAACCACTATTTTATGAACAGGGGTATTTTAGAAAATATTTCTAAAATGTTGGAGTACAAATATAGGTCAATGTCGTTGTATAGGTACCAGCTGGCTGACTACCAGGCACGTTGACGATGTAAGAAGTTGTATAGATCTGCGCATTGGTTGGCCCGGCGCCACTGACGGCACTATTGGCGATGGTATCACCAGAATTAAACTTAAAAGTATCAGCAGTGTTGTACCCAGATAGTGGCTGACCTTTGAGGTCTGTTCCGTTTGAGGTAGGGGCAATACCAGCACCAACGGCAGGGCTAGAAGCCGCCGTAGTATTGGTGACGAGGTTCAACCCAAACTGTCCGTTACCAATCGCAGCTGCTGTCGCCGCAGTCAGGGCAGTAATAGTATTGGCTCCTGACGTCATTGTGGCCCCGTTAACGCTAATAACATAGCCAGCACTAGCATTTGTCGAGGCAGCCATCTGCGACGTCGCTGTGGCCGCTGAGGTAGGCGAGAAGAGCTGATTAAAGCTAACCGCACCGCTCGTGGCTGTTGAGCAGTCTGGTATGCCCCCAGTTGTGCTGACGGTTCCACCGGTGCAAAAGATCAAGGATTCAGGCATCACCCCCGACAGAACTACCTGCGTGGAGGTACTCGCGGCGACGACACCGGTGTCAATTGGGCTACCAGTGGCATTTGTCGAGGCGTAAGTATTGATACGAACAAAGAAGGTCTGGTTGGTGGTGGTCGGGTTGGTGACGGTTACAAGCTGGTAACTTACGGCCGTGCTACTGGATATGCTTGCTGCTGTGCGAGTGATGTATGGTGCGCCATTGGTCGTGTTCACGAGTGTAAAACCAGTAGCTCCAGCCTGGGTTCCCATACTGGCGCCGGTGGTTACCAGGCCGGTTGGTGTCGTGCAAGTACCAACGGCGATGGTGCAGTACTGAAACTGAATCGAGCCAACACTGGCGGTCGAACCAATGGTGAAGGCAAACAGGTGATCGACGACACCACCAGGTTTAGAACCACCATCACTGACGCCAGCCTGCAAAGTTAAGCTACGGTCAGTAATTTGGGCGGCTAAGACTGGTCTGGTTGGGATAAGTGCCAGGAGCACCACAAAAATAATGCCAAAAACAGCACTAGTCCAGGCGTGTATTCTCCCGCTCACTCTCATGGCTCAATACTACCATTAGCTTTTAGCGCTCGTCAAAGAAACCGCTCACGTTTTGGGTGGTGGCTAGAATGTTGGAGTACAGATGTATGTAAGAGTCGTTGTGTAGGTACCCGCTGGCTGACTACCAGGGACATTAACGATGTAAGCGACGGTAAAGATCTGGGCGTCCGAACCACCAGCACCACCTTGGGCGCTGTTGGCGACGGTGTTGCCCGACACGAATTTAAACGCATCAACTGTTGAATACCCAGTGATTGCCTGACCGCGATAGTTGGTACCGTTCGATACGGGAGCAACTTCAGTACCAACTGCTACGGTTGAAGTAGCCGTGGTATTAGCCTTGAGGTTCAAGCCAAACTGGCTGACACCATGGACGCCAGCGGTTGCAGAAGCCATAGCGGTAACTGTGTTAGCACCAGAAGTCAGGGTCGGACCATTAACGGTAATGGCATACCCAGAGCCGGCATTGGTTGAAGCACTCAGTTGCGATGTCGCCGTAGCTGTATCGGTTGGCGAGAAGAGCTGATTAAAACTAACCGCACCACTCGTGGCAGTAGCACAGTCGGGCACACCACCAGTGGTACTAATAGTGCCACCAGCACAGAAGACGAGTGATTCAGGCATAGTCCCCGATAGTACTACCTGGGTTGCCGTACTAGCAGCCACGACACCACTGTCGAGGGCACTACCGGTTGCGTTGGTAGCGGTGTAAGTGCTAATCCGGACAAAGAACGTCTGGTTCGTGGTGGTTGGATTGGTAACGCTCAAGAGCTGGTATGACAAAGTTGTACCAATAGTAATGCTGGCTGCTGTGCGAGTGAGGTAGGGTGAGCCGTTGGTGGTATTGACCAGCGAGAAGCCAGTCGCACCAGCTTGCGTACCCATGGTTGCGGACGTTGTGTCCAGGCCAGTTGGCGTTGTACAAGTACCAATTGCCAAGGTACAGTATTCGAATTTAATTGAACCAACGCTGTTTGTGCTACCGGTATCGAACTGGAAGAGGTGATTCACGACACCGCCGGGCTTGGAGCCACCATCAGTGGCGCCAGCCTGCAGCGTTAGGCTACGGTTATTAATTTGGGCCGCAGAAACAGAGACGGTGGACATTAAACTTATCGCCAGCACAAAGACTATGCCAACAACAGCACTAATCGATGCGCGCACCCTTCTATTGAAGCTCATGGCTCAATACTACCATTAGCTTTTAGCGATAGTCAAAAAGAATAAGAACTTTTTGTGGAAAAGACTATTTAGAAGGTTGGAGTACAGATGTATGTAAGGGTCGTTGTGTAGGTACCAGCTGGCTGACTACCAGGCACGTTGACGATGTAAGCAACCGTAAAGATCTGGGCATCCGAACCACCAGCACCACCTTGGGCACTGTTAGCGACGGTATCGCCAGTAACAAACTTGAAAGCGTCGACGGTGGAGTAGCCAGTGATTGCTTGCCCACGATAGTTGGTACCGTTTGAGGTTGGAGCAACTTCAGTTCCGACGGCAATCGTCGATGTAGCCGTGGTGTTAGCCTTGAGGTTCAAGCCAAACTGACTGACACCATGGACGCCGGCCGTTGAGGCACCCATAGCCGAGACGGTATTGCTACCAGAAGTCAGGGTCGGACCATTAACGGTAATGGCATACCCAGAACCAGCGTTCGTCGAGGCGCTGAGCTGCGATAGAGCGGTCGCCGTATCGGTTGGCGAGAAGAGCTGGTTAAAGCTAACGGCACCAGAGGTTGCGGTGGCACAATCTGGCACACCACCAGTGGTACTAATAGTGCCACCAGCACAGAAGACGAGCGATTCAGGCATAGTTCCGGTGAGAACGATCTGAGTAGCCGTACTTGCAGCCACGTTACCGCTGTCAATTGGGCTACCGGTGGCATTAGTAGAAGCGTAGGTATTGATACGAACAAAGAAGGTTAGGTTCGTCGTAGTTGGGTTCGTAACGCTGAGTAATTGATACGACAGCGTGGTACCAGAGTTAATGCTGGCCGCCGTACGGGTAAGATATGGTGCGCCGTTGGTGGTGTTCACGAGCGAGAAGCCAGTCGCACCAGCTTGCGTACCCATAGTTGCAGATGTAGTTGATAGACCAGTTGGCGTTGTACAAGTACCAATTGCCAAGGTGCAGTACTGGAAGTCGATTGAACCAACACTGGCCGTACTACCAACATCAAACTGGAAGAGGTGATTCACGACGCCACCGGGCATAGAACCACCATCAGTGGCACCGGCTTGCAAGGTGATACTCCGGTTATTAATTTGGGCGGCTGATACGGAGTGGGGAGTTGGTACTTCAACCACTAAACCAACAATCAGGGCGATTGCGGCTGTTAATGCGAGGGCTCGATTTAATTTTTTAAACATGTTTTTTTGTTTTTGTTTCTTCGCTTAACACTTTATGTGTCAGCAAAATTAATACTTTATGTTCAGATGGTACCAAGCTGCTTATGGCATTGTCAATAATTTTACCAAGGGATTGGCCGACGGTAGCTGTGGATAACTCTGTTTAGTAGGTGCCGGTACAAATAAGTGTCTGTCCACCCGTATAGAGCCCACCGGGCGTCAAACTACTCACATTAATAATGTAGCTGATCGTATAAAGTGTCACTCCCGAACTCTTGGGCCCAGTCACAATCGTTTCGCCACTGGCGTAGCGATAGTTGTTGGTAATTCCGTAGTTGGTTGCGGCCGAGCCGAAGCCAAACTGGCCATGGTCGGGGTTTGCTCCCACTGAAACAGGGGAAGTATTGGCGACAAGATTGATGCCAAACTGCTCGTTACCAGCCTGTGAGGCGCTGGTTACTGACATGGCATTCAGAGTATGCGTACCATTACTCGGTGGGTTACCGACTATCTGTACGACGTAGCCATAACTGGTGTAATCGGCCACCTGGAAGGTGGTCGTGGCGGTGACGGCCGCGCCAGGTGAAAAGTCAGGGAAACTAGCCGTTCCAGACACGATACTGAAGGCGAGGGTGGGGTCGTTGGTGGTCGTGTTACCGGCATTAACTTGGAAGTTTGAGCTGGCCGAATTGGTGTTACCAATAGTTTCACCAGAGGTGCTGGACTGGAAGTTGGCCGATGCGGCGCCCGAATTACCAACACCGCCTAAGGATGTTTCCTGGAAGATAAAATTGTTGGAAGTCAGTGGTGCGGCAACCGCAACCAGACTTGGGCAGAGTACAAAAACAGTCACCCCAATACTTGCGACGCGCAAAAACAAGCGGGCGAATCGCCCTCCCAACAACCGTACAAATAGTTTCCAGTCTGCAAACACGCTTATATTATAAGCCATAAACGTTTTGCAAAAGACAATTACCTCAAATTAAGCCTAAGCGGTATAATAAGTGTCAGAATTGAGGAATAATGCCAGATGGATAAGAAACCATCTCCTGAGACGAATACTGCTGCAAGTGCAACACCCGAGCCCGAGACCCTGGTTGCTCGGACGGATGATGGCACCCCAGAATCGGGAGCAGCCACGCCACCCCCCGCAGTACCTTCTGGCCCAGCCCAGGTTGGTAAGTTCCATCATAAACGAACCTATCGCCCGAGCCACAAAGCCACCTTTTTAGGGCTAGCCGCCGTGATTGCCATTCTGACTATTAACGCAGCAGTGCTGGCTTTTGTTTTAAAGGGGAAGAACCAGAGCAATAATCAATCCAGTGATCAGGTGACGATCAGTAAGGCCGCTCTGAGCAAGGTTGGCGTTAATAGTAACAGTGTCGGTGACTCGGGCGTGGTGTTGACGATCGGTCCCAGCACCGAATTCAAGAGCAAGGTGGTGGTGGCAGGCGATGTCAGCGTTGGTGGCCAGCTAAAACTCAATAGTAAATTTACTGCCTCAGAAGCCAGTATTACCCAGCTCGAAGCTGGCAAGGTGTCATTTAGTGACCTGAATGTCAGTGGCAATGGCACCCTAAATAACCTTAATCTACGCAATGGTTTGGTTGTAACCGGTTCATCCCAACTCCAAGGTCCTGTAACCGCCAACCAACTAGTAACCCTGAACAACAGCCTGATCGTGATTGGTAATATATCGGTTGGTGGCACATTCTCGGCCAAAACCTTTAGCGCCAGCAGCCTCACCTCAACTGGGACACTATCAATCGGTGGTCACGTCGTAACCAGTGGGCAGAGCCCAAGTATCGGCAAGGGCGGGAGTGCGCTTGGCAACAACGGGACAGTGTCGATTAGCGGCAACGATGCCGCTGGGACTATTGCTATCAACATTGGGACGGGAGCCGGCACGGGCACGCTTGCAAACATTGCTTTTAAGACGCAATACGCAAGCCCCCCTCGTGTGGTAATTACCCCAGTTGGCGCTGCCTGCACGTTCTATGTGCTTAATCTGACAGTTGCTGGCTTTAGTGTCGGTGATGGCTGTAATCTGCCACCGGGCGGCTATGCGCTCAACTACATCGTCATGCAATAACTTCACAACATCATTTTTGCTTGCGGCTTCGACCTCAAGGGTCTGCAGATGCAAGCAAAAGTGATGTTGCTTCGTACAAAATAGCAGCGTAGCAAGGGTAGCTGCATGCTGCATCTGCAGATCGTAGGCCGAACGCCGAACGCCCGCAGGATGAAGAATGTCCTCCTGCACTGCATCTGCAGGCCCTTGAGGCCGAAGCCGCAGTACCTGGGGATATTCTTCAGGCCCCTACATATTCACAAAGAGCATAACCTCATCATCACGCACCCCAACAATGCCACCGGTAATCTTGAACTGAATCGGCTTGTCGGCACCGGTTTCAATCTCGACTTCACAGGGGCCCATGACCGAAAAAAAGTCGGCGTGTCCGGGCAGGATGTCGAATTTACCAACACTGTTAGCTCCCGAGACGACGTCAGCCGGCCCCTCGTAATAGACATGAAAGGGGGCACGGGCGATGACGGTTAGTTTTTCTTCTTTGGTTTTGTGTCTCATGAGGCTTTGGCGGTTGGTTGTGGCGCTTCTGGCGGTTTGGCTTCGGCAGTTTTGGTATCAGCTGGCTTATTTTCAGCGGCCTTTGGGGTTGGCTCATCGGCTGGGGCATTCAGGATTGCTTCAATTCCATCCAGGGTTTGCTCGCGCGTGAAGTACTGGCCGGGCTTACCGGTTAGGTGCTCGGCGACGGCAAAGTCCTGCGAGAAGAACTCGATCAGTTTACGGGCGTTCTGGAAGTCGGCACGATCAACTGGCGACAGTTCGTTTTCACCGACGATGGCGATAATGTTCTTTAAGGATTCGTACTTTTGCATAATGGCCTGCACTTTACCGACCAGCTCGTAGTGACGCTTGCCAACAATCTGTGGTGTGAGTAGGGAAGAGGTGGTTTTCAGCAAGTCCACCGCCGGACGAATGCCGTTCTGGGCGACCGCACGGGAGAGCACGAGGACTGAATCGAGCTGCTGCGAAATCGCTTGCACGGCCGGGTCGCTCAAGTCGTCAGCCGGGATATAGACGGCCTGGACGGAGGTAATCGAACCCTTGTCGCTGGAACTTAAACGGTCCTGCAAGCGGCGCAGTTCCGAGAAGACCACTGGTGAATAACCACCTTCCGAAGGAATCAAACCCAAGTTGGTCGATAGTTCGGTCAAAGCCTGAATATGACGGTAGATGTTGTCCACAAAGAACAGGATGTCGCGGCCTTCCTCGTCCCTAAAGTATTCAGCTGAAGTGGCAGCGGCGGGCCCCACCATGGAGCGAATCGCTGGCGTGGCATCCATTTGTCCAAAGAACATCACGGTGTTTTTGAGTACGTCGGTTTCCTTGAGGGTTTCATACAATTCGTTACCTTCACGAATACGCTCACCGACACCACAGTAAATAGACAGGGCACCCTTACTGCTCTGGGTGACGTTGTGAATCATTTCCATGGTCAAGACGGTCTTGCCGACACCAGCACCACCGACGATGCCGATTTTGCGACCCTTCACGAACGGGGTGAGGAAGTCGATGACCTTGAGGCCGGTCTCCAGCAGCTCTAGTTTTTGGGTAGCGCGGTATTTTTTGGTGCCGGCAGCCTCACTGATAACACGGAGGTTGTCGGTGACGGCGACGCCTTCGTCGAGCGGCTCGCCAAGGGCATTAAAGACCCGCCCCATGGTGCTTGGGCCAACCGGTACGCTGACTTTTTTGTCGCTGGCGCTAACATTCTGGCCGCAACGGAGGGCTTGGTTGTTGGTGAGGTTGACGCAAATCGCCGCGCTGGCTTTAAAGAAGCTGACCTCCAAAAAGACTTCCGGGTGGCCCTCGACGTACAAAAGTTCTTTTTCTTTTGGCCGGGTGCCGATAATTTCTACCTCAACCATTAAACCGCGGAGTGAGGAGATGACACCAACTTTTTTGGCAGCGTCATAGTTGTCCTTGGGTGGAGCCGCTGGGGCGGTTGGTTGCGCGGCTGGGTTGGTGGCCGGCGGCGTGGTCGCTGGGGCTGCTTTTGCTTCGCTCATGCTTTCCTCGTCCGTTTCTTGCGTTTTAGACTGACCATGACTTCACGGAGACGTCGGTCGGCTTCGGAGCGCTTGGCGCGGTGGAAGTCGAGCTGCATTAAGGCCACTAGTTCCTGGGCGCGTTTTTTGGCCGTGGCCATGGCGTTAAAACGGCTGGCATCTTGGGCTAGGCTCGATTCAAGAATGGCTTGGCTGAGCGCCAGTGTCATCATGGCTTCTTCCATCAAGTCAGCGATCTCGTCCAGGCTTGGTTCAAAAATCGTGTCTTCAATAGTCATCACGTCATCTTCGGCATTCTCGCCATCGGTTTTTATGTTCGAGAACAGGTCGATTGTTTTAATCCCTTGTACACCCAAAGACACATATTCTTCGTAGTAGATGATGACGTTGGCGTAGGAATCAATCGCCTTGATCACTGGGCTAACGTCGATGTAGTTGTCGCTTTCGGGAACCTGGAAATAGTGGACGTAGGGAATGCCACGTTGTTTGAGCTGGGTGGCGCCGTGGCTACCTAAAACGATTAGGTCGGTGTTCTTTTCGTCGTATTTTTCCAGCATGGTTTCAATCAGACGTTGGTCGATGTCGCCGCTCAGGCCGGCTTGGGCAGAGATGATGACGAAGGCCTGTCGACCGGCATTTTCTCCGGTTGCCTCGCGGGTACCGATGCGCTCGCCATCAATCCGAATCGAACTGTAGCGCTTCCACAGCAAGTCAAAGAATTCTTTCGATAACTCCACCCGGCTCTTAATTTTGGCAACTTGGGTACTGGCGATGCTTTCGAAGACGCCGGTTAAATCTTCGACGGTGGTAATCTGCTCGGTCTCTTTTTGGATGGCACTAGCTCTTCGCATGGGTGGCCTCCTCTGGCTTGGCAGCTTGCGGAGCCGGTGCAGCCGCCGCCTCATCCTTTTTCTCGCCGGGCTTCTTGGGTGGTTCAATAGGGGTGCCAAACTTCTTCAGCAGGGCTTCCTCGTGGGCGTCAAAATCCTTCTCGTCTTTAATTTGGTCAGCGACAGTGTGGGCTTCAATCTTGAGGCCAGCCACGTCAATATTCATTTTGCCGCCACCCAGAATAATGGTTTCCAGAATCAGCTGCTGCTCAACCAGGGAGTGGCGTTCGGACGGTGGTTGTTGCAGGGCATCATAAATTTGCTGACCAATCAGCAGGTCAATACTGGCTTCGAAAGACAGGCTGGAGCCGAAGTGCGAGAACTCTTCGGCCTGGTGGTAGCGAGCCAGTTTTTTGAAGAGTGTACCCGACAGACGTTTTTGCCGTCCAGTTTGAGCTTGACCACCAACACGCGACACAGACAGACCGGCGTTAACAGCCGGGCGGATACCCTTACGGAAGACACCCAAGTCAAAGATAATCTGACCATCGGTAATCGACATAATACTGGTCGACAGATAGGCGGTAATATCGTCGTTGGGCGTGACGATAACTGGCAAAGAGGTTAGCGTCTTCATGTTACTTTTCAGCTTGCCGGCTCGCTCTAACAGGGAAGAGTGGGCATAGAACATGTCACCTGGGTAGGAGTCACGACCAGGGTCGACTTCTTGCAGCAAAGACAATTGACGGTAGGCCTCGGCGTGGCTACTGAGGTCGTCGTAGATAATGACGGTATCTTGGCCGTTCTTCCAGAGGTATTCGGCCATGGAACAGGCGGCGTATGGGGCGAGGTATGACAGCGTCAGCGAATCGAAAATATCGGCCAACACGACGATGGTGTGATCCATAGCGCCGGATTCCTCCAGGCCTCCGAGCAGTGTCTCAATATCAATCTTGCGCTTACCAATCAGAACGTAAACAACAATACGGTCGGAGCCTTGCTGGTTGGCGCTCAGCTGACTCAAAAAGGTACTTTTACCAGATTTACTATCGCCCAGGATGGCAATACGCTGGCCCAGCACCACTGGGAAGAACATGTCGACGGCAGCCACGCCGCTGGCCAGCTGCTCGTTCAGCATACTTCGAGCCATGATGCCGGGAGCTGGGTTAAAGACGCCCGAACGTGCCTTGGCGCTAATCGGACCCTTGCCGTCGAGCGGTTCACCCATCGGCGAAACCACCCGGCCAACCAATTCCTTGCCAACTGGCACACTGAGGAGGTCACTGGCCACTACCGCGAGGGTACCCGGCTTCATTTTTTCGGAGGTAATGTTGAACAAGATGACGCGGTCACCGTAGGCCTCGCGCACCAGGCCATGCTGGCCGTCCTCAAACAGGACCTCGGCACCTAACCGCACCCCTTCCAAACCCTTTACTTCGATAATAAAGCTGTTAGAAGCCACCACTTCGCCGGTGAGATTGTCGGCCTCAACCAGTTTTTGAAAGGTTTGGTCATCAAACACGACGTAGCACCTCTGGGAAGTTACCGCGAGCCGACAGGATTTGCCGGCGGAACGACCAATCGTAAATGTGGCTGCCATGCTGGACAACCAGGCCACCCAGAATAGTCGCGTTAAAACGGAAGGTGACCAAAATGTTGGCGGCAATGTTCTTGCGACACCAATCTACCAAGGTTCGCTGCAGGCTACCTGGTGCTGGTGCGGCCAAGGTGATGGTGACGCGGGGCGATTTAGTTTCTAGCTCACCGAGGGCGGCTAACAGTTCATCGAGACCCTTTTGATCGGGCTTGTCATCGGCCCAGGCTTTGATGAGGGTGGCGGCAGCTGGCGATACGGCTGGTGGCGGGGCAGACTTGCCACTGGTAACCCGCGTCTTAATGGCGTACTGCGAATACCATTTGGCGTACTGACGAACCTCCAGTGTTACCGACTTGAGGTCTTGCAGCGAAATCACGTCATCATGCAGCTGGAGCTTCATCGCTGACCTCCTTGATAAACTCGGCTTTATGCTCCTCGAGTACCGACAGGAGGTAGGTGCTCTGGCTGCCCAGGTCGACATTATGCTGCAGGGTATCAAGCAAGAAAGAACTGACGGCATCGGCCAGCTTGGTGTCGAGCTGCTTCACCAGCCGCTGTTTCTCGACGGCCATTTCTTCGGCCAACTTCTGTTTCATCTCGGCTTCGTGGCCTTCCATCTTCTGCTTAAAGTCGCCCAAATCCTTCTCGGCTTGGGTGTGAAGCTTTGCCAGGCCATCACGATATTGCTCCAACTCGTTGTTCACCACGTTAACCGACAGCTTCTTGATCATGGTATTGACCTCGTTGTTGGTGTGCTGAAGATTATGCTGCAGTTCGGTGATGGAGTGTGTCACCACGGCTTCGAACTTTACTTCGGAGTCTTTGAGAATCCGGGCTTTAACGGCGGCGGGCAGGGCGGCGTCGGTGTTTTCGGCATGGGCGTCGTGCTCCTCGGGCTTAAAGTGGGCACGGGCGTGGCGATATAAGTACGGCGCCAGTAGGCCAATAATCAAAACATCGACGAGGATAAAGATCTGTAAGAATGCCACCCACATAATTTAAAACCGCCTTAAAACGAGGTAAATCGACGCCACCGCGGCCGCTAAAATAATCAGCACCAACAGAGACAACTGAATAACATTACGGTAGACCGCGGCTTGGGCCATCGGATTGCGTCCCACCGAGATAATACTGCTCTTGATAAGCGAATACACAATGCTCACCACCAAGATCAAAGTAACGATAAAAATACCGATGGAAATAATAATCGGTAGGGCACTGACAGGTTTGCCCGCCAGGGCATTCGCAATGTTTTGAACAGCCGAAGGGAAGAGGGTTTTATCGGGTTGCTTGTAGAAGTAGGCCACGTTCACCAGTACTGGTACGGTGCCGATGATGACGTCGTGCTGTTGACCAGACTTATCCTTGTAGGTCTGCTTGCTACTGTTATTGTTGGGCAGCGTATCCTGGGCGATACCGATTACTTTGGCGTTGCCAGTGGCCTTCATGCCCACGCCATCAATCGGTGAACCGGTAATAGCGTCACCAACAGCCACGTCGCCATTGATGTTCGAAACCAGCACCGGTTCCAGTCCGTTCGTGGCCACCTGGACTTGATTACTCTTTTCGGATGCCACCGACACCTGTGAGCCCCCGTTGTTAATAACTACCCCAAGAATATTATTGGTGGTGTTAGAGGTGGTACTCTCTACAAAATCGACGGTGTCTTTTTTAAGACTTACAATCGCGCCCACTGGCAGGACGCCATCGGACAGATAGCCTTGCGAGATAAGCGTGACAGCATGGACAGCCAGCGGCGTTGCCAAGAGGGCAACTAACAGCGTAAAAGCCAAAAACCATCGGCCAGTACGACCCCCAAGTTTTGTTTTCGCCAAGCTTTGCATTTCTGTCCCTACCACGTTATTGCTTTTCAGGATTTATTGTACCAGTTTTGCCACCAGAAGTTGACTAGATAGCCCAACTCCTCCTATTCTAAAGGTATTAATATGGTGGGTAAAACGGTGAGAACGTTGCAAAACAACCAACAAGGCTTCACACTCCTCGAGCTGCTCGTGGTTATCTTGATATCGCTTGTCCTTGTTTTTATCATCATCTGGCACTAAACTCTTCTTGAATGCCACCTTAGCTCAGTTGGTAGAGCGACACATTCGTAACGTGTAGGTCAGCAGTTCGATCCTGCTAGGTGGCTCCAATCTTAAAGTATTGCCGTTTGGCAGTACTTTAAGATTTAACAACCAAGAAGGAGCGAACTGTCCGGCGTAGCCGCAGTTCGACCACCAGAGCCACGCGCAGAAGTTTACTTCGAGCATGGCCCGCAGGGGGTAGCGCAGCGTTCTCCTGCTAGGTGGCTCCAATTATTGTTTCGCGAGGATCCAAGCCTGCGGCTTGGCACTCGCTCGCCGTGAGACATCTCCGTGCAAGCACGTCGATGCCGTCCCTTACTCGCGAGTATCGTATAGTGGCTATTATGCAGCCTTCCCAAGGCTGAGAGGAGAGTTCGATTCTCTCTACTCGCACCACCATTCATTCATTTTTGTAGACTATGGTTTTTGGAGCACGATTTAATGGGTTTTTAATGATTCAGATGAATTAAGTTAAGAATCTTAACAGGAGTAGAATTCTTAACTCGTTTAATCTGAATTCTTAAGTTCTGGTTAAATCGCGCTCCAAAAACCATAGCAGCCAAAAAAGTATCGTCCCAAACATCCTAGTTTTGGTCTATAATGAGCGGAAATATGGACATACCTAAGAAATATTTGCACGACCGTTTTGTATTGTTATTGATTACCGTCAACG
This sequence comes from uncultured Candidatus Saccharibacteria bacterium, assembly GCA_964410185.1. Lineage (GTDB taxonomy): Bacteria > Patescibacteriota > Saccharimonadia > Saccharimonadales > JAUPVS01 > JAUPVS01. The sequence goes on along the minus strand of CAYPFM010000001.1, from coordinate 38,252 downwards.
GCTTTTTAGCGTTGGTCACAACAGTCTTAATCTTGTTGAGGCTCGACACTAGCCGTAGCGATGGCTATTTCATCCAGTATCGTGCCAACCTTGGTCTTAACGCCTACCAGGTGGGAAGTTTTGTCTCGCTGCTCGGCTTTATTTTGCTAGCGATTTTTGTGCTCGTTTTTCACACCCTCATTAGTGTGCGTATCTTCCCGCAGCGCCGGGACATCGCGCTGATCGTCCTCGGTTTTGGCACCATTCTTCTGACACTCACCCTGATTGTTAGCAATGCCTTACTGGTCCTGCGCTAGATGAAAAACATCGAGATTCCATTCAAAGAAGACCGCAGTAAGCGCTATCTGTTCTTTGAAAAACTACCGGGCATGGTCAGTTGGAGCATCCTGCTTTCGCCATTTATCTTGAGTATTTTTTGGCCCACAGCTCTGGTGTACGCGTTAATTGTCTATCTGTTGATTTGGTTTGCTAAAGCTATTGGTATGAACGTGCGGGTCATCGAAGGCTGGCGTAAATTGCAGGCCCAGCAAAAGCTTGATTGGCCACAACTATTGCTGGAGCTGGAGTCGGGCGAGGTGACTGATCCAAACGCGGTCCGCCCTAAGTGGCACTACGAGAACTTGTTGCGATCACAGGTGCAGCCCTTGGTCATCAAGCCAAGCGAGGTCTATCATGCCATTATTATCGCCGCCTACAACGAAGGCCGTGAGGTTTTGGAGCCAACCATTCAGTCGGTTTTGCAGTGTGCCTACGATATGAAACGGGTTATTTTAGTGCTGGCCTACGAGGGTCGCGATGGCGCCCAGTCCGAGGAAGCGGCGTTGGCGCTGACTAAGGAGTATGGTGACCAGTTTATGCACGCTTTTGCTACCAAACACCCCCTGACCGAGGGAGAAGTGAGAGGCAAGGGCGGCAACATTAATTACGCCGGTCGTGCCCTGCAAAAGTATGTTGAGGAACAGGGCATCAACCCCTTGCATGTCAACGTTACGACGCTCGATTCCGATAATCGCCCGCACGTTAACTACTTAGCTGCGCTGAGCTACACGTTTGCCGCTTCACCAAATCCCTTGCACACGTCCTATCAGCCAATCGCTCTCTATACCCAGAACATCTGGGACGTGCCAGCGCCTATGCGGGTTATCGCCACTGGTAACTCGTTTTTCCAAGTGGTGGCCGCGACTCGTTTGCATGCGTTGCGTAACTTTTCATCGCACGCCCAGCCCCTAGCCGCTTTAATCGAAACTGATTTTTGGAGCGCTCGGACGATTGTCGAAGATGGCCACCAGTTCTGGCGCAGTTACTTCGCGTTTGATGGCGATTACGAGGTGTATCCAATCTTCGCACCCATCTACCAGGACGCTGTTTTGTCGGCCACCTATCGCCGCACCCTCAAAGCCCAGTTCATCCAGCTCCGTCGTTGGGCCTGGGGCTGTAGCGATATTGCCTATGTCGCCGAGTTTGGCTTCTTCCGCAAGAACAAACTGCCCAAACTCGACTTAATTGCCAAGTTCTGGCGTTTGTTTGAAGGCCATATTAGCTGGGCCACGGCGGCCTTACTGGTAGCTGTTACAGCCTTTATTCCGGCCATATTCCACCCGAACAGCTACGCTGCCAATCAGTTGCCAACGGTGGCCAGCCGGATTGAGACGGTAGCGCTAACAGGGATTGTGATCACCTTCTTCCTCAGTATCTTGCTGCTGCCACCCAAGCCAGCCCGCTATAAAAAGCATCGCCACATTTGGATGACGCTACAATGGGTTTATCTGCCGTTCACAACCATTATTTATAACGGTCTATCTGGTTTGACGGCGCAGACGCGCCTGATGTTTGGCCGCTACATCGACAAATTCGACGTCACCGAAAAAGCCGTTGTTGAGCACAAAGACAAAGCCTAGTAGGGATGGAAAGCCCGGTACGAGACCGCCGCGGCCGTATTAAAGCGGCCTAAGACCTGGTGCGCGGTGCGTACGACAACGTCACGCGATAGGCTGGCTTGGTTGACCTGGGGGATGAGTTTGCTAATAACCGTATCGGTTAGGTGAAGCGCTTCCGATAGGGGGTCGGCGCGGTGCTTGAGGCTGTCATATAGGCTTTGTAGGAGTTTTTCACGGCTGAAGGGTACATCGATGCCATTTGCGCCAACAAATGCCACAGAAGCGGCTAAATCAACCCGCTCTTGGGTGGTAAACGTGGCACCACAGCTCGAACAGTGGTGCCGGCGCCAGGTGGCGTGGGCCCGCTTTTGGGGGCGCGAATTAGTGATGCTCGTTTTGCTGCCGCAGTATATACAAACCATGACAACATATTGACATGACGGTGGAGAAAATGCCAGTGGAAAAGCCTCTAAAAATTGGGGAAAAGAAAAACCCAGCAGTGTTGTGAGTGCTGCATCCGCAGGCCCAAGGCCGAGGACGCAGGACGAATAATACTACTGGGTTGATTTGCTTACTTTGTCACCAAAACGACGCGGTTGCGACGGATTCGGTGATGGGTTGGTTTGATGAACTTAAGCTCTTCGTAGAACAACTTAAAGTTCTCAAGGGAACTCGTACGGGTGGTACTCACACACAAGCCTCGTTTAACCTGGTAATGCTAACACATCCGCGGTGGCGTGTCAATGGGTGCCACCCCTGTTACTGGTTGTGCTTAACGCAGTTGTCGCAACCTAACCTCTATCGTACGGTGCTCAACGCCCCGTAAAAGGCTTGGGTCTGGTCGTCTAAAAGATTCTGGTTGGCGACCGACAGCCCCTTGGCGCAAGGTCCGGTTCGCAGGGTATAAGCCAGGTAGTAATCACCATATTGCTTCAAAAGGCTCCCGTTGGCGGCGTTGGTGGGCGGCTTGTAGGTGCCAGTCCCTCGGGTGATGGTTTCAAAAGCACCGCTACCGCTGTTGGCACTGCAGGCCGGGATGGCGGCCGTCAGGGTAGTGGTCGAGAAGGTAACATTACCGCCGTTAACGTGGTAGGTTAAATCTTTCAGGGAAGCCGGTACCGTGATTTGGAAGCCGGCGCCGCTGACCGTAATAGTGGTATCGCCGTTAGAAGGGGCGGCTGCAGCCGGTGAGCTATTGGCTCCAACTGGAACGCCGCCGGGGGAGGTGCTTTGGCCGTCGGGCGTGGCCAGCTTAACAGCGGTGGTTGGCTTTTTAACGGTGTGGTTTTGCTGGCTATAGAGGTAGGCGCCAATGCCACCAATCACAAAAAGCACCACCAGCCCGAGTAAAACAACAGGGGCGGCGAAGCCATGTGGGGAAAAGTCTCGTTTCATCTCGTTCTAGCATACCGTAAACGGAATGATTCGGGTATAATAGTTATGGTTACGGCACGGTGGGGAAACTGCATCGTGTTGAGCGTGATTCTGGAGAGATAACAAAAGGGTGGGCTCACAAAATAATCATGGCAGACGATAGTAAAACACAAACGCCTGAAGCACAGAGCGAGTTCGATGATGATTTGCTGGTTTCGATTTTAACGAAGGGCCAGTTTATTACCGAGGAAGAGCTCAAGCTGGCGCGTAGTTACGTCGCGACGCATCACATCAGCCTCTTTGAATACTTCATGAACCAGGATGTGGTGGCTTACGACCGGCTTGGTCAGGCCATGGCCCAGTACTATGGCTCCGACTTTGTTGACCTCGACATCTATCAGCCAACCAAAGAGCACATTGGGCTGATTCCGGCTGACCTGGGGATGGCATACCGGGCCGTGGTCTACGAAACCCATGGCAATCAGGTTATGATCGCCACCGACAATCCCAAAAAAGCTGGTTTGGTTGATGCCATGGCTAAAATCTTTCCCGCCCCCAAAACCGTCAAGATTTGCTACGCCCTACCTGATGAACTCAACGAAACGCTGATTCACTATCGTAAACCATTGGTGACCCGCTTCAATCAGATTATTCAGCAGCAGGGTAGAATCGCGCCGGAAATCATTGATGAAATCATCAAGGATGCCACCGCCTACAAGGTGTCGGACATCCACTTTGAGCCGCAGGAATCGATCGTGCTGATTCGCTTCCGTATCGATGGTGTGCTGCACGAAGCTGGCCAGCTCCCCAAGCAATACTACGACAATATTTTGAACCGCCTAAAGGTGCAGTCGCACATGCGTATCGACGAGCACAACGTCAGCCAGGATGGGGCTATCCGCTATGAGGTGGACGGCAAGCCAGTCAACGTTCGTATCTCGGTGGTGCCAACCCTGGATGGCGAAAAAGTCGCCCTGCGTTTGCTGGCCGAGTATTCTAAGGGCTTGAATGTCAAAGGTCTGGGTCTGTCGCGCCGCGATAAGGAGATTTTTGATCAGCAGATCCACCGACCACACGGCATGATTATGACCACCGGGCCAACTGGATCGGGGAAGACTACCACCCTGTATTCTTTGCTCAAAATGATTAATAATCCCGAAATTAACGTCACCACTATCGAGGACCCGGTTGAATACAAAATTATCGGCGTCAACCAAATTCAGGTGAATAACCAGACCGGTCTAACCTTTAGCGATGGCTTGCGAGCCTTGGTGCGGCAGGACCCTGATGTGATTCTGGTCGGTGAGATTCGTGACGAAGAAACAGCCACCCTGGCCGTGAATGCGGCTCTGACTGGGCACTTATTGTTCTCGACCTTTCACGCCAACGACGCCGCCAGCGCCATCCCGCGTTTGCTGGATATGGGCGTTGAACCCTTTCTACTGGCCAGTACTTTGAACTTGGTGATCGCCCAGCGCCTGGTGCGCATGATTCACCCGGTCTGTCGCACTAGTTATCAGATACAACTCGAGGATCTCAAAAAGACCCTGCCCAACGCCGACGAGTATTTTAAGGGTCCGACGGTGACGTTGTATAAGGGGAGGGGCTGTGAGGCCTGTAACTTTACTGGTTACCACGGGCGTATCGCTATCTTTGAATTGGTGACCATGACCAAGGAAATGCAGGAACTGGTGCTGACCAACCCCTCGGCTACGGCCATTGCCGAACTAGCACACAAACAGGGTGACCACACGTTGTTCTATGACGGAATTGAAAAAGTTGAGCGTGGCGTGACCACCATTGCCGAATTACAACGGGTAGCGGAGCCAAAATGAGCCCAGACGAAGACGACTCTCGGCCGTCTGGCGCACCTGATACCAGTCTGCCGTCTTCGAGTGAAGCGGCCCAGGCGGTGGCAAAGTCAGATGGACACGCGGCGGCACCAGGCGCCGGTGGGAGTATGCCAAGTTTACGACACCACCACACCGTGATTAAGCCGTTGATTAGCGATGTAGGCCCAAATAAGCCAGCACCAGCCGAACCAAAGGAAGTGGCCGCTCGACCCTTAACCAACCAGCCAAAGAGTGATATTCCGGTGCCCGATGAAATCCGTCTGAATCCGGTGGGCAAGGCTGCCGACATCAACAAATCAGGCGATGTTAGCAAGTCCGAAGCCAAGCTGGGTGGCACCCCGACCGACGGCCCGCCACCGGAGAAAGAAAAGCCCAAAAAGACCAAACAAAAAGTGTTTGGGGGCATTAGCCGTGACACTAGCGAGTACATTATCGAAAGTTTGAGTATGTTGCTGCTGTCTGGTGTGACGGTTGGTGAAGCGATTGCTTCAATCTCGGCCGAAATCCCCAAGAAGCAAACCCGCGACGCCATGGCTCAGATGCAGAGCAGTATCGACGAAGGCGTGCCGTTTGCGACCGCACTGGAGCAGACCGGGCTCTTCAACCCATCCGTTATTACTCTCATCGAGGTCGGTGAGTCGACCGGTAAGTTGCCAGAGAACCTTAAGGTGGTGGCCGCCCAGATGCATAAGAACAACACCATGAATGCCAAGATTAAGTCGGCCATGCTGTATCCAGCCTTCCTGGTTACTTTATTGTTTGTGGTGGGAACCGGCATCGGCGTCTTCCTGCTGCCCAAGCTCCTCAACATTATCAATGGCCTACAGGTTCAGGTCGGCATTATGACTAAAATTCTCATCCTGGTAGGCACCTTATTTGGCAAGTTCGGCTTAATTTTCGCGGCCGGCGTGGTGCTGACGGTGGTGATTATGGGTATTCTGATTAAGAAGAGTACCACCGTTAAAGCTGGCATGGAGGTAATCCTCTTCCATATACCGGGCGTCAAAAAGCTCTTATTCGAAGTTGAGATTTCTCGCTTTGGGTTTGTCCTGGGAACCTTGCTCGATGCCGGTCTGCCGGTGGTAACGGCTCTGCAGTCGTTGGCGGCCTCGATGTCGACCCGGCGCTACGCTCGCTTTGCCAGTGAAATGAAGGATCGCGTCGACGATGGTGATTCATTTGGGAAGATTTTGTCTGATAAGAAATACCGTAAGTTGCTGCCTGGGACGATCTGTCAGATTGTGGTCAGCGCCGAGAAGTCGGGTAATTTGTCCTCCAGCTTGCTAAAAGTCGGAACCAACTACGAGGACAAGGCCGACCTGACGGCCCGCAACCTCGAAACCTTATTGGAGCCGATTGTCTTGGTATTGATTGCTATCGCCGTCTTGTTTGTGGCCATGGCCGTCTTCTTGCCAATCTATAGCCTGATTGGGAACCTGAACGGAGCCTAGCATGAAGCAGCAAGGCTTTACGATTATTGAAATGCTCCTGGTGGTGGCGGTGATGATGATTATCACGGTCGTGGCCGCACCACTCTATGCCAATCTCAATAACAGCAATCAGCTCGATGCCGCCAGTAGTATTTTGGTACAGGATTTGTATCAAGCTCAGACCTTCAGCCGCAACCGCTCGCGCGACACTAGTTGGGGAGTGGCTGTGAATGGACAGGTGATTACGCTGTTTAGTGGCACCAGCTATGCTACCCGGGACACGGCTAGTGACATTACTTATATCGTGCCGAGTGCGATTCAGCTGTCGGGTACCAATCAGATTGTCTACAGTAAGTTATACGGCCTGCCCACGACAACCGGATCGTTTGGGCTGACGGCCAACGGCAAAACGATTAATGTCACGGTGAATAACAAAGGGATGGTGGAGTACTAATGAGAACGCTCAAACCCAAAATCCTCAATACCAAAGGGGTGTTATTGATCGAGATCGTGCTGGCGGTCAGTATTTTTGGGATTGTGGCTCTCATCGTTTTGTCGGCCTTTACCTATGGCCGCGAGAGTACGAGCGGAGCGGGTGATAACAGCCGAGGGGCACAGGTAGCCAACACTGCCGTGGAAGCGCTGCACAACATGGTGCAAAGTTCGTTTACTAACCTCAATAGTTACACCAACGGCACAACCTATTACTTGAATACCAGCGGCAATCAATGGGCGCTTTCGACCACGCCAACCACCATCAACGGCATCTATACACCAGCCGTTGTCTTTGCCAATGGACCGGGGACCAGTCGACAGGCCACCGTGACGGTAACATGGAAACAGAATGCCCAGCGTAACGGTACGATTACGACCACGACCTACCTCACTGGCTGGCAGTCATCCACAACTGCCACGGTCAAAACCGGGCTATTGGTGTATGCCAACGGCGGCACCACGGCTAGCTTAATTAGTTTTCGTTTGTTGCAGTCGAATGGTTTGTGGACCTCACCACTACCATTACCAAGTGTTGGAGCCAGTAACCGGGTGGCTCGCTCGGTTAAGCTCTATACGGCTCAAACCGGCAGCCAAAAAGTTGTCATCGCCCGCTTCTACGATGGGAGCAAACAGTATATCTATGGCTTCCCATGGACGGGCACCGCCTGGGGTACGCCACAATTACTTTCTAGTTGGACTTCAAGCACGGCCCTGGACTCAGGTAACTTTAGCGGTACGTTCTTGGCCAACGGAACGTTCTTAACGGTGTATAGCGATAATACTAATCGGCCTAAGTACAACACCTACGATGGTACTGCTTGGAGCGGGCAGGGGGCGATGAACGCGATTAGTGGTGTTAGCAGTGATAACCCAACCTCAATGATTATTCAGGCTCGACCCGGTACCAACGAAGCCATGTTGGCGTTGCTCGGAGAGCAGTATCAAACTTTGACTGCATACTACGCCAATAACGCATGGTCGGCTTACACTACCCAGGCCAGTAGCGGCACCAGCAATGGCACTCATAACGTCGACTTTGCTTGGAGCAAGGCAAGTGGTGGAATCTACGGTGCTTTGGTTTATACCCGCGGTAGTACTGACCGAACGCCGAGTGTCCGGGTCTTTACGGCTAATGGGAGTGGTTCGGGTAGTTGGGGTTCGGTGCTCACGTCAACAAATCAACCAACCGGCTCAATTGTCTTATCGGTGGCGATAGCTGGACAGGTGTCTGGCTCACCTAACTTTATGGTTTGCGATAAAGATAGCGTGAACCCACCCAAAGTCTACTGCTACACTGCAACACCAACAACTATCAGCAATCCAATCAACCCACTCTTGGCATCACCGACGGCGAGCGGCGGCCAGCAGAGCATGGAATTAGGCTTTCAGGATCAAATCGGGACTACCGGTTTAAGTGCTTATGCTGATGGCGGCAATAGTACCAAGTTGAAGCGTTGGATGAGCGGCACGAATACCTGGGACGCCACACCCTTGGCAGCACCCAATGCCGCCAGCCTGATTGAAAAAACAAAGCTCCTACCCGAGCCTGGCCTGAATGACTCGATGGTCTTAGCTATCGATGGTCAGAATAACCTCTATTCGATTATGCATAATGGCGCAACCAATCTGTTCTACACAACCCCGACTGGCTATGCCTGGACGATCCATAACGCGAACGGGCCAAGCGTGGCTGCTAAATGGTTTGATTTTGGGTGGGACAACTAACATGAAGCTCAAACGCCTCCGCGACCAACAAGCCGGCTTCAGCCTGATCGAACTACTCATATATATAACTATCTTTTCTACTATGATTGGGGCGATTGTTGGGCTGGCTGTTTTAGCGTCAGGGCAGAAGGCGAACAGTCAGGCGACGGCAGACGTCAATTATCAGGGTGAAGCCGTCATGGCATTAATCACTCAAACTGTTCACCAGGCCACCGCTATAACAACGCCAGCGGCCGGAGCGAATGCCGCCAGCCTTTCGTTAACTATGCCCAGCGCCGCTGTTAACCCAACCGTATTTGCCATCAATAACGATGGGACAACCAACCGTCTGCGTATAAGCGAAGGTAGCCCAGCTATCACCAATAACCTAACCAACTCCCATGTAACGGTCTCGAACCTCACCTTTACGAATATGAGCCTGCCAAGCACCAAGGGCTCCGTCCTGATAGCCTTCACGGTTACATATCGGACTAACTCGGCTCGGCAGGAGTTCTCGGTCAGCAAGCGATTTATGGGGGCGGCGACCATACCATGATGAAGCAGCAAGAAGATGGGTACGTTGTCCTTCTCACCGTGCTGATATTGGGCGCCGTGGTGACGGTAATTGCCGGATTCCTATTACTAACTGGTCAAAACGCCAGTATTTCCAGCGTCAGTGTGGTGGGCAATACGAACGCCAAAGCGGCCGCAACAGGTTGTGCCGAACTAGGCTTATCCGCCATTCTGGCCAACACCAGCTCACCCACACCAGCGACCGCCAACCAGACCGTCAACGCCACGACCGGCGCCACCTGTACCTACACAATTACCGGTACGTCACCTAACTACACGGTTTCGGTTACGGGTACCGTTAGCCAGGGGACGCGCACCTTTGTGCATCGCATGACACTGACGACGAACCAGGTTACCCCGCAAATTAATGTCAGCAGCTGGCAAGACAGTCCCTGAGGAGCTGTATAATCATAAGCATGGATCAATATAAAATCTCTCAAAACCCCAGTACGGGCAACAAAAAGGCTCCTAAAAAGAAAGGTGTCAAAGCCAGGCCACGCACCAAGGCGCCAAAGCAACGAAACACACGGTCGTTGAGCCCCCAATTCGTACTTGGTGGCATCGTGGCGGTGATGATCATGATTCTGGCGGGTTTAGCCTGGGCGCATTACTTCGCAAAGAGCGGCGACGACACCCCGGCAGCTGGCTCAGCCACAAGCGTCAAAAAGGGCGGAACCAGTGGTTCTTCGGGCGTCGTGGCCGGCGAAACCTACAGTGGCGTGACGACCGCCATTGGCAGCAAGAGCTTCGATGCTCTCAACCGGTATTACGCCAAAAATGTGCGGGTCATTATTAAGCGGACAGGCGTGAACCAGAACGTCAGCGGTAAAAGCGTGGGCAGCCTGATTAACAACCTACTTAATAGTGCCGAGACCCCTTGGGATTGGCATGTTTCGCCAGCTCAGTTGTCGGCCTGGCAACAGGGTCCTTATGGTGAACACTTTACGGGCGACGTTATTGTTGGTGTTTCAAAGGACGGTACTGTTATTAGTATTGAGGTGAATCCACAAGGGGAGATCATCACCATCTTTATCATTCCTCTGACCGACTTAACATCACCAACCACGAATCCTACCTCTGGTGGGGGCACAAGCGATGGTACGACAACCACGCCAGCCAACCCAACAACTCCTCCGGTGACAACCACCGACGGCGCCGACTAAGCATAAGCGACATTGTGCTTGTATAACGCTAGTGCTTACGGTATTATTCAATCATATAATAACTACATTTCTCTCAGAGAAGGAGACACAATGTTCGCAAAACTAAAGACTCTACGCCAACAAGAACAGGGATTCACCCTGATTGAAGTCTTGCTGGTCGTCGCGATTATCGCCATCTTGGCCGGTATCGTTATCTTGGCCATCAACCCTAACAAGCAGTTAGGTGACACTCGTAACTCGCAGCGTCAGGCTGACATCAATACTATCCTTAACGCGACCTACCAATATAGCGTCGATAACCAGGGTAACTTGCCAAGTGGCATTACCAGCACGCCAACCGATGTTTGTGCAACTGGTGCCGCCAGCTGTACCGGTTTAGTTGATCTGACCGTGCTGACCACCAATGGTAAGTACGTTGTGGCTATGCCAAAAGATCCAAAGACTGGCACCACAACCGATACTCACTATCAAATTAGCCTCGACGCCAACAACCGCGTAACGGTTAGCGCTCCTGACGCCGAACAAGGTAAAACAATTAGCGCAACCCGCTAAACAGAAAGGCTTAGGAGATATAACCACATGAAGCTAACAACAAAACTAAAGACTCTACGCCAACAAGAACAGGGATTCACCCTGATTGAAGTCTTGCTGGTCGTCGCGATTATCGCCATCTTGGCCGGTATCGTTATCTTGGCCATCAACCCTAACAAGCAGTTAGGTGACACTCGTAACTCGCAGCGACAGGCTGACGTGAACACGATTTTGAACGCCGCTTACCAGTACAGTATCGACAACCAGGGTAATATCCCAGCCTCGATTACGACTACTGCAGCTGACATTTGTGTGACTGGCGCAGCTTGTCCTTCCGCTCCAGCTACGGTTGACTTGGCTGTCCTGACCACCAACGGTAAGTACCTGGTTTCGATCCCTAAGGATCCAAAGACCGGAACAGCTACCGATACTGGTTACCAGATTAGCCAAAATGCCAACGGTCGTATCACCGTCTCAGCACCAGGTGCCGAGCAGGGTAAGACCATCAGCGCAACAAGATAACTCTAGCGCTACACAAAACAGAGCGTCCTCGGCTAAAGCCTGCGGATGCTCTGTTGTTGTATAGGCCAGAGTTATTTCTTGCTTGGGTCTGCAGATGTTCCGTTTCTTTATAGTTCCGAGTATTAGCACTTCCTCTTGTTCTCCATCGCTAAGGGTTTTTGCATGTCTAAGGAGTTGCTATACTGTCAGCAGATGATAAAGCCAGTCTTTGAGGAGAAGTTCAGGAAGGGCCTGCAACGTGCGGGTTCTTTTAAAACGCGCGCTGGCACGGTTGTCACGCCCACCTTTATGCCTGATGGCACCAGGGGAGCGGTCAAGAGTCTGACGCCAGAGCAGGTGGCCAGTACGGGCGTGGGCGTAGTTCTGGCCAACACCTATCACCTGCATTTGCAGCCCGGCGAAGCAGTTATTAATAAGCTTGGTGGTATCCACGAGTTCTCACGCCAAAGGCTTCCAATGCTGACTGATTCGGGTGGCTTCCAGGTCTTTTCTTTAGCCCACATCAACAAGATTACCGAAGATGGTGTCACATTCCGTGACCCCCGTAATGGCGACAAGATCTTCCTGTCACCCGAGAAATCGATTCAAATCCAGATGGAGCTGGGCGCCGACATGATGGTGGCCTTTGACGATGTTACATCCTTGGTGGACCAGAAGGGCCGTGACCGTACGTTGGAAGCCTTTGAGCGCACCCACCGCTGGCTCGAACGCAGCTTGGCTGAGTTCCAGCGCCTCACCAAGGGCATGAAAGACGATGAACGACCACTGTTGTTTGGTGTCGTCCAAGGTGGGCTCGACAAAGACCTGCGCAAGCGCTCCCTAGATATTGTTCAGTCTTTGCCAGTTGACGGCATCGCCATCGGCGGCCTGTCGGTGGGCGAAACTACCGAAGAAATGCACGCCATGCTGGATTACTTGGGTCCGTTGTACGCCGATGACCGCCCGCGCTTCTTGCTTGGTGTTGGTGATCCGCGTGACCTGCGTTACGGCATTGAACACGGCATCGACATGTTGGACTGCGTCATTCCAACTCGCAACGGCCGCCACGGCGTGGCCTGGGCCAAAGGCGACAAGAAGGTCCACCTGACCAACGCCAAGTACATCGATGACCCCGAAGTTATTGATCCCGGCTGTGATTGTACGACCTGCCAAGCCGGCTATAGCCGCGGCTTCTTATGTCACCAGTTCAAGGTGAAAGAACCACTGGCCGGTGCCTTGGTGTCGATTCATAACATCAGATACCTGCAAAGAATCTGCGAAGAATACCGAGACAAATAAAAAAGCCCCGCAAAGGGGCCGTTTTATTGGTGGGCGATACAGGATTCGAACCTGTCACCTCCGCAACGTCAATGCGGCGCTCTAGCCAAATGAGCTAATCGCCCTGGTTTGGGCTGCTGTTAACAGATACCAGCATAGCAAACTACGCCCTAAAAGGGAATACACAGATTTATACCACACGAGGTATATTAGTTATCCCCATTCGCAGTGTAAAAAAGACGACAAGATAGTACTAGCCATATAATACTACTACTGTATACTCATTGATGAGGTGAGCTTTGCCGGGTGCTTTGGAACGCACAATGATGACCCTAAACAGGTTATCCACGCAAAATTCAACAAAAAACGAGTGACATGCGAGATCACTCGTTTTTATTTGTCTCTGTTATCGAAAGAGGCTATACTAATTAACAGATGAAGAGGCGGCCTCACCAACCGCGGAGTCTCGTGGGCACGGTAGCGGACATACGATAATGCAGGCTACAAGAGTATAAGTCGAGGTGGAACCACCCTATAACGGGGTCCAAGACGCGAAATCGCAACTATGTGATGACGCGTTTTATTATTTTAAAGGAGAAACACCATGGCTGACCAAGACAAACTACATCCAATGCGCCACTCGCTGGCCCACATTATGGCAAACGCCATCCAGCACCTCTGGCCCGAGGCTAAATTCGGTGTTGGACCGGTCGTCAAAGACGGCTTTTACTACGACATCGATCTGGGCGACCAAAAGCTGTCCGAAGAAGACTTTGACCGCCTCTCAGCCGAGATGAAGGCCATCATTAAGGCCGACCAGCCGTTTGAAAAGTCCGAAAAGCCAGTTGATGAAGCTATCACCTGGGCCAAGGCTCACCGCCAGCCATACAAGGAGGAGCTGTTGAACGACCTTAAGCGAGCCGGCACCACTGTAGCCAAAGACCTGGATGCTGACGAGCTGGGTACGATTACAGACGGTGACAGCAAGGTAGAGAATGTCAGCTTCTACACCAATGGCGACTTTACTGACCTCTGTCGTGGTCCTCACGTGGAATCCACCGGCAAGGTTGGGGCCTTTCAGCTGCAGCGCGTCGGAGGCGCCTACTGGCGTGGTAAAGAAGGGAACCCACAGATGCAACGGGTGTATGGTGTAGCCTTCGCCAACGAGAAAGACTTACGTATCTATCTTCAGCAACAAGAAGAGGCCAAGGCGCGCGATCACCGCAAGCTGGGCCAGGAACTCGACTTGTTTACTTTCTCTGACCTGGTGGGTGCTGGATTGCCGCTCTATACACCTCGTGGCACCGTCATTATCGAAGAGCTCAAGAAAGCCCTTAGGGAGATGAGCCAGCAATATGACATGTTACAGGTGTCAATCCCGCACTTAGCCAAGATTGACCTCTATAAAATCTCCGGACATGCCGACAAGTTCGAAGAGGAACTATTCCGAGTAAAGAGCCATTACGACCAAGAATTCGTACTAAAGCCGGTTAACTGCCCGCACCACACCCAGATTTATGCTGGTCGCCCACGCAGTTATCGTGATCTGCCACTCCGTTATGTTGAACAAACCATGCAGTATCGAGACGAAAAACCGGGCCAGATCGGTGGCCTGCAGCGTACTCGCGGCTTTACCGTCGACGATGGCCACACCTTCTGCCGGGTAGACCAGATTGAAGAAGAAGCTTCGATGATTGCCCAGATTATTCAGGAGTTCTACGAGAAGCTTGGCCTCTGGGGCAAGCACTGGGTGTCGCTATCGGTGCGAGACCCTCAAAACGCCGCTAATTACATCGGTGAACCAACCGACTGGGACGAGGCCGAAGCCATGCTTAAGGCTGTTTCGGACAAGTTTAACCTGGACGCCAAGCGCATGGAAGGCGAGGCAGCTATCTACGGACCCAAGCTGGACTTCATGTTCGAGGATGCCCTGGGTCGTGAAACCCAGTTGGCAACCATTCAGCTCGACTTTGCCATGCCAAAACGTTTTGAGTTGACCTACACTGACACTGACGGCTCCGACAAGACGCCGGTTATGATCCACCGCGCCATCCTCGGTTCATTCGAACGCTTCATCATGCTGCTTATCGAGCATACTGCCGGTAAATTCCCGGTTTGGTTGGCTCCCGAACAGATCAGAATCGCGACTTTGAACCAAGAAGACGAGACTGTTGAGTTTGCCAATAAGCTACTGGCCGAAGCTAAGGAGCTGGGCCTGCGCGCCAGCGTCGACAATGCCAGCGAATCGGTTGGCAAGAAGATCCGGGCGGCCGAGATGATGAAGGTGCCGTACACCATTGTTATTGGCGGCAAAGAGATGGAGTCCGGCATGGTCACGCCACGTATCCGCAAGGATATGGAAGTTGGTACCAATCCTGAAGCCGTTGGTCTGAGCGAATTCTTAAAAACAGTGGCGCACGAGGCCAAAGGGCGCGTCACGCATACCTCGCTGCAGGGCATAAAGGCCAGCCATAACGGGTAGCCCCATGAAAAAGCCGATTATCGCGATTGATGTAGACGATGTCTTGTCGGCCACCAACCTGGCCATGATGCACTTTGCCAACAATCATTTTGGTTTTAATCATACCTGGGAGGACTACAACGCACCGGGCCATTACACGCTGTATTGGGAAGATGCCGTCTGGAAGGTTGGCCACCAACGCGGCCAGGAATGCTACGACGCCTTTGTGGCGGCTGGTTCACGGCGTCGGTTCACGGTTGTTGAGGGGGCAGTTGACGCCTTAAAACAGCTGCAAAAACGCTTCGAGTTGGTCGTTATCACCGCGCGTAGCCAAAAGTATGCCGATGAAACTCACGCCTGGCTCGACCAGCATTTTCCTGATCTCTTTCAGCAAGTTCATTTTGAACGGGTAGAGGAGGATGGCACCTCAGTTCACAAGACCGTTATTGCCAAGGAAATCGGTGCCCAGTACCTGATTGATGACAGTCTTGAACATTGCCTGCCCGCCGACGCAACAGGCGTGAAATGCCTACTTTTTGGTGACTACGGCTGGAATAATCACCAAAAAATCCCCGCCAGCATTACTCGCGTTAAGGACTGGCCGGCCGTTCTGGAGTACTTTAATGGTCAAACCTGACCAGGGGTTTCGCGATCGTGTGCTGGCGGTAGTGGCGCAAATTCCCAGAGGTCGCGTAATGACCTACGGCCAAATTGCGGCGCTCTGTGGCAGCCCGCGAGCAGCCCGAATCGTGGGTGGGATTGCCCACAACGCCGATCAGTCCTTGCCATGGCAACGGGTGGTTAACAAGCAGGGTGGGATGGCGGCTGGCTATCCGGGTGGTGTCCGGGGCCATCAGCAAAACCTGGAACAGGAAGGGGTGGTCTTTACCAATGGCCACATTAAGCTGGAGCAGTACCTATGGCAGCCGAAAAACTAGTCATTATCGTCGGTCCAACTGCCAGTGGCAAGAGTGGTATCGCCCTGCAATTGGCCCAGGAGCATGGCGGCGAAATCATCTGCGCCGACTCTCGTACCATCTATAAGGGCATGGATATTGGTACTGCCAAGCCGACTGCCGTCGAGCAGGCCTTGGTGCCACATCACTTGCTTGATATCGTAACTCCCGACCAAACCTTTACAGCGGCCCAATTCCAGCAGCGAGCCAACCAAGCCATTACCGACATTCACGAGCGTGGCAAGTTGCCCATTATGGTCGGTGGCACCGGCTTGTATGTCGATTCAGTCATCTACAACTATAGCTTTCGGTCCACCAATCCCGCGTTGCGCCAGCAGCTTGAAAAACTAACAGTCGCTGAGCTGCAGGAGCGTATCCTGGCACTGGGCCTCGAACTGCCAGAAAACAAACAGAACCCGCGGCACCTCATCCGTATCCTCGAAACTAATGGCCAAGTTGCTCAGAACCAGACCCTCCGGCCGGCTACCTTGCTACTGGGCGTGGACTGTCCAACTGACGTTCTAAAAGCTCGTATTGCCGCTCGGGTAGAGGCTATGGTGGCGCAAGGTTTGGAGGCCGAAGTCGAAGCTTTGGCGGCCCAATATGGCTGGGAAGCCGAGGCCATGAAGGGGATTGGTTATCGTGAATGGCAGGCCTACTTTGAGGGCCCGCGCAATTCTGAAGATTTAATTAAAACGAAAGAATTGATCATCAAAAATACCTGGCAATATGCCCGCCGACAGCGAACATGGTTCAAACGAAACAAAAATATCCACTGGGATTCACCTGTTGAACAACCATCTGCTACAATAGAGGGGTGATTGAACAATTATTTGGGAGTAAGACACGGGTTAAGCTGTTACAACTGTTCTACAGCAACCCCAACCGTTCGTTTTATGTGCGTGAAATCACGCGCAAAATAGACGAACAAATTAACTCTGTACGTCGTGAACTCGCAAATTTGCTCAGTATTGGCATCATCTCTTCCGACGACAATGCCAATCGCCTCTACTACGAAGTCAACCAAAAATATGAGTATTACGAAGCCCTGGCCGCCATCTTCGGTGGTGGAGTTATGACCGCTAAGACCGCCAAAGTGGTCAGCAAAGACGGGAAAGAAGCGCCGGTTGTGGCAGTTACGAAAGACAGCTCCGAGCTCAAGGCCATTAAGGCGCTGGGCAACGTTGAGGTGGCCCTATTTACCGGTCAATTTACCCGGGATGAAACCAGCGGCATCGACTTTTTGATTGTTGGCGACGTCAACCACACCAAGCTCACCAAGTATGTTGAGGAGCTGGAAGTCAAAGAGGGCAAAGAGATCCGTTACGTGCACATGACCGCTGACGAGTACGCCTACCGGAACGAAGTCAACGACCGCTTCCTGGTAACCGTCAAAGCGGCCAAGAAACAAGTATTAATCGATAAAAATGATAGCCTCGCGGCCGTCGATAACAAATAGGAGTACCATGGACATTCAATACTACGGCGCTAACTGCATTCGCTTGAGCAACAAGAAGGCCAGCCTCATCTTTGACGACAACCTCGCAGACCTTGGCCTGACAGCCGTTACCAAGCCAGCCGAAATCGCCCTATTTACTGGTATCCACACCGAGCCCAAAAAAGACGTCAAGTTGGTCATCGACTACCCTGGTGAATACGAAGTTTCTAACGTCTCCATCCGTGGTGTTGCTACCCGTGGCCACATGGAAGAAGAAGGTGAGCGTTCAGCGGTCATCTACCGCATGATCATGGACGACCTCAAAGTAGTCGTCTTGGGGCATGTTTACCCCGAACTGAGCGAAGAACAGCTCGAAGCCATCGGTATGGTCGACGTCCTCTTCATCCCAGTTGGTGGCAGTGGCTACACGCTCGATCCAGTTGGCGCCCTCAAGCTTATTAAAAAGATTGAACCAAAGCTGGTCATCCCAACACACTACGCTGACAGCAAGGTGAACTACCCAGTACCACAGACCAGCTTAGAAGAAGCCCTGAAGACTTTGGCAATGGAGCCACGCGAAACCGTTGATAAGCTCAAGTTGAAGTCATCTGATTTGACTGAGACGATGCAGCTGGTTGTGCTTAGCCGAAGCTAGGTCAGACACGCCCAATTCCTGCGGCTTCGGCCTCAAGGGTGTGCAGCCCAGTCAGCCGAACTAAAAAAGACCTCCGTGGTGGAGGTCTTTTGTTTTGTACGAGAGAGGTTATTTGGCAGCTTTGGCTGCTTCAGCGGCGACACTGGCAGGGGTAATCAGAAGGTTTTTCTTCTTGAGGGTGCGAATGGCTTGGGTGCTAAGCTTCATCTTCACTTTTTTGCCATCAACAAGCAGGGTCTTACTCTGTAAGTTGGGCTTCCAGACCTTTTTGGTGTGGCGCTGCGAAAAGCTGACATTGCTGCCATACTGTTTGCCTTTACCGGTTAAATCACATTTCTGCATAGGGGTACATTGTACCGTTCTTTCTCTGTTACGTCAACCCTTAAACAAGATGAGCGGGATGCTATACTAGACAGATATGACATCCGACCTCAACATCGCCAACCTAGCGCTCATTTTTGTGGTGATTATTATCTCGATGGGAATACACGAGGCCATGCACGGGTTTGTGGCCCACTGGTTAGGCGATAGTACTGCTCAGGAGGCCGGCCGGTTGACGCTCAACCCCTTAAAGCACATCGACGCGCTGACAACTGTGCTGTTGCCGCTCATCTTGATTATTGTCGGTGCACCACCGATTTTTGCTGCCAAACCAGTGCCATTTAACCCATCGCGCGTTAAATACGCGGAGTTTGGAGCCGCCTTAATTGGTCTTGCCGGCCCATTCACCAATCTGTTTTTGGCTGTGATTGGCGCCGGCTTGGCGCATCTAACACTTGGCTCGGCGGCGTGGCTCACCAACTTCTTGGTGGTGTTTGTGCAGGTGAACGTCGGCTTCTTTGTGTTTAATATGCTGCCGATTCCGCCGTTGGATGGTTCGCGGCTCATCTACGCCTTGGTTCCGGAGCCAGTCCAAGAGGTAATGGCTCGGTTTGAACAGATGGGAATCGTGGCGGTCATCATCATCTTGGTCGTGCTGATGCCATTTATCGGGCCGGTTATTACCAATATGAACCAGGCAATTATAACTCGGCTCTTGTAGGCCAGCCAGCTCAAGCTTTATACTAAAGGTACGCTGGAAGAAGCCAACCCAATGATTATCTGATATCTAATCATCGGGAGTCCAATATCCATGTTGGTCGGGGATCAACATATGAGGACACCCACTTGCGTTATACGCAGGTGATCAAGTTGGCTCCAGCTAAAACTTATACAAAAGACCCGGACACGAAAGTGCCGGGTTTTTGGTTCCATATAAGTAGTTTAAAATTCGGTTTTAACAGCGCATGAGCCAACCGCTCGCACGAAGTTAAAGGGTATGGCTAGGGGCCGTCTTTCACCATTTTCGTGCATACGAGGGAGATTAACGGAAGTGTTGACGCCTAACACGCTTGCTTTAGCAGGTAGTGTTTCGGCGTGAACTGTGCCTACGAGGAACATGGGATTATTGCTCTTGTAGCCTGCATCATCTAGTCGTTTTAGCTCACGACCCATAGAAGCCAGCATGTACCACTCTCGAAGAATTGTAGTGGCGGTGAGGTTTATGCCCATTGCTAGGTTGAGGTTTTTTGGGTCTCCCCGACCTCCATCAATCATCTTTTTGAGGGTAGAGAGCATGTTGTCCCACTCCAAAAAAGATTGCTCAAAGTTACCACCGTCACCCGGCACATCAGCGAAGAATACTGGTTTATTTTGTCGTAACAGAGCAGCGAACTTACGTTGAGCATAGGGATTAAACTGTTCTGCCTCGTCATCTGTAAGAGTTTGCTTATTGCCCGCCGAAATGTCCCATATGGCGTCCCGCTGTTGCGCATCATGTCCCATCCCTTCAAGGAAAATTGCGTCATGCGACTGGAAGGTGTCTATTAGTTCTTGCATGTCATGTACCGCACCATCACCGTGAGGGGCACCGTATACGAAGAGCTCCATGTCAGCACTTCTGCTACGCAGGTAGTCCAAGCCCTCCCTTAAATGTGGCTGAGTTTCAATAGAAGTTGGTACTCTATCGGGTGAGAATTGTTCATTTGTAAATGGGTCAATAAAGGTAATATGGGACTGACCATCGCCTAAAGCCCGTATGTTAAAAGAGGCATTATGCATTTCAGAAGCGAGGCGCTGATTCATTAGTTTATATTAGCATAAACGTGATGAAAAGTCAACCTGATTCAATCTGTTAATTGCGGTAATGATGGGTGACAGGAATATCGGCTAAAGCCTCCGTCGCTCAATCATGCTCGAAGCAAGCTTCTGCGCGTGTTTTCGCTCTGCGACCCTGCGACTTTCGTCTGCTAAAGCAGCCGAGTCGCAGAACCAAGCTTGTCTCCGGTCAAAGAAAAGCGACCCTCAGAAGAGAATCGCTTTTCTTTGGTCGGGGTGACAGGACTTGAACCTGCGACCTCACGGCCCCCAGCCGTACGCGCTACCAACTGCGCCACACCCCGACATCGGAGCTATTGTACCGCAAACTGCCCCTGTTGGCGAATATGGCTTATGCTTGCGCAGCGGGGCCCGCGGGTATACAACTAGGGGATGATTTCACCAGAACGTGAGTTCCGCAAAGGAGTTATCGAAACAATCACCGGAGGCGCCTCAGCAATCGGCGGTGTCGCGTTGGGCCTTGCGCCGCTGTGTCGGAGTGTTATGAGCTATCTTGAGGCAGGGATGATCTCGGCGGCCAGTTTGCACGGTGAACCGGCCTTCCAGCTGGAGTCCGGCTCAAAGCTGCAGATAGTGGTTGGAGCCGCCCTGGTTGTATCTGGTGTGGCGGTCGCCCAACAGGGTGAACGACATCTAGTTCACGCTGAGTTGCTCAAAATGGCCGATGGCCAGAGCTAGTAGATTAGCATCGAGTCGCCGTAGGAGAGGAAGTTGTACTGCTCAACCAAAGCAACCTTGTAGGCGTGTTGGAGGTGGTCCCAGCCAGCAAAGGCAGCAGCGAGCATTAACACCGTACTGCGCGGTGCGTGGAAGTTGGTCAGCAACATATCAACGACTTTAAACTTGTAGCCAGGGTACATAAAGATATTGGCCTCGCCAGCAAGATGTTGCGGTGCCTGTTGCAACAACTCCTTATTGGTGTATTCGAGGGTGCGCGCAACTGTGGTGCCAATGGCACAGACCTTGTGTCCGGACTGCTTGGCTTCTTGAATGGCGGCCACGGTGGCGCTCGGTATGGTGTAGTATTCGCTGTGCATGTGGTGAGCCTCGATTTCATCAGTGCGGATAGGCAGGAAGGTGCCGAGGCCAACGTGCAAGGTCAGATAGACAATCTTCACCCCCTTATTGGTCAACGCTTGCGCGAGCGCTTCGGTAAAGTTCAACGAAGCAGTTGGGGCCGCCACCGAGCCGGCATCTTTGGCAAACACAGTCTGATAGCGAGCCTGGTCATCAAGGGTTGCTTGACGCTTCATATAAGGGGGAAGAGGGACGGTGCCGTAGCGTTCAGCCAGCTTAAGGAGGTCAGTGGTGCTACTGATGTCAGCCAACCCACCCTCGAGAACCGCCTCGACGGTGACTTTGGTGTCATGGATTAATAGGGTCTCGCCAACGCGCAGGCTGCCTCGATAGATGACCTGATGTTTATGGGGGTTCTGGTGACCATGGTTCTCGGTTAATAGGAGTTCGCGGGGTTTGCCGTCACTATTGGTGGCCACCAGACGAGCCTTAATGACCTTAGAGTTATTCAGGACCACAACGTCGCCGGGCTGTAAGTGTTCAGCTAGGTCGGCATAGCTTCTATGATCTAAGCGGCCCGATTTTCGACTTACAGTGAGGAGGCGGGTTTGCCCCCGTACCTTCGGTGGAAACTGAGCAATCCGCTCGTTTGGTAGTTGATAGTCAAAATCACTGATACGCATTCGTCAGCAATTGTACTCCTTTGTTCAGGGCGTAGGCAAACAAGACATTAATGTACTCAGTCAAAATAAGGGGTAAACATGCTTATGGCAACAATTGATGTAAATAATAAAACGGTTTAACAGATAGAGCGTAAGCATGATATAATGATGGGGCTAGGTTACTGGCTGATCGCCTGCACGTTAAACTGTAGGAGGAAAGTCCGGGCAGCGTACGGAACGGTAGTTGTTAACGGCAACCGAGGGCAACCTCAGGGAAAGTGCCACAGAAACGATACCGCCTCTTCGGAGGTAAGGATGAAACGAGTGGGGTAAGAGCCCACAGTCCTGTCTGGTGACAGACGGGAGCGGTAAACCCTACCGGCTGCAAGGAGATGTGTCCACCATTGGTTTCCTGCCAGGGCATGTTACAAGAACCGCTCGATTGTGTCGGCAACGGCATAACTAGATAGATGATTAGCTAAAACAGAACCCGGCTTACGGGTAACCTAGCGCTAAACATGAAAAAACCGCCCTTTATCGGACGGTTTTTTCTTTTTAAGCTTCGAGTAAGGAGTAATTACTTAGCTTTGGCAGCAGTCACCACAGCGGTGAAGGCTTTTGGCTCGTTAACAGCCAGTTCACTGAGGATCTTGCGGTCAACGGTGATGTTGGCACCCTTGAGGGCGGCAATCAGACGGCTGTAGGTGGTGCCATTCAAACGGGCAGCTGCATTGATGCGAGCATTCCATAGTTGGCGGAAGGTACGCTTTTGGTTACGGCGGTCACGGTAGGCGTAAGCCAATGACTTGGTGACAGCCTGTTTACCGCGGCGAACGCTTGAGCGGTTACCACGGGTAAAGCCCTTGGTCGCTTTGCGGATCTTATTGTGTTTGGCGTGAGCGGGGACGCCTCGTTTAACTCGCATTATTTAACTCCTAAACGGTTCTTAATACTTCTTGAAAAGCCACCGGTCAAGGTTTCGGTACCAGCAAACGTCCGTTTGCGGGAAGCCGACTTCTTCGACAGGTTATGGCCGGCGCTACCATGGCGGCGGCGTAGCTTACCATTCTTGGTAACTTGTACGCGATCTTTGGTGCCGCTATGCGTCTTTAGCTTTGGCATTGGGGTTACTCCTTATTACGAAACTTAATTGCTTTCCTGCTAACTGTGGTGGTTGATCAACCACGATTTTTTCTCCCAGCAGCTCGATGACTCGTTCGGCTAGTTTAAAACCTAGATCCTTGTGAGCCAACTCGCGACCTCGGTAGAACACGGTGAGCTTGACCTTGTGACCAGCTTCGAGGAAGTTGGTCACCTTGCCGAGCTTGACCATCAGATCGTGATCACCGATCTTGAGGCCGAAGCGCATCTGTTTGACTTCCAGATTCTTGGCGCTTCGCTTGGTTTTTTGTGCCTGCTTCGTCTTCTGGTAGTTAAACTTACCCCAGTCAACGATCTTGGCGACCGGTGGATCGGCGTTGGGTGAGATTTCAACCAAGTCCAAGCCTTGTTCAGCGGCCAAGTCCAGGGCTTCTTGTCGTGACAATACGCCGAGCTGGGCTCCGTCCTGATCTATCACGCGTAGGCGTGGTGCCCGAATACTTCCATTCAGGCGAGTATGCTTGTCGATTGAACTCTCTCCTTAACCTTAAACTTTGGTCTTAGCGGCTATTGTAACAGAGGCTGGAACAGAGGTCAATAAGGAAGTGGTTATTTTCTTCTTTTCCTTCAAGCATAGAGTCCTCGGCCTATCGGCCTGCGGATATGCTTTCATGAAAAAAGAAAATAACTTTAGAGGGGAGGGGGAGGTTGGTAGCGCAGGCTGAGAGCTTCTTTGATGTGGGGTTGCTCAATAGTGGATGTGCCGGCTAGGTCGGCGATGGTGCGGGCAACTTTGATGGTTTTAAGGTAGGCGCGGGCCGAAAGGTCATATTTTTTGGCGAAATGGTTGAGCATGAAGGCGGCCTGTCGGTTAAGGAGTGCGTGCTGCTTAATGGCCAGATTATCAAGCTGACTATTGAGTTGTTTTTGCCGCTCCAGTTGCCTGGTACGTGCTACGGCTACCCGTTTGGCAACAGTGGTACTGGACTCGACTTTAGGGCTATCAGTCAGGATTTGTTGGTGCTCGGTTGGGTCGACCCGAACAGACAACTCAATTCGGTCGATGATGGGGCCCGAGATTTTGCGTTGGTACTGTGCTACATGGTGGGCACGACAGCGACAGCCACGCTCCTCACCGTAGTAACCACACGGGCAGGGGTTGGCGGTGGCGATCAGGATGAAGCGGCAAGGGAAGGTGGCGGTGTGACGAGCACGGGCTACACTAACCAGTCCGTCTTCGAGAGGTTGGCGTAGTGCCTCAATAGTGTTGCGCTGGAACTCAGGCAGCTCATCAAGAAATAGCACGCCACAGTGAGCCAGGCTTATCTCGCCAGGAATCGGCGGGTTACTGCCACCAATCAGAGCTCGTAGGCTGGCACTGTGGTGTGGGCTACGGATAGGCCTTTCAGTGATGATCTTATCGAAGTGGAGGCTAGCCAGGCTATGCAACTGGGTGACTTCCAGGATTTCGTCGGTTTGCAGGGGCGGTAGGATACCAGGCAAGGCCTTGGCCAGCATACTTTTGCCAGTCCCGGGTGGACCGGTGAATAGTAAGTGATGACCACCGGCCGCCGCAATCTCTAACGCTCGCTTCGGTCCGGGCTGTCCAGCGACTAACCGAAGGTCCGTTAGCGCTTGAGGCAGGCTCTGTCCTCCGGTAGCCGCTTTGGTGCCGCGTGAGACCAGTGGTTCCAGCCCAAGCATGTGTTCGTACAAGCTTTGCAGGCTGGGGACGGGGTGGAGCTCTAGCCCGGGCACTAGCTGGGCTTGCGCGAGATTGGCAGCCGGAACGAAGCAGTGGGTTATGCCGTGAGCACGGGCAGATAACAGTTTGCCAATAAGGCCACGAATCGGCCGCACAGCGCCATCTAAGCTGAGCTCCCCAAGCATCACCGAGCCTGCCAGCCCTTCTGCCAGCTCTGGTCGCTCGGCAATGATAATAGCTGCCGCCATGGCGAGGTCAAAGCCGGTACCATCCTTAGGTATATCGCCGGGTGCCAAATTGATAGCAATCCGTTTGCGTGGGAGCCGGAGGCCCGCGCCACTAAAAGCACCTCGTATGCGCTCCTTGGCTTCATCGAGCGAGCGGTTGGCATAGCCAACAATCACAATGGCCGGGAGGCCGTTTGTGATGCGACACTCAACATCCACTAGTAAGCCCTTAAGATCAGTTTCGATAATGCTTTGCACGGGATATTTCATGGTGGAAAGCATTGTAGAGGGAGGTCTAGAAAAAACTCAAGAATAATGAAAAACCGCTTAACTTTTGAGGGTTAGGCGGCTTTTCGTTTTAGGAGTTTTGAGTTTGGTTTTGAACGTTTTTGTAGTAATTTGAACTGTTAGTTTTCATGGAACAACGGCTTGCGAGAAGCCGTTGTTTTTGATGCTTTTTGTTTTTGAGCACTTTATTTGTTCAAGTGCTGTCCCTATCTTATAAATTACCCAAAAGCATGTCAACACGATTATGGTAAGAAATTTCATAAGCCTGTGTATAACTTTTGGCTTAAGCTTACTACCAGCTGTCGTTTTAGGTACTTTGAGCGTGCCGAATGGGGCAATGAGGTGCATTCAAAAATCCCAAAATGTAAAAGTCCTGCATAACTTTCAGTCGCACCCACGCGGGCGAGTCGGCCGCGCGTCGTTTGGTGGCAATGGCTATCGCATTGCTTGGCTGGCCTGGTTCTATCGCCAACTATACGGGTCCCAAAGAATCCAAAAGCCGGCTAAAACGGGTTCAGGTACCTTTTTGCCCACAAAAAGCTATTATTTGGCTGGTTTTGAGCCATGAGACCTTTTTGGGTGGCTTTGGTGAGTACTAGCAGCTGGATCTGCCATGGCTACATTGTTTCCTTAATACGCAGCCGATTGATGCTTGGCGTCCGGGCTCAGCTGCATGCCGCAACCGGACGACGCAGCAGGCCGAGCCGGGCTTGAAGGATTTGTCACAATCGGCTCAAGCCGGCACTAACGGGTGGTCTGGCGAGTGGCTGTTCCGCGGCCTCGTCTGGTACCGAAAAATAGTGCCCTGTGGGCAGGCCGGAGCACAGGCTGGCTGCGGCTGAGAAAAAGCTATTTGGCTACCTTGCGAAATTATAAAAACGATTTCAAAATAGGCGATAAAACAGGCAAGAGTCGAGTTTATTCAAAATAAGCAGTTAATAAATACAACAGAAAATTTGGTGTTCATACGTCTATATAACATCACTTAACAGGGTATTGTTGTTGTAGTGACAATATTATATCTTGACAAAATCGACGTTTTGGCGTAGCCTAAAACATGTAAGCAACAAAACAAAAACTTACACCTCTCTTCACAAAGAGCACCAAACTCTTTACAAAAACTTGGGAGAAAATCGTCGCTCTCGACTTGCCTAAAGCAGGTCAGAGCGGTCAGTCAAGCTTAAGACGGTAAGCGCCTAATAGTCTATTTATAGCGGCGGATTTACCGTCTTAGCTCCATGTTTGAACACTCTACTTGTTAACCCAAAGGTATAGTCTTTAACCATGGAAACCGCTACAGTAATAGCAGCTATGAAGCTCCAGAAACTCTACACCCCAGCAAAAATTATCGGTCTCTATCTGGCGTTGTTTTTGTGGCTCTCTCTGACCGACCCCCGCAAGCTGCCAATTGTACTCTTGATCGTGCCGTTCGCGCTGTTATTCGCGGCGATTTTTATGACGGTGAGCTTTGTGCTGAAGCAATTTATGCCGCGGATGTCGGTGACCAAGCGACGCCTGGCGGCGGCCTGCGTCAGTGGGCTACCGTCGTTTCTATTGATACTCAGTTCTGTAAACCAACTGACCTGGCGCGACGTTGCGTTGGTGGCTTTTCTTTCGATTATCTTGTTGTTCTACGCCAGCCGGGCTCGCTTCTCGGCCTCATAAAATGGCCGTTCCATGCTAACGGTTATGCTGCTATAATTTAGGCTAATGGATCACAATACGCTTCCCACACCGCAATTTGAGTTGCCGGAGCCACAAGTTAAGTCGGGCTCAGAGACGCTTGCGCCCCTGGAAAATGGCCAAGACACGACCCAGTCAACCGAGCAGCGCAACATGGAATTACCGGCTGCACCAGCGCCCGTTTCGCCCGCCCAAGCAGCTCAGTCGGTTCAGGCAGCCGATCCTCAAGGTATCGCGGGTCTCATCCCCGGACTGGCACCAGCCCAGGCACCAGTTGTCGACGACAGTGTCGATGCTGATGACGGGGAACTGATCGAGAAGGCTTGGATTGACAAGGCTAAGGCGATTGTCAGCCAGACGCGCAGCGACCCCCATAAACAGAACGCCGAAATAAACAAAGTTAAGAAAGACTATATCCAAAAACGTTATCACAAAGACGTTAAGTTGAACGAAGAGTGAGCCTGTTGTGACGAGCTTCTTAATCATTCTATTCATCCTCTTAACAGCGGTGGCCTTTGTGGGCGGCTTTTTGTATATGCATTCCCGCAAACTCCTGCGCGAGCAAAAAAACATCGAGCGTGGTCTCAAGATGGTGCCACTGCTCATCCATCTGCCGCCACCGAGCGATGACACCGAGATTGGTGGCCGGGACAGCCGTGATGTCATGGACGAGAACATCTCTAAGGCCCAGATTCTTTACGGTATTATCTCGAGTACTTTGCAGAAGAAGAACTTTAAAACCAAGTTTTACGGCCAGCGTCACTTTGCTTTTGAGATCGTCGGCCTAAAGGGCTTTGTACATTTTTATGCGGCTGTGCCGGTGAGCATGGTCGAGGTTGTAAAGCAGGCGGTGGTCAGCGCCTACCCGGCAGCTCGCTTGGAAGAAGTGGCTGAACACAATATTTTTAGTCCGGTTGGAAAGATTAGTGGCACGATTGGTGGTGAGCTAACCCTTAAGGAAAGCTTTGCCTACCCAATTGCTACCTATCAAGATCTAAAGCGTGACGCCATGCAGTCACTGCTGAGCTCGCTTTCAACACTTGATAAAGAAGATGGCGCCGGTATTCAGATTCTGTTGCGGCCAGCCGACACTGGCTGGATTAAGAGGGCTCAAGGAATCGCCAGCAAAAAGCGCAAAGGCAAGGAAGGCAAGAAGGGCGGTGCATTGGCTGCCGAGTGGGGTAAGCAGTTGGCAGTTGCTCTGGTTAAGCCACCAGAAGAGAAGAAGCCGGGTGCGGATGATAAGCCGCAACTATCGAGTCACGAACAAGGGCGCCTAGACGCGATCGACCAGAAGACCGATTACCCAGGCTACGAAGTCCTCATTCGAGTAGTCGTTTCCTCTAACATCGCCCAACGGGCGCAGGCCATCCTCGGTAACGTGGTGGCGGCGTTTGCTTTGTTTGATGCTCCTGGCCGCAACGGCTTTAAGTACACGCCGTCAAACGACATCGAAAGTTTTGTAACTGCCTACATCTTGCGCTTTTTCCCACCAGAGAATAATCAGAACATCCTCAACACAGTTGAGCTGGCGACAATTTTCCACTTTCCCGACCAAAAGAACATTCCGACCAGTCAACTTTCTCGCCAGGACTCCAAGCAGGTGGATGGACCGCGTAACATCTCCGAAGACGGCCTCTTCCTTGGCTACAACGTCTTCCGTGGTGTTAAAAAGCCGGTTCGCCTGAGCGAGAACGACCGCCGCCGCCACATGTATCTGGTGGGGCAGACCGGTACTGGTAAGTCGACGTTGCTAGAGAACTTGGCGCTACAAGACATGCTGAACGGGAAGGGCTTTGCCTTTATTGATCCGCACGGTGACACTGCTGAGCGCCTGTTGGCCATGGTGCCACGGGAGCGTACCGAAGATGTCATCTACTTCAGCCCGGCCGATATGGAGTTCCCGCTCGGCTTGAACTTGTTTGAGTTCGACCATCCTGACCAAAAGGACTTCCTGATCCAGGAAGCCATCAACATGCTCTATAAGTTGTACGACCCCGGCCACACCGGTATCATTGGCCCCCGTTACGAGCACTGGTTCCGTAACGCGGCCTTAACGATTATGTCCAGCCCCGAAGGCGGCACCTTTATTGATATTCCAAAGGTCTTTACCGATAAGGCCTACGAGCGCAAGCTCAAGCAGTACGTCACCGACCAAACCGTGCTGGACTTCTGGAATAAAGAAATGGCCCAGACCAGCGACTACCACAAGAGTGAAATCCTTGGCTGGTTCGTCAGTAAGTTCGGTGCCTTCCTAAGTAACGAAATGATGCGTGACATCATCGGTCAGACCAAGAGTTCGTTCAACCTGCGCGATGTCATGGATAACGGCAAGATCCTGTTAGTTAACCTGTCGAAGGGGCGCACCGGTGAACTGAACTCCAAGCTGTTGGGTATGATCTTTGTGATGAAGTTCCAAGCGGCGGCTATGAGCCGAGCCAGCATCCCCGAAGAAGAGCGCAAGGACTTCTCGTTGTACGTGGATGAGTTCCAGAACTTCTCGACTGACTCCTTTGCCTCTATCTTGAGTGAGGCCCGAAAGTACCGCTTAAACCTGATTGTGGCCAACCAGTTCACAACCCAGTTAACTGATGAAATTCGTGATGCTGTCTTTGGTAACATCGGTACGGTGATCGCGTATCGGGTAGGAACCAACGACTCTGAGTTCTTGGCCCGCCAGTTCCAGCCAGTCTTTGACACCGATGACCTGCAGCGCATCCCGAACTTTAATGCCGTTGTTCGAATGCTGATTGGTGGCATCCCGGCTCAGCCATTTAGCATGGCTGCAATGCCCGAACTGGGCGAACCTAATGCGAAGCTCCTTGACGCCCTTAAACAGCTCTCAGCGGCTAAGTATGGCCGTCCTAGGGCCAAAGTGGAGAAGGAGATCTTCGCCCGCATGCACACACCCGAGCCAACCGCCCGTCCAGCCTTTGGCCCGCCCGCCGGGGCTGCTGGTCCGAATCGTCTACCAACCGCTGGTGCGATGCCACCAGCTGGCGCACCACGACCAGTTGCTCCTGGTGCTCGTCCAGCTGCTGCTGGTGCCGGCTCTTCATTCCTAGACGATTGGCTCGCCAAGCGCCGCACGGCGACGCCACCACCGCAAGCGGCAGCGCCAATGAGCCCAGCCCGTCCGGCACCACAGCCGTTCCAGCCAGCCGGCCCAGCCCCAGCGGCAAGCGCACCACCGATGCCGGCAGTCACCACGCCACCACCAGCACTACACACTGCGCCACCAACTCCAATGCCAGTGGCACCGCCACCGATTGTGGCCAAGCAGGCACACTTGCCAGTCAAGCAGGCCCCACCAAAGCCAGCTTCGCCGCTGACGGGGGAAATTAAGATTAAATCACACCCTGTTGCTAAGCCAATCACTGATCAGCCGGACCCAGAAGACACCATCTATATCGATCAGACCGGGGTTCTGCACCGCCGAGACGAAGACGACAAGAAGCCAACAACACCTGCCAACACCTAGCGCAGCATACCTTCTGACTGCGGCTTCGACCTCGAGGGTTAGCAGATGCAGCCATAATGTATGCCACGCTAGGCAGCCATGTGGTGCCGAGTCTTTTGGTTGTTAGGCTTTTGACTTGTGTAGGACGCGCAGGAGTGCCTCTACTAACAGGCCAACGGCAAAGCCGACAATAAAGAACAAGAAGAAGAGCAGATAGTTATAGGTGAACCCATAGTGGCGCGACACCCATAAGAAGACGCTACTGCCCAGGAAGGCAAAAATGGAACCCATCAGAAAGCCAGAGGGGCGGGCTACGGTCTTTTCGCTGACGCGACTGACCGAGTCAACTACTGGCTGGTGAATGACCTTACTGAAGGCCTTACTTGGCGTTGAGAGGTGTTTGCGTACCCGGGTCATACTGCGGTTCCAAGTTTGTTGCTTCAGTTCCTTGGTGACGTACAGATCGGATTGAGCAGGGCGCTGCTTTTCGTGCCCAACTAAGTCCTTGCCAACCACGGCCTCTTCTTTGGCGTGCTGGGCTAACTTCTCAACCGGCTCCAATTTCTTCTCATGGCGTGGCTGGTGTTCTGGCGCGGCCTCACGGCGCGGTTCGGTGTCAGGCTTGGCTTCAAACTTTTCGTGTTGTTCGTGGTGGGGAAGATGTTCACTCATGCTTATGCTCCTGTGGTGTACTCTTCGCGTACAAGATCTAATTCTTTAGTTAGTAGACGACTGCGGAAGAAGAAGTAACCAACCACAGCGGTAAGAACAAAGGCGATGGCCATGTTTTCACCAGGACCAGTGTTTGGCAGACTGGTGCTGGTGGCCTCGATGACTTTGACACCCTTTGGTGGGACCTTGATCTTAATAGTGTCACCGTAGACATTGGTCATGGTTAGGTCATATGAACCGGGGTCGGATGAAGAGGCTGGGGTAGAAGGAATTGGATCCTTTACTTTAACGGTGAACTTCTTCTCGATAGTCTGGCCGGGCTTGATGTCGACAGCCGGGTAGACCAAATTCTTTTGGGCATCGAGCTTGCCGCCACCCGTGTCAACCAAGTCGGCGTATTCGAGTATGTCGCCAATTTGATCCTTGATAACAAAACCTTTGATAGCAGTGGCCTTATACGTATTAGTGATGGCCAAGGTGTACTCGATGGTGTCGCCTGGGTTAGCGGTCGTACCGTTGGCATCAGGGATGTTGCGCGTGATGTTCTTGGCTCGCTTGTTCTTGATTTCACACTTGTCCTTGTCGTTGGGGTTCTTGCAGGTGTCTTGGTCGACATAGACGTCCTTTGCACAGCTACCAACGGCACTACCGGCGGCAGTGCGGCTGGAGCCATCGTACTTAACGGTTAGGCGGAAGACGTAGTGTCCAGCCAGATCCATCTTGAAGGTACGTGGGGTTTGATCATAGGCCATGCTGCCGGTGAAAGGGACGCCTTGGGCGACCTGGGTGGGTGACGGCACCTTGTTGGCGGTGTTGTAGTAGTCGTAGTACATGTCGACGCGTTCACCACTCGGCAAGTTACTGCCACCGGCCATACCCTGAACACTCACGGTGGTACCCAAAGGAATGTGGGCGCCATTGGCAATGTTCATATTCAGGACATTACAAACAATCGTCTTAACAGGGGCGGGTGGCGGTGGTGGTGGCGGTGGAGCAATTGGGTGTGGTGGGCCAACGGTGACTAAGTTACCGCAGGCGAACAGCACCATAAAGAAGCGACCGTAACTGTCGGTACCGACGATGGCCATACAGCCGCGACCGTCGTTATAACAGTGAGCACCCCAAGACATCAACGGACGAGCCCAGACACGAACACTAATATTGGGCAGGTCGACTGGTTGTTCATTGGCGAAGCCCTGAGGGACATAGCCGATGGAGTAGAGCTGACCACCTTGTTCGTTGTAGTCAATCTTGCGAGCCGTCCCAGCCGCCAGGTCGTCACAGCTGACACCCAGTTGTCCCAACACGGCACCGTAGTTATTCATATTGCTGCGACAAGCAGCTACACCCTCGGCCTGCGAGTAGAAGCCGCCGGGCTTAATATCGTTGCCGGCGCTGGCAATGCTGGATTTTGGTGGTGCCATGACAGCGAATAACTGCACCAAGAACGTTAATACGATGAATAAGAAGCCCATGCGCCTAATCGAGGTTTCTTGCTTGAGCCGCTTGGCATAAAAGGCAACCTGATTAATCAGGCTGGGATTATAGGGGAGATTGCTAACCAAACGTTTGAAAGTTGTCTTATTTTTTTTCATTTTTGGTGACACTTTGTTGTTATTTTGATACTTCTATTGCTTATTTAACCACAAAGCTAGTCATATAAACAAGTATGTTTTAAAGAGTTGTGCACAACCGCTGTTTCGACTATAATAGGGAGTAAGCAAAGGGACGTGAAACAACAGACTTTGACAGACTTTTAAGTGAGGGTAATGACATCGTGAGCAAAGAAAAAAGCTATGACGCACAACAGATTCAAGTTCTAGAAGGACTAGAGCCGGTTCGCAAACGACCGGGTATGTACATCGGCAGCACCGGCAGTGTCGGTCTCCATCACCTGATTAAAGAAATCGCCGACAACTCGGTTGACGAAGCCATCGCTGGCTACTGTACCGAAATCCATGTCACGCTGTTGGCCGATGGTGGCGTACGTGTTCGTGACAACGGCCGCGGTATCCCTGTCGACAAAATGGCCAAGACTGGTCTGAGCGCGCTCGAAACCGTGCTCACCGTGCTACACGCCGGTGGTAAGTTCGGTGGTGGCGGCTATAAGGTGTCAAGTGGTTTGCACGGTGTCGGTTCAAGCGTGGTAAACGCCTTGTCTAACAAGTTCATGGCCGAAATCCACAAGGATGGCTACATTCACACCCAAGAGTATGCCAAGGGTGTTCCACTGGCACCAATCAAGAAGGGGGCCAAGGTCGACGATACCGGTACGACCATGACCTTTTATCCTGATGACACCATCTTTGAAACCGTCGTGTTTGACTACCAATGGGTGGTCGACTATCTGCGTCACCAAGCCTACCTAACCAAGGGCATCCGCACTTTCGTCACCGACGAACGCACCGGTGAACGTTGTAGCTTTTACTTCGAAGGTGGCATTCAATCTTATGTGAAGCACTTAAACATTGGCAAGGAAGTTGTCGATGACGATGTTTTTTATGTCGAAAAGGACGTCAAAGACGTTGGCGTTGAAGTCGCCCTGCAGTACACCCACTCCTATACCGAAACGATTAATGCCTTTGCCAACAACGTCTACAACCCCGATGGTGGTACGCACCTGACTGGTTTCCGTTCAGCCCTGACTCGCGTTATCAACGACTACGCTCGCAAGAACGGCCTGCTTAAAGAGAAAGAAGAGAACCTTAGTGGTGAAGATACGCGTGAAGGTATCACTGCCGTTATCTTAGTAAAGATGCCGGATCCACAGTTCGAGGGTCAGACCAAGAACAAGCTCGGTAACCCCGAAATTCGTGGCTACGTCGAAACAGTTTTGGCCGAGCATTTTGCCTACTACCTCGAGGAAAATCCAGCTATTGCCAAGAAGATTGTTGGCAAGGCGCTGTTGTCGGCTCGAGCCCGCAAGGCCGCCCGCGCCGCCCGCGAAAACATTATTCGTAAGGGTGTACTGGAAGGTTCTGGTCTGCCTGGTAAGCTGGCTGACTGCTCATCAAAGAACCCCGCCGAATCCGAAATCTATCTGGTAGAGGGTGACTCGGCCGGTGGTTCTGCCAAGAGCGGTCGTGACAGCAAGACCCAGGCCATCCTGCCACTCCGTGGTAAGGTGTTGAACGTTGAACGGGCCCGCCTCGACAAGATGTTGGCCAACAACGAAATCGTAACGCTCATCAAGGCTCTTGGTGTTGGTATCGAAGAGCAATTTAACATCGATGGTCTCCGCTATCACCGCATCATCATCATGACCGATGCCGATGTCGATGGTTCCCACATTAGCACCCTGTTACTAACCTTCTTCTTCCGACACATGCGCGCCGTGATTGATGGGGGACACCTCTACCTGGCCAAGCCACCACTGTTTGAGCTGGTTAAGCCGGGCCGTAAGTCCAGCGTCTTCATCTATGACGAAGAAGAACTCGAGAAGGTACTGGACGAAACCATTGCCAAGCGTCGCAAGGAAGGCCTCAAGGCTGAGGCGGCCGACGACCGCATCAAGCAAGCGGGCTTTGTGGAGCAGAAGCGCTACAAGGGTCTGGGTGAAATGGATGCCGAGCAGCTGTTCGCCACCACTATGAACCCCGAGCAGCGTGTGCTGGTTCAGGTTAAGGTACAGGACGGCGAAAAAGCCGATGCCATCTTCAACAAGTTGATGGGATCAGAAGTGGAGCTTCGCAAGAACTTCATTCAGTCACACGCGAAATTTGTAAAGGATTTGGATATTTAAGATGGCAGACACTACTGAAGACACTACAATCACCCCAGAAACACCCGAAGAAAAACCAATGGAACAGGTTGTCCTGCACGAAGGCGAAGTCCTCGACAGCGGCCACAGCCGAACGGTCGAGAACCGCACCGTCGAGAACGTCATGGAGGACAGCTACCTCCGTTACTCGATGAGTGTTATCGTCGCTCGTGCTTTGCCAGACGTTCGTGACGGCCTCAAGCCTGTTCACCGTCGTATTTTGTACGTTATGGACCGCATGGGCATCAGCGCCGGCGGTAAGACCGTTAAAAGCGCCCAGATCGTCGGTGAAGTTATGGGTAAGTATCACCCACACGGTGACAGCGCTATCTACGACTCGATGGTTCGTATGGCGCAGCCGTGGTCACTCCGGTACATGCTGGTCAATGGCCAGGGTAACTTTGGTTCCATGGACGGTGATCCACCAGCTGCCTATCGCTATACCGAAGCTAAGATGACCCGCCACGCCGAGGCCATGCTGGATGACATCGAAAAGGAAACCGTGCCGTTCCGCGACAACTACGATGGTACCCGCCAAGAACCAGAGGTGCTGCCGGCCAAACTGCCAAACCTGCTCTTGAACGGGCAGATGGGTATCGCCGTTGGTATGGCCACCAACATCCCACCGCACAACCTGTCAGAACTGGTTGATGCTACCGTTGTACTGATTGATAACCCCGAAGCGACGCTGGACGACATCATGGAGCACATGAAGGGTCCCGATTTCCCAACCGGTGGTATTGTCTACGGTCGCGACTCCATTCGCACCGCCTTCGCGACTGGTCGTGGTGGTGTCATCGTCCGCGGTGTTGCTGACATCCACGAAACCAACAAGGGTCGCCACCAGATTATCATTACCGAAATTCCGTACGCCCTCAACAAAGAATCATTGATTATCAAGATTGCTGACTTGGTACACGAAAAGAAGATTGCCGGCATTAGCGACATTCGTGACGAAAGCTCACGTGGTGACGTCCGGATTGTGATCGACCTCAAGAAAGACGCTTACCCTAAGAAGTTACTCAACCAGCTCTACAAGCTGACCCCACTGCAGTCGACCTTCCACTACAACATGTTGGCCTTGGTTGATGGCATTCAGCCCCGTGTCCTCGGCGTCCAAGACATCTTGCTGGAGTACATCAAGCACCGTAAGAACGTCGTTCGCCGCCGTACTGAGTACGAACTGCGCAAGGCTAAAGAGCGCGCCCACATCTTAGAGGGCTTAAAGATTGCCCTGGATCACATCGATGAAGTTATCGCCATCATCCGCGCCAGCCAGACTACTGACGAAGCCCAGACCAACCTGATGGACAAGTTCAACCTTAGTGAGATTCAAGCCAAGGCCATCCTGGCCATGCAGCTACGCGCCTTGGCCGGCCTGGAGCGTCAGAAGATCGAAGACGAACTGGCTGCCCTCCTCAAGACCATCGCCCAACTCGAAGCCATCCTGGCCGATGAGAAGAAGATTCTCAAGATCATCAAGGACGAGCTGCTCGAGATGAAGAAGCAGTTCGGCGATGAACGCCGCACCAAAGTTATCCCGCAAGAACTCGGCAAAATGAGCGACGAAGACCTCGTCCCTGATGAACAAGTGGTCGTTACCTTAACCAGCGCCAACTACATCAAGCGCAGCTCGATTGCCGACTACCGCAAGCAGGGTCGCGGCGGCAAGGGCAAGCGTGGCATGGTGACCAGGGAAGAGGACATGATCGAACATGTCGTCAACGCCAGCACCCATGACTTCCTGCTCTTCTTTACCAACAAGGGTCGCGTCTTCCGCCTCAAGACCTACGAAGTGCCAGCTACTAACCTCAGTGCCAAGGGCGTGGCCATCGTCAACCTCTTGCAGTTGCAGCCCGAAGAAAAGGTCAGCTCGATTATCAACGTCTCTAAGACCGACAGCGCCTCTAATCTGATCATGTGTACCGTCAGAGGTGTCGTTAAGAAAACGCCGTTTGAGCAGTACCAGAACGTCCGACAGAGCGGTTTAATTGCCATCAACCTAGACGAAGGTGACGAGCTGCGCTGGGTTCGCATGACCAGCGGCTCAGATGAGGTGATTATCTCAACCTCTCTCGGTCAGGCCATCCGCTTCGACGAAAAAGATGCTCGCCCAATGGGTCGCGCCTCTCGTGGTGTGCGCGGTATCCGCCTGCGTGCCAACGACTACGTCATCGGCATGGACATTGTCTCCGAAGAAGCCAGCATCTTTGTTATCAGTCAGTACGGTTACGGCAAGCGCACCAAGGTGAACCAGTTCACGGCGCACGCTCGTGGTGGTGTTGGTATCCGCTCGGCCGTGGTCAACAAGAAAACCGGTGACCTGATCGGCGTCAAGGCGCTCTCTAACAACGACGATGAAGAGGTGATTATCATCTCCCAACAGGGTCAGACCATCCGATTGGGCCTTAAGGACATCCCAGCCCTTGGCCGCGCCACCCAAGGTGTCCGCATCATGCGCCTCAGCGACAACGACAGCGTCGTCTCGCTCGCCCTCGTGAAGAAGGCCAACGAAGAGGAAGAGGCTGCCGAGAACGCCGAGCTAGCCCTTGAGGAAGCCTCCGCCGAAGCTGCTAAGCCCGTCAAGAAACCAGCCAAGAAGTAAGCAACCATAAGCGGTGTTGCAACTAATACAACAAAATTCTGCCATATTCCCTGTAAATAGTCTTGACAGGGTAGGGCTTAACAGGTACGATGAATGGAGCTTTTTCGCGGGTTTGTATTGAAGTGTCTCTTGGTTCAAGTAGTTTCTACGACCAACCATCAGAGGCGGCAATGCCGACGCCGAAAGAGGTGATCGTTAAAAATTGAATAGTGCAAATCAACGTCAATTTATATTTTGAATTGTTTTAAATAGTCAGTAATCGGATCGCAAGATTTGATAAAACGACTGAATCAGAGAACGAATTCTTTTTTTGGAGAGTTTGATCCTGGCTCAGGATGAACGCTGGCGGTGTGCCTAATACATGCAAGTCGAGCGGTAAGGCCCCTTCGGGGGTACACGAGCGGCGGACGGCTGAGTAACACGTAGGAACATACCCCAAAGTGAGGGATAAGCACCAGAAATGGTGTCTAATACCGCATGTGCTCTAAGGAGTAAAGCTTTACGCGCTTTGGGAATGGCCTGCGCATGATTAGCTAGTTGGTAAGGTAAAAGCTCACCAAGGCGACGATCATTAGCTGGTCTGAGAGGATGATCAGCCAGACTGGGACTGAGACACGGCCCAGACT